>CANQJH010000001.1 GCA_947624195.1 uncultured Clostridia bacterium
ATTTGGGTTACAAGTGATGGAACTACAATAAAAATTAACTGTATAGAATATAATTTAGATGGAACTGGAAGAAAGCAGGCAATAATTTTTAAAAGAAAGTATTTATATGCTTTCTTTTTTTACGTTAATTATTATTAATAGGATTACCAGTTGATTTATCAAATTTGATAACATGATATAAACCATCATTTTGTAATTGCAATGAAATCCATCCATCATTAACTAAACCTATTAAATCAGGCTTATAAACCATTTCTTTTGGAATATTATATTCTTCATGGTTAAGATAGCATTGTATATAGTTTGATTCAATTTCATTAATGTCTAATAATGTATCTTTCGGTAATTTAGAAAGTTTATAAATAGAATCTGATTTAAATAAGTAGTCTTTAAGTTCATGTATAAAATTATCTATTGCAGTATTTTTTATTTTATCATGAATAGAAAGATCTAAATCACATAAAGAATCTCGTAAAGTATTTCCTAAAGAATTAAAAAAATCATTCATAGATTAAAATCTCCTTTGAAAAAATATTTTTAAAATAAAAAGTATATTGATTATACTATCATTTATATAAAAAATCAAGAAGAAATGGAAAAAAAATAACATTTTGCTGTAAATGTATTTTATATTTATACTTAGTCATTATCATCTAAATCATCGAATAATTTACTATCATAAAATTCTTTTATTGAAATTCCAAAACCTATACAGATGTAATAAATAGTATCAGAAGATGGGGCTTTCCTTATGACTTTAAAAATACTTCTTATTGTTGAGGGATTAATTCCAGAAGCTATTGCTAATTGATTTATATTCATATTGTTTACTTTACAAAGCTCATTTATTCTTTTTCTTGTTGCTTCTAGCAAAGTCATAATATCCCTCCTATCTTACAAAAACTTATAAAATTAGTATAGCAAATAAGAATACAAAATATGCGTGAAATTTAACGCATATTTATTGACTTTTATGTGTAGTAATGATATAAAAAATATAGAATAGTAAACTTATGAAAAAGGAAATTTAGTAGAAATATTAAGTTTCTTTTTTTATGCAAATAGAAAAGAAAAGCAAAAATATTACAAGTACATTACAATTATATTAAGTTTTGTTAAGTTATATAGAATATTTCGTATTTTATGCTAAAATTATATAGAAAACAATAAATAATTACATAAGAAATTAAAAAATATACAAGGAGAAAACATATGAAAAAGATTTTAAAACATGTATTATTAGTATTATTGGGTGTGGCAATTTTATTTTTTTATCAATCATTGGTAAAAGCAGCAGAACCTGCTTCTACGGTATCTATTAATGGAGAAACATTAACTAATGAATACAAATATTTAGTTAATGGTGTAAAGGCAAAAAATGGAACATTAGGTAGTGATGGGTGTACAGCTCAATTTGATAGCGATAGGGGAATCCTTACACTTAACGGATATACAGGTGGCGGAATTATAACTGGGAATGGAGAAAATTTAACGATAAAGCTTATTGGTAATAATACAATTACTTGCGATGGGACTTATCAAGCTTATGGAATTTACCATAGGAGCGATGGTACATTGAAAATTACATCTGATTCCGAAGCAACTCTTACAATAAATGCAAGATGCAGTGGTGACAGTGTTGCAATAGGTATTCTGTCAGATGAATGGAATAGTTATAGCAACGATAGCATTATTATATGTGGAAAAGCTAATATAATTGTTAACGCAACTTCTTATAAAAATGTAGCTAGTGGAATTCAGGCCTACTCACCGGTTAGTATTATTGAAAAGGCTTCTTTCAATGCAACGATAAAATGTTACAAAAACTCTAGAGATCCTAGATGTGTAATGCAAAGTGGTTTTGATATAACTAAACCACTTACAATAAATACAACTGGTGACATTAATTTGGATGTAAGTAACCAACCAGGCAGTTCTAATTATAGTTCTTATATTTACGGAATTTATAGCACAAGTACAATGCAATTGCTAAATGTTGGAACTATGACAATAAAATATCCATATTATCCATCAGGTAAAACTAATAATGTGGTAGGTGCATGGAATGCATCATGGACGATTTCAGAAAATTTTGCAGTAAATGAAGGGATTGTTGACGGCAGTAATACAAAAGAAATTCATTCAGGAAGTGGCATAGTTTACACGCTAACCCTTGAATCAGCAAAAAATAAGTTTGGAAAATCAACAGGACAATATTTTAGTGGAGATACTATAGATATATGGGCAATTTCAGATGTAAGCGGTTTGAATTTCAAAAATTGGTCATATTCAGCAGGTTCAGTAAAAAACAGCTTAGCAGAAAATACAACTTATACTATGCCAAATTCTAATGCTACCGTTACGGCAAATTACACTCCATTTGTTTCTCAACCAAAATTTACAAGGATTAATAGCTCAAGTGGAAACATAGATTATACTCTTAATGAAGGATTTACTGAAAGTGGACAAAGATTAGTTAAATCTGGTGAAAGTGCTGAAGATGTCTTTTCTAGTTATCACAATATTTTGAGTACACCTTATAAAATTGATAAGGGAACAGAAAATTACCAAGTACCTGCCGGAAAATACAAAATAGCTGTAAAACATGAAAATAAATGGTATTATAGTGATATATTCACTGTTAATTATGATGAACAAATCTTTGATGACAACACAGAAAATAATACAGGAGATAATACAGAAAATAATACAGGCAATGATACAGAGAATAATATAGAGAACAATACGGGAAACAAAGTAGAAAATAATATAGGCAATGATACTAAATTACCACAAACAGGAGAAAAAACTAATGTATTAGTATACCTACTTTCAACAATTATAATTTTAGGTATTCTTGGAATAGGTATTATGCTATTATTTGATTATAAGAAGAAAAAAATAGCAAATAATAAATAGGAAAATGGAAAAATTA
Organism: uncultured Clostridia bacterium; assembly: GCA_947624195.1. GTDB lineage: Bacteria > Bacillota > Clostridia > TANB77 > CAG-508 > CAG-793. Next base: position 2,936 of record CANQJH010000001.1, read on the forward strand.
TAATGAGTAGAGATAAAAAATTAATTTACTTTTTAGTTTCTTTAATAGTATTTTTATCTGTAGTTTTACTTATAAAAATAAAATCAACACCTAAATATAATCCTAAAATATTTGCTGATATATATGAGGAATATAATGATATTTTTGGAAACAATAGTGACATTCAAACAAGTGATAGAAATAATACTTATACGACGAAAAGCAATACAAAAAAAGGTAATGTAATTGGAAAAATGGTAATTCCTGAAATAGAAATAGAATGTCCAATTATAAAAGAGACTACAGAAGAATATTTAAAAATTGCACCAACAAAGTATTTTGGACCGGAAGTAAATGAAATAGGTAATTTAGTTATAGTAGGTCATAATTATAAAGATGGACGCTGTTTTGGTAACCTGAAAAAAATATCAGAAGGTGATAATATATTCCTTTTATCAAGTGGTGGAAATGCCAAAATGTATACCGTTTATGATAAATACATAATAAATGAAAAAGATATGTCTTGCATAAGTCAAGACACAGAAGGGAAAATTGAATTAACATTGATTACATGTGATAAGGATAATTCAAAAAGATTAGTAGTAAAATGCAAAGTATCAAATTAATAATTATTAAATTATAAATAAAAATGAGGTAGTATTATAAAAAAAGAATACTACCTTATTAAATCTTTGCCATTACCATATTTAAATCGTATAAGTAGTATGGTAGTACTATTAATTCACAGAGTAAACCATATAACGAGAAAATATCATATATAAAGGAACTGGAGAAAAAAATTAGTTGCAGACAATAAATATTTTATGATATAATAGGCACAGATGTTACAAATATAACAAAAATAATATAAATAATATAAAAAGGAAGTGACAAACTAATGAAAATCAAAGTAATTGCATCAACAAAGGTAGACTATGTCTTACCAAAGGAGGAGGCGGTAAACTTTTCTGGAAAATCAGCAGGAATATGCTATTTGCCAGACACACTTGAAACCCTTTTCGCTGAACCTGACGAAAAGACTATGAAAAGAGCAAATGGAAACATAAGCTCTGGACATCACAGTGTATTTGGCCATCCAACGTACAACCTTAGTCTTGAAGGAATTCCTAAAATCTTAGCGATGATTTTAAATAACGAAAAGATGTACAACACATCTGAAAAATCAGCTAGGTACACCAAAATGGAACCTTCAGAGCAAGAAAGGCAGTTGTATGAGAAGTGGATAGATTTATATTCACAGCAAATTGCTAGTACGTATCCTGATTTTGATCCTAATAAGGTGAAAAAACTTGCACAAGAAAATGCTAGATACCTTATAAGTGTATTTACTCCTGCAACTATAATGGAATACACAGTTAACTTTGGACAACTAAACTACATTATAGCGTGGGCAGAAGATTACATTGAAAATGAGGGAAATACTGCATTTTCTACAAAATTAAAGGGCGTGTTAAAGGAGTTCTTACAAGCTATGCCAGATGTTAAGGTTGAAGGCTTGGACTCTAGATTTAAAGGTAGAGAATTTTCACTTTTTGCCAAGAGAGATAGAGGTGAAGAATTTGGAGAAAACTATTGCACAACTTATTTAGCAAGTTTTGCACAGTTGGCACAAGCCCAAAGACACAGAACGTTGTCTTACGAGATGAAATTACTTGATAATCCTCAATACTACGTACCTCCAATAATTAGAGGTACAGAGTTAGAAAAGGAGTGGTTAAACGACATATCCTCTTTAAGTGACTTTTTCCCACAAGGTATGTTGGTACAAGTCAATGAAAGAGGAACAATTGAAAACTTTGTTTTGAAATGTACTGAGAGACTATGCGGTGAAGCTCAATTAGAAATAATGCAACAGACACAGGCAACAATGAATAAATATGTTAATGCAGTAAGAGAAAACAAAGTTTTACATGAATACTTACTTCCTTATTCTAAAGGAGCTCGTTGCACATTTCCGGGCTGGAAATGTACCAAACCATGTATTTTTGGCGGAAAAAATGCTATGACTAGAGTAATTTAGAGGAGCAAAATATATGACTTATGAATTTGAAGTAATTGGAGATATTGTAGGGAAAGAAAGACCTAGAGTTAACACATATACTTATATGGTATATACTCCAAACAGAACAAAAGAATATGAAAAATTAATACAGCAGTATTTTAAAATAAAATATCCTAATCATGAGACACTACTTGGAAGGTTGTCAGTTGAAATCATAGCATATATGAAAATTCCTAAAAATACAAGTAAGAAAAAATCAAATGAAATGATAGAAGGGAATATAAGTCCAACAAAGAAACCTGATATTGATAATATTACAAAGTCGGTTTTGGATGCTATGAATAAATTTGTTTTTAAGGATGATAATCAAATTAGTAAACTTGCAGTTGAAAAGAGATACGGAGAAACTGAAAAAGTGTATATTAAAGTAGAAGAATATTAATTAAGAATAAAATAAACCTACTTAAAGAAATCTTTAAGTGGTTTTTTATATATGTAAAAAAGTCGAAAAAAGTCACAATACGTAAATAAATACATATAATAATAATGGATAGAGATATCCATTATTTTTTATACAAGGTGGGTAAGATATGAAAAACTGTAGAAACATTATAATTTTAGTATTACTAATTGTCATATTACTAATGTCAGTTGCGTATTCAGCTTTTACTACTCAGCTAACTGTAAATGGAACAGCAGAGATAATAAGTGAGTGGAATGTAAAAATAACAGGAATTCGTGCTAGCTTTATCAGTGAAGGCTGTGATGCTGGAGATCCTCAATTTACTAATTCGACTGTAACATTTGATGCTAAGCTTGTAAAACCAGGAGATCATATTACCTATTTAATAACAATAGAAAATACAGGAACGTTTAATGCAACTCTTAGTAAAGCTACATTTACAGAGAGTGAAAATGGTTCAACTGCTATAATATATAAAACTGAAGGACCCCCAGACACTCTTAATGCAGGAAGTATGACAGCCTTTTTAGTAAATGTAACTTTTGATGAAAATACAACTGAAATGCCTGAGTCTACAGAAAAAAGTTTTACTGGAGTTATAGAATATGTTCAAAGTACAGATTAATCTGATAGCCAAGGGAAAGCTTGCTTTCCCTTTGACTATAAATTAAGGCAGGCTTATTATGGGACACATTAAAGAAAAAGCGATATTACTGATTTTAATTATTTATCTTTGCTTAAAGATAGTTTTTACAATAGCAAACAATATACTTCTTATGAATATAATGACTCCACTATTATTTGGAAGTATGATATTTTACTTAATATGGGATATAAAAAGTGTATATATTCGAACAGAGAAAAATAGAAAACTATATATTAGTATGTTTATCATTTCTTGCATACATTTGATTATTTACTTCTGTTCTGGTTTTCATTTTGGATTTGTAAAAAGTCCATATGGCCATAATGTTATTTCCATATTAGAAAATATTTGTATTCAAATAATTCCAATTATAAGCATAGAGCTAGCTAGATTTATTGTAGTAAAAAGAAATAAAAACAATAAGAGTTTGCTATTTATAGTGACTATATTATTTACTTTAGTTGAAATTAATTACAGCATAATAGGTGATGTTATTTTGAACAAAGAAGAATTGTTTAAATATATTTGCTCAAGAGTATTGCCATTATTCGAAACAGAATTTTTATGCACTTATTTGACGCTAAATGCTTCATATGTATTGCCTTTAATATATAGAATTTCAATTAAATTAAATATTTTGCCTCCAACTTTACCAAATACAAATTGGTTTTTGATTGGAACATCAAGTATACTATCACCAATTTTAGTTTACTTTTATTTTAGATATGAGTTTAACAAAAGCAATAATGTAAACAATGAAAGAAACTTAGTAAAAAAATCAGGTTTTTCGGCAGTAACGGGCTTATTAGTGATATTTATATGCTTTATGCTTGGATTATTTAGGTATGAACCTATTTCTATATTATCCAACAGTATGGCACCTTTTTTTGAAAAGGGAGATGTAATCATATATGAGAAAATTGGTGAAAGTGAGTTACACAATATTAAGGAAAATACAGTTATAGTATATAGTATAGACAATATCAGTATTGCTCATAGAGTGGTAAATAGAATAGAAGAAAATGGAGAAGTATATTATCAAACAAAAGGAGATAACAATGATTTTGCTGATACTAATTTAGTGACCACTACACAGATTAAAGGCAAATATCTTTTTAAAATTAAATATTTAGGATTTCCTTCAATTTGGCTCTATAATTATTTGCATAGTTAGACAATAAACAAGATGTAAAGTAGAAAAAAATATACGTCAAGCAAAAGGTAAAAGAATTGTGTGTAAAGGCGAAACGGCAAAAAGTTATGAGTAAAGAAAAATTAAATTGTATGTTAAGTAACAAAGTAAACTAATTGTAGGAAATAAAGGAGAATGTAAGTTTAAATGAAAGATAGCATTAAATATATTATATTATCTACATTAATTGTAATGGGACTTTTCTTAATAGTAATAGGATTAGAAATTAAAAACAATGCATATCCAAAGTATAGTTATACAGTCAATAAAGATAACAGTTATGAAGTTTTGTTAAATGAAAATAAATTTTATACAAGTGACACTCTTCCTTCTGGCAAATACTACGTTTCAAAGTCAATTAATAAATTTATAATGAATTTTAAATATGAGTTTATAAATGATAAAAATGTTGACCTAGATTACAAATATAATATTACTGCAGATTTGGTAGGTGTTGTAAATTCTAATGATTTGCAAAAAGAGGTGTGGAATAGAAAGTTTAATTTGACAGAAGATGTGATGGTTACAGAAATAGATACTAACAATTTCTCTATAAATCAACCAATTAATATTGATTACCAGTATTTTAGTGATTTAGTAGATTCATATGAGCAAAGTTATAATATAACTATAAATACTACTTTGAAGTTATATTTAAATGTTGCATATAATATTAATTCACAAAATGAAATAAAAGACTTTGTTGAAGTAGATATTCCTGTGACAAATACGGTAACTAATGTTGAAAAGAAATATCAAGATAGAACAAATGAAAAGATTTATAATGAGGATTTTGGTTTTGGAATAAGCAAAATTATGTGCATTGTTATTGGCGGGATTTTAGTTGCAAGTAGCATTGTAATAATTGTTTTTTTAGAAGTTAAAAATAGTAGAAAGCCAGAAGCGGTTGTTAGGAAATTTTTAAAAAATTATGATTATCTTATTGTTACCGTAAACAACAAACCTAATATACAGAATTTGCAAGTTTTATATATAGATGATTACAAGGATTTAATTGATGTAGCAGAGCAAAATAAATGCAATATAATCCACTTTAAAGAAGAGAATAAAAGTACTTTTTATGTAATTGTTGATAAATGTGTGTATATACTCCGGCTAATGCTTTGGATGAATAGCAAACATATAGTGTATTTAAAATGAACTATATTTATGTCAAATCTAAACATAAGTATAGTTAATTTTTTTATAAACATTTAAATTCATTTACAACATTATTTTCAAAAACATCTACACATTTATTAAAAAGTATGATATACTAAAATCGCAGAAAAATAACATTAGAAAGGAGACAGTTAGCTTAAAAAGCTAATGAAGTAACTAGTATGAGTTTTTTTGACAAGCTAAAACAAGGATTAAGCAAAACAAAAATAAATTTCGGATTTAAAAAAGTAGATGAAGAACTTTTAGAAGAATTGGAAGAAAAGTTAGTTATGGCAGATGTAGGATTTGAGACAACAGAGGAAATAATATCAAATCTTAGAACAAAAATAAAAAAAGAAAATATTACTGAAGTAGAGGATGTAAAAAATGCTCTAAGAGAAGAATTAGTACATAGTTTTGATGGACTAGACCCAAACTTAAATATCGCTAACAAGCCAGCAGTTATTCTTATGGTTGGAGTTAATGGTTCTGGTAAAACTACCTCAATTGGAAAAATTGCTAATAAATTCAAACAAGAAGGCAAAAATGTAGTCATTGTTGCAGGCGATACTTTTAGAGCTGCGGCAGTAGAGCAGGTTGAAGTTTGGGCTAATAGAGCAAACTGTGAATTAGTTAAAGGTAAAGAAAATCAAGATCCAGCATCAGTTATTTTTGAAGGATGTAGGAGAGCGAAAGAAGTTAGTGCAGATATATTAATTTGTGATACAGCTGGCAGATTGCAAAACAAGAAAAACTTAATGGACGAGTTAGAAAAAATGAAAAAGGTAATAGATAGAGAATTACCTGATTCTTCAAAAGAGATTTTGCTAGTTTTAGATGGAGTTTCTGGACAAAACGCTATTTCACAATTGAAATCTTTTAAAGAAACAACTGGTATAACAGGGCTAGTTCTTACTAAGCTTGATGGAACTGCTAAAGGTGGAATTGTAATTAGACTTGCAAAAGAGGAAAAAGTACCAGTTAAGTTTATTGGAGTTGGAGAACAAATAGACGATATGGAAAAGTTTGATAGTGTTGATTTCGTGAATGCTATTATATAAAGACGAGAATGGATTAGACCACAGCATCGTAGACCGTACGGATTCTGAGCGAGGAAAGGAAAATTTTATATGAGTAATAATAAAAAGGTAGAAAATAAAGTAGAAGAAAAAGCAGCTAGCGAGGTTGAATTAAAAAACAAAAAATCTAAAAAGATTAGAAAAAGAGTTGTTACTGTAATCACTATACTTGCTATAATTGTAAGTTACATATATGCAAGGGGTAACTACCTTGAAATAAAGGGCATAGGCGAAAGTTACCTATCTGTATTTAGAACAGATACGATTTACCTAGTAGTTACATTTCTAGTAAATTTTGTGATTTTATACTTAGCATTTTATTTAACTAACAAAACTATAAAGAAGGGGTTAAAAGTATTTTTTGATGACGAGAAAAAGGAAATGCCTAAATTCCCAAATAAATCAGTTTGCTTTATAATTGCATTATTAGGTAGCATATTAAGTTCTAAAATTTTACTTAACAAAATACTTCTATGCTTTAGTGGCTCTCAATTTGGAATAAAAGATTCAGTATTTGGATGGGATATTGGTTTTTTTGTATTTATCAAACCACTGCTACAATTTGTTTTAATCTATTTCTTGGCAATAGTAGTAGCAACAATTGCATATGGTATAGTATATGCCATCATTGTTTTAAATAGCAGTTTTGACGGCATCTCAAGAGAGTCATTAGCAAAATGTGATTTAATAGGTAAAATAGGCTCAAGAGTTAAGCTAATAGCTATATTAATAGGACTAATTATAATAGCATTTATGGTGCTAAACATTGGAAATGAGAAGTTCTTAAACATAGAATTATCAAATGGAACAGAATACTCACTAAATGGAGCAGGACAAGCTGATACAACCATTAAAATGGCTGGATACATAATTTTTGCATTATTAGCAACCATTTCAATTCTTAAAGCTTATAAGGGTTTAAAAGAGAAAAGTTTAAGAACTGTTTTGGGCCAAGTTGTTATTGTGCCAATATATTTAATAGTATTAGCTGTAGTGCTTGCACTATATCAATTAATATTCATTGGCTCGAATTCGCTTGACAAAAATCAAGATTTCATAATTGCAAATATAGAAAAAACAAAGCAAGCATATAACATAAGTTCAGAGACAGTGTCAGAAAAAGCTTTAGATTACAGTGGTACTATAACTGAAGAAGAGATGGCATTAAATAGCGATTTACTAGAAAATATTTCGATAGTATCTAGTGGAAGTGTTATACAAGATTTATCAGCATCTCAAACAGTAAACAGCTACTATACATATAGAAATACACAAATAGCTTCGTACAACATAAATGGAGTGGATAGACTAGTGTATATTACTCCTAGAGAAATTTCAAATCAAAATGCAACATATTCTAACATGACTTACCAATATACACATGGCTATGGAAGTATAGTAACGATGGCAGGTGAGACAGACCAATATGGCAACTTAGTACATCACCAAAAGGAAATTGATTCAAATGAGGATAATGTAATTTCTACTAAAGAGCCTAGAATATATTTTGGAACAGAAACAAATCGTGCAATAGTTATCAACAGTAAGAAGTCAGAGCTTGATTATCCAACAGAAACAGCAAAAGACATTGAGTACACATATACAGGCAATGCTGGTTTAAATCTAAATTTACTTGATAGAATAATATTGGGCTTAAAAGAAGGAGATATGAAACTTGCTTTTTCAGGCACGATTACAGGAGAAAGCAAAATCATAACAAATAGAAATATTTTAGATAGAGCAAAAACAGTAATGCCTTATCTAATGTATGATGAAAATCCATATATGGTAATTGATGAGAAAGGCAATCAATTCTGGGTAATTGATGCTTACACAACAACAAATGAATATCCTTTTGCTCAAAAGGTTGACTTAAGCCCTGATAAACAAATAAATTACATTAGAAACTCTGCAAAGGTATTAATCAACGCATATGATGGCACGATGAAGTTTTATATTGTAGATAGAACAGACCCAATTATTATGGCATACAACAAAATTTATCCAAATGTATTTTCTAGTATTGATGAAATACCAGAGGATATAAGCAAACACTTTATTTATCCACAATATTTATATGATATTCAAACTAAGATTATTGAAAAATACCATAATGCTGTTCCAGAAAGTTTATACCGTGCAAATGATGTATGGGAAGTTACTAACACTCAAAATAATGGAAGAACAGAGAAAATGCCTTCTTATTACACAATGGTAAAAGATGAAGAAGGAAATCAAACTGTTGGTTTAGTTATACCTTTCTCAACATATGGTAGACAAAATATCATATCATACATGGTTGGAACAACTGTAGATGGACAAAATAAATTGAAGGTTTATAAATTCGCAGAAGACGCAAATGTGCTAACACCAATGCAGTTAGAAACTCAAATTAACCAAGATGATACAATAGCAGCAGAGTTAGCCAGCTTAAACGTAAGTGGTTCAAGAATCAGCAAGAGACTCGTTGCAGTACCAATAGAAAATACTATATTATATGTTGAAACATATTATCAACAATATATAAATGAAACAAGTCAAAAGCCTACATTAAAAAGAGTTGTAGTTGCTTCTGGAAACAAAGTAGCAATAGGCAATAATCTTGTAGAAGCATTGGAAAATCTAGGATCTAAATCAGCTGTAAACATTAATGTCAATACTGATGAAAATATAGAAGATTTGATTAAATCAATTATAAAAGCCAATGACAATGTAAAAAATTCTAGCAAAAATAATGACTGGAAGCTATTTGGTGAAGATATGCAAGAATTATCAAGATTAATAGACCAAATCCAGAACTTGGTAAATCAAAATAATGAACAAAATGTAGATAATAATGTAGTAGAAGATCAAAATGTAATTAATGAAAACTAAATTTAACTTATAAAGGAGTGAACATATGAATACACCTAATAAACTAACAATAATAAGAATTTTATTAGTGCCAGCAATGCTTATAGTATATTTAATAAATATACCAGGAACAATTTTTAATATACCGGTATATTCGATAATACTTGATTTGATTTTTATAGTAGGAGCTATAACAGACAAGGTTGATGGATATTTAGCAAGAAAAAATAATCAAATAACTAATTTTGGTAAATTCTTAGACCCTATAGCGGATAAGATACTTGTAATATCGGCAATGCTTATATTAATACAAATGGGTAATTTGCCAGCTTGGATACCTATAATAATTATCACTAGAGAATTTGTGGTTTCAGGTTATAGACTTATTGCAGTTCAAGAAAAAGGAAATGTAATAGCAGCAAGCAAATGGGGCAAAATAAAAACAGTTACTCAAATGATAGCGATTATATTAGCATTCTTGGATACTAATAGTTTTGGTACGATTTTTGTACAAACTTTACCTGTATGGCAATTCTTGATAAATTTCTTAACAACTGTATTTATGATAGCCTGTGTAATTGCTACAATTTTCTCTGGATATGATTACCTAAAAGACGGAAAAGATTTACTAAAATCAAAATAATGATATTAGTTTGTTATGCAGGATGTTTAAAAAATTTTGTTATTTTAATTGAACTTTTTATTAGGAAAGGAATGTTGAGCAACTATGGATTTTGAAAATTCACAGTTAGGATTTGAAGATTTAGATAATAGTAATAGCAAAGGAATTGAAGGCAAAGAAAAGAAAAATATAGAATTAAACAAAGAAAAGAAAAATAAAGAATTAAACGACAAAAATGAAAAATTGAAGGAAGTTCAAGAGCTTCGTGATAAGATAGAGTATTATTCAAAATTATATTATGACCAAGATAATTCACCACTTAGTGATTATGAGTATGATATGATGATGAATAGATTAAAAGCTTTGGAAAAAGAAAATCCAGAGCTTATTACTCCTGATTCACCAACTCAAAAGGTTGGTGGACATGTTAGAGAGGATTTTGAAAAAGTAACACACGAAGTTCCACTTTTGAGCTTACAAGATGTTTTCTCATATGATGACTTATACGATTTTGATAAAAGAATTAAACAAACTGGAAACACATATTATTGTGTAGAAACAAAAATAGATGGATTATCATGCGCTTTAAAATACGAGAATGGTATATTAGTTCAAGGAGCTACTCGTGGAGATGGAGTTGTCGGAGAAGATGTAACAGAAAACGTAAAAAAGATAAAATCAATTCCTCAAAAATTAAAAGAGCCACTTAATATTACAGTACGCGGAGAAGTATTTATTGGTAAAGAAGAATTTGAAAAATTAAATGAAGAAAGAGAAGTTTTGGGACAACCTCAATTTGCAAATGCCAGAAATGCAGCAGCAGGTTCATTAAGACAGTTAGATGCAAAAATAACAGGGCAAAGACCATTAGATATATACATTTTTAATGTTCAAAAAATAGAAAATAAAAATTGGAATTCACATTTTGAAGAACTAAATTATTTGGCTAGTTTAGGGTTTAATGTTGTGCCATTTAGAAAGCTTTGCAAAAATATAAAAGAGGCAATAAATGCAGTTACTGAAATAGGAGAAAATAGAGAAGAACTAGGATTTGGAATAGATGGAGCGGTTATAAAAGTTGATGATTTATCTTTAAGAGAAAAACTTGGAACAACTTTTAAAGTTCCTAAATGGGCAGTTGCTTATAAATATCCACCAGAAAAGAAAGAAACTATTGTAAAAAATATAATTTGCCAAGTTGGAAGAACGGGAGTTATCACTCCAATGGCAATACTAGAGCCAGTAAAAGTTGCGGGCTCAACTATATCAAAAACAACACTTCACAATGAAGATTTTATTATAGAAAAAGACTTAAGAATAGGTGACCATGTAATAATTCAAAAACAAGGTGATGTTATACCAGAAGTTGTTGAAGTTTTAAAAGATAAAAGAAACGGCAGTGAAGTTCAATTTGAAATGCCTGATAGATGTCCAGTATGTGGGGCATTAGCAGTAAGAGAAGAAGGAGAGTCAGCTGTTAGGTGTACAGGAATTGAGTGCCCAGCAAAAGCTCTTAGAAACATAGTCCATTTTGCCTCAGATAGTGGTATGGATATTGAAGGCTTGGGATATAAGATTGTAGAACAATTGTTAAACAAAAACTTAATAAAAGATATTGCTGACATATATGATTTAAAATTAGAAGACATAGCATCTCTTAAGAAAAATGGAAAGAAGTTTGCACAAAATTTAATAGACAGTATAGAAGAAAGTAAAAATAGGGATTTGTCAGATTTAATATCTGCATTTGGAATAAGGCATGTAGGCGGAAAAACCGCAAAAAGTTTAGCTAAAAAGTATGAAACACTTGACAAACTAATGAAAGCAGAAATTACAAATTTAGCATTTGTAGATGATATAGGGGAAGTAATTGCAGATAGTATATATACATTTTTTAGAGAAGACCAAACCAAAGATTTGGTGGAAAGATTAAAAAGGGCAGGAGTAAACACCAAGTCTTTAAAGCAAGCTAGTGGTGATAATAGATTTGATGGATTAACATTTGTACTTACTGGAGGACTAGAAAAATATACTAGAGAACAGGCCAGTGAAATAATAGAGAATTTGGGTGGAAAAACATCAGGAAGTGTATCTAAGAAAACAAGTTATGTACTTGCTGGAGAAGACGCTGGAAGCAAACTTACTAAAGCTCAAAGTCTAGGAGTACCTATTATATCTGAGCAAGAATTTGATGAGATGATTAAATAGAGAAAAATAAATATAGCTATTCTTGAAAAATTATATTTATATATTTTAAATTTTTATGATAATTAAGAAAGGGAAAATGTAATTAATGAATAATGATAAGTACAATTTTGAAAGATTTTCAAAAGATTTAGACAATGGATATAAGATTCTGTTTGACTACGTTAGGGATAGATATGTATTATACAAAGTAGACGAAAACTGTTATATGCAAGAATTAATTGAACAGAGAAGCAGAAATCCAATGCCGGAAAAATCTATGATTACAAGCAAAGCAATTAAGCAAATGTTTCCTTTTATGAAAGATATAGAATACAAAGCAAAAGACTAATGTAAGGGTAAAAGTAAGTAAATTATGGAACTACACATTGTTGGAATTATTTGTAACAAAACAATTTTATAATAAAAGTGAGAGAAATAATGGAAGAAAAAGAATATCAAATTGAAGACGCAGAAAAACATTTTGATGATAGAGAATTTATGTTAGATGCTATTAATCATAAAGCATCTTGGGTATTAGCTTACGCATCTGATAAACTTTTGGCAGATAAGGAATTAATCTTAAAAGCAGTAAAAGAAGATGGTCAAGCATTATACTATGCTAGCCAAGAATTAAGGGACAATAAAGAAGTGGTGCTAGAAGCAGTAAAAAATAAGTGGTTAATAATTAAATATGCAAGTAAAAGATTAAGAGGCGATAAAGATGTAGCAATGGCTGTTTTATCTCAAAACAAAGATGCCAAAATATATCTAACAGATGAAATTTTAAAAGATAAAGATATAGATTTAATGATCAATCCACCTAAAGTAGAAGAGTAAATAAAAAAGAACAGAATTCAAAATCTGTTCTTTTTTTTTAATTTAGATGTTTGATCTAGGATTTACGTATATAGTTTTGTTAGTGGTATATATTACATAACCAGGATTAGAACCATGAGGCTTTTTAATATTTTTTACTAAAGTATAATCAACAGGCACATGTGATGAAAATTTAGCCTTGCTATAATATGCAGCAAGTTCAGCACATTTAGTAATAGTATCAATTTTGGGAGTATCACCATTGCACCTTAATATCAAATGGCTTCCGTGTATATCCTTGGTATGGAACCAATAATCATTAGGATTAGCAATTTTTAATGTTAAATAATCATTTTGCTTATTATTTTTTCCAATAAAAACATCATAATCATCTACTTTAAGCTTCATATAATTATCAAGCATTGAGTAGGCTTCTTTGACTTTGTGATTTTTATTATTAAAATTTAAAGTGTTAAATAGTATATTCTCAGAAATCTCGTTGTAAACAGCATCAACATCTTGGATAGTTTTACAATTATCAAGAGAATAAACCAATGATTCAATATAATTTAACTCTTTTTGAGTTTCTTCTTTTTGAATTTTAGTAACCTCAATAGTATTTTTAGCTTTATTATATTTTTTAAAATATCTCTCAGCATTTTTTGAAATTGAAATAGTTGGATCTATTGGTATTTTAACTAGTTTGTTATTGTCATAGAAATTCTCAAGCTCTACATATTTTGTATTTTCAGTAATTAATATCTTAGAACTATCATTACTAGCAATTGTATAATCTTCGGTAAATTTATAAATATTTGAAAGCAAAAGTTCACCAAAATTTTTTAATTCATCTTTGTTTTTAGATTTTTCAATTTTATCATTAATATTTTCAAGTTTCTTAACAATTTTATCTAAAGTAGTGCTTAAAACTTTCAATAAAGTGTTTCTGTAGGCAATATATTCTTCATCTAAAATTTTCTTATAATAATAATCATCCAAAAATAAATTGCCATCAATATTTCCAGTAGCATTACTACTCAAAAATACGGAATAATTCTCTTTGAAAGGACCAATCTGTGCGTTTATGCAATCATCAGCCAGAATTTCATCAATATAATCATAAACAGCAGACAAGCTAGAAGTAGACACGGTATTAGATAAATGTAAGCTCTCTAAAGATGACTTAATGAATTGTTTACTAATTCCATTAATCAAATTAGTAATAGCAGTGTCGATTGTCTTAAATTCTGATTTCAAAATAAAATCAATGAACTCATCTTTAGAAAAAGCTTCAAACTCTTTTTTATCTGAAGTAGGAGGAAGGTATTTTTGTGTTGGCATAATGCTTCTTGAAATTCCTTCACCATCAAATTTTTTCAAAGCATCGATAATGGAGCCTTTTTCGTTTAAAAGAGTCACATTACTATATTTGCCCATTAACTCAATTGCAAGAGTCCTTATGACTTTATCATTCATTTCGTTAAAGCACTCAAAGTCTACAAAGCAGATTCTCTCTAAGCCTTGCATATAAATTTTAGAAATTCTACTATTAATGAGATATTTTCTCAAAATCATACAGAAATTAGGAGCAACAAGTGGATTAGGTTTAGAATTAGTAGTTAAATGGATCCTATAATTACTAGCAGAAGTATCTATATTTAAGGCATAATTTGCACCATTATAAATACCAATAATAATATTATTATTGGTAGGAATATGTATTTGATTAACTTTACCACCTATTAGAATCTGCAATTCAGCAACAATTTTTTTCAAAGTAATTCCATCAAAAGCCATAAAAATTTTCTCCTCATACAATATAATCATTGATATTATAATATATTTTAAACAAAATCGCAACAAGATATTGACATATCGCAATTTTAAAAATATAATAGGGGTGAAAACAAGCAGAGGAGAGCATTATAAAGATGTCAAACAACAATGTATATTTTTCTAAAGGAATTGACTACGACAAAATGACAGACGACGAGCTTATTAAACTTGCAAAAAATGAAGACAAATCGGCATTAGAGTATTTAATAGAGCGTTATAAAGAAACTGTTAATATGAAGGTAAGTAAATACTACATAAACGGAGCTGAAAAAGAAGATATTATTCAAGAAGGATTAATAGGACTATTTAAAGCGGTAAAAAGTTTTAATCCAGAGAAAGACAATTCTTTTAAAAGCTTTGCTAATATGTGCATTGAAAGACAAGTAATCACTGCTATAAAAGGTTCAAATAGACAAAAGCATATGCCACTTAATTCGTATGTTTCACTTAATAATCCAACATTTGAAAACGAAAATGGAGAAATCGAAAATCCATTAATTGATGTATTGGATACCAACACTGTGGAGGACCCACTTGATACAATTACAAAAAATGAGTATATCAAGCATGTAGAAAAAACAATAGATGAATCATTGAGTACATTTGAAAAACAAGTACTTAACAAGTATATTGAGGGAAAAAGTTATGTTCAAATTGCCGAAAGTTTGAATTCTCCTGTTAAGTCTGTTGACAATGCAATTCAAAGAATACGCAAAAAAACTGCTAAAAACATAGAAAATTTGACCTAAAAATAATCGCTTGCTTTCTATAAAACAGCGATTATATGTTTTCTAAAAAGTAAAAATACGCCTATGTAGCTCAGTCGATAGAGTGCAGCCTTGGTAAGGCTGAGGTCACGGGTTTGATCCCCGTCATAGGCTCCAACGACGTTTCTGTTTGAACTTTTATAAGGAGGGAAAAAATATATGGAAGAAAGAGTAGTAAGACCTTTTACAATGTGGAGACATTTTAAAGGAGCAAGATCATTTGTAATTACAGTGGCAGAACATAGTGAAACTGGAGAAAAATTAGTTGTTTATCGCTGTATGGATAACAACGGTAAAACAAACCATAAAGATGGCATTTATGCAAGACCATTGGAAATGTTTTTATCAGAAGTAGACCATGAAAAGTATCCAGATGTTACTCAGAAATATCGTTTCGAAGAAATTGTAGATTAATTTATGTGATTAAGTTGGATTATTTATAAATTTGAGATAGCCTCTCTAGCTAGTTCATCACATCTGTTGTTGTATTCGTTATCACTATGACCTTTAACTTTAATAAAATTAACTTTATGAGTTTTGGTAAGAGCATATAACTCTTGCCAAAGCTCTTTATTTTTGACATCATCACCAACAGCGGTTTTCCAATTCTTTTTAATCCAGTTATAAATCCAGCCTTGTTCAAATCCATTTACAACATAAGCACTGTCACTGTATAAATCAACTTCACAAGGGAACTTAAGTGCTTTAAGTCCTTCAATAACAGCAGTAAGTTCCATAACATTATTTGTGGTATCTTTTAAACCACCAGAAATCTCCTTTTTATTTTCTTTAAACATTAAGATAGCAGCCCATCCGCCAGGTCCTGGATTACCAGAACAAGCACCATCTGTATATATTGTAACTTTTTCCATAAAATTTTAAATCCTTTCTCAATTTCCAAGTTTAAAACTGTACATTTCGACTAGGAAAATAATTTATTAAAGTAAAATAGAAACTTTTTTGAACTATTCTCAAAATTATTGTAGAAAAACATATTTTATGTTATTATAACAATATTAAATAGAGGTTTCAAGATAGGAGGAACAATTTTGTCAAAAGTTTTAGGTATAGTAGCGGAATACAATCCATTTCACAATGGACATTTGTATCATATTCAAAAATCAAAAGTGCTATCAGGAACAGATACAGCTGTGGGTGTAATTAGTGGTAATTTTACACAAAGGGGAGAAACGTCAATTATTAATAAGTGGGAAAAGGCTAAAATGGCAATTAGTAACGGTATAGATTTAGTTATAGAACTTCCAACTATTTATAGTATTTCAAGTGCGGAAAATTTTGCCTATGGTGCAATAAAAATATTGGATATTATGAAAGTAGTAAATACATTGTCGTTTGGAATAGAAGCGAAAAGTTTACTTCAAATTAATAGCGTGGCAGATGTACTCTACAATGAAGCTGATGAATACAAAGGGATTTTAAGAAAAGAATTAGATAAAGGCGTTTCATACCCTGAAGCTAGGCAAAATGCGGTGGTAAGTTATTTGCAAGACGACAGGTATAATGATGTGTTAAGAGGCTCAAATAATATTTTGGGTATAGAGTATTTAAAAACATTAAAGAAACTAAAAAGTAAGATGAATCCAGTTGCAGTAAATAGAAAACTTGTGAGCTACAATGATGAAGAAGCAACTGAAAATTTTGCAAGTTCTACTGCAATAAGAAATTTACTAAAAAATAAAAATGTTGATAAAATTAAAAATGTTGTGCCAGAAAGTTCTTTTGAAATATTAAAGCAAAATATTAATAATGGAATGGTAGTGCAAGATATTTCTGTTTTTGCTAAAGAAATTTTGTATAAATTGAGAACAATGCCATTAAGTGAAATTGCAAATCTGCCGGAAGTGTCTGAGGGACTTGAAAATCTGATAAAAGATGCTTCTGAGAAAACTAATGATTTATCAGAATTTATTGAAATTGTTAAGTCAAAAAGGTACACACAAACTAGAATTCAAAGAATTATGCTATATGCTCTTTTGGGAATAACTAAAACTGATATGGAAATGTCAAAAAATATTGTTCCATATATTAGAGTTTTGGGTTTTAATGAAAAAGGGGAAAAGTTATTGGCAAATATTATTGATGAAAAGAGTGTGGATATTCCTTTAATTACTTCGGTTAAAAAGTTTGAGAGTGAAAATAACAATATTGAGTACAAGAGATTGCTTGAAATTGATAAGTTGGCGACAAATATCTATACTTTGGGTTATGATAAGCATTCATGTGCTAATTTAGATTATACACAACCAATGATTAAATGAATTAATATACATTTAATTTAAAAATTATAAATATAGGTTATCTTCTCATGCCTTGCTGTCGAAAATTCCATAAGGCCACTGCTGGCTGTGCAATAAGTGTACTTCCTAAAGCATACATAATGCCATTGGGCGCTTGTATGTAATTTTCTTCATTCGACCCTTGCTAGCGCTACGGGTGGTCCCTGCGCGGCTTATTCGAAGATAACTATATTTATAATTTTTTTATTATGAATAAAATATCATAATGTTACAAATATTACATTATGATTAATTTTTAATGATAATTATTGCAACACAAAGGGTTATGTCTTATAATTAATACAAATAATTAGGGAGGCAATCTAATGGGAGACGAAACTTTTGCAGATTACATTTTAAGTGAAAAAGACTGGAGTAAAAAGCTTGAAATAATGTATTATCTAAAAAAGAGAACAGGTATCTACTATGATAATTCTGTTATTTTTAAAACATTGATAGTTAAGCTTTTTTTAGATTATTTACATGAGTTTTATCCTAAATTTGAAATTGATGATAATCTAGTAATTACCGCAAGACTGCTTTGTGATTGTCAAAAAATTGAAAACTCTACTAATTTAGATGAAATACAAAGTTATGCCAAAAAGGGTGCAGAATACTTGGCAAATCTGGGATTTGATGAAAAGTTTTGCAAAATATGTGAAGGTGTAAATAGATATACAATAACTGAAAATAGATATCCAGAAAGTGATATATTAGAGCTAGCAGATCAGTTTGGGGGAATGCTTTTAGATAGACCTGAAAGAGTTGGATTTAAACCAGATGAAGCATTAGTTCTATTAGAACATAGAAATTTAAAAGATAAAAACAACAGACTTTTAAAACCATTCGTAAAATTTGTAGATTATATGCAAACAGTAGAAGCTTAATAAATAATAATTAGGAGGAATATAAAATGGAGAGCTTTATAGACAATGCGGCAAGAAAATTTAATAATATAACACCCAAAGCAACTAGGTCAGCAATAGGAGAGGCTCTAAGCTTATCTGATAGATTTAAAGATATTCTTAAAAGAAAAATTAAACAAGATATAAAAGAAACACCAGAAGAAATGAGAGCAAGGGCTAGAGTAGAAGCTTCACTTGCAATCGAAGATGCAAAAAAAATGAATAGACCAGAAGCAATGAAGGAACCTAGTGACCCAAATAATAGTGTTATGAGACCAATTGATTATGAAAATGATGTTGCTCAAGTTACTGAAGAACATAATAGATAATAAATTAAAAAATATATAAACAAAAGAAAAAGAGAGAGCAAATTGATTTATTTGCTTCTCTATTTTTAGGCTAAATTTTGATTTGAAACTAATAAAAATAGGTTATTTCTTAATTATTTGTGCTAACCAACTACAAATTGAAATGTAGATTATGAGTAAAGAAAGGAACAAAATATGAACGAAATATTTGCAGATTTACATGTACATATTGGAAGAAGTGAAAGTGGAAAACCAGTAAAAATTACAGGAGCAAGAAGCCTTAATTTTGCAAACATTGCTAAAGAGTGTTTTGAAAGAAAAGGTATTGATGTAGTAGGAATAATAGATTGTGCTTCACCTTATGTAATTGAAGATATTGAGAACTTTTTGAAAACTGGGGAAGCTTATGAACTAAAAGATGGTGGAATAATATACAAAGATAAAGTTTGTATTATTTTAGGTAGTGAAGTAGAAACATCAGAAAAAAATGAAGATGGAAAAACGGGAAGTGCACATAATTGTTGCTATTTCCCAACATTAAAAGATATGAAGGGCTTTTCAAATGAAATGTCTAAGCATATAAAGAATATTACTTTAAGTACTCAAAGATCGGATGTTTCTGGATATGAATTAATTGATATAGTTGAAAAGTACAATGGAGTGCTAATTCCAGCTCATGCGTTTACACCATTTAAAAGTTATTATGGAAATTGCACAAGAAGATTGGAAAGAATTTTTAAAGAAAAATATAATAAGATTTTTGCAATAGAACTTGGACTTAGTGCTGATACTTATATTGCGGATGAAATATCGGAACTTAGCGATAAAAATTTCGTAACTAATTCGGATGCTCACTCTCTTCCAAAAATTGCGAGAGAATACAATAAATTGCTAGTTGAAGATATTAGTTTTAAAGAAATATTTAAAGCTATTAAAATGGAAGATGGAAGAAAAATCATTGCTAATTTTGGACTAGACCCAAAACTAGGAAAGTACAATAGAAGTTTTTGCGAAGACTGCAATTCATCTATTGAACTTCCACCACCAGCAACAAAATGTAATAAATGTGGTGGTACCAATATTACAATGGGAGTTTACGATAGAATTGAAATTATAAAAGACCAAGACTCCAAAAGCCCATCTTCTAGACCAAAATATAATTATCAGATTCCACTTCAATTTATGCCTGGAGTTGGAAATAAAGCCATAGACAAGTTACTAGACGCATTTGGAACAGAAATGACAATATTAAATAAAGTAACAAAGGACGATTTAGAAGCAGTCGTAGGATTAAAGCTTGCAGAAATTATAGATAATGCAAGAAATGGCAGAGTACATATTCATGCAGGCGGTGGCGGAGTATATGGCAAACTAGATACAAAAGCAAAACCAGAAGAATTAAGACAAACATCTTAAGGCGTGTTATATTTTCCTCTAATTTTGAATACATATTATGTATCAGGAGGAAATACATGAGAAAAGCTATAGAAAAACACATAAAAGAGAATATAAAAGAATATTTTATATTTGCCTTGATTCTAATTATAGGATTATTTATTGGAACTCTAATTCTAAATAATTCAGGAACTGCGCAAAGAGAGGAAATTTCAAATTTTTTAAATGGGTTCAATACTCAAATAAAAGATGGTAGCAGAGTAGAGTATACAAGCATGTTATTTGAAATCCTAAAAAAGGACATTTTGCAAGTTGCATTAATTACTTTTCTAAGTGTCTCTATTATAGGAGTTCCGGCAATTTACTTAATAATTGGGTATAAAGGCTTTAGCCTAGGATATACAATATCAGCAATAAGTGTGACGTTTGGAGCAGGAAAAGGATTGCTGTTTTGCCTTTCTCTAATGTTTTTAAGCAAGATAATTGAAATACCAGCTATATTCTTTATTTCAATAAGTGGTATTAAAATGTACAAAACCATTATTAAGGATAAAAGCAGGGAAAATATAAAATATGCTATAAGAAAATATATTTCAAATTTACTCATAGCTCTAATCATGTTTGCAATTTCAGCACTAATTGAAACATATATATCTTCAAATTTATTTTTAAGTATTATAAAATATTTTTAAAATCTATTTACATTTTTAAAATTATTTGATATAACATAATAAGTTTATGTAAAAACAATATTAATTAAAAGGGGCAGGGAATAATAATGGATAAGCAAATTAAACTTTTTTTAGAATTTTTACAAAATGATAAAAAATTGTCAGACAACACTCTTCAATCATATAGAAGAGATATCCTACAATTCGAAAGATATATTAATAAAAATGATATTAATTATACAAAGGCTACTGAACAAGATATTGCAGATTACATAGAGGAGTTAAAGAAAGAAGGAAAAAAGACGTCTACGGCTTCAAGAAGTTTAGCTACAATTAGGTCTTTTTATCAATTCTTATTGAGAACCAAAAAGGTAAAAGAGGACCCAACACTTGGAATGCAATCTCCAAAGATTGAAAAAAGAGTGCCAAGCGTGCTAACTTCTGAGGAAGTTGAATTACTTTTGGACCAACCAAAGGATGTTGACCTTAAGGGAACTAGAGACAAGGCTATGCTTGAGTTCGCTTATGCAACAGGTATGAAAGTAACTGAAATAATTGATTTAGATTTAGATAACGTTAATTTTGAAGAAAGTACAGTAAAGTGTTCAAATGGAAAAAAGTCTAGAACTATTCCTTTAGGAACACTTGCAGAAAAAGCTTTAAAAGAATATGTTGACCAAGCTAGACCAATTATGATTAAAGACGAAAAGAATAAAGCTCTATTTGTTAATGTTAATGGAGCGAGACTTACAAGACAAGGATTTTGGAAAATAGTAAAATATTATAAAGAACAAGCCCATATTGAAAAAGACATAACACCACACGTTTTAAGACACTCATTTGCAACACATCTATTACAAAATGGAGCAGACTTGAAATCAATTCAAGCAATGCTTGGACATTCAGATATATCATCGACACAAGTTTATGCTCAATTTGAAACACCTGAACTTAAAAATATATACAAAAAGGCACATCCAAGAGCCTAGATTAAATGGAATTATAAAAAGAGGCATTTTCAAATGCCTCTTTTTATAATTCTACATTATTTTACATTTACTAAAATTAAATTTTATAGGTGTTATTATAAAAAATACATATATTCATGTTTTTTTGGATAATTGCCACTTGTAATTTTTTACAAGCGATTTACACCATAACCACTTGACATATTTCCGATTTAATAATAAAATAGATATGTAGAATATTTATAAAAATTATATATATTTGTACATTGAAATTTTAATAGAAAAAGAGGTGTTATTAATTATGCAAATTGTAATTTATATCACTATTTTTCTAGTCTCAGCAATAGTTTTTCTATTCGTTGGATATATAGCAAGAAAGAAAACAGCTGAATCAAAAATTAAAAGTGCTGAAACAGAAGCAAAGAGAATTTTAGAAGAAGCTAGTAAGGAAGCAGAAAATGCGAAAAAAGAAGAAATTGTTAAAGCAAAAGAAGAAATTATAAATACAAGAAATGAATTAGAAGAAGAGATTAGAGAAAGAAGAAGTGATGTTCAACAACAAGAAAAAAGGTTGATTCAAAAAGAAGAAAACCTAGAAAAGAAAATCTACGATGTAGAACAAAGAGAAAAGCAATTGGACAAGAGAGAAGACAGTATAGAAGAAGAAAGACAGGAAGTACAAAAACTTAAAGACTCAGAGTTAGACCAATTAGAAAAAATAGCAAGACTTACTCAAGATGAAGCAAAAGTACAACTTTTAGCTAAAGTAGACGAAACATTAACTACAGAAAAAGCTGAAAGAATTAAGACAATGGAGGAACAAATCAAAGAAAAAGCTGAAGAAACTGCAAAAAATGTTATTACATACTCAATTCAAAAGTGTGCTGCAGATCATACTTCTGAAGCTACAGTATCAATAGTAGCTCTTCCTAATGATGATATGAAAGGAAGAATAATAGGTAGAGAGGGAAGAAACATAAAAGCGTTAGAAACTTTAACTGGTGTTGATTTTATCATAGACGATACTCCTGAAGCAGTAGTTATTTCTGGATTTGATCCACTAAGACGTGAGGTCGCACGATTAGCACTTGAAAAGCTAATTGATGATGGAAGAATACATCCATCTAAAATCGAAGAAATGGTTGAAAAGGCAAAAGAAGAACTTGCCAAAACAATTAAACAAGAAGGCGAAAGAGCTGCAATGGAAGCAGGTGTTATAAACCTTCACCCAGACATAATCAACTTACTTGGTAAACTTAAATATAGAACAAGTTATGGACAAAATGTTCTAATGCATTCAATTGAAGTATCAAATGTAGCTAGAATAATGGCTGATGAACTTGGCCTAGATGTTAAACTTGCAAGAAGAGCTGGACTTTTACATGATATAGGAAAAGCTTTAGACCATGACATGGAAGGTACTCATGTTGAAATAGGAGTAGACGTTTTAAAGAAATACAAAGAAGATCCTAAAGTAATAAATGCAGTTGAAGCACATCATGGAGATGTAGAACCACTAACACCTGAAGCATATTTAGTTCAGGCAGCTGATAGTATATCAGCATCAAGACCAGGTGCTAGACGTGAAACATTAGATGCATATATTAAGAGATTAGAGCAACTTGAATCAATAGCTGATTCGTTTGAAGGGGTTGAAAAATCTTATGCAATTCAAGCTGGTAGAGAAATAAGAATTATAGTAAAACCAGATAAAATATCTGATGATGAAATGACTTTAATAGCTAGAAAGATAGCAGAAA
The DNA here is from genome assembly GCA_947624195.1 of uncultured Clostridia bacterium. Taxonomy (GTDB): domain Bacteria; phylum Bacillota; class Clostridia; order TANB77; family CAG-508; genus CAG-793. The sequence goes on from CANQJH010000001.1 coordinate 26,864, forward strand.
AAATAGAAGCAGAAATGGAATATCCAGGACAAATTAAAGTCAATATGATTAGAGAAAAAAGAGTTGTAGATTATGCAAAATAGGTAATTTTTAGCATATTAGACTTTACAAATTAATAAATATATGTTATAATTATATTGTTGGTGCAGTATTCTAGTGATATTGCCTATTATGAGGGTGGGGCTAAAAATCCACTAATGGCAGACATACAGTTTTGTAGTGTTGCGCGAGACGCCAAGCTTGCGTGAGCTATGAAATAAGAGAGTAGGACCATATATAATGGCATATATATAGAAAGGTTCCTACTTTCGTATTTTGTACAATATTTCGTATATTGTGATGCCTGTTTTGAGTGATAGTCTTGGGATTAGCTTAAAAGATAAAATTATTTGGCCAAATACTTTTATCATTTGCTATGAAATCACTATTGCAAAAGAAATTAGTAATAGAAGTAATATTTCAAGGAAAACTTCTAGACTGTTTATTGTAGTTAAGAAGTTTTATGGATTAAGATACGGATTTAAGTGGTAATCTGGTAGCCAAATTTTTTGGATGCTTTGTTTAAATGGAAACAGCTAATTAGTAATGATTAGTACGAAGTAGAGAAATTCGACTAGACCTAAACCGTAAAATTTACATAAAACTTTACCAACATATATAAAAAAGCGGTAAGATATTCTTATCGTTTTTTTATTATGTTTTAAGGCGAAATTAAAAATATAGGAAATACTCTCGACAAAATGTTAATATTATTTTATAATAAGTATAGATTGGAGTAAACAATGAGAAAAGACAAAGAAAATAATCAAGAATTTAAATGGTTTATTCAAGTTTCCGTGATAGCCTTTATTTTATCAATAATTTTTTCATTTATATCAAATGGAGCGGTCGACGTTCTTCCAGTTTTGCCAGCAATTATTGTTTTAATAATGGTTGTTGGAATAGGAATTTTATTTGATATTGTGGGAGTTGCTGTTACAATCGCTAAGGAAGACGATTTCCATGCAAAAGCGACTAAAAAAATTAAAGGAGCGAAAACTTCTATAAATTTAATAAAGAATTCATCAAAAGTGTCCAATATATGTGCTGATGTAATAGGCGATATATGTGGAGTATTAAGTGGAGCAATTAGTGCTGGGATATCAATGAAGTTAATGCAAGCAACTAATATACCAATTAATCTACAATTCATTATAAGTGCTTTAGTTGCATCTGTTACAATAGGAGGCAAGGCTTTAGGCAAGGGATTTGCTAGAAGAAACTCAACGGAAATTGTTTGGATACTAGGGAAAATAGTTAGTAAATTTAAAAAAGAACAGAACAGATAATAGATATACTTAGAGTATCATGCGCTATGAAGCGATTTATTATGAGTATAGAAAATAAACAATAACATTATTAAATATAATAGGAAAGAAAGGGGCTTACATAATAGTATGAAAGTGTTAGCAATTGGTGATTTAGTAGGAGAAGGTAGTTTATCAAAATTAAGAAAAGAATTAGAAAATATTCAGATAGCAGAAGATATTGATTTTACAATTGTAAATGGCGAAAATGTAGCACAAGGTATGGGAATGACAACAAAGATATTTAACGAATTATGTAAAATGAATATAGATGTAATTACAATGGGAAATCACACATGGGGGAAAAAGGATATCTTTACATTTATTGATAGCCCTAATATTATAAGACCTGCAAATTATTCAAAAGGTGTGCCGGGAAAAGGTTACACTTTGGTTGAATGTGATGGTAAAAAAATAGCAGTTATAAATTTAATTGGAAGAACTGATATGGGAGTTTTATCTGATAATCCATTTACGTGCATAGATGAAATATTAAAAAATATACAAGCAGACATTATTATAGTAGACTTCCATGCAGAAGCCACTGCAGAAAAACTTGCTATGGCATACTATTTAGATGGTAGGGTAAATGTGCTTTTTGGAACACATACACATGTACAAACTGCTGACGAGAAAGTACTTGAAAAAGGTACAGGTTACGTAACTGATATAGGTATGACAGGACCAGTTAAATCCGTAATTGGTATGGATATTGAGGCTTCTCTTAAGAGATTTATTACATCACTTCCTGAAAAATATAAATTGGCAGAAGGTGATTGCATGTTAAATGGTGTTGTATTTGAGCTAGACGATTTTACAGGCAGAGCAAAGAGAGTGTACAGGATTAATATATAAGTTGCTACGCGGCTTATTCGAAGATAACCTATATTCATGTTTTAAAGCTATTTGAGAGTAGTAAAATGTATAAAAATGTCAAAATATGTCAAATACGGTCGACGAAAAGTATCAAAAAATCATTGAAAATACTAGACTTTTTCTCCATATAGTATTATAAATATATTTGTAATTACAAAATAATATAATAGTAGGAGGAAAAAATGGAAGTTTTAAAAATCTCATCAAAATCAAACCCTAATTCAGTAGCAGGAGCTATTGCAGGGATGGTAAAGGAAACAAGAAAGGCAGAAATGCAAGCAATTGGAGCGGGTGCTCTAAATCAAGCTGTAAAGGCCGTTGCAATAGCAAGAGGATTTGTAGCACCAACTGGAGTGGACTTAGTATGTATACCTGCATTTGCAGAGGTTCAGGTAGAAGGAGAAGACAGAACAGGAATTAGACTTATTGTAGAGTCAAGATAAAATTAGTATAGTATATTTTACATTTTGTGTAAATTTATAAAATACAATAAAAGTGGGGCATGGATAAATATTATTGTGAAGCTGACAAAATATTTATTCATGCTATTTTTTATCAAGATATTGAAAAAATTCTTATATTATTATATGATACAATTATTCATCACCTACTTACGCTTTGCTGTTCTACACAGTGAATTGCAAACCGTACGGATTCGAGGTGAAGAGAGGAGTAAACATAATGAGGTCTAGTGGCAATAATTTTTTTAAGTATATATTTATATTAGTTGTTATTGGGCTTATTGGCGGTGCAGTTTATATACTGTATTATAGCAATAATAGTGAAAATGAAGTAGATATAGATGAAGAAAATGTAACTGTTAGTGGAGACATAAGTATTGTTGAAAATATAAAAATGGGAATATCCAATTTCGATACAATGAATCCAATACTGACAAAAAATAGAGAGATAATTAATATAGACAAGCTTGTGTTTGATTCTATTTTTAATATAACATCAGATTATAGACTAGAGACTTCTCTTGGAAAATCTATTTCAAAAAATTCAGATACGAGTTATGAAGTGAAGCTTGATTCAAGTATCAAATGGCAAGATGGTAGCACTTTAATTGCAACAGATGTTAAATATACAATCGAACAAATAAAAAATACAAATTCTATATATTTGCCTAATGTTCAAGATATAGCTAGTGTTGAAACCCCTGATTCTGAAACTGTAATTTTTAATTTAACAAGAAATATTCCGTTTTTTGAGTATAATTTAACTTTTCCAATTGTATCGAGTAGGTATTATATAAATGAAGACTTTGCAAACTCAGGGAAAATCCCTATGGGTACTGGTATGTATAAAATAGCAAGTATAAATGATGATAATATTTTATTAATTATGAACGACAAATGGAAAAATTTCAAAACATTCACTCCACGAACTCAGTCAATTACTTTGCATAAGTATAATGCAATTGGAGAGATATTCAATACATTTAAACTTGGAAATATTGATATAGTAAACACTTATATGACTAATTACAATAATTACGTTGGAACAATTGGGTATAACAAAAAAGAATATGCAGGCAGAGATTATGACTTCCTAAGCTTTAACTGTAATGACAATATTTTAGCAGATTCGTCTGTTAGAAAAGCTATAGCTTATGCCATTAATAAAGATAACATTGTAAGTACAATTTTTGAATATTCAAAAGTCGCTGCAAATGCTCCTTTGGACTACGGAAGCTTTTTATACAATGGAGAAGGAACTATTACTTATAATCAAGATATGGCTAAGAAAACACTAATGGATGGTGGCTGGTCTTATACAAATAATAGATGGCAAAAAAGTATTAATGGTTATGTAAAAAGAATTAATCTGTCTTTAGTTGTAAATGCTAGTAATCCTGACAGAGTAAAGGTTGCAAATAATTTGAAAAGTCAATTAGCAGAGGTTGGTATATTAATTAATGTTGTCCAAGTAAATGATGATAGATATTACAATTATTTAAACAATAAAGATTATCAATTAATACTTACTGGAGTATCAAATTCTGTAAGCCCTGATTTAACATATTTTTATGGAAATGGAAATATTTCAAATTACTACAACGGGGATCTAATTTCAAAATTATACTCGATAGATAGTATTAAAGAAGCACAGAAAATCGCAAATGAGGAAGTGCCACATATTGGCTTGTATAGAAACAAAGGAACTATTATATTAAATTCAAGTGTTGGAGGTGATTTTGCACCAAATTGGAATAACTTATATTATAATTTTGACAAATGGTATAGACAACAATAAATAATAAAGTTGACATAACATCAAACAACCAAATACCAAACAACATTAAATAACAAAATTAAAAATAGAATAAATAACAAAATTCAAAAAAAGTATTGACAAAAATATTTTTTAATATATAATTAGTACAAACACATGTTTAGAAAAAGTAGGAGGAAATTATGAGTACAGAAAAAATTAATGAAGAAAAACAAAAAGCATTGGAAGCAGCAATGGGACAAATTGAGAAACAATTTGGCAAAGGATCAGTAATGAAACTAGGAGATTTCAAAGCAATAAATACAGAAGCAATTCCAACTGGAGCATTAAGTTTGGATATAGCTTTAGGAATAGGAGGTATTCCTAAAGGAAGAATAATAGAGATATTTGGACCTGAATCATCAGGTAAAACTACAGTAGCACTTCATATGATAGCAGAAGCACAAAAACTTGGAGGAGAAGCAGCATTTATAGATGCAGAGCATGCTTTAGACCCAGTTTATGCAAAGCATCTTGGAGTTGATATAGATAATTTAATAGTATCTCAACCAGACACTGGTGAACAAGCTTTAGAGATAGCAGAAGCTTTAGTTAGAAGTGGAGCTATTGACTTAGTTGTAGTTGATTCAGTAGCAGCGCTAGTTCCAAAAGCCGAAATTGACGGAGATATGGGAGACGCTCACGTTGGCTTGCAAGCAAGACTTATGTCTCAAGCATTAAGAAAATTAGCAGGAGTAATTAATAAATCAAATAGTTGCGTAGTATTTATTAACCAATTAAGAGAAAAAGTAGGAATTATGTTTGGTAATCCTGAAACAACACCAGGAGGAAGAGCTTTGAAATTCTATGCTTCTGTAAGACTTGACATCAGAAGAGTAGAAAATATCAAGCAAGATGGAGAAGTTGTAGGAAGTAGAGTTAAAGTAAAAGTAGTAAAAAATAAAGTTGCTCCACCATTTAGAGAAGCAGAATTCGATATAATATATGGTAAAGGTATATCTAAATCAGGCAATGTACTAGATATAGGAATAAATCTTGGTTTAGTTGAAAAAAGTGGTTCTTGGTTTGGATACAATGGAGAAAGAATTGGACAAGGTAGAGAAAATGCGAAAAAATACCTTGAGGATAATCCAGAAGTTATGAAGGAAATAGAAGACAAAATTAGAAATAATTTTGACCAAGCTTTTGAAAATAGCTTAGGAGACGAAGAAAAAGACGAGGAGCAAGACAAAGAACCAACTGAAGATGTAGAAGACGAAGAATAAGGTGCAGATATAGACGACAAATAATAAAGTGAGGTTAGATTTTGAAGCATTTACAATTTTCAAATAATCTTGAAAAATTAGAAGAAATCGATAAGGTCAAAAGTAGAGTATTAAAATACATAGTATATAAAAAAAGAACTGAAAATGAAATTAGAAATAAATTTCGCGATACTTTTGATGAAGAAATATTTGAGCAAGTTATAGAGCAATTAAAAGAATTAGGTTATATTGATGATACAAATTATATAGATAGAGCAGTAAATGAATTTGTTGCATTAAAAAGTATGTCAATTAGAGAACTAAAATATAAGCTAATCTCAAAAGGCTTGAGCAGTAATCTTATTGAAGATTACTGCTCGGCAAACTATGAAGATTTACTTGAATATGAAAAAAAATCAGCAGAAAAAATTATGTTAAAAAAATTACCAACAATGGATATACAAGAAGTAAAATTATTTTTAAGAAAAAAGGGATATATGGAGGAAAGCATAAAAAATGCAGAACATCTTTATACTGGAGACAAATAAATATAATATCAAATTGCAAAATTTCGAAGGACCATTGGATTTGTTATGTCATTTAATTGATGTAAATAAAATGGATATTTATGATGTCAATTTAAATGAAATAACTGACCAGTACATTGAATACCTAAAAAAAATGGAAGAAATGGACTTAGAAATTACAAGTGAGTTCCTAGTTATGGCATCGAATTTACTCTATATAAAATCCAAAAAATTGCTACCAAGAGTAGAAGACGAAGAAGAAATGATTTCAGAAGAAGAACTTATACAAAGAATTATCGAATATAAACAGTATAAAGAAATTACAAAAACATTTGCTCAAATGTATGCAGAAAATAATAAAAGAATTTTTAGAAAACCAGAAAACATAGAACTTCCTAAGCAAGAATTAGAAGTAAACTATAATGTTGATGATATAGTTAACATGTATAAAGACATATTAGAAAGAACAAGTGTAAGAATAAATAAAAATGTAAAAAATATCGAAAAAATAGCTCTTATTGAAAACTATTCAGTTGGAGACACTGTAAAAACAATGTTTAGAGAACTTTTAAGGCATCCTAAATTTGTATTTAATAAACTATTTTCACTACAAAAATGTAATCCACAAGAGGTAGTAACAGCATTTTCAGGATTACTAGAGATGTCCAGAAGAAGTAAAGTTGAAACAACTCAACAAAGATTATTTGGAGACATTGAAGTTTCTAAAAAGAAAAGAGCATAAGTGTTTCTTACATTATCATTAAAATTTTTTTCTTGTAACACTGATTATTTAAAATAATTATATTAATAATATAAAAGTATAAACTTAATAAAAAATGGTAAAAACTACTATAAGGAGGATACTCTTTTGGTAGTTTTTATTGTTTGTTTAAGTTTGATAATGATAATACTAATAGCAATACTAATTGTTAAATCAACGACAAAGCTAAAGCTAGCTGATTTTGTAATTGACGATTATGAGGACTTAAAAGAGATAATTAAATTAATAAAAAATAAGGAATATATTAGAATATTTGAGTGCTTAGACTTCCTATTAACCCTAGAGTTATGTATATTCAAAAAATTACCAATATTTAAATTTAGAGTATCAGATGATGAAATAGCAAAATTTTTGAAAAAGCAAATAAAAAAGCATAAACTGAAAAAAGAAGAAAAAGAAATAGAATTATTTGCAAAAAAAGATAGAAAACAAATAGATGAAGATTTGCCAGATATAGATTTAGAAAGCTTAGATTTGCTGATGAATTTAGGAACAGATAATGCGGGAATAACAGCTATATCAAGTGCTATGATTTCCATACTTATTTCAGTGACTTTACCAGCATTAATTAATAGAATAAATTTAGATAAGTTTAATTATGAGATTAATCCGGTATATTTAGATAAGCCATTTTTTAACATTAATGCATCAGCCGTTTTGTCGATTGCAACAGTTGATTTAGTGAAGCTAATTAGGTAAGTAATTAGAAAAAAATGTAATTTTAGCTTGACATTATAAAACAAATGTTCTATAATAGCTTTAATAAAGGAGTGATTATTATAGAACGAGAAAAAAGTTTGATAATAACAAATGACAAATCAAATATAAAAACTTACAATATTGGAGATATTAAAAACCTAATTTATACAGTAAGAGGTAATCAGGTAATGCTAGATAGTGATGTAGCTATGTTGTATCATTATAGTACTAAACGTATAAATGAAACAGTTAGAAGAAATAAAGAGCGATTTCCAGAAAATTTTTGTTTTCAATTAACAATTAATGAAACAGTAAACTTGAGGTCGCATTTTGCGACCTCAAGTTTAAAAAAAGAAAACTATGGAGGTAGAAGATATTTACCTTATGCGTTTACAGAGCAAGGCATAGCAATGCTTTCAGGATTATTAAAAAACGATATAGCAATTCAAGTAAGTATAAATATTATGAATGCTTTTGTTGAGATGCGAAAATTTATTTTATCAAATGGACAAATATTTAATAGATTATCAAATATAGAATATAAGTTAATAGATCAAGATAGAAAGCTCACAAATCATGAAAAAAACTTTGAAAAAGTTTTTGATGAACTACAAAAAAATAAACAACAAGAATTTAAACAAAAAATATTTTTTGATGGACAAATTTATGATAGCTATAGCCTAATAATAGATATTATAAAATCGGCACAAGATAAAATTCTATTAATAGATAATTATATAGATGATAGTGTTTTAGAAATGCTAACCAAAAAAAGAAAAGATGTTGAAGTGATAATTTTAACATCGCAAAATAGTAATATAAAAAAAATAGACATACAAAACTTTAATAAACAATATCCAACTCTAAAATTAGCATATACAAATAAATTTCATGATAGATTTATAGTAATAGATAAGAAAAACTTATATCATATTGGAGCATCATTAAAAGATTTAGGAAAAAAATGTTTTGCTATCTCTAAAATAGAAGATAAAGAATATATAGAGAAGATGAATAATTTATATTAGTATAATAAAATAATGAAGTCAACAAAAAATTAATGTTAAATGTATAAATAATGAAAATTGGTAAATAATACAAAAAGAAAATTGTTAAGTAAGGAGAGATGAAAATGTCTAGTTATCCAATTGAAGGTTTAATGAATAGTGCGATGAATTCAATTCGTGAAATGATTGATGTAAACACAATCATTGGTGATCCAATAGAAACATCTAACAATATAATAATAATTCCAGTTTCTAAAGTTAATTTTGGATTTGCAGCAGGTGGTAGTGAATTTAAAGTGAAAGGGTTACCTGATAAAAAAGAAAAAAGCGATGAAGAAAATGATGAAAAAGTAAGATTACCTTTTGGTGGTGGCTCAGGTGCACGGAGTTAGCATAAGTCCTATTGCGTTTATTGTTGTTCAACCGTCAGGTGTAAAGCTTCTTCCAGTTACACATAGTTCTTCATTAGATAAGCTTTTAGATTTAGTTCCAGATTTAATTGAAAAAACTACACAGATGTTAGATAGTAAATTAAAAAAATCAGGCAAAATAGTACAAGATAATTTAATTGTTAAGATAAGTGATGACAAAAATGCAAAAGATAGTAGTAAAAGCGATAGAGTAGTAAGCAATCATAGTAGTGAACCGTCCAATGTTACCAAAGTAGAATCTAAACCATATGAAGTAGAATATGATGAGACAGATATTTAGTTATATGAAGTGAAAAATGACGAGACAGATATTTAATTATCTGTCTTGTTTTATATTGACTAACTAAAAAGTATAATATATAATCTATATGTTATAAATAGAAAAAAATATAGTAAAAAATGTTAAAATAAATTTCTCAAATGCTAATTACGGAAAGGAGGATATGATATATTGTAACCTATCATCTGGGATGATATGGCATGTTTTATATATCATAAATATCAAATGCTAGAATTAAGAAATATATGTAAAGTGTATGAAAGTCATGACTTTAAGCAAAATGCTTTAAATGATGTTAGCATTAATTTTAGAAAAAATGAATTTGTATCTATACTTGGACCTTCAGGAAGTGGTAAAACAACGCTTCTAAACATAATAGGAGGCTTGGATAATTATACTTCAGGAGATTTAATTATAAATGGAGTAAGTACCAAAAAGTATAAAAGTAAAGACTGGGATACATATAGAAATCACAGAATAGGCTTTGTTTTTCAAAACTATAATTTAATACCTCATCAGTCAATACTTTCAAATGTTGAACTTGCTCTTACGCTTTCAGGGGTACCAAAAAAGGAAAGAGTAAATAGAGCAAAAGAAGCTCTTAATAAAGTTGGGTTGCAGGAACACATTAATAAAAAGCCTAATCAGTTGTCTGGTGGACAAATGCAAAGAGTTGCAATTGCAAGAGCCTTAGTTAATAATCCGGATATATTGTTAGCAGATGAGCCAACAGGTGCTTTAGATTCTAAAACAAGTAAACAAATTATGAATCTATTGAAAGAGGTTGCACACGATAGATTGGTTATAATGGTTACTCACAATAGTGAGCTTGCAAATGAATATTCAACTAGAATTATTGAACTTAGAGATGGAAGTATACAAGGCGATACAGCTCCTTTTGATGGAGACAGAGAGGAAAGTAGCAAGGAATCTAAGAAAACTAAAAAGACTAACATGTCATTTTTCACTGCTTTGTCTTTGAGTTTGAATAACCTTATGACTAAAAAGGGCAGAACGATTTTGACATCTTTTGCAGGTTCAATTGGAATAATCGGTATAGCCCTTATCTTATCTTTATCTAACGGAGTTCAAGAGTATATCAATAGAATTCAAGAGGAAACTTTGACTTCATATCCACTTACAATTGAAACAGCTTCAATTGATTTATTGTCTGCTGTGACTGAGACAGAGATGAAGCAAAAAGATAAAGAAAATAGAGATTTGAATAAAATTTATTCAAATAACACAATTGGCGATACTATGTCTATAATGAGTAGCAGAGTACAAACAAATAATTTGAAATTATTTAAAGAATATATTGAAAATGAAGGTAGCAAAATTCAAGATTATACTACTGCAATTAGCTATGACTATGACTTACATCTTCAATTGTTCAAAAGTGATACAAGTAATGGTGTAGTACAAGTAAATCCAAATACAGTTTTAGAGAGCATGGGCATGACTTTAAATGAAATGCAATCATATTTTGTAATGAGTGATGTTTGGTCTAAGATGTTCGAGAATAAAGAATTAAATGAACAAATGTACAAAGTCGTATCTGGTAGAATGCCTGAAAAATATAATGAAGTAGTGGTTCTAGTTAATGAAGATAATGAGTTAAGTGATTTTGTGCTATATGCTTTAGGCATAAAAGATCAAAATGAACTTAAGGAAATGTATGAAAAAATTAAAAATGGTGAGCAAATAGAAGCACAAGAAACAGAGTACAGCTTTGATGACATATTAAATCTTTCTTTTAAATTGTTATTAAATACAGATTATTATGAAAAAATAAATAATATTTGGATGGATCAAAGGGAAAATGAAGATTATTTAAAAACAAAATTAAATGACGCTGAAGAAATTAAAGTTGTCGGAATAATAAAGCCTAATGAAGACTCAACTGTGTCTGATAGCCAAATGGGTGGTATATTATACACTAAAGAGTTAGAGGAATATGTCATTGACAAAATTAATAATTCTGAACTTGTAAAGGCACAAAAAGAAAATCCTGATGTAAACGTTATAACAGGTCTAGAATTTAATGATGAAGAGTTTAACATGCAAAACTTAAGTTCAGAGCAATTAAGATATATACAAAGTCTTCCTGCAGATCAATTAGCTGATTTAATTGCACAGTACAGAGAGCAGTCAGAAGCAACGTATGAGACAGTACTTCAAGATTTAGGTTCAGTTGAATTAGAGGAACCATCTTCAATTTATTTGTATGCTAAAGATTTTGAATCAAAAGACCAAATAAAAAATATAATTTCAGAATATAATCAAATGCAGAAAGACCAAGGAAACGAAGGCAATGTAATTAATTATAATGATTTAGTTGGTATGCTAATGAGTTCAGTTACAAATATAGTTGATATGATAAGCTATGTATTAATTGGATTTGTATCTATCTCTTTGATAGTATCAAGCATTATGATAGGAATTATAACTTACATTTCTGTACTTGAGAGAACAAAAGAAATAGGAATATTAAGAGCAATTGGTGCTTCTAAGAAAGATATATCAAGAGTATTTAATGCAGAAACATTTATAGTTGGATTATTTGCCGGAATCATAGGAATTGCTGTTACAGTGATATTGAATTTACCAATAAATGTGGTAATATCAAGCTTAGCGGGTGTAAATAACTTAAGCAGTTTGCCTCTTGTTGGAGGAATTATACTAATTGTTATAAGTATGGTATTAACAATGTTTGCGGGATTAATACCAGCTAAAATGGCAAGTAAGCAAGACCCAGTAAAGAGCTTAAGAACTGAATAACATTTCAACTCCAAGAAAACATAAGTATTGTCTTAGTAATGACCAATTTAAAGTGATAATGTTATTGTAATTATAACTAATAAGCAAAGAGGCTCAATAATTTAATAACCAAATAATAAAAAACTCCATATAATAAAATTGAAAGGAGTTTTTTATTATGAAAAAATTATTTAAAAGAAAAATTACTTTGACAATTTTTCTACTGTCCATACTAATTTTTTGTACAACTTTTAGTAAATCTTTAGCTTTAAGTCCAACATCTAATCTCTCATACACAGGTATAGATGTAAGTGACTGGCAAGGTTACATTGATTATGGTAGAGTAAAGAATGCGGGAATAGATGTAGTATACATAAAATCAAGTCAAGGAAGTGACTGGAAAGATCCATATTTTGAAATTAATTATCAAAATGCAAGAGCTAATGGATTGAAAGTAGGATTTTATCACTTTTTAACAGCGGTAAATACTAGTGAAGCAGAGCAAGAGGCTAGATTTTTTGCATCAGTTATTGCTGGTAAGCAAGCTGACTGTAAACTAGTAATGGATTATGAAACATTTCAAGGAGCTAGCGTTGATACCATAAATGAAATCTCTAGAGTATTTTTAGAAACAGTTACTAATCTTACAGGAAAACAAATGATGATATACAGTGACCTTTATAATGCAAGCAATGTCTTTGGAGAAGAGTTATCGAGCAGGTATCCGTTATGGATAGCATATTATGGAAACTATAATAATTTAGAATTTATAAGTAGCAACTGGAGTGAATATATAGGAGTACAGTATGAAGATAGAGGCATAATTCCACGGAATAAGTGGGTATGTAGATAGAGATTTATTCACAGAAGATATTTTCTTAGACGATAGAGATGCACTTCCTAGTATAGAAAATCCAAGTGGAGATGGATTTTCTTCATCTACAATAGAGTACACAGTTCAAAGAGGCAATACATTATCTCAAATTGCTGCAACATATGGGACTACTGTTCAAGAGATAGCAAGTATTAATGGAATACAAAATGTAAATTTAATCTTTCCGGGACAAATACTTAAAATACCAACTAATTCAACTGTAAATGGAAATGAAACAAGAGCGACAGGGAAAATAATTTACACAGTTCAAAGAGGAAACACGCTTTCTCAAATAGCTCAAATGTATGGAGTAACAGTAAATCAAATAGTTTCTTTAAACAACATTTCAAATCCAAATTTAATATTCCCAGGAGAAAAGCTTAGGATAACTGCCATATCAAGTCCAAATTCTTCTCAAAGCCAAACAGTGACTGCTCCTAGTACACAAAGAACATATATAGTCCAAAGAGGAGATACATTATCTGGAATTGCGTTAAGGTTTGGAACAACTGTACAAAACCTAGTAAGGCTAAATAATATACAAAACGCAAATTTAATATTTGTAGGACAAAAATTATTGGTATAATAGACGATATAGTAAATTGACTTTAGCCAACTACTATGATAGTATTCTACAAAATGATGTACAAAAAATATACCAGTTGAAGAATTATATAAAATTAATTTAAAATAAATGTCTAAAACCAAAATAAATTTGACATACTATGATAATAAAGGAGGAATTATGAATACAAAGAGAAAGATTGTTATTGTAGGAGCTGGTTTTGTAGGCTCAAGTTTTGCTTATTCACTATTAAATCAAGGAACAGTTGATGAACTTGTTTTAATTGATATTAACAAAGATAAAGCAATTGGAGAAGAGATGGATTTATCAGATGGACTTCCATATGCTCCACACAAAATGGTTATAAAAGCAGGAGAATACAGAGAGTGTGCAGATGCTAACATAGTTGTTATCACTGCCGGTTTAGCTCAAAAAGAGGGGCAATCGAGGTTAGAGCTTGCTGTTGAAAATACTAAGATTATAAAAGAAATAACTGAAAATGTAGTAAATAGTGGATTTAAAGGAATATTTATAATTGCTACAAATCCAGTTGATTTAATGTCATATGTTGTTGCTAAAGTGTCTGGTTTTCCAACATCCAGAGTTATAGGTTCAGGTACAGTTTTGGATACTGCTAGATTAAGATATTTAATAGCAGAATATTTAGAGGTTTCAAGTAAAAATATTCATGCATACATTTTAGGTGAACATGGTGATTCTTCACTTGTGCCTTGGGAACATTGCTATGTTGGATGTAAAAAAATGTTTGAGGTAATGCAAGATAACAATTATGAAATGGAAGATTTAGAAAAAATCCATAATAAGGTTTGGAACGCTGCCTATGAAATTATTGAGAAAAAGCAAGCGACTTACTATGGTATAGGCATGGCACTTAATAGGATAGTCAAGGCTATTTTAAACAACGAACAGGCGATTTTAACAGTTTCTACTTATCAAAATGGAGAGTATGGAAATGAGGGAATGTATATTGGTGTGCCTGCTATAATTGATAGAGATGGAGTAAATGATATTTTAAAGCTTAAATTAAACAAAGTCGACCAAGAAAAATTTGACCATAGCTGCGAAATTATGAGAAAAAATATAAAAAATTCTATTGATCCAATAATAAAAGAGTAGAGTTTTTTGTACTGACCAATCAGTCCATACAAAAAAAATATAATTTATGTTATACTTCTTATAGAAAAATATTTTATTTTGTGATAAAATATTTTCAATAAGAAGTTTTTTAAAAAGGTTTATAGGTATCCTTAAAAACCTAAATAAGTATAGCAAGGAATAGATTATGGGCAAAAATAAGAAAGTATTAGCCAATTCTGAAATGGCAGACAACACAAAGTTTAGGAAGTTTTTTGAAGCGGAAGATTTAAGAACGATTAAAGATATTATATACAATTCTGCCAAAGTGTATAGTGAAAACATTGCTTTTGTAATTAAGCATAAAAATTCAGATGGGGTAGAATATGAAAACATAACATATAAAGGACTTTTAGAGGATATTAATAAATTAGGAACAGCCTTTTATTCTATGGGTCTAAAAGAAAAAAGAGTTGCTATAATAGGTAAGAATAGATATGAGTGGGTAATTTCACATTTGGCAAATATGTTAGGTGGAATGGTGTCTGTTCCTCTTGATAAAGATTTACAGTATGATGAATTAGAGGGTTCGCTAATAAGAAGCAAAGCAGACTGCATTATTTTTGATGAAAAACTTACTGATATGATAAATAAAATCAAAGAAAATGGAAAAACAAATTTGACTGAATTTATATGTATGAGTAAAATAGATGGATACAAATCAATAGCAGAATTAAAGGAAAAAGGTCAAAAGCTTTTAGATGACGGAGAAAAAGATTATATTAATTGCAAAATTGATGAAAATAAGATGAGCATTCTTTTATTTACTTCTGGTACCACATCAAAAGCAAAAGCAGTAATGCTTTCACAAAGAAATGTGGCTTCTAACATATATGCTATGAAGCTTACAGAGGATATAAGATCAACTGATACCAATATAGCATTTTTGCCATTTCATCATATATTTGGTTCAACTTGCTTAATAATGATGATTGCATGTGGAGTAAAAACTACATTTCCAGATGGACTTAGGTATATAAAGCAAAACCTAAATGAATATAAAGTTTCTCTTTTTGTTGGAGTTCCAGTTTTAATAGAAGCAATATATAAAACTGTAATGAAGGAAATAGAAAAACAAGGAAAAACAAAATTAATAAAATTTGCAACAGTAATTAGCAATTTATTACTTAAATTACATATTGATATTAGAAGAAAAATATTTAAACAAGTAATTGACGCGTTGGGAGGAGAATTGAGATTCCTTATCTCAGGGGGAGCACCTGCAGACCCTAAAATAGCTAAAGGATTTATTGATATGGGTATAGAAACAGTGCAAGGCTATGGACTAAGTGAAACTGCTCCTGTTATATCAGCAGAAAACTGTAGAATTATTAAGTCAGGCTCTGTTGGAGTTCCAATGATAAATGTTGAAGTTAAAATTGTCAATCAAGATGAAGACGGAATTGGTGAAATTGCTGTAAAAGGTCCGAATGTTATGTTAGGATATTATGAAATGCCTGATTTAACAAAAGAAGTATTAAAAGATGGATGGTTTTATACTGGTGATTTGGGCTATTTGGATGAACAAGGAGTACTTTTTGTTACAGGACGAAACAAGAATTTAATAGTCTTAAAAAATGGTAAAAAAGTTTTTCCAGAGGAATTAGAGACTTTAGTCAATAGAATTGAATTAGTCGAAGAATCTATGGTATTTGGTATGCCTGATAAAGATGATGCAAATGACGTTATGCTTTCTGTAAAAATCTTTTATAATAAAGAAGTGGCAAAGGAAAAATACCCAGACAAATCAGAAGAGGAAATTTACGATATTATATGGGACGAAATTAAAGAACTAAATAAAACTTTCCCAAGATACAAGCATATACAAAAATTGATTTTGTCAAATGAAGAATTGATAAAAACTACAACTAAAAAAGTAAAAAGACAAGAGGAAATGAAAAAAATATTAAGTTTGAAATAATTTGTATTAATTAACATAAGTGTTGCAATATTATGTAAAATGTGTTATAATAAAGATGTTGTCGTTTATGACACACATCATAATTGAAGAAGTCATATTGCATGACTCTTCAAAAAACTAGGAGGTTGACATCAATGTCAGACAATCGGCAGAAGCCGCGCGAAAACAATGTTCCTACAGCACGTTTCCATGACAACTATCAGAAGCTGAAGATTAATCAGTGCCGGAATTTACTCTGCAATAAAATGCAAAAGATAATTTCCAGCACAGAATTTTTGGAGGCTGCTAACCGCGGGGATGTTTTCTACATCGAAAAAAAGTCCATGAAAGATATCTGGTCAGAGTTGGACGAAAAATTCGGGCAGAAAGCAGAAGAAATCAAGAAAAAGCTCTTTGACAGTGCCAACGAGGTTGCCAAGAGCGAGGGGTTCTCTCTTATTCCCGAAACGCCAGCTGATGAGGAAAATTTCTTTACCCCAGATTTTGAAATTCTCTCAAGATACATCTTGGTGAGAATGGACGAATCTTGGCTGGATAATTGGCTGGATAAGAACTAATCCTCAAGATTCAGACGGCGAGGAAGATGCCGAACATTATGCTAAAATTGACGAGTAAGACATAGCGTAAGTTAAACTTCCAAGAGACCTGTTACTTTGTAATAGGTCTTTTCTTATGTCTAAATTAATATAAAATAATGTATATAAAGCTAACTGAAAAATATAATAAATATAAAAAACATTGTTTATAAAAAATCTATTAAAATAATTATAAACAGATAAAATTAAGGAGGAAAATTTAATGGAAATTACTAGACCAACTGTAATGAAAGTGGATGCAAATGCTTTTAACTACAATGTAAAGCAAATACAAGATTTTATAGGTGATGAGAAAAAAATTATGCCTGTAATTAAAGCTAATGGATATGGAACTTACATCAATAAACAAAAAGATGTGATAGAGCAATTTGACATTGTAGCAGTTGCAACAGTTGATGAAGCAGTTGAAATGAGAGAAAATGGATGCCAAAAAGAGATTTTTGTTTTAAATCAACCATACATAGATGAAATAGATAAAATAATTGAAAATGACATAGTAGTAGGCAATATATGTATGGACAGTTTTATGGCAGATGTTACAGATATAGATAATGTAAATGTTGGTGATGATGTTTACATATGGGATAATAAGCTAATTACGCTAGATGAAGTAGCAAAAAAATGTCATACTATTAATTACGAAATTATGAGTACAATTTCCAGCAGAGTACCTAGGGTTTTTGTAGATAAGCAATAGGCAAAGAATTATACAATAAAAAGACAAGGTAATTATAAAATCCCTTGTTTTTTTAACTAAAAAATGATATTATTATTTTGCAAAAGTACGAAAATATGGTAATTTTTCATGCATTTTTATTTCACAAGAAGAATTAGATTATTTAAATGCTAATTTTTAATAAGTTTCTAAAATGAGGAGGTATGTATGCCTAACGAAAAAATGAGCAAAACTAAAAGAAGAATTTTTAATACTGCAGTGCAGATATTTGCAGAAAAAGGATATGATAATGCAAGTATAGAAGAAATTACTGCAATAGCAGGAGTCGCAAAAGGCTCCTTATACTACCATTTTG
Source organism: uncultured Clostridia bacterium (assembly GCA_947624195.1). Taxonomy (GTDB): domain Bacteria; phylum Bacillota; class Clostridia; order TANB77; family CAG-508; genus CAG-793. Next base: position 45,195 of record CANQJH010000001.1, read on the forward strand.
AGAAAAAAGAAGATATATTTGATATGCTCTTAGAAGAGGGATTGAAACTTCTTAAAAACAATATAGAAATAAAAACAAAAGAGTGTACAACAGCTTTAGAAAAAATAAAAGCGATTATATTAGTTCAAATAAAGGTAACCGTTAAATATGAAGCATTTTTAAATGTAGTATTTTCTCAAATTTGGGGAGAAGAAGTTAAAAATCAAAAATGCAAAAGAGCAGTTTTTGATTACATAAAAATAATTGAAGAAGTAATTGAAGAGGGAATAAAAAATGGTGAATTCTATGATGGTAATGTAGAAGCTTTAGCATCAGGAATATTTGGAATTACTTGTTCAAGCCTTATATATAGATTGAAGAAAAACAGAACTGTAAATATAGATGATGTATATGATGGTTTTATCAATACTGTTGTTAGAGGTTTATCTAAGAAGATGAATTAAACAAAAATGTGTTACAATTTATAAAATAATATAATAAAAAAAATGAATATAGTTGTTTTTGAATAAGCCGCGCAGGGACCACCCGTAGCGCTAGCAAGGGTCGAATGAAGAAAATTACATACAAGCGCCCAATGGCATTATGCAACCCTTAGGAAGTACATTCATTGCACAGCCAGCAGTGGCCTTATGGAATTTTCGACAGCAAGGCATGAAAAAACAACCTATATTCATTTTTTTATATTGTAAATTATAATATTTTAATTTCATTTTTGTACTGACCCCTCAGTATAATGACTTGCAAAAAAGTGTATGCTATAATTATTGGAGGAGTTAAAAAATGAGCAAAAGAATTTATAACAGTTTAAAAATAACAGATTTAAAGGATATGTTAAGCAAAACTGGAAAATTATATGGAGATAAAATAGCATACCAAATAAGAGTGTCAGAAGGGAAATATAAAACTTACACTCATAAAGAAGTAAGATATATGATAAATGCTTTAGGAACAGCTTTGATAAATCTAGGATTAAAAGATAAAAGAATTGGTGTAATAGGTGAAAACAGGTTTGAGTGGGAAATAGCATATTTATCAATAGTATGTGGTACAGGAATAGTTGTTCCACTAGATAAATCACTGCCTGAAAATGAACTAGAATCACTAATACAAAGATCTGAAATTGAAGCAATTTTTTACACTAATAAACATGCTAAAGAAATAGAAAGAATACGATATAGTCATAAAAATAAACTAAAGCATTTAATATCAATGGAAACAGACAAACATCAAGATGGTATATATTCATTTAATGAATTAATAAAAACAGGTAAAAAACTTTTGGAACGTGGCAATAGAGAGTTCTTAGATGCAAAAATAAATCCAGAAGTAATGAGCATTATGTTATTTACATCTGGAACAACATCTGCTTCTAAAGTGGTTTGCTTGTCACATAAAAATATCTGTACAAACTTAATGGATTTGGGAAGCATTTTAGATGTAAATGAAAATGACACATTTCTTTCTGTATTACCATTACACCATGTATTTGAGTGTACAGTTGGATTTTTGCTTTCACTGTATAAAGGGTCAAAAACCGTATTTTGCGATGGGTTGAGGCATATAACCAGTAATTTAAATGAGTACCACGTAAGCGTTATGGCTTGTGTACCAGCTATTTATGAAAGAATATTTAAAATAATTAGAAAGCAAATACAAAAAGAGGGAAAGCTGGAAAAAATCTTAGAAGACGAAGAAAAATATAGAGACTTTCCAATGGAGAAAAAGAAAGAAGTATTTAAAGAAATACATGATTTGCTTGGAGGAAAAGTAAAGCTTCTTATAAGCGGAGCAGCGTCTTTAGATAAAAACATTGAGGAAAGATATAGACTTATTGGATTAAATTTAGTGCAAGGATATGGCTTAACAGAAACCTCACCAGTAGTTGGAATTGGAACAAATAAGTATTATAGAGTAGGTTCAATAGGAAAGTCTGTTCCAAGTGTAACAGCAAAAATTGTGGATGAAAATAGCGATGGAATTGGCGAGCTTGTTGTTAAAGGACCAAGTATAATGCTTGAATATTATGGAGACAAAAAAGCTACAAGGGAAGCTTTACGTGATGGCTGGTTTTATACAGGAGATTTAGCTAAAATTGATGAAGATGGATATATATTTATTTGTGGAAGAAAGAAAAGTGTAATAGTTTTAAAAAATGGGAAAAATATTTTTCCAGAAGAGATGGAAAACTTAGTAAACAAAATAGAGGGTGTTAAAGAATCCTTTATTTATGGAAGCAAACGTATTAACTCAGAAGACAAGGAAGATATTATAATTAGTGCAAAAATAGTTTTTGACAAAGATGTAATAAAAGAGTTTTATAATGTAAAAAATAACCAAGATGTATATGACTATATGTTGGGTGAAATCAAAAAAATAAATAAATCAATGCCTAATTACAAGGCAATTAGAAAAATAACAGTAACAGAAGAGCCACTATTAAAAACGACGACAAATAAAATAAAAAGGCAGGCAAATTTAGATGAAATTAAAAAATCTGAAAACCAAAACATTGGGTAAAAATTGTATTCACTTAGAACAAATCGATTCAACACAAAGTGAAATTTGGAGAATGATACAAAATAATAGTGAAAATGGAAGCCTTGTAATGGCGGACATACAGACGCAGGGTAAAGGAACACACGGAAGAACGTGGTATACTGATGAAAAAAATAATATTGCGTTTTCATTTTTTCTTAAATTAAATTGTGATATTAGCAAGCTTGATGGACTAACTAAGCAAATTGCTTGTATTATTCAAGATATTTTGAAATTACAATATGGAATTGATGTATCAATAAAAGAGCCAAACGACATAGTAGTACATGGTAAAAAAATTGGAGGGATTCTTACTGAAACTAAAATAATGCAAGGAAAAGTGCAATATTTAGTCATTGGAATTGGTATAAATACTTCAAAAACAAACTTTCAAGATGATATAAAAAATATAGCTACATCCATAAAAAAGGAATTTGATATTGACGTAAATGTAGAAGATTTTATAACAGAATTTTGCAATAGATTTGAAGTGGAAATTTTAAAAAGAACAGATAGAGTAAATTTTGAGAAGAATAGTTAGAATAAATTGATAATGAATTTAAGATAAAAAGGTAAAATTGACATTTACTAAATGGTTTGAAGCAAAGAAAGGAATGAAATTAAAATGAAAATTGGATTTCTGTTCCCAGGGCAGGGCGCACAGAGCGTTGGTATGGGAAAAGACATATATGAAAAATATATTTTAGCCCAAAATATATATGATAAGGTCTATGAACTAACAGGTATAGATATAGCCAAAATATCATTTCAAGGACCAGAAGAAATTTTAAATCAAACACAGTATACTCAGCTTGCAATACTTACTATGAGTTTAGCAATACTAGAAATTCTAAAAGAAAATAATATAAAGCCAGAAATTTCAGCTGGACTAAGCCTTGGAGAATATACAGCTTTAATTAATAGTGGTGCACTATCTATGGAGCAAGGAATAAAAATTGTTCAAAAAAGAGGCGAATATATGCAAAATCTTCTTCCAAAAGGCGACTGGCAAATGACTGCAATTATTGGCATGACAGACAAGGAAGTAGAAGATGTATGTGCAAAAGTAAAAAGTGGATTTGTGGTTCCTGCTAATTACAATTGCACTGGTCAAGTAGCAATATCTGGCGAAAAAGAAGCAGTACTTGAAGCACAAGCTATTGCAAAAGAAATGGGAGCCAAAAAAGTTATAACATTAAAAACAGCAGGACCATTTCATACAAAAAAATTATTAGAAAGTTCTAAGGCATTAGAAAAAGAACTGGAAAAAATAGAAATAGGACCATTTACATCAAAGGTAATTAAAAACTTAGATGGAACCGAATATAAACCTAATGACAATGTAAAAGAGATTTTAGTAAAACATATTATAAATCCAGTTAGATTTACTCAAACAATTGAAAATATGCTAGATGATGGAGTAAATACTTTCATAGAAATAGGCCCGGGCAAGACTTTGTCGGGATTTGTGAAAAGAACTAATAAAGATAAGCAAGTAAATATATTAAATATAAGTAATGCAGAAGAATTGGAACAAACAATTAAATTTGTGAAAGGTATAGAGTAATTTATAAAGCAGAAGGGAGAATAATTATGAGTAAAGTTGCATTAATCACAGGAGCTTCAAGAGGAATAGGAAAACAAATTGCTATAACTCTTGCTAAAGAAGGATTTGACATAGCTGTAAATTATAGAAGCGAAAATAGCGAATTACAAGAACTAGAAAGAGAAATTAAATCTCACAATGTAGAGTTTATAGCTGTGAAAGGAGATGTGTCAGTATTTGAAGATACTGAAAAAATAGTAAAAGAGGTAATAGACAAATTTGGAAAAATAGATGTATTAGTAAATAATGCAGGAATTACAAAAGATACACTATTAATGAGGATGAAAAAAGAAGATTTTGAAAGCGTAATTGATGTCAATTTAATTGGAACTTTCAACGTTACTAAAAATGTAATTCCTTATATGATGAAAGCTCGCTCAGGTAGAATAATAAATATATCGTCAGTTGTAGGCATTGCCGGAAATGCCGGACAGACAAACTATGCTGCTTCTAAAGCAGGAATTATAGGATTTACCAAAAGTTTAGCAAAAGAAGTTGGCTCAAGAAACATATTAGTAAACGCAGTGGCACCAGGATTTATCCAAACAGATATGACAGCAGTTTTAAAAGATGAAGTAAAAGAAAAAATAGCAGAGTCAATCCCACTAAATAGGATGGGAACAGTAGAAGATGTTGCCAATGTAGTAAAATTTTTGGCATCAGAAGAAAGTTCATATATTACTGGTCAAGTTATTCACATAGACGGTGGGATGCTAATGTAATTAGCTATCTAAGATTTAATAATTTATAGGGTAAAGCATTGAAGTATATATGCTAATTAAAAAGGATTAGTCATCGGCTAACTATGCTTCAAGGATTGACAAAGTAAATCTTTGAAGTGCGGAAGCGAAGAAAGGAAAATATATAAAAATGGAAAAGAGAGTTGTAATAACAGGATTGGGAGCAATAACTCCAATAGGAAATAATGTAGAAGAAACTTGGAAAGGCATAGAAGATAAAAAATGTGGAATTGATAAAATAACAGCATTTGATACAACAGGATACAAAACCACTCTAGCAGCTGAAGTAAAAGATTTTGATCCACTAGATTATTTTGAACCAAAACAAGCCAAAAGACTAGATCGTTCATCACAATTTGCTATGATTAGTGCTAGAGAAGCTTTTAAAGACAGTGGCATTACAAAGGAAAACACAGATTTTGACAGAGTAGGTATTTTTGTAAGTTCAGGAATAGGTGGACTTATAACTATACAAAACCAATGTGAAATTAATTTTACAAAAGGTCACTCAAGAGTTTCACCAATGTTTATACCAATGTCAATAGCAAATATGCCTGCTGGAAATATTGCAATTGATTTAGGACTAAAAGGTGAATCTATGTCAATAGTAACAGCCTGTGCATCATCAACACAAGCAATTGGCGAGGGTTACAAAACTATAAAATATGGATATGAAGATGTAGTACTTGCAGGAGGAACAGAAGCAGCAATATGTGAAATTGGTATAGCTGGATTCGAAAATATGAAAGCACTATCTCAAGCACAAGACAAAACAAGAGCAAGCATTCCATTTGACAAAGAAAGAAATGGATTTGTTATGGGAGAGGGTGCAGGAACAGTAATACTAGAAGAATTAGAACATGCTAAGAAAAGAGGAGCAAAGATATATGCTGAAATAATAGGATTTGGAGCAACATCTGACGCATACCATATAACTTCACCATCACCAGACGGAGAGGGTGGTGCAAAAGCAATAATAAGAGCAATGGAAGACGCCAAAATAAAACCAGAAGACATTGATTATATAAATGCACATGGAACATCAACACACTTAAATGATTTAACAGAAACTTTAGCAATAAAAAGAGCTTTAGGAGAAGCTAGTAAAAAGGTAATGATAAGTTCAAGCAAAGGAAATATAGGACATTTGTTAGGTGCAGCAGGAGCAGTAGAAGCAGTTATTTGCTTAAAAGCAATTGAAAACAAGCTAGTTCCACCAACTATAAATTATAAAGTAAAAGACGAAGAATGTGATTTAGATGTAGTTCCTAACGAGCCAAGAAAAGCAAATATTAATGTTGTAATGTCAAACTCATTAGGATTTGGTGGACATAATTCAAGCATTATATTTAAAAGATATGAATAATTTTACATAAATATAGAGCTTAAGGTATGAGATAATTTTAAATATTATAAATTTGTAAAGTAGACTATACAAAATATGATATGAGAATATTATCTTAAATTAAGAAAAAGATTATACAAGGAGGTATAAAAATGGAATACGAAAAAATAAAAAAGCTAATGGATGATATGGGAGATTCTAAACTAACATCTATAGATATAGATTTTCCAGACGGAACAAAAATAAGTATGAAAAAAGAAAAACAAGTTGTTGTTGAAAAAGGTAATTTAGGTGAAGTTTATTATAATGTAGAGACAACTGATAGTAACAACTTAAAAAACGAAGGCTTTGATAGTAGCAACTTGCAAGATGAAGGACATTATAGCGACAGTTTGAAAACAGCAAATGCCAATTATAATAGCAATATGAAAAATGCAAGCAGTTCAAATGTAGAATGTGAAAATGAACTGACTGAAGAAGATGATGGCAATATAGTAAAATCACCAATGGTTGGAACATTTTATATAAAACCATCTCCTGACGCTAAACCATATGTTGAGCTAGGTGATGAAGTAAATAAGGGAGATACTTTATGCATTATAGAAGCCATGAAATTGATGAATGACATACAATCAGAGTACACAGGGAAAATTACCAAAATATATGTGCAAGATGGAGAACCTGTTGAATATGGAACAAAGTTATTTAAAATTGAGTAGTTCAATTGAAATAAAACTTTAAACATAAAATTTTAATTTATAAATTGTAAAGTTGTAAATTAATAAATTTTGAAATTGAGAACTCAGAAAGGAGTAAATCGTATAACGTTATACGATAAATAAATATGTTAAATAAAGAAGAAATAAAAAGGATAATTCCACAAAGAGAACCATTTTTAATGATAGATGAAGTACAGGAATATGTACCAGGAGAAAGCGCAATAGCATATAAAAATGTAGATGAAAATGAATGGTATTTTAAAGGACACTTTCCCGGCAATCCAATAATGCCAGGAGTATTGATATGTGAATCTTTAGCACAAACAGGTGCTGTGGCTATACTTTGTATGGAAGAAAATAAAGGCAAAAATGCTTTATTTGGTGGAATAGATAAGATGAAGTTCAAAAAAATGGTTGTGCCAGGAGATAGATTAAAATTAGAAGTAAAAATTATAAAGAGAAAAGGACCAGTTGGAGTAGGAGAAGCTGTAGCAAGTGTAGATGGTAAAATAGCAGCAAAAGGCGAATTGACATTTGCGTTAGTGTAAACTATAAACAGCAAATCGTGGAGTCAGATAATTTATTGAAGTATGGAATCAAGTAAAAGCGAAGAAAGGAGAAAATGCTAGTACATAAGCTAGCATTGATTAGAAAAATGAACAAGATATTAATTGCAAATCGTGGAGAAATCGCAGTTCGTATAATTAGAGCCTGCAAAGAAATGAATATAAAAACAGTTGCAGTTTGTTCAGAAGTGGATAAAGATGCAATGCATACAAGACTTGCAGATGAAGCGGTTTGCATAGGACCTGCAGAATCAAGTAAGAGTTATCTAAATATAAAAAATATAATAGAAGCGGCATACATTACAGGAGCAGACACTATACATCCAGGGTTTGGCTTTTTGTCAGAAAACGCACAATTTGCAAAAAATTGTGAAGAATCAAATATCAAATTTATTGGTCCATCATCAAAAGTAATAGAACTTTTAGGAAATAAATCAAATGCAAAAGAAATATTGAAAAAAGCTGACATCCCAGTAATACCAGGCTCAGATGGAAGTATAAAAGGACTAAAAGAAGCAGAGAAGATAGCAGACAAAATCGGTTATCCAGTAATGTTAAAAGCAGCAGCAGGTGGTGGAGGAAAAGGAATAAGAATAGTCCATAGTAAAGAAGAGTTAGAAAACAATTATAACATAGTAAAACAAGAAGCAAAAATTTCATTTAACGACGACGAGATTTACATTGAGAAATTTATAGAAAATCCAAGACATATTGAAATACAAATCTTAGCTGACGAATACGGAAATGTAATTCATTTAGGAGAAAGAGACTGTTCAATTCAAAGAAGACACCAAAAAATTATTGAGGAAACTCCATCAACAATTGTAGACGACAAATTAAGAAATAAAATGGGAGAAACAGCAATAAAGGTAGCAAAAACTTTTGGATATACAAATTGTGGAACTGTAGAATTTCTGGTAGATAAGAATAAAAATTTTTACTTTATGGAAATGAATACAAGAATTCAAGTAGAACATCCAATCACGGAAATGCGTACAGGATTGGATATAGTAAAAGAACAAATTAAAATTTCAGCAGGTGAAAAATTAAAATTCAAACAAAAAGAAATAGAATTTAGAGGTCACGCAATTGAGTGCAGAATAAATGCAGAAAATGCAAACAATAATTTTATGCCCTGCCCAGGAAAAATACAAGGACTAAATTTACCTGGAGGAAATGGCATAAGAGTAGATACAGCGGTTTATGAGGGCTATACAATTCCACCAAACTATGATTCTATGATAGCAAAAATTATAGCATATGGAAATAATAGAAATGAAGCAATAAGCAAAATGAAAAGAGCATTGGAAGAATTAGTAATTGACGGAATTGAAACAAATGCAGACTTTTTATTTAAAATTATAAAAAGCCCTAATTATATAAGAGGAGATTTTGACACATCTTTTATAGAAAAAAACGGTGTAAAATAATCAATGAAAAGTGAATTACGAAAAAGTAATCAAACATAAAAACAGTATAAGAAAAGCAAGTAAAAAAGTAATCTGAATAAAACTAGTAAAACAAATTTCGAAAAGGCAATTAAAAAATTAAAGTGAGGAACAAATAATGATTGTAGACAAGATTAAAAAGAGAGAGCCATCAGCCAAAAATAAAAAAGCGAATATTGATATACCAGTTGGCAAATGGATAAAATGCGAAAAATGCAACGAGATAATATATAAAGACACCATAAAAGAAAATTTGAGTATATGTCCAAATTGCGGACATTACTTTAGAATGCACATTAATAAAAGGCTAGAAACAATTATAGATGATGGCACATATAAAAGATTTGATTTTGATATAGAAACAACCAATCCACTAAAATTAGAAGACTATCCTAAAAAATTAGAAACTTTAAGAGAAAAAACAAGTTTAAAAGAAGCAGTTGCGTGTGGAACAGGTAAAATCAATGGTCAAGAAGTAGTCATATGTATAATGGACAGCGGATTTTTAATGGGAAGTATGGGAATTGTAGTTGGAGAAAAAATTACGTATAGTATAGAACAAGCAATCAAATTAAAACTACCACTTATTATTTTTTCCGTATCAGGCGGAGCAAGGATGCAAGAAGGTATAATATCATTAATGCAAATGGCAAAGACAACAGCAGCACTTACTAAGCTAGATGAAGCAGGGCTACTATATATATCAGTTTTAACAGACCCAACTTATGGAGGAGTAACTGCATCATTTGCAAGTTTAGGAGATATAATCTTAGCCGAGCCAGGTGCTATGATAGGATTTGCAGGACAAAGAGTAATTGAACAAACAATTGGCGAAAAATTACCAGAGGGATTTCAAACAGCAGAATTTTTGCTAGAACATGGTTTTATAGACAAGATAGTTGAAAGAAAAGATTTAAAAGACACTCTTTATAAATTAATACTTTTGAATAGCAAAAGTTAAGAAACAAAGATTTAATTGATAATTAGCAAATTTAATTAACCTTAAATGTTAGAACTGAGTAAGAGGCTATTTATAAGCTTATAACAGGAGAGAACTAGAATAAATTAATTAAAGGAGGAGTGATAAATAAAAATGAAAACAACAGCATGGGAAAAAGTCGAAATAGCTAGAAATACTAAAAGAAAAACGGCACTGGACTATATAGATGAAATATTTGACGAATTCATAGAATTGCATGGAGATAGAAATTTTAAAGACGATAAAGCAATAGTATGTGGACTTGCAAGGATAGGAAAACAAAATTTCACAATTATAGCAGAGCAAAAAGGCAGAACAACTAAGGAAAATATTGAAAGAAATTTTGGTATGCCAAATCCAGAAAGTTATAGAAAAGCAATAAGGTTTATGAAACAAGCAGAAAAATTTAATAGACCAGTAATAACATTTATTGACACAAAAGGAGCTTATCCAGGAATTGGAGCAGAAGAAAGAGGACAAGGAGAAGCAATTGCAAAATCAATGTTTGAAATGGCTAAATTAAAGGCCCCAACAATAGCAATCGTAATAGGAGAAGGCTCAAGTGGAGGAGCTTTAGCAATTGGAGTAGCAAATAAAGTATTAATGCTAGAAAATGCAATCTATTCTATATTATCGCCAGAGGGATTTAGCAGTATTTTGTGGAAAGACTCATCAAGATACAAAGAAGCTGCAGAAAAAATGAGATTAACAGCAAAAGATTTAAAGGATTTAAAAGTAATAGATAAAATAATAAAAGAGCCAAGCGGAGATGTAGAGGAAAGCTTTAAAGCAGTATCAGAAAGCCTAAAAAAAGAAATAAAAACAAGCATTTCTAAACTAAAAGAAAAATCAGAGCAAGAAATCGTAGAAGATAGATATACAAAGTTTAGAAACATGGGAGAATTCGAGGTTATAAACGGATAATGCAGCTATACAAAAAATACTAGAGGATTATACAAAGTTCAAAAATATTAAATAAAAAAAGAAAGGAGAAAATGGTATATAAATGTACCATGTAATTGAAAAATGCTATTAAAAGATAAAAAAATATTAATAATGGGTATAAGAAATAAATGGAGCATAGCTTATGGAATAGCAAAATCAGCATATGAAAATGGAGCAAAATTAATATTTACGTATATGGGAGAAGACAATAAAGAAAAAATAGAAGAATTAATAAAAGATTTTGAGGGAAGTAAAGCATATGTATTAGACGACGCAGCAGAAGATGATTTGGTTTCTGAAGTGTTTACAAAAATAAAAAATGAAAATGGCAAAGTTGATGGAATAGTACATGCAATAGCACACGCAAATACAGAAGATTTGCACAATGATTTCATATATACTTCAAAAGAGGGATTTAGCCATGCAAACGATGTAAGTGCTTATTCATTTGTGCTAGTTGCAAGAATGGCAAAAGAGTTAGATATGTTAAATGAAAATGCAAGTTTAGTAACCCTAACTTATTATGGATCAACCAAAGTGCTAGAGGGATATAACATAATGGGAATTGCAAAAGCAGCACTAGAATCAAGTGTAAGATATTTAGCAGAAAACCTTGGAAAACAGGGGGTAAGAGTAAATGCAATTTCAGCAGGCCCAATAAAAACATTATCAGCAAAGGGAATAAAAGATTTTAGCAAGATTTTAACCATTGTGGAAGAAAAAGCACCATTACACAGAAACGTAACAATAGAACAAGTTGGAAATGTATCTACATTTTTGTTAAGTAACATGTCAGAAGCGATAACAGGACAAGTAATATACGCTGATAGTGGTTACAATATTATGGGAATTTAAGCATATAGACTTTTTATAAGGCAAAGAATATTCAATATTACCGTGGTAAGAGTGATGTGAGGAACATTGATAGATTTCCAGAATATTATTTTGAAAAAATCTATAAGAAGTGGAAAGCTGATAGAATTTAAAAATAAACTTAGTACAACTTTCAAGAAAGTTGTATATAAAATGTCGTTAAGTAATGTACTTAACGACATTTTATATACGTATTTTATACTAAAAAATAAACAAAATCAAGATATAAAAAAATTTTTTTATATAAATAAAATTTAAAATATAAAAAGTTCGCAAAGTGTTGATTTTAAAAGCTAATCTCCGAAAAATAAATTATCATTAAGTACATTACTTAATGATAAAAATTTGAGAGGAGCAAAAGATAATGAAAAACAAAGGAATAACACTAGTTGCGCTAGTAGTAACAATAGTAATTATGTTAATTTTGGCAGGGGTAACATTGAGATTAGCTTTAGGGGAAAATGGATTGTTTAATATATCAAAACAATCAGTTGAAAAGTATGAGGAATCAGTCCAAAACGAAGAAGAAGAATTAGATGAATTACTAGAAGAATTAAAGCATATAATGCCAGAAGAGGCAGGAAAAGAGGTAGAAGTACCAAAAGCAGAGAAAGATAAGTGGGATTTAACAAAAGTAACACCAACAGCAGACGGAAAAGGAAATACAATACCAGTACCAAAAAATTTTTATTATGTAGGAGGAGATAAAGACTCAGGATTTGTAATATCAAGTGTAAGTGGAGATGATCTAAACAATAGTAAAAAAGGTAATGAATTTGTATGGGTACCAGTAAAAGTTATAAATGATATGGTAATGTGTAAGGAACATACAACAGCTACAATTACTTTTGATGGAGTAAATTTTTCTTGTGATGGAAATGGACACCCACATACACCGAACAAAGAATACTTGGTAGGACAACTTTATACTCCGACTACGGATAATGGATTTACTGCAGGAATACCATATACAGAATATAATGAAAACATAATAAGGGAACCAGGATTGACAACAGTGGATACAGATGAAAATTTATCTAATTTTTTACAGACTACATCAAATGAATTTTTACAGGAGTTACAAGAAGAATTTTATAAAATGGCAAAAAGTGTAGCAAAATATGGAGGATTTTATATAGGCAGATATGAAACATCAGGTTTAAATGACGGCGAGGAACCAAAAGTACAATCGGGACTAGTACCAACGGGAAACATTAACTGGTATACAATCTACAAAAATAGTAAAAAAATAGCCCAAGAAGGTTCAAATGTAACAAGTAGTATGATATGGGGAAGTCAATGGGACTATGTACTAAATTGGATGCAAGACATAGAAAATCCAACATTGACAGAAGAAAAGAAATATTACATTATGGACAGTAGAGGAATGGGTTGGTATTATGGAGAAACAGGAAACAATGAGCATAAAACAGGAATAGATTTGATAAAGGACGGAAAAGTAACCAATAAAGAAAAAAATATTTATGATTTTGCAGGAAATTTTGAGGAATTAAATATGGCTTGCTCGGGCGGTACAGTACGTGCTTTACGTGGAGGATCTTATAAGCTGGAGGGAAATGTTCGTCCTGCTTGTAACCTTCGACTGGTAAGACCTGACGCTATATATGAGTGGGTTAGTAGTCGAGTTACACTTTGTATAAACTTGAATCCGGGGGAGTAACTTGATAGGTTCAAACTTATTTTTAAACCAGAGCAGTTAGAGAGCTGCTCTGGTTGTTGATGATACAGTCAAATGAAAAAATATAAACGGAATAAAAGAATTTCAATTATAGGAGAAATATTAGATAAAATAAATAATATTATAAAAAAATAAATTAAAAATTGTTAAATTGTCGTTAAGTAATATACTTGACGATATATTCATATATGTATTTTATACTAAAAAATAAACAAAATCAACACTTTATATAATTTTCTTTTTGAAATAAAATTGAAAATATAAAAAATCTGTAAAGTGTTGATCCTCAAGACTAATCTCCACAAATAAATTATCATTAAGTATATTACTTAATGATAAAAATAAAAAATTGGAGAGGTGCGGAAGATGATGAAAAACAAAGGAATAACACTAGTTGCTTTAGTAGTAACAATAATAATTATGTTAATTTTAGCAGGGGTGACATTAAATATTGCTTTAGGTGATAACGGATTAATAAAGCAAACAAAAAAAGCAGCGGATTTAGCAAAAGAGTCTATGAAAAATGAGGAAGAAGATGTAGGAAAACTAGTTAATCAATTAGATGAAGTAATAAAAGAAAGTTTACCAAGTACAGTAAAAGAAGCAATAGAAACAGAAGAAATATTTACAGTTAATAAGAAAATAACGGATGAAAGTGGAAAAACAATGGTAGTACCAAAAGGCTTTAAAGTAATAGAAGAAACTAATATAGATAGTGGCGTAGTCATAGCAGACGGAGAAGGTAATGAGTTTGTATGGGTACCATGTGAAGATGGTGAATATAAAAAACATGTATATGATGTAAAACAAATAGATGATGCTACTACTACTTTAGCTGATGGAGTAAACAAAGAAAAAGGTTGGACTACATTACAGTATAGAAAATATAGTGATTGGAAAGATGAAGTAGATGAAGTGGCAAATATAAAAAGTGTGGAAGATAATAAAGGATTTTATATAGCGAGATATGAAGCGGGTGTACCCAAGAATGCAGATTTTTATGTAGAGGCTTCTGCTGAAGGAGTTAAAAATAAAAATTATCCACAAAGTAAAAATGATATAAGTGATAATATAAAGCCAGTAAGTAAAAAAGGAGTGCAAACATGGAATTTAATAAGTCAAATAAATGCTAAAACCGTATCCGAAAGAATGTATAGCGGAGAATCTTACGGAGTAAGAAGTCAACTAGTAGATGGAACTGCATGGGACACTGCCGTAACATGGATGTCAAAAGAGTACGTAGGAATAGAAAAAAATAGTACAAATTATGGAAATTATAATAACACACCTACAAAAGAAATAACAGGCTTATATGCAGCACATACTTATAGTGATGGTTGGCAATTAGCAACAAGTTATGGTTATGGAAAAAAAAGTATAGGTGGAAGAAGTAGTTTGAGAACTGAAATAGCGACAGGCTTAGTAAATGAGTTTAAACTAAAAAACATATATGATATGGCTGGAAATATGTATGAATGGACTACAGAATATGGATATCATGATGGTGGAACCAGCAGTACAAAATATGTTGTTCAGCGAGGAGGATGTCCTACTGACGATGGTGGTGTCCACCCAGTTTCTGTTCGTAGTGGCTATTGGGCAGAAACGGTAGAAAATAATCCTGTATTTGGTTTTCGAGTTGTACTTTATGTAAAATAAATTCTACCACTTTTGTAGTAAGATGGAAGATTAAATGATTTTGGAGAGTTTTATATAGTGGAAGTGAAGAAAAACCATGGAGAAAGGGCAAGAATATCCAATACGGAGCCTTTAAGTTATTTTGATAAAAATTAAAAAAATTGGCAAAATATGATAAAAAATGTTGCTAATTTTGCTATTAAGTTGTATAATCATTTAAATTACGTAAAGGAGAAACAATTTGGAGAAATTAAACTTAGCAACAATAAATAAGGCTCATAGTAAAAACATAAAAATAGGTGAATTAAATGAGCAAGTTATAGAATTATTAAAATTAGATTTAAAACCACAGAATATTAATATTTGGTCATCCAGATTAAAAGAACATTGTGAAAAACACAAAGATGAATACTCTAGTGTAAATGCATATAATCAAGCAATAAGATTTATTCCGGAGATAATTAAAAATCCAGATTATGTTGGATTACATAGAAATGGTAATATTCAGTATGTAAAAAAGTTAGAAGACATATCTTTAGTCGGAATACAAATTTTAAAAGGTAGTGGGCACTTATTATTTAGAACAATTTTCCCAATTTCAGAAACAAAGTTGAAAAAATCTGTAAGAAGTGGAAAGCTAATAGAATTTAAAAATAAACAAAGAGAAAATACATAAAGTATTTCCTCTTTTTAATTTTGGTTAATAGGTAGGACGGCGTACCCTACATCTACTTATAAGACCATCTCTGGCGTGATAGCTGCCACTTTCTATCCTCAATTAACCTACTATGAGTGTACTCATAATTTTAAAAATTATGCATTACCTATATGTAAATATATTACAAAAATCTCAATAAGTCAATAGGTTTTAATTATTTTTTACAATTGTTGAACTAATTATAACTATATTTTAACATATTATTATAATTATGTCAACGGCTAAGATATAGAATTTTTTCGTTTGTGCCTTTTTTTACTTTTTAATTGTAAAAAAATTTACATACTTTATTTTAATATTCGCCTCACTTTAAATTATTTTTTGTTTTTTTGCTCCTTTCTATATTTTACCAGTACAAGATGACACAATCTCCCTGTGATAACTTTACATAATTTTTATGACTTTTTTATGCAACTAAACTCCTTATATTTTTTTCCTTATTTTTTATATGTCCTTTTGCCATTGTTAACATCACTACAAACGTTAAACTTAGCATTAAATTCATTTTCTTCAATCCTCGTATGGGAAAATAATTGGGATAATATTCAACCATTTTTCAAATATGGACCACAGACAAGAAAAATAATGTATACAACAAATGCGATTGAGAGTCTAAATAATTGTTATAAAAGATTAAATAAAGGAAGACGAGTATTTCCAACGATTCAAGCACTAGAAAAAAGCATGTATTTATCAACTCAAATGATTATTGAAAAATGGACTAGCAGATATGCGAACTGGGGCGTAACATTGGCAGAATTAAATATTTATTTTCCAGATAGGGTAAATATAGATTAAAAGAAAAAAGGCATAATTTAAGCCTGCTAAAATTTGCATTTTAGTAGGCTCAAAAATCATACCTTGACAAATGGAAATTTGTCGATTATATTAATTTTAGTAAAAAACATAAATAAATTTTTTCATATTTATGTTTAATATCATAAGAAGTTTAAAGTTTACACAAACTTTACGATACTCTCATCAAAATAGAATTTGAGTTTTATCAAATAAAAATATCATTTGTAAAGTAACATTAGTTATTTTGCTATTAAAATGCAAAATATCGTCAAGCAAAGCAAATTACTTGACGATATTTTTTATTTAAAATTTTCCAATTCTTTAATTTTATCTCTAACTTCTGCAGCCTTTTCAAATTCTAAGTTTTGAGCATAATTAATCATTTCATTTGTCAATCTATTAATTGCATCTTCCAAAGACTCATCTTTGTTAATAATAGAAGAACTTTTATCTTCAACTTCATAAGTAGCTTTAATTGTCTCTCTAATTTCTTTTTGAATAGTTTTAGGAGTTATATTGTTTTTTATGTTGTATTCTTCTTGAATTTTTCTTCTTCTATTTGTTTCAGATATAGCTCTATCCATTGATTCGGTAAGTTCATCTGCATACATTATAACTTTGCCGTCAGTATTTCTAGCTGCTCTTCCTATGGTTTGTACTAAAGATCTTTCTGAACGTAAAAATCCTTCTTTATCAGCGTCTAAAATTGCAACAAGTGAAACTTCTGGTATATCTAATCCCTCTCTTAAAAGGTTTATACCTACTAGTACATCAAACTTTCCTAAACGTAAATCTCTTATTATTTCCATCCTCTCTAGGGCTTTAATGTCTGAGTGCATATATCTCACTTTTATATCTAATCCAGCTAAGTATTTGGTTAAATCTTCTGCCATTTTTTTAGTTAAAGTTGTGACTAATACTCTTTCATTTTTCTTTGTTCTTTCGGTAATTTCTGCTATTAAATCATCAATTTGATTTTCAACAGGTTTAACTTCGATTTTAGGGTCAAGTAATCCGGTAGGACGTATAATTTGTTCAACAACTCTATCTTTAGAGTGTTCTCTTTCATATTCTGCAGGAGTAGCACTTACGAAAATTGCTTGATTTATTCTTTGTTCAAATTCTTCGAATTTTAAAGGTCTATTGTCAAATGCTGAAGGTAATCTAAATCCATATTCGACTAAAGTTTCTTTTCTTGCTCTGTCTCCATTATACATTGCTCTTACTTGTGGTATGGTGGCATGTGATTCGTCAACTAAAAGCAAAAAATCTTTAGGAAAATAATCAAATAGGGTAAAAGGGCTACTTCCGGGTTCTCTGCCACTGATATGTCTTGAATAGTTTTCTATTCCTTGACAAAAACCAGTTTCTCTCATCATCTCTAAATCAAAGTTTGTTCTTTCTTCAATTCTTTGTGCTTCAAGTAATTTACCTTTTGCTTTAAAATAATTTATTCTTTCCTCTAATTCTTGCTGTATAGTAGTTATGGCTCTTTCCATTTTATCCTCTGTAGTAACATAGTGTGAATTAGGGAAAATCATAACATGGCTTCTAGTTCCTGCAATTTTTCCGGTTAGAGGATTAATTGCTTCAAGTTTTTCTATTTCATCACCCCAAAAGCTAACTCTAATTGCAGTTTCACTTTCGTCAGATGGATAGATTTCTACAACGTCACCTTTGGCTCTGAAAGTTCCTCTTTTGAAATCTAATTCATTTCTGTTATATTGTAAGCTGATTAATTTTCTTAACAGTTCGTTTCTTTCTTTTTGCATACCAGGTCTTAGAGAAATAATCATATTTTCGTAATCAATAGGGTCTCCTAATCCATATATACATGAAACAGAGGCAACAACTATAACATCTCTTGTTTCAAATAGGGAAGCTGTGGCTGAGTGCCTTAATTTATCTATTTCATCATTAATAGAAGCGTCTTTTTCTATGTAAGTATCAGAAGATGGGACATAAGCTTCTGGCTGGTAATAATCATAATATGATACAAAGTATTCAACATTATTTTCTGGAAAAAACTCTTTGAATTCACTATATAATTGTCCAGCTAATGTTTTATTGTGTGCTAAAACAAGAGTAGGCTTTTGTACTTGCTCTATGATATTGGCCATTGTAAAAGTTTTTCCGCTTCCAGTTACACCAAGCAAAGTCTGGAATTTCTTGCCGTCTTTGACTCCGTTACTCAAATATTCTATTGCCTGTGGCTGGTCCCCAGTCGGTTTGTAATTTGATACTAATTTGAACATTTTATTCCCTTTCAAGTTTTTTACTAAATGAATTATAAGTATTTTAGCATTTTATCTAAAAAAATACAAGGTTTTAATCCCTTGTATTTATACAATAAATTTCTTAATAGTTACTATTCATCTTTTAAATATCGTTCCCAATCCATAAAAGCATGTCCTATTCTTAAAATAAAAACTATATTATTTTCTTCGTCAATAATATAAAATATTATATAATTTCTTACATTGACTTTTCTAATATTTTTATGTCCTGTTAATTTTTCATCAAGTATAGGCATACTTCCAGCGACATCTTCCAATTTTTTAAATTCTTGTTTAAATAAAATTTTATATTTATCCGCAATAATATCTTCACACAAATCATTTCTAAGATATGAAATAATGTTTTCTAAGTCTTGCTCTGCTGTTTCTGAAATTTTTATTATATATTTTTTCATACTATTCACTCCAAATATTTATATAATATCTATTTTTTCAAAGACTTCATCTAAAGAATAGACTTTATTAGCTTTTATATCATCTATCCCTTTTTGTAATTTTTCTTTTAAATCCTTTTTGCTCTGTATTTCTACACTATTAGGTGCTTCTTTATCTATATGTGATAGTTTTAAATATTCGATAAAATCAATAACTTGATTAGTTAGTTCTTCTGGTAATGTATCTATTTCATTATATAATCTTTGCTTTTCTATTGACATATTACTTACCTCCAAATTTCATATTTTGAATTTTTTCAATACACTATTATTATAGCACTAAAAAAGAAAAAATACTACTAAAAATGGTTACATTTGTTGAAAATATTTTACAATTGAATTTCTTTCTTGGGTTTATTAGTTTTATAATTTTCCAATATTATATCACAAAGATATGCTAATGTACATATGCTACTTTAGGAGATAAATATGTTTAAGTGTTTTAGAGAATTGTACGAGGATGCTAAGAATATTGCATTCATAGACCCAGCATGTAAAAATATTTTTGAAGCAATGTTGTTATATCCTGGATATCATGCTTTAGTGATTCATAGAATAAGTCATTTTTTATATTATACGATTAGATGCTATAAATAATCTTTATTATATTAATTAGAGTCTACAAATAATTTTTATTATTTTAATTTGACATTTACCATTTTAATTATTTGGGTTTTCATCTGGAGGTATTCTATCCTCTCTATTTGGAATCCTAGACTCATATTCTGCAACATTTATTATATCTCCGTCGGTTAAATGATCAAAATCCTTTTCGTCATATTCATCTCTTAATGCTTCTGTTAAATCTTCTGGGTCTATATCGTATCTTTCGGCGATTTCAGTAATTCTGTCCATGACGTCAATTTGTGGAGTATATTGTGTATCCATAATTATCTCTTGGCTTGCTCTTTCCTCATTATGCGTTCTTTGAGGAATTTGCTCAGCAATCATCTGCTCTGTAGATATAGCTCCTCTAGCATAAAATGTAGTTTTATCTACCGTGCCATTATCACATAGACCTATAACTTGATCTCTATCTATTTCGCTTTGTGATTTTACTCTAAAAGCACATAATACAGGAGCCTGAACAACATCACCATTTTCTTGCATTAAAGTAATAGCATTAGCACTTGTTAAATATTCCACTTTATCTTGGCCTATTTCTTCTGCATAACCATTATTGTCTATTCCCATTAATTTGTATATTCCAGAAGAAGTTTTGATTATTTGATATGAAGCATAGTCCTCGTTAAGAGCATCATTTACATTGTAATGTGCACTTATTTTTTCAGTTCCTTGAATTCTATCATATTGAGAACCACCCAAACTGTCTGCATTGATTTTTAGGTTGTGATTAGCATCAATTGTAGCAGCATAAGTAACATCTTCTTTGGACAAACCTAATGATTGAGCAGATGACTCAACTTGTTTATCAATTTCCTTTAACTCATTTAAAGAAATCTTATCAGGATTGTCTCTTAGTCCCTCTAACTCAGCCAAATCTCTTTCAATCAAAGAAGTATCATACATTAATTTATAAAAATTGATTTCATTCTTTGCAATATTAATTTTATCAAGGTTAATTCTATCAAGTTCTGTGTCATATAATTCATGATTGGTTTGACCATTTTCTTTATTTAATATCACAACATCAAAAACTACTTTTCCATCAGCAGTTTTGTTATATGAAATGTCTATCACGTCCAAGTTACCCGTTCTAACACCAGCATTTAATTCATTTTGTATTCTTTGAGATATAATGTCATATGAGCCTTGTAATATTCTAATTTGCTCAGATGAATTTAATTTTTCAAAATTTTCTTTCCAATTATTATTTTCTTCCATACTATTTAAAACCTTTCTAACTTTATACAATACACAGTAAAAAGTTTTAAGTAAACCTACTAAAATTATACCATATGTACAAAAAATAGTAAATAGTTTACAAAAAGTATTGACTTTACAAAACAAACGTTTTATAATATATTTGCACTAAAAAGTTATGGTGTAAATGCAAAAAGTCATTTGATTTTTTGCTAAAGATTTATAATGTTTGGGGTAATCATATGGAAAATATAATTATAAAAGGAGCAAAAGAACACAATTTAAAAAATATCGATATAACAATTCCAAAAGACAAATTGGTAGTAATTACGGGACTTTCAGGATCTGGCAAATCTTCTCTTGCATTTGATACTTTATATGCTGAGGGTCAAAGAAGATATATGGAAAGCTTGTCTTCATATGCAAGGCAGTTTTTGGGCATAATGGATAAACCTAATGTGGAGCAAATTGAGGGACTTTCTCCTGCAATTTCTATTGACCAAAAAACTACCTCAAAAAATCCTCGTTCAACTGTAGGAACAGTTACAGAAATCTACGATTACATACGTTTGCTATATGCAAGGATAGGTGTGCCTTATTGTCCTAAATGTGGTAAAAAAATTGAAAGACAGTCTGTGGACCAAATTGTAGATGATGTTTTAAAGCTTGAAGAGGGTAGTAGAGTGCAAGTTTTATCTCCAGTTATTCGTGGCAAAAAAGGAGAATACAAGAAGCTTTTAGAAGATTTTCAAAAAGAGGGCTTTGTTCGTGCTAGAATTGACGGCGACATCGTTGAGCTCACAGATGATATTGATATAGATAGAAAGAAAAAGCATGTCATTGATATTGTTATTGATAGGCTTGTTATTAAGAGTGACATTAGAGCAAGACTTACTGAATCCATCGAAATAGCAATGAAATATGCAGATAATTTAGTTAGAGTCGAAAGCTCAGGGAAAAGTGAAAAAATTTATAGTGGCAATTATGCTTGTGCAGACTGTGGCATAAGCTTTGAAGAGCTTTCGCCAAGGATGTTTTCATTTAACAACCCATTGGGTGCTTGCCCAGTATGTACTGGAATTGGTTATTTGATGAAAATGGATGAGGACCTAATCATACCAGACAAAAATCTAACTTTATATAATGGTGTAAAAGCTTTTGGAGCTAGTACAATGAAAAAGGGCGAGACCATGGCTAAGATGTATTTTGAAGCTATTGGTAAGCATTATGGGGTTGATATAAAAGTTCCTATCAAAGAACTTCCTAGATGGTTTTTGGAAAAGATATTGTATGGTACAGGAGATGAGCTTATAGATTTTGAGTACACCTCTCCATTTGGTACTAGAAAAATTAGATCATCATTCGAGGGAGTTCTTCCTACTTTAGAGAGAAGACATAGAGAAACAAAATCACAAGGTATGATGCAATTTTATGAGTACTACATGAGTGAAGCAGAATGTCCAGAATGTCATGGCGCTAGATTAAAGCCAGAAGTACTAGCTGTAAGAGTAGGTAGTAAAAATATCAAAGAACTTACAGATATGTCCATTGTACATATTAAGGAATTTATAAATAGCTTAAAACTTACTGAAAAAGAAGCAATAATTGCTGACCAAATATTAAAGGAGCTAAACAAGAGATTACAATTTTTAATAGACGTTGGACTTGATTATTTAACATTGTCAAGAAGTGCAGCTGCCTTGTCAGGAGGCGAGTCACAGAGAATAAGGTTAGCTACTCAAATTGGTTCTGGACTTACTGGTGTAATGTATATACTAGACGAACCTAGTATAGGACTTCATCAAAGGGATAACGACAAACTTATAGCAACTTTGAAAAAGCTTAGAGATTTAGGCAATTCGGTAATTGTAGTTGAGCATGATATAGATACCATGTATGCGGCAGATCAAGTTATAGATATAGGTCCTGGTCCAGGAGTACATGGTGGAGAAGTAATGGCTCAAGGAACTGCCGATGAAATAAAAGATGTTAAAGATTCGATAACCGCTCAATATTTAAGCGGTAGAAAGCAAATTACTGTACCAAAACATAGAAGAAAACTTACTGGGAAATATTTAGAGATAGTAAAAGCAAAGGAAAATAACCTAAAAAATATTTCAGTAAAAATTCCTCTTGGTCAGTTTGTCTGTGTTACAGGTGTTTCTGGCTCGGGTAAAAGTACATTAGTAAATGAAGTTTTGTATAAAAATATTAATAAAGTTTTAAATAAATCAAATGAAAAAGTAGGAAAATGCCAAGAAATTAAAGGTATACAAAATATAGACAAGGTTATAAATATTGACCAATCTCCAATTGGTAGAACACCAAGGTCTAACCCTGCAACATATACAGGTGTGTTTGATTTTATTAGAGATATTTTTGCTACAACTAATGAAGCTAAAATGAGAGGTTATGAAAAGGGTAGATTTAGCTTTAATGTTGAGGGCGGTAGATGTGAGTCATGCCATGGCGATGGAATAATTAAAATTGAAATGAACTTTTTATCGGATGTTTATGTTCCATGCGAGGTATGTAAAGGAAAAAGATACAACAGGGAAACTTTAGAGGTTAAATATAAAGGAAAGTCGATAGCTGATGTACTTGATATGACTGTTGAAGAAGCATTATCATTTTTTGAGAATATTCCTAGAATAAAACAAAAAATTCAAACTTTATATGATGTAGGACTTGGATATATTAAGTTAGGACAACCATCTACAACTTTGTCTGGTGGTGAAGCTCAAAGAATTAAGCTAGCTACAGAACTTTCAAAAAGACCTACTGGAAAAACATTATACATATTAGATGAGCCTACAACTGGACTTCATATAGATGATGTTCATAGATTAGTTGATATTTTGCAGAGATTAGCTGATAATGGAAATACTATTTTAGTTATTGAACACAACTTAGATTTAATAAAAACGTGTGACTACATAATTGATTTAGGACCAGAGGGCGGAGACAATGGTGGAGAAATTGTTGCAGTCGGCACTCCTGAAAAGGTTTGCAAAAATGAAAAAAGTTACACAGGCAAATTTTTAAAAACTTATTTAGAAAAGTAATAGTATATAGTATGTAAGTTTTTAAAAAATAATGAGTATAGTATTAGCTAGAATGCAAATTTCTTTCTCATAAATAAATTAAAAGCAGTTTAGTTTGTTGAAAAATCAACATTATTGAACTGCTTTTGCTTTGCTTAGTTAAATATTAAAAATACAAATGAACATAAATATTTTTTTTGATTAATTTTATATTCTAAAAAAATTATTATTAATTATATAGTTTAATAATAAATTTTTTCACTTAAAGTATATGGTATTAAAATATTTTTGTCAATACTATGTTGATAAAAATTTTTTTATTTTTTTCATCAAAATAATTCAAAAAGCCTGATATAACTGTGAAACAAGTATTTTTAAATTATTATTAAACTATATATTTAATAATAAATAAAAAATAGGAGGAAACCATGGAAAAACAAAAGAAACAAGGAATTTTGAACATTAAAAACAGTAAAGGTATAACGTTAGTAGCATTAGTAATAACCATAATAATAATGCTAATATTAGCAGGGGTGGCATTAAGACTAGCATTAGGAGAAAATGGTTTATTTAAAATGTCAGAGAAAGCAGTAGAGAAGTATAAAGAGGAAGCAGCAAAGGAAGAAAATACACTAGGGAATATGGAAAAACAACTAAAGTACATGATAGAGGGCTATGTGCCAGACAGAAGTATGCTAAAAGTAGGAGATGAAGTAAATTATACGCCCCAAACGGCAAAAACGACATATACTTTAGAAGGTAACAAAAGTGGATACGGAGACTATACAAGTAGTAAACCTAAAACAATGACAAAAGCAACAGACCAAGAAATAAGTCAAGAGAATTATACATGGAAGATAATGGACATAAATAGTAAAACAGGAGAAGTAAAAATAATGGGCGTACCAACAAGTAGTATGCCTACAGTATATTTCAAAGGAGCATTAGGATATAACAATGGAGTATATCTTTTGGATGATATATGTAAAACATTATATAGTAATAGTGACTTGGGAGTAACAGCAAGAAGTATAGATATAGAAGATATTGAAAGTAAAATGAATGACAAAGGAAGAGATGCAAAAAATGATTATATATCAGAAAATCAAACAACCAAAGAATTTAACGGAAGTAATGCATATTACCCTAACATATATAAATATCAACAAGATTCAAATATAGATGGAACAGAAAAGACAGAAGGAATAAGTGAAAGTGATGATGGAACAAAAACAGAAGCAGGAATACCAATTGAGCATGCAACAAATGTAGAAGGATATACACAAGCAGAAACAAGTATCACAGTAAAAGGAACATACTATTATGCAACGCAAAATGCAGGATATTTTGATGATGAAGACTTTTACAATTTAATGTTTAAAACAGGTACATATTATTGGCTTGCTTCGCGTTATTCTGGTTGCTTCTCGAGTAGCTCTTGTGCTGACTTTGGGCTTCGCATTGTGGCCAGCTCTAGCATCAACGGTTACAAAATGTTCAATTCGGATGGCGATTACGACGACGACAATATTCGCGTTTGCCCGGTAGTTTCTCTAGGGGCTAATATCCAAATCACAAGAGATGGAAACGCAGGAGCATGGGACTTATCGAAGGACCCAAATTTTGGTGGATTTTAAATGCGCCTTGGAGGCCTTAGGTCTCCAGGCGACTAAAGAGGGTGATTAAAATAAGTATAATAACAATAGTTAAAGAATTGAAAAAAAATAGTGATTTTATTTTCGAAGAAAAGTTAAAAATCACTATTTTTGTTTTATTGTAGATATTGATTATTTATTTGAGTCGTTATGGTTTTGATTGTTTTTAGAATTGTTGCTGTTTTGGTTATTGTTTTGATTATTTGACTTTTTAGAATCCTTTGACATATAAAGCACCTCCATTCATTTTATAATATAATTGTTTCCTGAAAAATAAAAAATATACATTAATAAATTGATAGCTTGTAAATATAAGTTTTTTATTATATAATACACTCTGATATTTAACAAAAAGATTGTAAAACAAAAATTTAATAACTATTTAACAACAGATTAAAGGATAGTTTGACTTAAAATTTAAGTGCATACATAATAAAAATTGAACAAAAATATAAAAAAGGATATAAGATTATGGAAAAAGAAAATTTTGTAATATGTGTTGAGGGAATGGTTTCATCGGGTAAATCTTCTATGTGCAAGGAATTAATAAAATTAATTCCAAATTGTATTTATATAGATACTGGCTACATTTATAGAGGAATTGTTTTTGCATTAATTAAAAATGGCATTAGTTTGACTGAAGCTAAAGAAAATGTTCTTAAATACATGAAAGAGCTTGATGTTGAGTTTAATGTAGAAAATGGAATTACAGAAGTATATATTGCCGGTGAGAAAATTAAAAATGATGAAATTGAAAGTATGGAAAATTCAATGGGAGTATCTAAGGTGGCTAGTATAGCTAATAATAAGCCTTTGTACGCATTTGGAAAACAAATCATTGAAAACTACAAAAAGAATTTTAATGTAATATGCTCAGGTAGAGGAATGATAAATATGTATCCTGAGATGGATTGTCATTTATTTATTACCGCTTCACTTGATGCCAGAGTGCAAAGGAGATACAAACAATATGATGGAAAGTACTCCCTTGAGGAAGTGCGCAAAAGTATTGAGGAAAGAGATAAATTGCATGAAGCATCTGGTTTTAATCAAACCTGTGATGTTACTCTGGAAATTGATTTAAGTGACTGTAATTCTGCAAAAGAATCTGCTCAAAAAGTCCTAAATGAAATTAAAGCTAAGGGAATTGTTTAAATGTGCAAAAGATTGACAATTCATACATATATGCAACTAAGGATTAGCAATTGTGAATTGTAAAAAATGAGATAATTATTTTGTTATAAATAAGAATCGTAACAAAAGATAATAACTATTTGATTGTAAATAAGCATATAATTAATTAATTCCAATATTATTAAATGGGGGAAAAGTTTAGATTATGGATAGTTATAAAAATTCTCAATTGGAAGAATTAAAAAATGATAATTATAAGAATGTGAAATTGGAAGAATTTAATAAGACTATATCTAACAAAAGAGTTGCCATTATTGGACTTGGTGTAAGCAACATCCCGCTTATTAATTACTTTAAAGATTTGGGAAGTTCGGTTTCTGTTTTTGATGACAGGGATGAAAGCAAAATAGAGCCAGATATTTTAGAAGAGCTAAAACAAAATAATATTAAATTTTATTTAGGCGAAAATTGCTTAAAAGATTTGATAGGATTTAACTACATTTTTCGTTCGCCAAGTTGTATGCCATGGAGAGAAGAAATCCAAAAAGAAGTGAAAAATGGTGCTATTTTAACATCAGAAATTGAGCAAGTGTTAGAACTTAGTCCAAGCCATATTATAGGTGTGACTGGAAGTGATGGCAAAACAACAACAACTACTTTAGTGTATAAATTATTACAAGCTGAGGGATACAAATGTTTTTTGGGTGGCAATATAGGCACTCCGCTATTTACTCAAATTAAGGATATGGAGCCTGATGACTATGTTGTATTAGAGCTTAGCAGTTTTCAGCTAATGGATATGAAAGTAAGTCCGGAAATATCAATAGTTACCAACATTAGCCCTAATCATTTAAATGTACATAAAGATTATCAAGAGTATATTGATAGCAAAAAGAATATTTATTTACATCAAAGTCAAAATGGTATATTGGTTATAAACAAGGACAATGACATAACAAAAGAGTTTTACAAAGATGCTCCGGGAAAGGTTAGATTTTTTAGTCATAAGCAATTACTAAATGATGGTGTGATATTTGATGAAAATGATAGGACTATTAAAATATGCGAGGATGGAGTTAGAAAACATATTTTAAGGCAAAAAGATATGTTGATTAAAGGTGAACATAACTGCGAAAATGCTTGTAGTGCTATCTCTGCAGTGCTTGGTTTAGTTAAGGAAGACAATATAATTTCTACAATAAAAAATTTTGCTGGTGTTGAGCATAGGCTTGAGTTTGTTAGAGAAATTGATGGAGTAAAATGGTACAATGATTCTATTGGAACGAGCCCAACAAGAACTATTGCAGGACTTAATTCTTTTGATGAGAAAATTGTTTTAATTGCTGGTGGATATGATAAGCACTTGGATTATACTCCAATTGGCAAGCCAATACTTGATAATGTTTCTAAGCTAATTTTAATGGGTGATACGGCAGAGAAAATCTATAATAGCGTTGCTCAAGAAATGCAAGTGCAAAATAAGTCTATTCCTATTTACAGGTGTGCGACTTTACAAGAGGTTGTAAACAAAGCTAGAGAAGTTGCTACAAGTGGGGAAGTAGTACTATTTTCTCCTGCTAGTGCAAGTTTTGATTTATTTAAAAATTTTGAAGAAAGAGGAGAGAAGTTTAAGGACTTAGTGCGCGCAATTTAGTACGTTACCATTATGTGCAATAAAAAACAACTATATTTATGTTATACGCAATGTACAAAACATAAAATAGTTGTTTTTATTAAATAAATAGATTGAAGTTATTATTAATTATATATAAATTTAAACTATTATTAGTTAAATAGACTAGAATTATCAATCATTTTAAACAAATTAAAATTATTATTAATTATATAGATTAATAATAAATTTTTTCACTTAAAGTATATGGTATTAAAATATTTTTGTCAATACTATGTTGATAAAAATTTTTTTATTTTTTTCATCAAAATAATTCAAAAAGCCTGATATAACTGTGAAACAAGTATTTTTAAATTATTATTAAACTATATATTTAATAATAAATAAAAATAGGAGGAAACCATGAAAAAACAAAAGAAAGAAAACAAGTTCAACTTAAAAGAACAAGGTATAACGCTAGTTGCGTTAGTAGTAACAATAATAATACTTTTAATCTTAGCAGGAGTAACAATCAACATAGCTTTAAGGGAAAATGGATTATTTAAAATGTCAGAGAAAGTAGTAGAGAAGTATAAGGAAGAAGCAGGAAAGGAAGAGGAAACATTACAGGATTTAGAACAACACATAAAAAATAATACACCCGTTGAACCAGCAGAAGAACCTAAAGAGCCTATAGGAAAAACACCGTATGTAGGATATTATGCAAGTAGAGATGGAATAACAGTAGATGGAATAATATATGCAGACCAAGCAGTAGGAAATACAAACGGAACAAAATGGAGTGATGGTGATGGAACCTACACAATACCAATAAAAGAAGAAGGCTTAAAGGAATACTATATAAGTCAAGAATCATACACAACAGAAGCCTTTGGACCAAAACCTGTGTTAACACCAATAAATGATGAAGGAGAAGACAGATTTTATATCATGTCACTTGAAGATTTTGGAGGAAAAGGACAAAGTTATTATTGGTATTATAGCGCATTTAAAAATATGAGTGATTATAGTACAGCAACATCAACAAAATTTGGAACTGGAAAAACCAATACAGAGAACATGGTAGCAAAGTGGACGGCGGGAGAAAGTGAAGATGGTTATGGAAAGCAAGATGGGGGAAGCACATATAAAGATATATGGGGATACTTTTCAAGAAAAGAAATACCAGAAGGATGGTTTTTACCATCAAGAGGAGAATTAGCAGCATTTATGCAAGAATTAGGGATAAACAGCAGTAATTATTCTAATCAATTTCAATTATCTAGTTATTACTGGTCGTCGTCGCAGTTCAATTTTAACTACGCATGGCTCGCGTACATGCTTATTGGTTGTATGAGCAGCTACACTGTGAATTACGGCCGCTGCGTGCGCCTGAGTGCGACTTTCTGATTTTGTAAAAAATCAGAAAAATATAGGCCTACATTATGTAAATAATGTAGGCAATTCAAACCGAGATATTCTTCGTAAGAAGAAACTCGGTTTGAATTAAAAGGATTAGATTGATAAAAGGAAATTTATTATAGAAAATGCGAGTTTCATTATATTAAGTTTAAATACTCTTCTTATGAAGAGTATTTTTATAAGAGGTGTATATGGATAATAAGCTAACTTTTGAAGATTTATATGAAGCATATAATTTATGTTTAAAAAATAAAAAAAATAAAATAGGAACATATAATTTTGTAAACTATAATTTATGCAAAAATTTAATGGAGCTACTAGAAGAATTAAATAATAAACAATACATTCAAAGACAATCTAATTGTTATGTAGTTAAGGATCCAGCATTGAGAGAAATATATGCAGCTCAATTTTTTGACAGAGTAGTACAGCATTTTTATATGAAAGAAGTAGAACATATTTTAGAAGAACAATTAGTTGACGGTTGTTGTTCATGTAGAAAAAATAAAGGTAATGATTATGCTCTTCAATTATTAAAGAAATATCTTAAAGTAGTATCGAATAATGGGAAAAAAGACTGTTACTTTCTTAAAATTGATTTATCTGGATATTTTATGTCAATAGATAGAAAGCAAATAAGTCAAAAGTTCTTAAATCTTATAAGCAATAAATATAAAGGACCATATAAAGAATTACTCATTTATTTAACTCCAATTATATTTGAAAATAATCCGGCAGTGAACTGTAAGTATAAATGTAATGAAAAAGTAAGAAACCTAGTACCTGAAAGAAGAAAAATGAATCCGAAATCCGATTATGGAATGGCTATAGGTAATTTGACTTCTCAGGCAGGTAGCAATTTTAATCTCAGTGAATTTGATAATTACGTTGTATATAAACTAAATCTAGTTAATTATATTAGATATGTTGACGATATGGTGATAATTTCAAATAATAAACAAGAGTTACAAAATGCAATGCCGTATATAATAAATAAACTTAAAGAAACTAATCAATCTATAAGTGAAAAGAAAACTAAAATAGATACTGCGTATCATGGAGTACCATTTTTGGGAAAAGTTTCTTTTCCATACGGTTATCAAAAAGCTAAAAAATCGACAATAGTGAGAGTATATAAAAGGGGTAGAGAAATTAGATATAAGGACACAGACAATTTATTAGCAAAAACAAATTCGCAAATTGGATTGCTAAAAGGATATAACTGCAGAAAACTAATATTAAATTATTCTAAAATTATACAAAACAAAACGGGAGACGAAATTTATTTGAATGAAGAAATGTTAAAATTTTGTAAAAAGAATAAATAAAGCTTGTTATATAGGAAAAATAAATAAATAGAAAAAATTGTAACAATACAATACCTCACTACATAAATTAATGTAGGAGGTATTTTTATAATGTATGATGATTATTTTAAAAATATAATTGGTGGAAGTATAAAGTCTCCAGAATACTATGTTTCTACATATGATAACCATACTTATCAGCCTAGACAAGTAAGTGCTCTTCCAGGATACAATTATTCTGCCGATACAAATTTTAATGACAATGACATTGAAGATTTATATCCAGATATTTATAAAATTGTATCCCCAATGGTAGATAAACTTTTAGACGGAAAAACTTTTGATAATGTAAATGAAGACATGTTGGTAAAATGGACTGTGGAAATCTATGATGCTCTTGAAGTTGATGATGATAATACCAAATTAGTAAATGATAATGTTGCTAAAACTGGCAGTAGTGTTATTTCTAATGGTACTAGTAGATCAAATGTAAATCAAGGAGTTGCAGGTAATAGTAGCAATAATACTATAAGACCTGGCTCTAACTATGAAAGTGAAACTACTAGCGCAAGGACTGCACAGAGAACGGTGCTATCTAATACAGTTGCAAATACACCTTCTAATACTATGACTAAAGCGGGAATAACTACACCTTCTTCTACAATAAGTAGTACAGCGGTCAATACATCATCTAATTCGATAACTAATACAGGAGTAAGCGCATCACCTAATACAGTAAATAATGCAACAGTCAATGCAATATCTAATTCTACAACAAATAAAGAACCAAAAGTGGTTGATGTAGTAAGTAGATATAGAAATTATAAAAATCCGCTTCTAAGGGATTTAATAAGAATATTGATTTTAAATAAATTATATGGAAATCGTAGACCGCCAAGAGGTATGCCAAGACCTTATCAAGACTTTGAACCAACATTTATTCCTATGCCAGATTATAGTAGTGTAAACACAGAAGTTTATAAACCTTATACTAATTATTCTAAAGCTTACTTAGACACACCTTATCCAGAAGAATAAGTATTTCAATTATTTAGTAATTTTGAAGATAACTTTTACGTAATAAATGTTGTATAAAGCTTGACAGAAAAGAATCTAATTCATATAATGTCTATAGGATTTTAAATAAAAAAAATTAATTAATTTTTAGGTAAATAAAAGTATAAATAATTATAAATAACTATAAATAAGTCATAGGTAAACAAAGGGAGAAATAGAGTTTAATGAAGTTAACAGAAGAAAAACGTAGAGAAATTTGTAAAACAAATATGAAACTATACCCAAATTATATAATGTTTGGATATGATTTGCTATTCTTTTATGGAATAAAAGTAATGTTTTTAAGTGAAGTTAAAGCCATGACAAATGCTCAGATATTGGTTTCTTCTTCACTTTTTGCATTGTTTACAATAATTATTCAATTTCCAGTAAGTGTTTTGGTTAGTAGAGTTGGCAAGCGAAATACAATAATTTTTGGAAATATCATAAATATATTTTCAGTACTCGAATTTATGTTGTTACATTCTTTTTTAGGTTTGGTTGTGGCACAGTTGTTTTCTGCAATTGCTACATCATGTAAAACTATATCTGAGGCAAATTTACTTACGATATCTATACCAGAAAGTGATAAGTCTGCTGAAATATTTACTTCAATAGACAAAAGGGCATATTCGAGATACTGTATTTTATCAGCTATATCCACTATTATAGCTGGATTGTTATTTAACGTAAATGGCTATTTGCCAATGTTTTTATGCTTAATTTGTACCATTATTGCAACATTGCTTTCTTTTAATTTTGGAGAACTTGAAAATGTAAAGAAAAATGGATTTACGTTAAAAGATTATGTTAAAGAATTAAAACAAGGATATAAATTTACAGTTAATTCAAAAAGATTGCGTGCTTTATTACTTGCAATTGGTTCTATTTGGGGAATATTAGCTTTAATAGATACGTACCAATTGGCATTAGTGCAATATATAGGAGCATCATCTATTCAGGTTGCTTTAGTTTTTGCTCTTTATGAAATTGCAAAAGCATTTTTCTCAAGAAGAGCAATAGAGTTTAATAACATTTTTAAGAACAGGTCACTTACAAATATCTTAGCAGTATTTGCTTTTTGCTTGATTTTATGTGGTGCAGTTGCTATTATAAATATGTCATTTATATTTAAATTTTTATTAATAATTGTATTTGTTTTAATTATGGGTGCAATGAACGGTACATCACAGATATTGTCGAAAAAATATTTAAATAGTTTTACTAATTCTAAGATTTTAACTTGTATATATTCAGCTAAATCAATTTCGGATAATATCTCAAAAATGATAATAACTGGTGCGGGTTCATTTTTCTTATCTTTTGCCAATGTTGACATTGCAATAATTATTGCAGGAATTGGTGTAATAATTTTAACCTTCTTTTTATCAATGTATATGAATGGAAGGGTTGGACTTGATCCAGAGGAATATACTCAAAAAGATATTTACATAAGAAAATAAATTGAATAAAAACCACTTGTAAAGCATATAATAATAACGAGCTAACATTAAAGGAGAATACAATGGTTACAGATATGAATTATTGGAGTAAAGTTATAAAGCGTATATTCAGTCTTGCGCTAACAATACTACTCTTATTAGTAATATTTAAGTTATCTGTTTTCTATATACCATTTTTGATATCTTTTGTGTTGGCTCTTTTATTTGAGCCTCTTATTAAATTAATAATGAAAAAGCTAAAATGGACAAGGCGTATAAGCTCTATTGTTGTAATTTTTGTTTCGATTGCTGTTTTACTTGGAATTATTAGCTGGGGATTAGTAACGCTATTTAATGAAGCTACAAACTTACTTTCTAATTCAGGAGAGTATTTAGGGAGAATTCAAGGCTTTATAAATAATTTTCTTAATAATAATGTTATACTCGAAAAACTTCCAATTGATTTGTCAGAAAGTATTGCAAATGCGCAAACTCAGCTTATTACTGGAGTTACAACTTGGATAACAAATTTGTTAATTGGGATTAGAGATTGGATTTTGAAAATACCAAATCTAATTATGTCCATTTTTTTTGTACTTATTTCGTTATATTTTATGTGCACAGACAAAATATATATGATAGACCAACTGGAGCATCACTTACCAGATGTATGGACTAGGAAAATATCAAAACATTTACATTCAATTACAAAAAAGCTAGGTAGATATTTAAGGGCAGAGGCAACACTTGTTTTAATTTCTTTTTTAATATCTTTAATTGGACTAACTATATATAACATTATAGGCTTAAATATTGGATTTCCGCTTCTTATAAGTTTAGGAATAGCGTTTGTTGATGCTCTTCCTATTTTAGGTTCGGGGACGGTTATGGCTCCTTGGGCTATTATTGAGGTTATAAATGGAAATATAAAACTTGGAATTGCAGTTATAATATTATGGGCTATTATGGGCACAGTTAGAAGCGTTTTAGAGCCTAAGTTAGTTAGCAAGCATATAGGAATTCATCCAGTATTTACTCTAGTTGCTATGTATACTGGATATAGATTAATAGGTTTTTTTGGAATGATATTAGGCCCAATTTTATTAATTGTTTTAAAGGAAATATATACTCCTTTAATTGATAAAGGAGTATTGCGAAGTATATTTGATAGAGAGGGGTAGTAAATCAAAAATAATAAATTTATTTGGAATAAATGTATATTTAAAGAGTATGTTTATTTGATTAAAGAGCTAAGTTTAAATTACTGAATTTTCAGAAGGTGGATATACATATTCATCTTCTGGAATATCACAAGTTTTTATCTCATCTACTTGAAGAACAGGCATTTCACCTTTGTAGTTACCTCTGACAATAGTGCCAGTTACCTCAACCCAGTCACCGTCTTTAAAGTCTTTTGCATTTTCGTATTGTGACAAAATTCCAACAACAACAGCAGTACTGCTGGAATCCATTATCATTGTTCTTGACATAACAAATTGGTTATCATTAAAGTCAGGCATTCTGTATACGTATCCAGTTAGTTTTACTTTCATTCCAACATAGTCATCTATATTTTCATGTGCATTTTTTAGAAATGAAGTATATTCATTAGTAGTTATTTCAATTATGTTTGAATCTATATTATTTTCAGTTTCATTTCCTGCCTTAAATATGGACATTACTGAGAATCCGATTACTCCAACAATTATAATTCCTATAAAGGCTAATATTAGCTTTGATATTTTTTTGCTGTTGATTTTTAAATTATATATATACATATGGATTCCTCACTTTCGTTTAGTTTAGTTTATTAGAAAAGTCTGTCCATTATGCATAAAGCACAAAACTTGAAATTTACATAATATTGTGGTATAATTAAAAGGTAGCGCAAAAAAATAAAAATTTTAATGGTATGAGGGGTATTTATGAATAAAATAGAACAAAAAAAATTGATGCAATTTTTGTATCAACATAAAGACGCAGTTTTTATTTTTAACTATAATTTTATAGAAGATAGTCTTTTAGAAGAGGGAAAACATATAATAAGTCCACATAGAGATGGTGATACTATATTTAATTTTATTGTAGAAAATAGTGAAGTTATAGATTTTAAAAAGTTCGTATTGTTTGGAGCATATAGTTCAAAAGTTGTAGTGTCATCACTAAATAATATTACAAATGATGGTATTTCAACACCATCTAAAGAATATTATGAAACTTTTTATAAATTTGCTAAGGAAAATATAAAAGAGAATGAAGACGTAACATTATTTGTATTCCCATCAGGTAAAAAAATGGGTATTGTGGCTGTCAACTCAAAAAAAGAACTATATGGAAAAGAATATGTTCCAAAGAAATTAAGAATAAATCCAGAAGCTTATAAAGACTTAGTAGGAGCTGTTCAATTAGATAGTATAAAACACATATTTAAGGACAGCAATTTTGCATCTTTGGCATATGACATATTAGTCTATAATACGTTAACTCAGATGGGATATAAAGATGCAGATATTGCTGGAATTATGGATAAAGAGACTGGAGCATTCGAATTTAGAACGTCTAAAGAATTTATAATGAATTTCCTTGATGCAAAGACACGTTTATTCTTTGTTCCAGAAGTTACATCTCAAATTAATGAAGATAATTTATATATTACATCTGTTTATCAATTTATTGGTAAATTAAGTGCAGATATTAAAAGGTATCATGAATTAAATGAAGAAGAACGTAAATCTATGGATTTGTTTTCATTGAGAGAACTTGAAAGAGTGAAATATTTATTAGAAGAAGTTGAGAAAGCTATAAACTTCAATAAAGTTACGGTTCTTATAAAAAATGTAGTTACTGGAGAGGAAGTAAAAGAAATATCTGCGAAAGTATATAGTAATGATTACAAAAGTGCTTTAAGTGAGTATGCTAAACTATTAATAGATAGAGACAATAAAAACATATTCAATCCTGACATACTTGCATTGCTTGATAAGAAGACAGCTTTACATTATGCTGAGAAAATTCCAGATATGTACGCTGAGGAATTTAATTTCTTGTTATATGAAGCTAATTGTTTAACATTTAGTGAAGCATTAGAAAACATTAAAAAAATTGGAATTAGTGATATAAATGAGGAATTTTTAAGGTTAAGAGCTGTGGATAGATACTTGACTGGAAGAAATAATACTTTAATGGATGTTGTAAATCAAATTGGAATGAAAACAAGGAGAACTGATATAGGTGATACCTCGGCTCCGGAAAATGGTCAGCTTAATGTTACAGACGAAGCACAGGGCTCAGACATGGTAACTAATATTGAAAGACCTGAAGTTATGTTTGCGAAACCATTATCAGATGAAAATTTATATGAATTACTAGATGATACACTTAAAGCCATGTTTGTGAACGGTGCAATTAAAGAATATCTTGCCAAGGGCAAATACAGTGATATAGCTGAAAAAAATCTTAAATTATTCCATGCAAAGGGAGAACTACCTTTAGATGCATTCATGACCTTTTATTCATATTTTGGAATGGATTTGGAAGTCATTGAAGAAATGTTTGGAAGCGAAAATGTTAAAAATACATTTAGTGCAGAACAATTGCTTTCAACAGTTAACGATTTAATCGAGTATAGCAAAAAAGGCACTAAAACAGAGCAAGATGAAGAAAATCATACATACATTGTCAAAGATTATGAGTACTTAAAGAAAATATATCAAAAATATAATTTACTAAATGTCGATAATAATGAAGATAAAATATTAGAGGCATTTGATGATTTGATTTTTGATGATAATATTTTCAAACAACTTTATGTTGATGGATTTATCTCAGGTAAGACTTTATATGATTTTAATAATGAACTAGCTAACAAACTTTACACTGAGGGAGAATTGAGAAGTGAAGATAGACGATACTTTATTTTAAATTCGGGTATAGAACTTAGTGTTGGTGATATAATTAGATTAAATCAAGAAAAAGTTTTATCACATCAAGATGTTTTTGATTTTTATATGAAAGATAAAATCAATTTACAAGATTTAGCTAATTATGGCGAGGATATAGATTTTAGCGAAATTTTAAAAGATGATGAGTTAATAGCATTAGCGAAAAAATACAGCATGATAAGGAAAGATGATGCAAAAAATACATTTAACAAATACTTAGATGCATATATGAAATTCAAAAAGCCAGGATTGGACATACAAGAAAAATTATTAAAATCAATTGGAGGAAAAAATGCTAAAAATGAAGACTTACTAGAGCTATATTCTAAAGGCGTATTAAATATTGAAACAATTAATCCTAGTGATGATTTGCTTTTATTAATGATTAAACAGGGAAGATTAAAATCAGGGGATGAAGAACTACTATTTAAAGATACTGATATGCAAGGTACAAAGTATGTAAGATTAATGTCAATTTTGAGAAAACTAGATAGTGATGATGAGAAATTAAACTTACTAGCTGGTGTATACAAAACTGAAGATGAGGTATCATCAAGAAGACTAAATATATTGGCAAATGAACTTTCATATGCATTTAACGAAGAGGGCGGCACAACATTGGGAGATGAATTACTTGACGATGATAATGCTAGCATAAAACGTAAAGATAACGAAAATGATAAGCCTAAGTCAAAAGTTACAGTAGTAAGATCGCTTGCAAAAATGTTTGATACATTTAAGAGCATTAAAACAGATTATGAACATATAATACTTTCTGGTACTTATGTAGTATTTTTAGATGATTCTGCATTAGTAGAAGAAGTATTTAGAAAATCAGCAGATGGCAAAAGTTTTGTTACTACACATGCTACTTATAAAATTTCTGATGAATTTTTTAAACATTTCTTAAAAGATACATATAACTATGACTTTAGAAAAAATTTATCTGATTTCTTTATTGATGTAAATAGAGAAGGTAAACCATATTTTAAATGGTCACTTTTAACAGCTGCAAGAAGAAGAAATATACCTGGAATTGATAAAGTTGTACATGGAAAAACTTGGGCTGATAGATTAAAAGCAAAAGCAATAAAGAAGCCAGATATTGACGGACAAGAATTAAATGACGTGTTGGATAAAATTTCGAATTCAGCTCAAATACGTGGTGTACATACAGATCTAGATGATGACAGCATTGATAAAAGTGCAATGAATAATTTTGATCCAGATGCAATGGTTGATTTAGACTCAAGTACAATGGGTGATTTTGACCCAAATGCAATGGTTGATTTTGAAGAAATATAAGAAAATTTTATAATGTTAAAATAAGACTAATTTATAATTCTAAGGAAATAATAGAGAGAGGAGGAAAAGTAAATGACTTTAAATGATATTATACAGTCCTTTAAAAATAATGAAGATAATATGAAAAAAGCAATTAAAATTGATAATACAGATTTTAAATTTAGTATGAATAAAGCCATTGACATACTAAATAGATTTAGAGAATTTGAAACTGGTTTTCTAAATAAAAAGTCATTAGTTGTAACAAATGGTAACCCATATATTACAATAATTCTTTGCATGCAAGCAATCTCTCAAAATATTTCCTTAACTTTAAATATACAAGACACAATGTTTGCACTTAATTCAGCAATTGTTAAAGTTTTTAATATAAACTTAAGAAGTGATGGACCACAAATAAAAAAATACATGTCTCCAAGAGAATTCATTAATTCAGACGCTGATGATATTATAGTTATTGATGATAGAAGTAAATATTATTTCTTAAGAGATGAGTTAAAGATAAAAGCTAGATATGTTTCTTTATTAAATATAGACTTATACACAGATTCAGAAGATTTATCATCCTTAACAGATACAATTACCGATTATTGCTCTCAGGAACATATTGGACTTGATATACACAGTGATGGCTCAATTGATGATTTCGTAAATGAAACAAATAAATATGATGGTGGAAACGTTGCATTAATACTAACTAAAGAAAAGGTAAATCAGATGGACATTTCTGATAAATTATCAGATAAAACGGTTTATTTAAATTGCAATCCTTTTGCAAAAATTGAGGTAGATGTAGCACTTAAAAATATTTTAAAATAAAAAGTTAATCCAGTATTTAAAATAGGGTACTTAAACAATTAGAAACTTGGATATATACTGTACCTAATTATAAATACTGGATTAATTATTTTTGGTGTATTCTAAAATAATAATGTTTTAATGTAAAAAAATTGTAATTACTTATAGTAAATTTATAAAAAATCATTGCCAAAAAGCTAATTAAGTGATATAGTACATATGTATATTTTATTGTAAATTAAACAAATGAAATTTATGAAATATGTAAGCGAAAATTTTAAAATTACAAGAAAAGAGGAAATTAAATGAAACTATTTAAATCTTATAGTGAAAAAGAAGTAAAAAGAGTTATGCCTTTGGTTAACAAGATAAACTCTTTAGAAGCGGATATGCAAAAATTAACAGATGAAGAACTTAAGGGAAAGACAGATTATTTCAAAAAAGAATTAGAAAAGGGTAAAACTCTTGATGATATATTACCTGAAGCTTTTGCTGTTGTTAGGGAAGCGGCTAAAAGAGTTATAGGTATGAGACATTTCGACGTGCAATTAATTGGTGGAATTATACTTCACCAAGGAAGAATTGCCGAAATGAAAACTGGTGAAGGTAAAACGTTAGTTGCAACACTTCCAGCTTATTTAAATGCCTTAACTGGAAAAGGTGTTCATATTATAACAGTTAACGACTACTTAGCCAAAAGAGACAGTGAGTGGATGGGAAAGGTTTATAACTTTTTAGGTCTTACTGTAGGCTTAGTTATAAATGGTATGAAACCTAACGAAAAACAAGACGCTTATAATTGCGATATTACATATGGAACAAACAATGAATTTGGATTTGATTATCTAAGAGACAACATGGTTGTATATGAAAATCAATTAGTTCAAAGAGAACTTAATTATGCAATCGTAGACGAGATAGATAGTATCTTAATTGATGAGGCAAGAACACCACTTATTATATCAGGACGAGCTAATCAAGCATCTGATATATACAAAAAAGCTGATAGATTTGTTGCAAAACTTGAAGCAAAAACATTAATTGAAGAAGATGTTAAGGATATAGCTCAAGAAGAAGACAACGAAAATTATGATTACATTATTGACTTAAAAGCAAAATCTGCTTCACTTACTCAAAAAGGTATAGCTAAAGCAGAAAAAGAATTTGGACTAGAAAACTTTAACGATATAGAAAACTCAGAACTTGTACACGCAGTTAATCAAGCTTTACGTGCACATGGTATAATGAAAAAAGATGTTGACTATATAGTAAAAGATGGGGAAGTTCTTATTGTTGATGAATTTACCGGTCGTATCATGTATGGAAGAAGATACAACAATGGACTTCATCAAGCAATTGAAGCAAAAGAGCATGTTAAGGTAGCAGATGAATCAAAGACTTTAGCAAACATCACTTTCCAAAACTACTTTAGAATGTATGATAAATTATCTGGTATGACTGGTACTGCTATGACTGAGGAAGAAGAATTCCAAGAAATATACAGATTAGATGTTATTGAAATTCCAACTAACAAACCAATGATAAGAAAAGATCTTCCAGATATTATTTACAAAAATGAAGATGCGAAGTTTAGAGCAGTTATAAATGATATAAAAGAAAGTTATGCCAAAGGTCAACCAGTACTTGTTGGTACAGTTTCTATTGATAAATCAGAAAAGCTAAGTAAAATGCTTAACAAAGAAAGAATACCACACCAAGTTTTAAATGCTAAGTTCCATGAAAAAGAAGCAGAAATAATTGCACAAGCTGGTAAGTATAAAGCTGTTACAATAGCAACTAACATGGCAGGACGTGGTACTGATATTGTATTAGGTGGAAATAGCGAATATTTAGCAAAACAAGAAATGAGAGATAAATACACCTACGAAGAAATAGAAGAAGCTACAGCATTTAATGAAACAGACGACAAGGCAATTATTGCAAGAAGAGAAGAATTTAGAAAATTAGTTAAGAAATATGATAAAGGCATAGAAGATGAAAGACAAAAAGTTATCGAAGCTGGTGGACTAAAAATAATTGGTACAGAAAGACACGAATCAAGACGTATAGATAACCAGTTAAGAGGACGTTCAGGAAGACAAGGAGACCCAGGAGAATCAAGATTTTATATTGCACTAGATGATGACTTAATGAAAATCTTTGGCGGAAATACTATTACAAAATTATATAATTCTTTAGGCGTAAATGAAGATATGCCTATTGAAGTAAAACTAATTTCTAAAGCTGTTGAAAATGCTCAAAAGAAGGTTGAGGGCAGAAACTTCAGTATAAGAAAGAACGTTCTACAATATGATGATGTTATGAACAGACAAAGAGAAACTATTTACTTACAAAGAAGAGAAGTTCTTGCTGGCAAAGACTTAAAAGATAATATAATCTCTATGATTAATTCAGTTGCAGAAGAACTAGTTGAATCATACATTAATGGCGATTCTAATGACGTAGAAGGTTTAATGCAAGAAGTTTCAAATACATTTGGAATTAACTCATTAGATAGTGTAAAAGTAGATGAAGTTAAAGAAGCTGATGTATTAAAGGAACTTCAAGACAAAGCTATAGAAATATATGAAGATAAGAACGAAAAATTCGGCGAATCTTTAAGAGAACTTGAAAGAGTTGTTCTATTAAAAATAGTTGACCAAAAATGGATGGAACATATAGACAATATGGATGAACTAAAACGTGGTGTTGGTTTACGTGCTTATGGTCAAAAAGATCCAATTGTTGTATATAGAGATGAAGGTTCAAATATGTTCGACCAAATGAGTCTAGACATTAGATTTGAAGTAGTTAGATTGCTAATGCATGTTACAAAAAGAGAAGAAAATCAATCAAGAAAAGAGTCAGCTAGAATTACAGATGCTAAATTACAAGAAAAATCAGCAATTGAGCTAGTTGATGGAAATCTTTCTCCAAAAGAGGGTGGAGTAAACAGAACCATAGTAAATGAAACACCAAAAATTGGTAGGAACGACCCCTGTCCTTGCGGCTCGGGCTTGAAGTACAAGAACTGCCACGGAAAGAACGCATAAATAGATCATAACCATTCATACTAAAACCGTGGTTTAACTGTGAAGTGAATAAAAAAATAGCAAAAGTTTATAAGCTTTTGCTATTTTTAGAAACAGATAGGAGACCTGAGTATAAATGATTGAATTAGAAGAAGCTATAAAAATTAATGAGAATCAAATTAATAAAATAAAGGATATTGGAAAGTCAATTGACATAAATGCATTAAAAGACAAATTGGCTGAATTAGAGCAAAAGACTAATGAACAAGACTTTTGGAGCGACAGTGCAAATTCGGCTAGAATTTTGTCGGAGATTACAGAAATAAAGAAAAAAATAGCTAACTATACCGAGGTAGAAAAAGACGTAAATACCATATTTGAGTTAATTGAATTGTTAAAAGAAGAAAATGATAAAGATATGGAATCTGAACTTGAAAAACTAATCAGTTCTACTAATAATAAAATAGATGAATTAGAAATTTCTACTTTACTATCTGATAAATATGACAAAAATAATGCAATTGTTACAATTCATCCAGGTGCAGGTGGAACAGAAGCTCAGGATTGGGCTGAAATGCTATATAGGATGTATACAAGGTGGGCTGAAGCTAATGGATTTAAGTTAGAAGAATTAGACTATTTAGATGGGGAGGAAGCTGGACTAAAAAGTGTAACTTTCCTTGTGTCAGGTGATTATGCTTATGGTCACTTAAAATCAGAACATGGTGTTCATAGATTAGTTAGGATTTCACCTTTTGATAGTGGTGGAAGAAGACACACATCATTTGCTTCTTTAGAAGTTTTACCTGAAATAACAGATGATAATGATATATATATTAATC
Source organism: uncultured Clostridia bacterium (assembly GCA_947624195.1). Classification (GTDB taxonomy): domain Bacteria; phylum Bacillota; class Clostridia; order TANB77; family CAG-508; genus CAG-793. The sequence goes on from CANQJH010000001.1 coordinate 88,949, forward strand.
CAGATGATATCAAAATGGATGTTTACAGAGCGTCTGGCGCTGGAGGTCAGCACATAAACAAAACTTCTTCTGCAGTTAGGTTAACTCATATACCAACGGGAATCGTTGTAAGTTGTCAAACTGAGAGAAGCCAGTTTCAAAACAAAGATACAGCAATGAAAATGCTTAAATCTAAATTAGTTAATTTAAAAGAAAAAGAAAACAAAGAAACCATTGATGAATTAAAAGGTATACAAATGGATATTGCTTGGGGTAGCCAAATACGTTCGTATGTTTTCTGCCCTTACACCATGGTTAAAGACCACAGAACGGGTTATGAAGTGGGGGATGTGCAGAAGGTTATGGACGGCAACATCAATGATTTTATTTATGAGTATCTTAAGCAAAACCTTTAATTTACACCACCAATTATAATAGTGTATTATAGAAGTACTGGCTCTAATTGCTCATTGTTTAAAGCAGTTTTTAAGGTCTGTACTATAAGATTGCAATCTGATGAAATATAACAGGGTTTAGTAATAGGGTTTGGCTGTCTAAATGGTACTAAAAAAATATTTTTTCTATTAATTAATAATCCAATATTGCTAGCATTTGAACTTAAACCATCATCTGCATTTATCGATAAAATGACAGGTAACTTTTTCTTGGTATGACATTTTACCGCATAAGTTACAGAGGTATCAGAAATTGAATTTGATATTTTAGCAATTGTATTTCCTGTCGTTGGAGCAACTATCATTGCAGCTGAATTAAGTTTATCTATAAGAGATTTAACTTGTTCAATTTTGAATATAATTTTTTTACCTGTAATTTTTTCAATTTGCTCAATATAATGTTTGTCTGCTTCAAGATGAACACTTAACTTATAAGCATAGTAAGACATAACTGGATATATATTTGCTCCTAAGCTTTTTAATTCTTTTATTTTATTAATTATAATTGGAAAGGTGCTAATAGCACCAGTAATGCCGAAGACAATATTTAAATTTTTCAAACTCATTATTACCTAATATATAATATGATTTTAAAACTATAAATGAAATATGAATTATTAAAAAAATGAGTATAGTTATTTTTGAAGAAATAATAATCTAAAAAAAGAATATAGTTGTTTTTGAATAAGCCGCGCAGGGACCACCCGTATTGAATGGTAGCTTATTCCAAAATAACCTATATTCATTTTTTACTATAGCATAACTTATAAAACATTACTATTTGTAATTGGCAAGAGGATTTGCTTCAACTGCTTTTCTTACTTGGTCATTATCAACGTGCGTGTATATTTCGGTAGTGGATATGCTTTGATGTCCTAGTAGTTCTTGGAGAGCTCTTATATCAACTTGTCCATATTTATACATTAACGTAGCAGCAGTATGTCTCAATTTGTGAGTAGAGTATTTAGTTGTATCTAACCCAGCTTTTTGCAATTCTTTAGAAACAACATTTTCAACTGTACGCTTGCTAATTCTTTGCCTGTAGGAACTTAAGAATAGTGCCTTATCAGAATTTTTGGAATCTTTTTTTGCATCAATTGGTCTGACTTTTAAATATGAATTAATTGCATCAATACAAGCTTTATTAAGATAAATGGTACGTTCTTTGTTGCCTTTACCAATTACAGTAAGTTTGCAGTCATCAAATTTAATATCAGATATATTAATTCCAACAAGTTCAGAAAGACGCATACCACAATTTAAAAATAGGGTAATTATAGCATAATCTCTTTCTTTATTTTTATTTTCCTCATCCTCAGATATAGTAGTAAGAAGTTTTTGACTGTCTTCTAATGTTAAATATTTTGGTAGCCTTTTATTTAGCTTTGGAGTCTCAATATTTTGTGCAGGATTATTTTTAATTGTGTTAGTAGTAACAGTCAAATATTTAAAAAATATTCTTATGGTTGAAATTCTTTTAGCGCATGTAGCAGGTCCACATTTTCTGTTTAGAGAAAGATATGAGATGAAAGTATGTATATCTTCTGGAGTTATTCTTTCTAAATCAGATAATTTATAATCATTTATTTTGATATCATCAAAATTCTCTTCATTTGTCAAATGAAAATGATATTTCATATATTTTAAAAACATATTTAAATCGCAATTATACTGGTCCACAGAAGCAGGGGATTTTTTTTGATATGTTAGCGAATAATCAAGAAATGAATTTAAAAAGGTAGGATTTTCCTCAGTTTTTATCATAATTTTATCTCCATAATAATTTTTGTTTAATTATATCATAAAAACACAAAAAGAAAATAATTTCACGCAATTTTTTTGATAATTATAAATAAAATTATTTATAAAGAACGTAAAAATATTAAATTGGAATATAACTATTTTTACGTTCTTTTAAAAATCAAACTGTAATATTTATAATAAATTGCACAGTAATTATTATTTACTTTTAAGAGTTTTTATGGTAAATTATATATGTACTCAAAAAAAATATTTTTATAAAATCTATATTAAATAAACACTGTAAACATATTGTACGAGAGGAAAATATTTATGAAAAGAATCTTAATACTTACTGCAGAAAGGTCGGGGACAGGCCATAAATCTGCAGCAAATGCAATTGAGAGAAAACTAGATAAAAGTAAATATGAAATAAAGCAAGTGGATTCATTTACATTAATGGGGAAGATTGGCACAATGCTTGAAAATTCATATATTCCAATTACAACAAAGCTTCCAATACTTTTTTATATATCTTATTTGTGGAGCCAAACATTTCCAAACACAATGCACTTTTTAATATACACTCAATTAAAAAGGAGACTAAAAAAAGAAATACAAGAATTTCAACCTGACTTAATTATTACAGTACATAGTATGTTTACTAAAGCGATTTCGCGAGTATTAAAAAAAGAAAATATAAATATACCATTTTATATTGATGTTATTGATTTAGTTAGACCCCCTAAGGTCTGGTATGATGAAAATGCTGATATAATGTTTGTCCCAACCGAAGATGTTAAAAATGATTATATAGAAAAAGGTTTCAGTAAAGATAAAATATTTGTATCAGGATTTCCAATTAGAGAAGACATAATAAGAAGAGATAGGGCAAAAGAAATAACAGATAAAATTAATATTCTGCTTGTTAATCCATCTGTTAATTTAAAAAGAAATATTAAGTTTGTTAAAGAAGTATCTAAAATTGAAAATGCTAATGTTACCATTATATGTGGCAAAGATAAGAGATTATATGAAAGATTAATTATAGAACAGAAAAAAGGTAATGTATCTAAGGCTGTACACATTTATGAGTTTGTAAATAATATGAACGAGTTTTTGGACAAAGCCCATATAATACTTGCCAAAGCAGGGCCTAACATGATACTTGAAGCTGCAAGGAGTGGAACAGCTATTATAGTTACTGACTACATAAAAGGACAGGAAAATTACAATTATGAATATGTTGTAAAAAACCACTTTGGATTTAAATGTACTAACCCAGATGAAATTTATAAAAAGATAATTGAATTTATTAATTCAAATGAACTTGAAAAATGCTTAAATAACGTAATTAATTCTGATTGCAACAATGGTGCAAGTTTTATTGCAGAATTTATAGATACAAACATTAATTAACTTATAAACTTAAATAAAAGAAGGAAAAGAAAATGTCGTTTACGTCTATTAAATTTTTGATATTCTTTACAGTAATATGCTTTGGATATTTTCTGTTAAAGAAAAAATATAAAATATATTGGCTACTATTAGGAAGCTATTTCTTTTATATGAGTTGGAATCCTAAGTATGCCTTATTAATGTTGTTTTCTACTGTAGTAACATACTTAAGTGGAATACTGATAAGTAGGTCAAAAAGCAAGGGAGAGAAAAAGCTTTGGGTTGCATTATCTGTAATTATAAACCTATTGATACTTGCTATATTTAAGTATTATTCATTTATTATTGATAATTTATCAAGTATTTTTACTTTTATAAATTTACCAAAAACACTCAATGTTTTATTACCAGTGGGAATAAGCTTTTATACCTTCCAAGCCTTGAGTTACACAATTGATGTATACAGAAATGATGTAGAAGTTGAAAAGAATTTTGCAAGATATGCATTATTTGTATCTTTTTTTCCACAGCTTGTAGCTGGTCCAATTGAGAAGTCAAAAGATTTATTAAAGCAGTTTAAACAAGAACATAAATTTAACTGGGACAATTTTAAATATGGACTAATACTAATGGGAATAGGATTTTTCTATAAGCTTGTTTTAGCAGATAGAGCTGCATTAGTTGTTAACCAAGTTTATAACAATTTACAAGACTACACAAATGGTGGGGGATTGTACTTAATTATAGCAACTGTATTATTTGCTTTTCAAATTTATTTTGATTTTAATGCTTATTCAATTATAGCTAAAGGAAGTGCAAGAGTTTTAGGATATGAACTTACAACAAACTTCAATAAGCCATATTTTGCAACATCTGTAAAAGACTTCTGGAGAAGATGGCATATATCATTAAGTTCTTGGTTTAAAGAATATTTATATTTCCCACTTGGTGGAAGTAGAAAAGGATTTTTCAGAACACAGATTAATTTATTGATTGTATTCCTAGTTAGTGGATTGTGGCATGGGGCTGCATGGACATTTGTGGTTTGGGGAATTATACATGGAATTTATCAAATTATTGAAAACATATTTAGAAAGATTGCAAGTAGCGCAAATAAAAATGCAGAGATGAACAATTCTAAACTAGATAAAGAGAGTTGTTCTAAATTAATGAACATAGCTATTAAAGGAACAAAAATGCTTGCTACTTTTATAGCAGTAGACTTTGCTTGGATATTCTTTAGAGCAAACTCAATGCAAGATGCATTTACGGTAATTACTCACTTATTTGACTTTGGAGCACCATTAAATAAAAGCCTATTAGGAATTGACTTAAGTAATGCTGTAGTATTGGCATTTACCTTACTTGTAACTTTTATGTTGGAAGCTATATCTACAAAACACAGCCTTAGAGTATGGTTAAACAAAAGAAATATAGTCATAAGATGGACAATTTATTATTTGATAATTTTTAGCATTATAATATTTGGTATATATGGACCAGGTTACTCTGCACAAGAATTTATATATTTTCAGTTTTAATATGCATAAGTTTATGAAAACAATTAAAGAAAGGGAAAACATTCGTATAAATAATCTCTTAAATTGTAATACGAGTAAAGATTAATAAAAATGAAAAGATTTTTAAAAGTAATTTTATTCTTAGTAATTTTTCTAATAATTCTTAGTTTATTATGGAGAATTTTAATAAGAAAAGGAGATGGATTTGGCAGTGATGTATATTCTTTTTATAACCTTGAAGATAATTCGCTTGACATAATCTTCTTAGGCTCATCTCATTGTTATTCCACCTTTTCACCTTATGTAATCGAAGAAAAGACAGGATTAAAATCTTATAACTTTTCTACACAGCAACAACCAATAAATATATCTTATCATTTTATGGTAGAAGCTTTAAAAACTCAAAAGCCTAAATATTTTGTTTTAGAAACTAGAATGTTTGGTGTTGATGACGAGTATATGGAAGAGGGGGTTGTTCGTGATGCTTTAGATAAAATGAAAATGTCGCCAAACAAAATAGAAGCAATAAACGAAAGCGTTGAGAAACCTGAAGATAGAACTTCATACTATTTTAACATAATAAAATATCACTCAAGATTTATGGAAATAGGGATAGAAGAAATTATGAATGCAATTAAGGGTAAAAGTGTAGACAATAAAGGATTTATAGGGTTGCCTTCTGGCAAAGATGTATATATTGATAACACTAACGTTTTGGGCATCACAGAGACAACTGAATTGTCGAACAAGAATCTAGAATTTTTTAATAAGATCATAAATCTGTGCAAAGAGAATAACATAACTTTAATTTTGACAAAAAGTCCGTGCATTTTGTCAGAGGAAGATCAAAAACATTATAACAAGGTAAAGGAAATAGCAAAAGAAAATGATATACAATATATAGATTATAATACAATGTTTAATGAATTAAATTTTACCTTTCCTGATGATTTTTATGATTATGGCCACTTATCTAAGAGTGGAGCTGAAAAAGTTTCAACTAATTTTTCAAATTATATAGGAGGTTTTAATTATGAAAGATGAAAATAAAAAAGTAAAAAAAAATAAACATATTTTATTAAAAATTATATTAATTCTTTTTATTATATTAATTATAGTTGCAGTTGCAGGATACTTTTATATAAAAAGTCAAAATAAAATAATAGCAAATAAAAATTTAAATGCTATTAAAGATGCTACCGAAAGTATTGAATATGGGAGCAGCATGAGTTATGAAACTATTGTAGAAACATTTGTTATAAGTGATGAACTTGTAGAAAATAGCACAGTTCAAATCGAAGTTAATAGTAATGTATTAAATCCAGGAGAGGAATATAATTTTACTCAAGTAGGAAACAATGTAATTAAGATAGTTATAACGTGTAATAAATTTTCATTTATTAATCACCCTATAACTGCTATAAACGATGTAAATATAGATGTAGTAGACACTAAAAAGCCTGTACTAAGTGGAGTACAAAATATAGAGATTACACAAGGCGAAACTATAGATGTAAAAGCAAATATTACAGCAAAAGATGAAGTAGATGGAGATTTAGAGGTTACAATAGAAGGAGATTTTGACACTAATACACCAGGTACTTATACATTAACCGCAAAAGCAGTAGATAAAAATAATAATGAAACTATTGAACAATTTACAGTTACAGTAAAAGAAAAAAAGGTGGCAACCAATACTTCTAGCGGTACTACTGCAAATAATAATTCAAACAACACATCAAATAATAAAACAAGCAACAACGGGACAAGTTCCTCAACAGGAACTTCTTCAAGTGGAACAAGTTCAAGTTCTTCTTCAAATAGCAAGAGTGCGAAATTAGAGCAAGCAAGAGTAGTTGCACGACAGATAGCTCAAAGTATTACAGGAAGTACGGATTTGGAAAAAGTAACAAAGGCAGCAGAAATTGTATCAAGCTATTACTATAGAGGTGTTCATAAGGAATCTGGAGAAGATTATAACACTGCATATGGAGTATTTATTAAGGGTGAAGCTTCTTGTGCTGGATGCACTAGAGCATTAGGTATGGTCCTAGAAATGATGGGATATTCTTGGACTCACGCAAATGAAAATCAATGGACACATCAATGGGTAATACTAACAATGGATGGACAAATAGGTTATGCTGATGGTCAAGTTGGATGGGCAGGTTATGGCACACATCCACTTGCAGGGTAGTAATATGAATGGTTTTCAAAAATGGGTGTAAAGGAAGATAGTAAATGGATAAAATAGATGAAATATTTAAAAAAGTAAATTTAAAAGAAGGAAAGATTGTAATAGAAAAGTTCTTATTAAATCTATATTTTTATGAAAGACTATCCACTAAAGAATTAGCAAAAATGTTACTTATACCAATCCCTTTAGCGACAGCAATAAAGAAAGAAGCAATAAAAGAAAAAATTGTTAAACAAGATAATGGTATATGCCTAACAGAAGAAGGAATTGAATATATAGAAAATAATATGGGATATAAAGGAATTAACAAAAAAATATATATGAAGATTATGGAAAACGAAGATTTAATGGATTTTTACAATAAAATATATGATTCATTAGAGATAATTTTTGAAAATAGGGTGGAAGCTGATGTAACGATAGATCAATCTAAATGTACTTTGGATACGGCAATAAAGAGAGTTTTTATGGGGTTGAAAAATTTTTCAATCGTTGGTAAAAATATTGCTTGCGTTGGAGATGATGATTTAATTAGTATTACTATAAATGTTATTTTAAAAGAATTATACCAAGGAAACATCCAAAAGACAAGAATATATGTAATTGAGAAAGATAAAAGAATAATCGAATACATAAAGAAAATGGTAGAGAAATTTGAACTAAAAAACCTTATAATAATTGAAATGGATTTAAAAAATGAAATTAATCCAAAACTAAAAAATATTATTGATTGTGTTTATACAGATACACCATATACATATAATGGACTAAAATTATTTTTATCAAGAGCAATAGAAATTATGAAAAATGAAACAGGTTTAAATATATTTCTTTCATTCGAACATAAATCACAAGATGATATGTTAAGAATAGAAATATTACTATATAATATGGGATTAGCAATATCAGAAATTTTTCTTGGTTTTAATAAATATGAGGGTGCTGAAATATTAGGAGGAGAAGGACAATTTATAATATTAAAAACAACAAATAGTACTAAATCAATGATTAAAGGATTTTTTGAAGAATTAATATATACGGGAGAAATCAAAAGAACAAAGAGAAAATACAAATGTAAAAATTGCAATAAAGAATACTGGATAGGAATAGAAGAAAACTACAAAACCATAGAACAGCTTAAAGAAAAGGGTTGCGAAAAATGTGGGCAAAATATATTTGAATTGCTAGAAAGAAAACATGAAAATGCCCAAAATTAGAGGCTTTGAAAAACACATTACTATGAAATTAAATGTATGAGGAGAAAAAATGGAACAAAGTATTGGTTATCAAATATTAATAGATTTATATGATTGTGATTATGATAAAATGGAAAATTTAGAATTTGTAAAAGATATGATGAAGAATTTGTCAAAAATTTTAGGAACTACAATAAAAGATGAGGCTTTTTACAAATTTAGTCCTTATGGAATAAGTGGAGTTTTAATTATTGCAGAATCACATTTAACTATTCATACTTGGCCAGAATATAGATATGCTGGAATTGATATATTTACTTGTTCAAAAAAAGTAAATACAAAAGATGCAATAGAATTTTTATGCCAAAGTCTGAATACCAAAAAATATGAAATAAAGGAAATAAATAGAGGAAAAAAAACGACGCACGAGAATCGATTTTAAGGCGTTTTTATAAAAAGGTAATATAACTTGTTGTCTATAAAATAAGGCTAAATGCTAAAAAGCATTGATTTAAGCGAGATAGGACCTTATTAAAAAACTCCTATCTTTACTTGCGCGAAACAACAATTTCACGCAACTTTGTATGAATAAAGTAAGGAGAGTATTTGATTGACTCTCCTTTATACTATAACTTTTTTAATCTTTCATTTAATTTTTTAATTAATAATTTATTATTAGAAGTTGTTATCATTTGATTTATGACATCTTCAGTTATTTCTGCTTGTGGTTTTGATGATAATGCTTTTCTTAATGCATATATTGTTTCTAATTCTTCTTTTGAAAGAAGTAGGTCTTCCCTTCTAGTTCCAGATTTATTAATATCAATAGCTGGAAATATTCTTTTTTCTGAAAGACTTCTATCTAATACTACTTCCATATTGCCTGTGCCTTTGAATTCTTCAAATATAACATCATCCATCCTACTTCCTGTATCTACTAATGCAGTAGCTAAAATAGTTAAACTTCCCCCATTTTCTATATTTCTGGCAGCTCCAAAGAATTTCTTTGGCTTATGTAATGCAGCTGGATCTAAACCTCCTGATAAGGTTCTTCCAGAGGCTGGTACAGTTAAGTTGTATGCTCTTGCTAATCTTGTAATACTATCTAATAATATAACAACATCCTTTTTATGCTCAATTAGTCTTTTGGCTCTTTCTAAGACCATTTCAGCTACTTTTACGTGATGTTCAGGTAATTCATCAAATGTTGAATATATTACCTCTCCATTAATTGATCTTTTCATATCTGTAACTTCTTCAGGTCTTTCATCAATTAACAATACTATTAGTTCTATTTCAGGATTGTTTAGTGTGATACTATTTGCAATTTTCTTTAATAGGGTTGTTTTGCCAACTTTAGGCTGAGCAACTATCATACCTCTTTGGCCTTTTCCAATAGGACAAATCAAATCTATTATTCTCATAGCATATTCCTTAGATGTTGTTTCCATAGTGATTCTTTCATCAGGATATATAGGAGTTAAATCATCGAATTTTTGCCTTCTGTATGCCATTTCAGGTGGTTCTCCATTTACTTCTCCAACAAATATAAGAGCAGGAAATTTTTCCCCTTCTTTTGGATTTCGTGCTACACCTTTTATTTTATCACCATTATCTAGTTTAAATCTTCTGATTTGAACTGGAGAAATGTAAATGTCTTTTGGAGTAGACAAATAATTTTCACCTCTCAAAAAGCCGTATCCATCTGGCAATATTTCTAATATACCCTCTGCTATTCTGTCATTAGAGGTTAAAGTATATCCTTCCTCCATTCTAGTTTCTACATCCTCTATATCGTTTTCTTTTTTATTTTCATTATTATTTTCTGGATTACTTATAAAATTAGATTCTTCAGTATTATGTATATAATCTAACTTTTCTTGCTCACCTTGTTCAGATTCTTTAAGAACCTCATACAATTCTTCTCTTTTTAATTTTGAAACATTTTTTATTCCTTTTTCCTTAGCTAATTGTCGTAATTGAGCTAAAGTGTATTCTTCATATTTCATATTTTTACTTCCTTTCATAATATCTTAATTTTAACAAATCTGTAAATAATTGTCAACTTTTTTTGGTAGTTTATAGAAGATTTTTTTATTGTTATTTAATGTAAAATAATAATAAATCCTGATATTCCCTTTTTTATTAAAACAAAAAATAGCATAATTATATAAATTACACTATTTTGACATATCTATATAAACTCTTTCATTTGGTAAGTACATATCTAATTTGTCCCTAGCGATTTCTTCTATGTAATCAGTTGAATTTAAGCTTTGAAGCTTCTCATTTAATTCTGCTTGAACTTCATTAGCTTGCTCTATTTGATTAGAATATTCTTGACCTTCTTTAGCATAAGTGTTTAATAACTTTTGTTGAGAGATAAAAGTGTATATAACATATATAGCTAAAACAATAAATAAAATACGCTTAATTATTGCTTTCATTTTAACTCCTATATTTATAAAATTAGTAAAACAAAATTTACCCTATGATATTTTTCTACAAAAAAACTAAAAATCCTTCTTTTTATGTTGATTTTGTCGATTTTTTTCTAATTTTTTTGAATAATTTAATATGATTTTTTGGTCTTTGCATTTTTTTCTTTTTTGTTTCATTATATAGGGACTCTCCCCTTTTGGCGAGTTTCTTTATTTTTATATTTAAAAAATATATAGGTTTTCTTATCAATTTGTAAATAGGATTTATTATCTTTAATATTGTAGAAAATATTGCTTTGGCATATACAATAATTCTTTTAACAATTTTCTTTATGAAATTTAAAATTTTTACATTTATATTTATAAAATATTTACTTACTGTTACCAAATACACTACTATACCAATTAAAAGTCCAATGAATATATAGCTTCTAAGCTCTCCATAACTTACAGTAAAGATTTCCCATATTAAAAATAATCCAACAATTATCCCAAATATTGCATCCTCTATATATGTTATTAAATTAGATGTTTTAATTGACTTCCTTAATACTCTAAAAATATCAAAAAATATACTTATAGCAATCCCAGATACAATATAAATTAGAAACTGGTATAATTGATTATTCATAGATGCTCCTATTTAAATATTTTGTTAAGTAACCCACCTGATGATTTGCCTGCTTGCTTTTCACTGTATGTTAGGCTATTTATATTTCCATCAATGATTACTTCCGTACTGTCTAAGCTTAACTTATTTATTCGTAAATCTTCACCTTTAACAGTTAACATACCCAAATCTGTTTCTAGAATTACAATTTGATCATCAAAACTTAAAACATCCAAAACACCTGAAATAGAAAGTTTTCTTCTATTTTCGAGAATAATGTTTTGGATGGTATCACCTTTTATTTGGTTTTTAGAATATTCTTCTGATATCATAGATAACTCCTCCCTATTTGTCTACAGTTCTCTATTAATTATATTCTGGGAAGTAGACAAATATGACAAGTTCTATTGTTTGATAGCAGAAACTATTGCAATTATTATTGATGTCACAATTAATATAATAAACGAAACTGATATAATTGTTATAATTATCGTTTTTTTATTTTTTTCTTTTTCTTTTATTTCTTCTGCCTCATCTTTTAAAATCTTTGTTTCCAAAGTAGAAAATAATTTCATTAGTTGTTTTCTACTTGCCATTATAGTAGGAAGTGTAATAGCCATAGGTTCTTGGTTCACTAAGTATATAATATTTAGAGAATAACTATATATAGGGAAGCCGAAGAATCTTATTTTTTCCCTTGATAAATATATATTTATTAAATCACTAGTTAGTATTTGAGTTTTTTGAAAATTAACTTGTAATTCTAAACATTTTTCATCTAATTTTAATTTATAGGTACAATTATAAATTGAAAATAAGAACAGTAATAATAGTAGTCCTAAACAATATACCGCTATAATTAGATTATCTTTAAAGGTATAAACTAATAAGCAAAGCAATATTAGCATTAATACGATTATAAGGAATTTGTAATTAAATATAAAATTTTTATAATTTGATTTTAATTCGGACTTTCCGGATATTTGCGTTATTTGGCTATATTTATTATGATTTACTTTTTTGTAAATATCTCCTAATGTTCTTCCTTTATTAACATTTTTACTCATAATTAAACTCGTTCCTTTCTAAGGTCAAAAAATCTCTTGGAAAAGAATTAAATTTTAGCTAGGAAAACTGTAAGGGTTACATTGATTGCAATTATTCTTTAAACTTTACTCCTCACCATTTACTAATCTTAACGTATCTCTAGCAATAACTAATTCTTCATTTGTTGGAATAACCCATACTTGTATTTTAGAATCATCGGTGGAAATTTTGATTTCTTCACCTTTTACAGAGTTTCTTTGATTATCAATTTTTACTCCCATATATTCTAAGTATTTGCAAATATCTGCTCTAATGCCTACCTGGTTTTCTCCTACTCCAGCAGTAAATGTGATAACGTCAACTCCTTGCATAGCCATAGCATATTTTGCTATAAATCCAGCAACCGAGTATTTGTATTGTTTTAATGCTAAAATAGCTCTTTCATTTCCTTCTTGTGCAGCTGCTTCAATATCTCTTACATCCCTAGAAACTCCACTTATTCCATATAAGCCAGATTCTTGGTTTAGTATATTGTCCATTTCCTTTGATGTTAGATTTTCTTTTTCCATTAAAAAGGTTACGACTGAAGGATCTAAATCACCTGAACGAGCACACATTGGTATACCAGCCACTGGGCTTAGTCCCATAGATGTTTCTACAGATTTTCCATTTTGAATTGCACAAATGCTTGCACCTTGTCCTAGATGGCAGTTAATTACTTTTAAATCTTTTCTATTTAAAATCTCTGATATTCTATTTGAAACATAATAATGTGAAGTTCCGTGAAATCCATATTTTCTTATTTTGTATTGATCTTTATATTTATATGGAATTGGATAGGTATATCTTTCTTCAGGGATAGTCTGGTGGAAAGCTGTATCAAATACGGCAACCATAGGCTTTCCTGGCATAATTTCTTGACATGCTCTAATTCCTATAATAGCACAAGGATTATGTACTGGTGCTAGGCTTGAAATATCATCAATTGATTTTATAACATCTTCATTAATTAATACAGAACCTTTGAAAGTACTTCCTCCATGAACTATTCTGTGACCAATTGCGTTAATTTCATTTACATTAGATATAGACGGATATTCTTTGTTTAATAATTGTTCTATAACAAAATCTAATGCTTCCTTATGATTATTTACAGGATGTTCTAAAACATATTTTTCTCCGTTAATTTTATGTGTTAAAAAAGATTTCTCTCCTATTCTTTCATAGGTGCCTTTTGAAATTACCTCTTCATTTTCCATATTTATTAATTGATATTTTAAAGAAGAGCTTCCGCAATTTATAACTAAAATTTTCATATTTATTTTTCCTTTCTTGGCTTAAAATTTGCACGCACTTAACATTAAATTTAATCTATTAACTAATAATAATTCTAACAATTATGAGCATAGATGTTTTGTTTCATATGCAATAGCAAGTTCCTCATTTGTTGGTACAACATATACATGCACTTTTGAATCATCAGCTGAAATTTTGGCTTCAACTGCAAAAGCATCTTTATTTGCTTTGCTATCTAGTTTAACACCCATAAATGATAGGTAGTTACAAATAGCTTCTCTTGACTGAGGGCCCCTCTCTCCTACTCCGGCAGTAAATGATATAACATCTACACCGTTCATTGCCACAGCACATCTAGCTATATAACATGCAATTAGATAATGGTAATTATCAAGAGCAAGCTGTGCCATTTCATTTCCTTCGGATTGAGCTTTTTCAATATCTCTATTGTCAGACGAAACACCTGAAATACCATATAAGCCAGATTTTTTGTTTAATATTGTTTCCATTTGTTCTGGAGTTAAATTTTCTTTTCTCATAATATATGTAACAACTGATGGATCTAAATCTCCTGAACGAGAACCCATTGGAATACCTGCAACAGGAGTAAGTCCCATTGATGTTTCAACTGATTTTCCATTTTGTATAGCGCAAATGCTTGCACCCTGTCCAATATGGCAGTTTATAATTTTTAAGTCTTCAACTGGTTTTCCCTCAATTTCTGCCACTCTTTTTGAAACATACATATGTGATGTGCCATGGAAACCATATTTTCTTATTCCATATTTTTCATAATATTCATATGGAATTGGATAAATAAATCTTTCTTTAGGTATTGTTTGATGAAATGCTGTATCAAAAACAACTACATTAGGCTTACCTGGAATGTCGCGTTCGCAAGCTTCTATTACCATAGCAGCTGCTGCATTATGTAGTGGAGCTAATTCAGCACATCTCTTTATTTCTGCTAAAACACTGTCATCTACTAAAACAGATTTGTTAAATTTTTCTCCTCCATGTACTATTCTATGACCAATGCTGTCGATTTCATCTAGTGATTTAATTACTCCATATTCACTATGTAATAATTGGCCTAAAACAAATTTTAATGCTTGTTCATGATTTTGAACTGGATTCTCAATTTTTATTTTTTCTCCATTTACCTTATGTGTTACAAATGAATTGTCACTTCCTATCCTTTCGTAATTTCCTGATGCAAGGGTATTTGCAGTATCCATATCTATTAATTGATATTTCAATGATGAACTTCCTGCATTTAAAACTAAAATTTTCATAATTATACCTCCTATTTAGTTAAATTTTTAAATTAATTATTTTTTATTTATTTGTTGTTTTGAGCTTGGACAGCTGTTATTGCAATAACTCCTGCTACATCTTCAGCCGAACAACCACGAGATAGGTCATTTACGGGTTTGGCCAACCCCTGACACAAAGGGCCATATGCTTGAGCGTGTCCAAATCTTTGAACTAATTTATATCCTATGTTACCTGCATTTAAATCTGGGAATATTAAAATATTTGCATGTCCTGCGACATTACTTTCTGGAGCCTTTAATTTAGCTACTTCTGGTATGATAGCAGCGTCAAGCTGGAGTTCACCATCTACAGATAAATTCGGTTCTTTTGCTTGCGCTAATTTAGTCGCTTCTACCACTTTATCAGTAAGCTCAGATTTTGCACTTCCTTTTGTTGAATATGAAAGCATTGCAATTTGGGGTGTAACTGTTTTAGAAACTAATTCATTAAATGATATACTTGAAGATATAGCTATATCTGATAACTGCTCTGCATTTGGATTTTCGTTCATACCACAATCAGCAAATATCAATTTACCATCTACACCAAATTCTTTATCTTGTAATATCATTATAAAAAATGCTGAAACTGTTTTAACACCCTCTGCTCCTTTTATTATTTGCAAAACCGGTCTTAATGTATCTGATGTTGGATGACATGCTCCTGAAACAAATCCGTCAGCATCGCCATGTTTAACCATCATGGTTGCGAAATACCTTGAATTCTCAGAAAGCAGCTGTCTTGCTTCATCTAAAGTCATACCTTTTGCTTTTCTTAACTCATACAATGAGTTAGCATATTCTTCATATTTTAATGACTCTGTAGGATTAACTATGTTAGCTTGTTGTATGTCAATATTATTTTCATTTGCTAGCTTACTAATGTCACTTGGATTACCAAGTAAAATAATATTTGCAAAGTTTTCTTTTAGTGCAATTTCAGCACCCTTTAAAATTCTTACATCATTTGATTCAGGCAAGACTATAGTTTTTATACTTTTCTTTGCCCTTTCTTTAATTTCATCAATAAAATTCATTTTATCCTCTTTTCTTTTTGATGTTTTAATTATATATAAAATAAAGAAAAAATACAATACTAATTGATTGAAAAGTTAGTGCTTTTTTGGTTAAAATTTGTGTGTGGACTTAAAAAGTACAAAATTGACATTAAAATTCAAAATGGCCCTCATTTGAGAGCCATTTTTTTGTAAGGTGCATCATGTTATTACTGATGCAAAAAAGTACCACGGACAATCATGTCCTCATCATTAGGGCCAATGCCAATAAAGGCAATCGGAACTCCAACAAAGTTTTCGATAAATTCAATATAATCTCTAGCCTCTTTGGGAAGATCTTGATAAGTTTGACACCCATCAGGAATCCTCCAACCGGGGAAAGATTTGTATTGATATGATAGTACTCTTACATCAGTTAAGTCTGTCGGCACATAGCTTATTTCTTGCAGCTGAGAGGCCGAAAGATAACTAGTACAAACACGTATTTCTCCATGTTGCAAACCAATTTGACCAATTGTATCAAGATGATTGATGGCCAAACAGTTTTGACTATTGGCTTGAGCTACGTATTTGAGTTGAACAAGGTCGAGCCAACCACATCTTCTGGGTCTTCCAGTTGTTGTACCATATTCGTGTCCCATTTCTCTAATTAGATTGCCAACATCATCATTAAGTTCAGTTGGGAAACAACCATTCCCCACTCTTGATGTGTAGGCTTTGAAGACACCAATGCAGTATTTAGCATGAAGTGGTCCAATACATGCAGCTGAAAGAGTTCCAGAAGCATCAGGATTTGTAGAGGAACAATACGGATAATATCCATGATCCAACGATAAGGAGAAAGACTGGGCTCCCTCGAAGAGAATAATCTTTCCCGCTTCACAAGCTTCGTTCAAAATGACCTGAGTATTGCAGATAAACGGATCTATAAGTTCCGCATATTTCTTGCAATAATCAATACACTCTTGCTGGATATTTGGATTTTCACGGATGATGTCATAGGGCACTGTGCGGAAGATTTCTTCAATGCGATTTTCAAAAGTATTTTTTTGTAAATCAATCATTCTTACCGCAATACGAGCAGCCTTATCTTCAACCGTAGGACCTATTCCTCTTTTTGTTGTACCAATACTGCCATCACCTTTGACTTTTTCTTCCCATTCATCTTTTAGAATGTTGTAAGGAAGAATAACAGTAATGCGATCACTAATTTTGAGATTTTTGGGAGAAACTTCAATTCCATTTTTTCTTAGAAATTTGATTTCATCCCAAAGCACATTTAAATCAACGAGCATTCCTGGAGCCATAACACAGGTAGCAGTTCCTCTAACGATTCCAGTTGGCACCAAGTGCAACGGATACTTTATGCCACTGTAGACAACAGTATGCCCTGCATTGTTGCCACCTGTGGACCGAACAATTAAGTCAGCCCATTGTGCTAAAAAACAAAGAACTTTACCTTTTCCCTCATCTCCCCAAGCATCGCCGTTAACCGTAATAACGTTTTGAGTCATCGGCTTACTCAGAGGAACAAAGTCTAACATAAACACACCTTCTTTTTGATAGTATTATATAAGTAAAGCACCTTACAGCTTATCATTTTATCATAAATTTACACATATATCAAGTTTTTAGGCAAATAAAAAATGTAAAGTTTTTGCACTTTACATTTATAGTAAATCTATAAGCCGGGTTCTGTCTAGAATGGTCATTTATCTAGGATATATATTGCTATATACCTCAAGCCACCAAATTTAGAGGACGACGAGCAGTCTTAACCCTCTAGTCTCGGTGTTGCTCCAGATGGGGTTTACACGGCTAGATGTATCACTACATCTACGGTGAGCTCTTACCTCGCCTTTTCACCCTTACCATTTACATGGCGGTTATTTTCTGTTGCACTTTCCTTAAGGTTACCCTCACTTGACGTTATCAAGCATCCTTGCTCTACGGAGCCCGGACTTTCCTCATACGCTGCCTTTCGGCCTTGCAATACGCGACCATTTAACTTACTAAATTTAATTATACAATGATTTGCGTGCTTTGTCAAACTATGAATTTACGTTCTTCATTGAGAGTTTTACTTTTTGTTTTTCGAAGTCTATGCCGATTACTCTAACTTTGACCACATCGCCTATTGAAACAATATCTGATGGTCTTCTTACAAACTTGTCGCTCATCTCAGATATATGTACTAATCCATCATGTTTAACTCCAACATCAACAAAAGCACCAAAATCAGTTATATTTCTAACTGTTCCTGTCAAAATCATATCTTCTTTTAAGTCTTCAAATTTTAGAACATCACTTCTTAAAATAGGCTTTGGCATATCTTCTCTAGGGTCTCTTCCTGGCTTGCAAAGTTCGCTAATGATGTCACTTAGGGTTATATCCCCTACTTCTAATTCTTTTGCTGTTTTTTCAATATCTATTTTTGAAAGTTTGGTTTTGATTTCTTTTAATTTTTCTTTGTCCAATATATCTTCTTTTTTATTTTCAATTGTTTCAAGTAATTTCTCAGTTATTTTATAACTTTCAGGGTGAACTGCTGTAATTTCTAATGGATTTTTTCCATTTGGTATTCTTATAAATCCTGCACATTGTTCAAAAGCATTTTTTCCTAGTTTAGGAACCTTTAATAGTTGTTTTCTTTCAGTAAATTTTCCATTTTCATCTCTGTATTTAACTATATTTTTTGCAATTCCAGAATTAATACCAGAAACATATGATAGAAGCGATGATGTTGCTGTGTTAACATCTACACCTACTTCATTAACTGCATCTTCTACAACTCCTGATAAGGTTTCTGATAATTGTTTTTGATTTACATCGTGTTGATATTGTCCAATTCCTATTGCTTTTGGGTCAATTTTTACAAACTCAGCTAATGGGTCTTGTAATCTTCTAGCTATTGAAATTGCACCTCTTAATGAAACATTTAAGTCCGGATATTCTTCAGTTGCTAATTTTGATGCAGAATAAACAGATGCTCCTGCTTCACTAACAATCGTATAATAAACCTCAATTCCCGATTTTTCTTTAAGTTCTTTTATTGTATCTGAAATAAACATCTCTGATTCTCGTGAAGCTGTTCCATTTCCTATTGCTATCATATTTATATTGTCCTTTAGAATTAGTCTAGTTATTTCCTTTTTTGCTCCCTCAATGTCATTTTGTGGTTCTGTTGGATATACTACACCAGTATCAAGTACTTTTCCTGTCTCATCAATAACTGCTAATTTGCAACCTGTTCTATATGCAGGGTCAAATCCTAGTACAGTTAAGCCTTTTAATGGAGCACCTAAAAGAAGTTGCTTAGCATTTTTACCAAATACTATTATGGCTTGCTTGTCTGCCTTTTCAGTTAAATCTGAGCGAATCTCCCTATCTACAGATGGTTCAATTAATCTTCCCCAGCTGTCATCGATTGCTTCTTTTATTAAATTAGCTCTATCTCCTTGTGAACTAATCATTTTTTTGCAAATTAGTTCTATTATCTTGTCTTCGTTTTTCTTTATCTTTACTTTTAAAAATTCTTCTTTTTCTCCTCTATTAATCGCCAAAATCCTATGACTAGGAATTGTAGAAAGTTTTTCATTAAAGTCATAATACATTTCGTAAGGAGATTTTTCATCTTCTTTTGCTGATGTTGTTTCGATTGTGCCCTCTCTATAATAGATACCTTTTATTTTTTTTCTAAAATATGGGTCATCCGATACTATTTCTGCGATAATGTCCTTTGCTCCTTGTATAGCATCATCAACGTCAGCTACTTCATCTGTTATAAACTCTTTGGCGACTTCTCTTATATTATGTACATCTTTTTGCTCTAGTATATTTTGAGCTAATGGCTCTAATCCTTTTTGTTTAGCTATTATGGCTCTCGTTTTCTTTTTTTGCTTATATGGTCTGTAAATATCTTCTACCTCTGCTAAGGTAACTGCGTTTTCCAATTCTTTGGCAATTTCATCTGTCCATTTTCCTTGATTTTCAATTGATGTTTGGACTTCCGACTTTCTTTGTTCTAGATTTCTTAAATAGGTCAATCTTTCAAATAATTCTCTTAGCGTTTCGTCACTTAAATTACCTGTTGCTTCTTTTCTATACCTAGCGATGAATGGAATTGTATTCCCTTCATCAATTAAAGATATTGTTTTTTGAACTTGATAGTCCTTTATGTTTAATTCATTTGCTATTATATTTGTTATATTCATATATTTTTATCGTATAATAATACGAATTTCTCCTTTCACTATCTTTTTATAAATTTTCTAATTCTTGCATTACATTTTTATATCCCATATAGAAAATATCTCTATCACTTATCTGTGAAATTCTTTCTAAATTTTCTATGATAACATATGTTTTTTGTAATGCGCTTTTTTGTTCTTCACTTCTGTCTGATGAAGAGACAATGGCTGAAAAATTACTTTTTGCCTCAGAGATACAAGATGTTACATCGTTCCATCTATCTCCTGTAGATACTAGCACGTAGGCATTTAGTATGTTTAATTTCGTGTAATATAAATTTAAAGTATAATTATCAACATTTATGCTTGATAAATATTTTGGTAAATTTATATACATATTATATAAATTTATTAAAGTATTTTCTTTTTCTTTATTTTTTATAGCTTGTACTGCCCCATCCATGGATAATGAAAAGCTATTAATCAATTCATTTGCAATTCCTTGTTTTTGTAAATCCAAATTTATTGTTGGCCATGCTGAGTATAAATTTTCAAATGCAAAAGATATTTTAGTCCAGTCTACTTCTGTTGAGGGTGACTCTAAAGTTGTGTTGGGAACCAAATCAGATACTGTAGTAGTATTTGTTTGATTTCCACCTTGAGACTGTGATTCACCAGATGACTGAGATGATTGACTAGATGAGCCCTGCTCTTGAGAAGATCCTTGATTTGAGCCTTGGCTAGATTGTTGATTATTTGAGCTAGACGATTCCGAAGAAGGGTCATTTACTTCTTTAGTATAAACCTTGTATTTCGTTAGATAAATATTATTTAATTGATTCATTATATCAATTATATTTGAATCTATATAAGAAATCTCTTCACTAATCTTACCTTTTAAATCCTTATCGCTTGACTGAGCATTTACGCTTGATACCTTTATATAAATTAGAGTAATCATAAGTATAACGCAAATTATTCCAAGAATTATTGCTATATATTTACCAATATTTTTTTTCATAAATTCCTCCAAAATTAATTTTTATTTATTATTTCTATTTTAGAGAAATTTATTCTTTATAAGTTTATTCTATCTCAAATTTTAAACTTCTTGTCATTAATTGCTTTACAGCTTCTTTTGGGTCAAGTTTATTATTTAAAACTTTATATGCTGCATTTATTATTGGCATGTCTAAATTATATTTTTCTAATAATTTTTTAGCGACTTCAATATTATCAATACTTTCAATAGTCATACCAATTTGACTTTTTATTTCTTCAAGAGATAATCCTTTTCCGATTAACTTTCCTGCTCTTCTATTTCTTGATTCATCACTTGTGCAAGTTAAAATTATATCACCTAATCCTGATAAGCCATAAAAAGTCTCATTCATCGCACCCATCTTAACTCCTAGTCTTGCTATTTCAGCTAGACCTCTAGTGATTAAAGCGGCTTGTGCATTAATTCCCATATTAAGTTCTGATGCAATTCCTACACAAAGTGCAATAATGTTTTTGAATGTTCCGCCAACTTCAACTCCTGTAATATCAGTAGATTTATAGACTCTTAAATATTCATTTGAAAAAATGTCTGGAATTTCTTCAAGTATTTTTTCATCTTTTGAAGCTAGAATCACTGCTGTTGGGATATGATTTACAAGTTCCTCAGCATAGCTTGGGCCTGACAAAACAGCCACTCTTGCGCTAGGAAGCTCACTTAGTATTACTTTATCAAGTGTGCTTAAAGTTTCAGCTTCTATCCCCTTTGAACAAATTATTATTGGTTTATCTAAAACATATTCTTTGTATTTAATAAATGTCTCTCTTGTAAATTTAGATGGAGTTACATGTAAAATCATGCTACTATCTACTACAACTTCTTTTATATCAGTATAGCAATAGACATTTTCATTTACCTTCATGTTCGGAATAAATTTGCATGTATGCTCATTATTAATAATATCTTTTTCTTCTTCTGAAAAAGACCACACTTTAACTTTATTTCCTTTTTCACCTAAATGATTTGCAAGAGCCATGCCCCAGCTTCCGCTTCCCACTATCGCAATTGTTCTACTCATTTGCATTTGTTCCTTTCTCGATTAATTCATTAATTTAAAATGGCTAAAAAACTTACTTTTTAAAACTAAGCTTATTTTCTGTTCCTTGAGCTAATCTTTTGATATTTTCTCTATGGTTGAACACTACTATTATAGCCATTATTACTGCATATATAACATAGTTTATATGAGCTTGTTGTCCACCAACTATATAATTTACGTTTGTAAAAATGCATAATATTGGGTATAAAATTGCTGTAGCGATAGATCCAATTGACACCATTCTAGATAATGCAATAAGAATTAATGCATATACTAAGCAGATTAGACCTACTTCCCAATTGACCATCAATATAACTCCTAAAGCTGTTGCAACACCTTTGCCACCTTTAAATTTGAAAAATACAGGAAAAGTATGTCCAACAATAACGAATATACCAGCTAATTGAACTAATATAGCTCTAACTTGTTCATCAGCTTTTATCATCTCACCAACAAGTAAAGCTACCAAAACTGCTGCAACTCCTTTCAATAAATCACATAATAAAGTAAGGGCTGCTAGTCCTTTTCCAGCTGTTCTTAACACATTGGTGGTTCCAGCATTTCCGCTTCCCTTTTCCCTTACATCAAATCCAGCAAACCTTTTTGTAAAAATTACCGAAAAACTTACGCTTCCAATTAAATAAGCTACAATTGCTACTACAAAATAATTAATCATCTTCTTTTTCCTTCCTTTCTCTAATTAATATTCTAATTGGTGTTCCACTAAAATCGAATTCTTGTCTTAATTTATTAATTAAGTATCTTTCATATGAAAAGTGGAATAATTTTCTGCTATTTACAAAAACAGCAAACGTTGGCGGTTTTGTGCTAACTTGTGTCATATAATAAATTTTAAGTCTTCTTCCTTTGTCTGTTGGTGGTTGAACTATTGACACCGCTTCAGCCAATAATTCATTTAGATTAGATGTGCTTATCCTTAAAGAATTAAAATTTGATACCTTATTTATAAGTTCAAATATCTTATCTATTCTTTGTCCTGTTTTAGCTGAGATAAATATAATTGGTGCATATGATAAATATGCTAATTTGTTGTATACATCCTTTTTGTATTGCTCTACAGTGCCATCATCTTTATTGTACTCGTCCCATTTATTTATTGCAATTATTATGGCTTTACCTGCTTCATGTGCCATACCTGCAATTTTAGTATCTTGCTCTGTTACACCCTCATTAGCATCTATCATAAGTACACACACATCAGCTCTTTCAATTGCTAAATTTGTTCGTAATATGCTGTATTTTTCAATGTCTTCTTCTATTTTGTTATGTTTTCTAAGCCCTGCAGTATCTATAAAAGTATATTTTCCATATTTATTTTCATAATCAGTGTCTATTGCATCTCTTGTTGTACCAGCAATATCGCTTACTATAAGTCTGTTTTCTCCTAAAATCTTGTTAATTAGTGATGACTTTCCTACATTAGGCTTTCCTATTACAGCAACTTTAATTCGCTCATCATCATTATCTTCATCATCTTCTTTAGGTAACTGCTCATATATTATATCAAGAATATCACCTATACCTTTTGCATTTGCTGATGATATAGCATGTGGTTCTCCTAATCCTAGATTATAAAATTCATAAATGTCATTTTCCGATTTTTTAAAATCATCAACTTTATTGCAAACTAATATTACTTTTTTATTAGCCTTTTTTAACATAAGTGCTATTTCTCTATCCAAACTCGTAATGCCAGTTTTAACATCTGTCATAAATATTACTAAATCAGCCAAATCAATTGCAATCTCAGCTTGTAGATGCATTTGATTAGATATGACATCATTACTTTTTTCTTCTATTCCACCTGTATCTATAATAGTAAAATTTCTTCCTCTCCAATTAGTCTCTCCATAAATTCTGTCACGTGTCATGCCAGGTGTATCTCCTACTATAGCTTTTCTTTCTCCGATTAAGTAATTGAAAAAGGTAGATTTTCCTACATTTGGTTTTCCTATTATGGCTACTACTCCGTTTGACATATATTCACCTCTTTGCGACAATTTTCACAACTTTATTTTACTACAATTATTATACTTTTTCAATGATTTAAGTCATTTTTATTAATTCATTTACATTACAATTATTTTAGATTGTCAACTTTTTTGTTACTAATCATACCCTTTATTTAATAGTCTCATAACGGCCAATAATAATAATAACTATTAATAATGTTACAGTAAGTATACTTACAAATAAAGATGTTTTCATTGCAATTGTTCCACGATAATTAAATTTTATTTCTTGTAAATGTTCATTATTTAATTTAATTTGGCAAAAACCATTTTCCGATTCAGTTACATCAAAGTTTTCATTATCTACTTTAGCTGAGTAACCAATATAATATATATATGGAAGTTCTATTGTTCCATTTCCCTTAGCTTTGAAGGTGCAAGTTAAGCCATTTTTTTCAAAATCACTAATCTCAACATCTCCGTCTAAAACTATTGCAATATCTCCCCTACTCTCAATGTAACTCCTATTATTAAATGCCTTGCTTGGTAAATATTCAAAACTAGCACATCCGGCGTGAACTCTTCCAGTTCCTTCGGTTACAGGAATGCCTTGTATTAAGGCTTGTTCATTATAATATTCTTCATTAAAATTAATGTTTCTAGTAATAGGTATCAATAAATCAGCCATGACGCAAAGTATAACGATTAATGGGAACAAGCTAAATTTGTTAAATGCAAGGCCATAATTCAAACTCACAATAACAGTTATAAAAAATGTGCTAAATTCCAATAGCCTAAATGAAAATTGCATCATTTTCATAAAGCCTGGAAACTTTTCAAATGGAATAAAATCTAATGTTAAAGTAGCGCAAATAATTCCCAAAATTAAAAATAAATAATAATTTTTTCTATCACTTATTTTTTTATTTTTTATCATTAATATAGTAAATATTAGTCCTACAATTACTGGTATTCCTAAAAAATAAGCAAGCCTATTATCTTTTATTATAAATAGTTCAATTGGCTCAACTTTCAATATTGAAAGTGCGTCTTCCCTTACCATATGAGCTTGGTTAAATACTTCATAATTTGTAGCAAATCTACTTTCTATTAAAGGAACCCAATAAAATGAGGTTGCTAATAATGATATTGCAATATTTTTTATAAGCTCGATTAATTCTGTTTTCTTTATTTCTTTTATATTCACCAATAAATATATTACACAAAAAATTGCTGTATAAAATGCAATTAATGTATGTGATAATATTAGCCCAGAAACTCCAAATGCCAAAATAAGACTTTTTTGCTTTTGATTAATGATTGTATATAGTCCATTAAAAATTATTGGTATAAATACAAAGGATGTAAGCTCTGCAACTGCAATTCTCATGTACATATCTGTAAGCCTGTATGGAGCCATAATGTATAATGAAGCGGCTAGTATTGAAATTGCATTTTTCCTTCCCTCATCTATTGATTTGTTTTTTAGTATTTTTTTCATAAAGAAATACATTGAATATCCTGAAAAAATTGATATAAAAAACATAAACAATTTTAGACATGTTCCATAGGAAAAGCCAAATATTCTAAAAATCAAAGGCGCAAATGCAGTAAGTGGGCTGTAAAATAAATTCCATGAATAGCCGAAGCCATTGCATAGATTTTGCATTACTTCGGCTAAAATATTTCCGCTTTTTATTTCTCTCATTGTTTCAATTAATCTTATTACATGTTGAATTCCATCATCATATTGTATATTTAATTTAATTAGTGGAATAGAAATAAACAATGATGAAATAAGTATAAAAATAAATACAATTAAATTATCCTTTTTTATTTTCAATTAATTTTCCTACCTTTGTTTTAAAAAATATTATTAAAATTCCTAAAAGAGTTAATCCAGAAATAGCGTAACCAAGTTTTTCTACCATTGTTCCAGTATAATTAACGCTTACCTCTCCACTCTCATTTAAATCAATAGATAAAAATCCATTTTCGGATTGATAAGGTGTAATTTTTTTATTATTAATTTTTACTGTATATCCATGATAATAAATGTATGGAAGCTCTAACTTTGCATTGTCTACATTTGACACTTTAAAATTATAATTAAGACCATCTTTTTGTTCGTTTTCAATTAGTGCATCGCCATCTAATATAATGGTTCCATCTTCCCTATTTTCAATATATTGCAAATTTTTATCTGCATTTAACGGTAAATATTCTCTATTTACTAGTAGAGGAGATAATTTTTTAGCTAATGAAAATTTGTTTTCATAATTCGTATCTTTATCTAAATTTCCATCAGATATATATCTTGCCGTTATTCCATAACTAGAGCAAATCGTAGCTAACATAACTATTATTGGCAAAATATTTTTCTTATCCTTTATTAGTTTTGAAGCGGTTATAATATTGCAAGCACAAATATATGATATGAAAAATATAAAAAATCCTTCTAATCTCCAAGCAAACTGTAGTATTGTAAGAATCTCCGGAAACAAAAACCATGGAAATATTTTGGTACACATCCATAGTGCAACAATTCCTAAAATTAAAAATATTTTATACTCTTGATT
This sequence comes from uncultured Clostridia bacterium, assembly GCA_947624195.1. GTDB lineage: Bacteria > Bacillota > Clostridia > TANB77 > CAG-508 > CAG-793. Next base: position 116,001 of record CANQJH010000001.1, read on the forward strand.
GTCCCTTTGTTTTTTATATAAAAATGGCGTCAGTATCAAGCAAAATAATATAATAAATCCAATTGAAAATACTATCTCTTGATTGCCAAACTCAGACGAAAATAAGTCTCTAAAACCTAGTCCAGTATGTTGCACATTGATAGCAGAAGCACCCATAGATTCACTGTCAAATATAGCATAATTTCCATCTATTTTGTGTTCTAATAATGGTATTAAGAAAAAAGATGTTAGTAAAACTATTAAAATTAAATCTATAAAGATATTTTTTAATGTTTCTTTATCAATTATTTTTTTATAATTAATTAATAAATAAATCAGTGCAAAAATGCAAACATAAATTGTTGTAATTGTATGTGATAAAATTAATCCTACAGCACCAACGATAATTAAAAAATTAATTTTTTTATTTCCATGTATTATATTAAATATTCCATGGAATATCATTGGTATAAATATAAACGCAGTATACTCCCCAACTGCATTTCTCGAATAAATATTAGTTATTTTATATGGAGCTGTTATGTATATGAGTGATGAAATAAGTGCAGTTAATTTATTTTTTGATATTCTTAAAATGAAATTGTACATGGTAATTCCAGAAAGTACAATTGTTATTAAAGTAAATATTTTTAAACCCATTATTGATGAGCCACATAAAAAAGAAATTGCAATTGGAATGTATGTTGTCATTGGTCCATAAAAAATATTTAATGCATATCCAAATCCCATCATATGTTTACTACTTATAAAACATGGAAATATACCTTTTAAAATAACTTCTTTAATTGACGCTATTCGCATAATATGAATACGTGCTTCATTAAATTCTGAAAGATTTAATCTAAAAAAATTAAATGAAATAATTGTTGAAGCTATTAAAATAATTATGTATGGTATATATTTATTAGATTTTAATTTATTTAGCATAGTTTATTCCTACAATATAGATTTAGGTTTTTCTTTAGATTAGCCTATAAACTCCTCAATAAAATATGGACTGAAGTTATATCATATATAAATCAGTCCATCTAGTCATTTTCAGTTTGCTCAACTGTATTTTGCTTATTTGTTATATAATCAAATGTTGCTTGTAACTCCTCTTGTAAAGAGTTTCTTTTAATAAGTTTACTAATTATATTAAACAAACAAGCTACAATTAGAATAATGAAAAGTAACTTTTTCCATACCTTCCCCATTTTTAGTTCCTCTTTTCTACATAATTAATTATATTTAATTTAATGATGTTTGTCAATAAGATTAGAGGAAAAAGATTTTATGTATAATTTTTATTATAATACTAAAAATATAATTATTAATGCAAAATGAAAGGATATTTATGAATAATAATTTAACAATTACAGTTATGGTAATAGTCGTTTTAGCGATAATCATGTTTGCTTATTTTAATTTACAAAATAAAAATAATATAGCTGAAAATAATAATCAAGAAAATATATTTAATTCAATACAAAATATAAATATTATTCCTACAAATGAAATTGAAAATACTCCAAAAGTAGAAACTGAAATATCTTCTTTTTCAACACCTCTTGCAGGTGATGCTAATAGACTAGAAAATATTAGATTATCATGCAGTACCGTTAATGGTACTACTTTGAAAAATGGAGAAACCTTTTCATTTAATGATATTATTGGTGAACCTACTGAAGATAAAGGATATAAGGAAGCGGATGTATTGGTTGAAACATCACTTACTAAAGGAGTTGGTGGTGGAAATTGTCAAGTTAGCTCTACCCTATACAATGCATGCTTAGCAATTCCTGAAATTGAAATTGTTGAAAGACATCCGCATAAAAAGCCTGTAGCTTATGTTGCAGAAGGAAAAGATGCTTCTGTATCTTATGGTATACTTGATTTGAAATTTAAAAATAACACAGGCTCTACTATTACAATTTATATGGATAGTGAAAATAATGCAGTAACAGCTAGGATAGTTAAGTCCTAGCTGTTTTCACAATTATATTTCTTTATAATGTTGATTAATTGAAAATATATTACATTTTATTTCTTTGAACAGTTAAATCATGTATTTTTGATACTTGTTGATCAATAACACTTGTATCGCTATTTTGAACATTATTTTGTATCAAATCAATTGCTTGCCATAATTCACTATCAATTTGATTAGTGTCACTTTTTGTAGTAACATTAGCATTTTTTATGTCATCATAAGCTTTTTCTATTTTTCTATATAAATCTCTGTCTTTGATACTTGCTAAAATAATTTCCATCTTTTTACTCATATCAGTTATTTTGCTGTAATTTGTTTTATCTTTTTGCATATCATCTCTTGCAGAATTATTTGACATAGTATTTAAAGATATAGCAATTACAAACAAACCAAGAAGTAAGACTTGAACAACTATGGTAAATGTAACATTACTCATATTAAACATAATTAACAAAGCACTTAATATAAATGTTATTGTTGAATATGTTGCTACAATTGGTAATCTAAAATAACTCATAAAAGTATATTCTTTTTTATTTGACATTATAGAAAATATAAGCAAAATAATTATGGCTAAGTTTAGAAAAGCAATATTTATCCATTTAGCTACTGTAAATTCTGTGTTAGTTACAAAGATTATGGTGTTAGTAACTAGCAAAGAAACTATAAATATTAAACCGTATAACAATTTATTATTCTTCATGGTTTATTCCCTCCTTTCACCACATTCTGGACAGAATTTTGCATTACCATCTAATTTTGCTCCACATTTTTTACATCTTAGTTCTTCAATCTTTGTGCCACAGTTTGGACAGAACTTACTATTTTCAGGTATTTCATTGCCGCAAGTTGGACATTTTATTGTTTTAGAATTACCTTCTTCTTGTTTTACTTGCTTTGGTGCAAATCTTGAAGTGGTTGGCTGAGATTGATTTGCATTTTGAGCTTGCTGTGGTTGATTACCCATTGGTGAGAATAGCTGATTTGCTAAATTATTAAATACCCCAGCTGATGCAGCTCCTACACCTAGTCCAGCACCCATAGCAGCAGCTCCTCCTGCATTTGGATTATTTACAGTGTCTTTCAATAATTCTTTTGCAGTAAATAAACGCCAATTTTCTCCTTGAACTTCTGCTTCAATATTTTTAGCATGAGCGTTTGCATAAGAAGAATTGATAACTGCGTAATTAGGATCATCCTCTGGTATTGAAATATCAGCAATATAAAAATTAACCAATCTAATACCATATTCGTCTAATATCTCAGCTAAGTTGCTTTCAGCCATTTTGCTAAGTCTCTCTAATTCTGAGTTCATATCTAAGATTGTTAAGTTACATTCCTTCATAACAGTTGCAATTGTATTTTTAATTTTCATTTGGAATGCTGTTCTAAATAAAGACTGTATCTCTTCTTTTGTAAATACAGGTGTATTACCAACTAATTTTACAAAGAATTTTTTAGCATCTGATACTTGTATTGAATAACTGCCTCTAGCTCTAACACCAACTGCAAAACCGTATTTGGCATCTCTAATTTGAATTGGTGAATCAGTGCCCCATAATATTTCTAGTTTGTGAGCTTTATCTACAAAGTAGATTTGCGCGCTATATGGACTTGTTCCACCAGTCACCAACTTTTGTAATTTATTGATAAATGGGTAATTTGCAGTATTTAATGTATGTTTTCCTCCTTGAAGAGTATCAACTACAACACCATCCTTTACAAATAAAGCTTCTTCTGACTCCATAACAATTAATTGAGTATTATTATAAAAGTCTTCAATTGGTGATTTCCATATTATTTCATCAAATTCTCTATCATTTTTTATTACACTATATAAACCTTTTTGTTTATCATTATTTCCATTAAACATTTTATTTACTACCTCCCTTCAATTTATCTAACAAGACTTCTGTCACCTTTGACTCTTATTTTTTGATCATCATCGTCTTCTTCTTTTGTCTCACTTTTTGGTTTATCTTCTAAATCACTTAAATGTGGTCCTGTGTTGACTTGTGATCTAAGATTGCTTAGAAAATCATCCCTATCTTTGTTATCGTCTTTTAGATTAACATCTGTATTATTATCTTTGTTCTCTTTTTTTACGTTATCTTTGGTTTCATTATTTACGTTATCTTTGTTTTCTTTATTTTTGGTCATGTCTAAGCCTTTATCTTCCTTGTTATCTAATTTGTTCACATTCTCGTCATTATCTTTCTTCATGTCGTGCTTAATATTAGGGTCTTTGCTTAGTAGGTCATCAAGCTCCTTATCATCAGGGATTTCAACATTATCCCATGGATTTGATGTACGTGTTAAATCTAGTGGTTCATCTTCCACATTCTTAATGTCATTGTCTACATCAGTGTTAACATCTGTAACATTTTCTGTTGTTTCTGTAAATTCTGAAAATTTGTCTTCCATAATTAAAAATCCTCCTTATTTTTTAAATTCTTGTTCTATAGTAAGATTTGCTGCTTTATTTGAAAAAGCAATTTTTGTATTATAAACAATTTTTCTTAAAAATTGCATTTTAGTACAATATATAAGTTTATCATTTACTCTGTCATTAGCATATTCATGAACTTTAGCAGGTATTTCATTATAAACTTCTAGTAATTTTTGTCTATCAGTACTTTGTTCATTGAAATTAGCATTATATATTCTTTTTGCATATTCTTCAGCTTCTGCCCTTAATTTATAATCACAACCATCATTGCAACAATTTACATATTGGCATTGTTCAAAAGGTTTTAGTTTATCTTTTTTATCGTTCCAATAAGTAGTTCTTTGAGCTATTTCATCATCACTAATTGTTGTTCTGATTTGAACACGTTTTCTGTAATCTTCTGTCACAAGTTCTTCAGGTTCTTCCAATCCGTTCATATAGAAAAATGCTTCACCAGGTCTTAATTTGGCTAATCTTTCAACTTGAATGTCATTCATATCAGTACTATCACCAAGTATTTTTCTATCATTCTTTTCAACTAAGTTAAATGCTAATTTAATGTTAGTCAATTTAACAACATCTGTTGTAACCTTTTCCGGTGACTGGTCTGCAATTGCTATGCCAACTCCTAGTGATCGAATCTCAGCCAACATTCTAGTAAGTAATCTCTTTGCAACAGCACTTGGATTTGCTTCACCCTCTCCTTTGCTGTCCCCTGCAGCTAATAAAACGTGTGCTTCTTCTAATAATATTAAATTTTTCATTTCTCCAGTTCCAATGTAATTTGCATTAACATAAGACTGTATATTTAATAAAAGAAGTGCAATTAATAGTGATTTTTGTTCCTCATTTTCAATTGCTGCAAGCTCGATAATTGTAGGCTTTTTTAGTAAATCTTCAATAGGAATGGTGTGATAATTACCAAATAAACGTAATAAGCTTTTAAATCTGACATATCCTGCTTTTCCGATATTACCTGCTTCTCCTTTATATCCTATTCTATCAAACACTTCCATAAATGTTTTCAAGAAATCATCCATTGTAAATATTTTTCCACCGTCATCAATAGTATAATGTGGTAGCCAACCTGCTTTAGAATAGCACTCATCAATTGTATCATCAAAGATTTTATCAAGTGGCGTACCCATTGAAACTCCAGCTGAAAACGCAGTTTTTAAAACTGTTTTATAACTTTGAAGCCTAACATTTTTAGGTGGAATAAAAGGATTTAATATATATGGAGATATAAAATCCTTACCTGGTGTAAATACTTGTATGTCAGGAATACTATCTATCATAGCTCTATATTCATTTTTAGCTGGTTCTATAACTAAAAATGGTATATTGTGCTCTTTCCATAATCTATCTAATAAGCTAACAGAAAATGTTGTTTTTCCTGAACCAGGAGTTCCAACAATCAGCATGTGTTTTGTTAAATCTCCTAGTGAGAAGCCAATTTGGTCTGAATTGGTAGAACTCTTTAGAGTACCAACCATTATATCTCCCATATTTATAACTTTTTTATTATAGTTTTTAGCTCCCCTATCTGATTTGCTAATTCTAACACCTGCAGTAAGCTCTTTATTACCATAAGGGATTCTAAAAAATTCGCTCGCTTCTTCGCTAGTTATAACAAAAGGCATTCTCGAAATTGGTGAATTATTCCACATATAATTTTGATTATTTTTATCAAGAGTTATCTCATTTATAACAAAAGGTAATGAGTCAAAATATGTATCTACATCAATTTCATTATTTGAAATCTCTATACTTTTAAAACTAGCATATTCATTATCGTGACCAATACTTAAATCTCCGCTAATTCTATTTGTAATCATATTTACTTTGCCATAATCAGCACATACAAGGATATTGTAAGCAAATAAAACATTATTTTTATTTGTCTCATAGTATTTATAGACTTTAGAAGGTTTTTCAGCAAGAATATTTGGCGTTGCACCCTCCACTCCTTTAACTAAAATATCTAAAGTATTACTATATGCCTCGATATTATTTATTTCATTCATACTGTATACAGTTGGAATCAAATCGATGATTATTTCAGAATTAGGTTCATTCATTAAAGTAGTAATAATTTTAGTAAAATTTTCAACGTGGGTAGGAATTTTATCAAAATAAGGGCATTCTGGTAAGTATTGATTTTGCAAGTTATCCATTTTGCAATCTTTTACAATAATATTTTTTTCCTTACAAGCAATCTCCTTAATTGAATTTACTACCTCTTTTTTATTTTCTATTTCTTTAATAACGTATTTTGAAGAAGAAAGCGACGTAATTATAGAACTTTTAATTTCATTTATTCTAGACTCTAGGTATTGCTGATTACTACTTATTCCTCTAATCATTACATATATTTTAACTTCTGCATTATAAGTTTGATTCTGTACTGGTTCAGATTTAAAAACCAGTGATATTGAATAATCTTGATTTTGGTATTGTGTGTTAAAATCAGATTTGCAACTAAAGAAAAATTCTGTAATCAATGTCTCAAATTGCTTTTTATGTTTTAATACATAATTATTTTCATCCATTGAATTATCTAGCAAAATAGATATATCCGGAATTTCAGATATTTCAAAAATATCCATCCCATTAAATTCACCATTAGCTAGTTCACTAATCAAACAATTATTCATTTTTATATAATACCTTTCCGTAATATAAATATACAAAAAGAAACCTAAAAAATAACTATAAATAAATATAATTGCTCTTTTTTATTACATTTTATTTCTAAAATAATTATAACAAAATAATTTTTGTTTGTAAATCTTTTATATTAAAAATTTTGTTTGATTTTGACGAAAATAAATTTATTAAAACCATTATCCGGTAACAAATAATTAAAAAAAATTAAGTTCAATTTTTCACTTACGAAATAATTCTGACTTATAAAGCTAATGTCATATTTATTAATAAAAGACATACTATTTAATAATTAAATATTTTAAGAATGTATCTATCAGTTTGAAAGAAACTAATCTTTCATTTCTATGTGTACTTTCAGAAAGGAATTTAATTTTTATGAAAAGAAAATTTTTTATAATAAATATTATTTTTGTTTTAATTTTTTCTACTATTTTTGTATGCTATGCGAGTTCAGATATTCCAGTCTGGGCTCCTACATCTTCTAACTTAGTTGGGTATACCAATGATGATGATAATGTATCAGAAAATTTAATTGAAGCAGTAAAGAATTCTAGCAATAAACTAAATACTAATTCCAATAGCATAGACACAGCAAATACAACTAGTGAAAAAAGTTCTCAAAATATCACAGTAGTCAAAGATAATCCACTAAAACTTACTTGCGGTGGAGCTATTTTAATCGAACAAAACTCTGGTAAAGTTTTATATGACTACAATATGCATGAAAAGCTAAGACCTGCTTCTGTTACAAAGGTTATGACAATATTGCTAATAATGGAAGCTTTAGATTCTGGTAGAATCTCTTTAACTGATAAAGTCCCTTGCAGTGAAAACGCACACAATATGGGTGGTTCACAGATTTGGCTCGATACTCGTGAAGAATTAACAGTAGATGAAATGCTAAAAGCAATTTGCGTAGTATCTGCCAATGACTGTACGGTTGCCATGGCGGAATTATTAGAAGGTTCAGAAGAAGCTTTTGTTATGAAAATGAACGAAAAAGCTAAAGATCTTGGTATGAACGATACAACTTTTAAAAATTGTCACGGTATTGATACAGACGGTCATGTCACTTCTCCGTACGATATAGCTTTAATGTCAAGAGAACTTTTGACTAAACATCCTGCTATAACAAAATATACTACTATTTATATGGATAGTTTGAGAGATGGTAAATCTCAATTAGTAAATACAAATAAACTTGTACGTAATTATGAGGGTTGCACTGGTTTAAAAACTGGATCTACATCTGTAGCTCTTTTTAACTTGTCAGCATCGGCAACTAGAAATGACCTATCTTTAATAGCAGTCATTATGAAAGCAGAAACAAGCGCTGTACGTTTTGCAGAAGCCCAAAAATTATTAGACTATGGATTTAGCAATTACCAATACAAAGCTTTGGCATCCAAAAATGAAGTCGCTGGAGTTTGCAAAATTGGAAAAGGATTAAAAAATACGACTGAAGCGGTATTTAGCCAAGATTTTGGACTTATAATGAAAAAATCAAATTCCACTGATGTTGAGCAAAGCATAGAAATATATGATAACATATCTGCTCCAATAACAACTGGTCAAAAAATTGGAGAGGTAACTTTTACTTCTAATGGAGAGATGCTTGCTACAGTTGATTTAGTCGCAAATGAAAACATTGATAAGTTTGGCTTTGGTGCTATGACAAATAAGCTCATTAAACACTGGTTTAGTTTGCTGAGAATTGAATAGTATTTTATATCTTGCAAAAAAGTAAGTGATTGTAAATAATCACTTACTTTTAAAAATTGTAAGTTATCTTTATTCTTTAACAAAAACCTCACGTGGGGCGCCACATAGTGGGCATTTAAAGTCAAGAGGTAACTCATCACCTTCATATACGTAACCACATATAGAGCATTTCCAACGATTACTTTTTATTTCATTTTCAATATCAGGAAGATATGTTGGCGCTTTTTTAGGACTTTTTCCCTTTAAAACCTCATGATAAAATTTATAGCTCATAGCAGCTTTTTCCATTGTTTTTTCACATGAAATTATTTTACCTAGAAAAATTGTATGTGTTTCTGTTTCCAAAGTTCCTATTACTTCACATGTTATATAGCCATTACTATCCTTTATTATAGGAAGATTATCAACTTCTTCATGATCAAAATTTTTAAATTTATCATTATCTCGACTGCTAGAAAAGCCAAAAACACCTATTATTTCACTATCACTTTCTTCATTTAAAATAGATATTGAAAACTTATTGATTTTTTTAATGCATTCATTTGTGAAATTTTCATGATTAATGCTTATTGCAATTGTAGCCGGATCAGATGTTATTTGCATAACGCTATTTGCTATGCATCCAACATCTCTTTCTCCATCTTTGCAACCAATTACATAAACACCATAGTTTAAATCACGTAATATTAAATTATTCATAATCTCTCCCTTATTCTATTTTTTTATAATATTATCATATAAGACTAAGAATTTTATCGTTAAAGGATCCTTTTTTATCTGCTTTTTAATTATATCTTAATATAGAAATTATAATTTATTTACTTATATCTTTTATCTCCCCACCAATTTGGAATTAAATCTTTTAAGAATACAATTTTTCTACTTTCATAATCTGTTAGTATTTCCATTTCTCTATTTTCATAAGATAATTGCATAAAGAATTCCCTACATGCACCACAAGGCATACCTCCATTACCTTTTGGAGGTTCATTTCTAAATGCAATCATTCTCTTTATTTTTGTTTCTCCTGTATTAATATACATATTAAGTGCTGCAACTCTTTCAGCGCATAAATTAATAACTCCACTCGCACCTTCGATACAAAATCCAGTAAATATTTTTCCACTTTCAGCTTGTACCGCTGCTACAACATGATGTGCTTGTATAAATGGTGATATTTCTTTTGGATGATATTCTTGCTTTGCTTTTTTATACATTTCTTCCCATATATCCATATAATTACATCTCCTTTACAAATTAGTATTTATTTAATTCACTTAAATTGTAAATTATTATTCTTATTTTACTTTTATTTTTTTATCCATAGATACATTCCAGTTATAACATCAGGTTTATATTTAAATCCAGCCTTTTTATAGAATTCTTCGTTTCCTGCAGTTGGTGTTAATTCTATTTGCATCTTCTCTCCTTGCTTTACCCCATCTTCAATTAATTTTTTTAATTCATTTACAATTTTTGTGCCGATTCCATTTCCTTGAAATTCTGGTTTGACACATATATCACTCAGCATACAAACGATGCTAAAATCTCCAACAACTCTTCCTATTCCAGCCAATTTACCATTTGCTAATGCTTTTACCATATACATTGTATTATTTAAAGCTTTATTTACTTGCTCGTTTGAATAGGTTTTCCATCCAACAGATTCAACTACTTCAAGAAATTCTTCACTTGTAATTGAATATTCTAGTTTTATATCCATAACAACTCTCCCTATTATATATCACTTCTATTTAGAAGTCTTACCTTTATTCCTATAACACCATACTTGCTTTCTTCTTCTTGTGTATAATATTGATGCATTGCCTCAACATTACTTTCTATTTCTTTTTTATCACTATGGAATCTTTTAAACAAGTTCTCAAAAGTATCATTCCTATATAATTCAACAACCTCAACTAATATCTTTTCTTGTAAATCTGGTAATTTTGAAAATTCTATCTGGTCTCCAACTTTTACTTGTTGTCTCTTTTCATCAAACAGCCTAAATTCAACGGTTTTTGTTCCATCCTTTATTCTTTCAAATGGATTTTCTTTCAACTTCATTTTATGTAACATATATTTCTCCCTCCCTTTTGCTGTATATATATATCTTAATATAGAAATTATAAATCAATTGCAACAACAGCATACTATTTTTCCTACTAAAGTATAACAAAAAAGTAAGTAATTGTAAATAATCACTTACTTATAAATTGTAAGTTGTCGCTAAGTTTATCTTTCAATTTCTTCATCAAATTCTTTGACTCTTGTATTTACACCATCTATTATTTTATATTCTCTTTTAGAATTTTTATAAACTTTTTTCTGTATTTCATCTTCTAAATCTATTCCTAATATTTCTGATAATCCTAATAAATATATCGCAACATCAGCTAATTCTTCACCTAAATCATCTTTCTTTTTTTTCCAAGCTTCATAGGCTTCAGCAATCTCTCCATAAGTTAGGCAAAATTCTTTATTAACATCTGTTACATTAAATCCTTTATCTACTTTGTTTTGATATATTTCTTTTTGTAACTTTTTTAAATCCACCATATCAATTACCTCCATATATTTTTAGTCTAAGCGACAACTTACTATTTATTTTACTAACTTAATAGCAACTTATTATTTTTATTTAGTTATGTTTGCTTGAGTGCTCACGATAAAAAATACCTAATTTACAGTCCACTCTCCACTCTTTTTGCTATTTTTTCGTTCTATTAATCCTTTTTTTTGCATCTCTGACATATACGCTTTAACTGTTCTTAAAGATTTATTTATTTGAATTGCTATGTTCTCTTGTGTTATTGTTGGTGTAGTTTTTAATATATTTATAATTGCCTGTTCTTCTAAAGTATAATTTTTGTACTTTAAATTATCATTATTTGAATTTTTAATATTATCTATATGTGTGTATCTATTTTTTAGTTCATATTTGGTATTTGTTAATAAATTATAAAAAAACTTCTCTAAAAATGTATTATCTTCAAATACATTTTTTTCAAAATTATTGTAGTTAGCTCTTACTAGTGAATTTCTAAAATACCATGAATTTTCTGCAAATACTTCATCATTTATATTAAATCCAAAAGTTTTCAAATACTTTATTATAAAAACGGCTGTCGTTCGTGTATTTCCTTCGCAAAATGGATGTACCTGCCAAATATTTGATGTGAATTTGCATATATGTTTTATAGATTCATCTAAACTTAAGGCTTTATATGAAAAGTTTTTTTCTTGATTAAAATCATATTCTAAAGTTTCTTTTATTGTTTCAAATGGTGCATATGTTACTGTATCTCCATTTAACACCCACTCTTTTTTAGTAAAATTATAATCTCTATAGATACCAGCCCCCTCAAATATATCTTGGAATAATTTTTTATGAATATTTAATAATTCAGTTGGTGAAAAGTTAAATGCCTTTTCGCTTAAAATCTCAGTTATTCTTACAGAAACTTTGTCTGCTTCTTCGTTTTCTTTTTCGAAATTCTTTCTACTAGTTTGAACTTCATAATATTCATCTATTCTTTCTTTTACTTCCTCAATATCTATATTGCCTTCAATATGTTCTTTGGCAGTTTCTATTAAATATTTTGATGGTTTTAATCCATCCACATCCTGCAAACCAATTGCTGTTTCCCAAGTTTTAGTTTTCTCTACTTTATTTGGTTCGCCTTGCTTAATATATTCTGATAATTCTAAACTCCAATCTTTTTTCTTATCCATTAGAAATACCTCCCATAGATATTATAACAATTAATTAATATAAAATCAACATTTAAAGTGCAATTTTTGCACTTTAAATGTTAGAAATTGCACTTTATTTGTTCAATCTAAAAACATTATAATCATTGAAATTGTAATGTGTTGCTATTCTATTTCTAAGTTTTTTTTATTAAAATATGATAATGATATGATTCTTTTGTAGAATTTTGTTTTTCATAATAATCAATCTCTTGATGTATATTAATTATTTTGAAATTACTAAATAACTGTTTTGCTAAATTGTAATCAACATAAAAATGTGGAACTTTATATTCTGGTCCTTTTTCCATTCTTAACCTTGTATTTTCATCAATTAAAGGCCAATTTTTTTGTTTAAATGCCTCTGTATCTTTTGAACCTAATGTCAAATAACATTCTCCATCATGTTTCATTACTCTATCTAATTCACTTATTATCTGCTTTATTCCCTCTGTATCAGTGTGTGAAATAACATTTCTGCAATAAATACAATCGAATTGTTGATCATTATAGGGTAGGTTAAGCATATCTCCAATTTTATAATCAAATTTTAAATTTTCTTTTGTAGCCCATTCTTTAGTTCTTGTTATAGCTTCTTCACTAATATCAAAACAATTAACATTAAATTCATTTTTTCCAAATAAAATCGAATGTCTACCTAATCCACATCCTAAATCCAGAAAATATCTTTTATTTTGTGATTTCCACCTATTTAATAAATAGTACGATTCTATACTTGGATTTTTCCAAATTTTCTCATTTTCATCCTTAACGATTTTCCAATTCCAACCTTTTGATTCTATCATATTTTTCTCCTTTACAATTTATTTAATTATTTTTTACTATTATTTATTTAGCTAAAACGGATAACCTTTGCTTCATTTGTTGAAGTTTTTCTTTATCTTCTTTATATTCAAATCGTGGCTTTACAAAATTTTTTGAGCCTCTCTTTTCAAATGAGTATCTAGGAATTAATTGTATATGGAAATGATTCATTGGTCCATCACACATTGTACATAAATATACACTTTCTGCCTCATAAATTTCTTTCAAAGCTTTCATAACTTCTTTTGCTAATATAAATATTTCTTTGCAAATTATATCATCAATTTCCATCATATCCTTATAGTGTTTTTTTGTACTTATAACTGTATGTCCATCTGACCTTGGATTTTCAACAAAAAAGCACTCAAATTTATCATTTTCATAAATCATTTTGTCTGTTTTATCTCCATATAAAATATGGTCGTTCTCTTTATCAAAACAAGTAGGACATATTCCTGAATCCACAATGTCTGCTACTGTGACCATTTTATTTTTAATAAGATTTATTATTTCTTCATTTTTCAATTGTTTTAAATTATCCATTTTTTGATTTCCTTATATTATTTTACTTTTATTTTTTTATCCATAAATACATCCCAGTTATAACGTCAGGTTTATATTTGAACCCAGCTTTTTTATAGAATTCTTCATTTCCTGCAGTTGGAAATTTCTTACCTTTTAATATTTATCAATTCCAGTCCCGTTTTTTAAGTATATTTTTATTTGCCTTATGATGTGAGGTATGTTATAGTTTCCCGCGAACTTGGAATTGTCAAGCAATTTATCGTCTATAGTTACCCACTCTAATTTATTTTTTTCTTCTACCAAATTTACTTCATTTTTTAAAATCCCATAATAAACTTGTATATTATTTTCATATTTTAAATAATTCAAATCCATAAAATGATCTAAAACTATGTCTTTATTGGATATTCCTGTTTCTTCAAATAATTCTCTGTATGCAGCTTCATCATTAGTTTCATCCTTCTCTACCTTACCACCTACAAAGTTATATAGTCCTTTATATGGTTCTTTCGCTCTTATACAAAATAATACTTTTTCTAAATCATTATCAAATACCACTATTAAATTTAGTTTTCGCATATATAACCCCTTCATTATTATTGATTTCTAAAATCCTTATTTAACTTCTTTTCTTCATCTTGTGTATAATATTGATGCATTGCTATCGCTTTGATTTACCATTGATTCATATTTGTCAATATGCCATGGTATAGTTCCTTTAACATTTTTATAATCAACACTAATAAAGAAAATAATAATACCCTTTTTAAATTTCTTAATATCTTCTTTTTCCATCTTAAATTTAGAAATTTTCAAAATACTTATAAATGACATTATTAGCACTGATAATATTAACATAATTGATATAGCAAGAAGCTTATATGATAACTCATTTGTTACTTTACAAAAATTGTCCATATCTGACAAAGAAAATTGTAATTCAGCTTGTATCCTGTAAGTACCATTTTCAAAAATATTCTCAGCTATTCTATAAATTGAAAAAGGAATAAGACTTAATACTATATACAATATTTGATATATTAACATCAATTTTTTCTCTGAAGCACTAGACATATTTGTTGTAAAGTCATCTAATAAACTATGATTTATATCATTTTTATTACTCATTATATTTAACCTTTCAATATTTCAAATTATTTCTTAAAAAGATTTTATTTTTTCAATTTAGATTAAACTTTTTACAATAGAAGTATATCAAATAAGCAAGTAATTGTAAATAATCACTTGCTTATCTCCTGATTTTATAAATTTGCAAAACTAATATATCACAATTCTATCCAGTAACGTATGTTATCAGGTAATATATTTTTTCTTTTTAATATAAAATCTTCAATATCTCTTTTTTCAATAATCTCAATTTTATCTGTATTAGGCACTCCACCATATTCACCACAAGCTGAAAACAAAAATATTTTATATTTATCATTCAAATAATCTTTATAATTCAATGGTGTATTTCCTGATTTTACTTGAACTGCAGCTCTTTCATTTTTTTCATTTACCATAGTAAATTCATATTTCTTAGTTGCTTTCTTTTTAGAGGTAATATATACTTTATAATTTTTCTCAAATTGTAAATATAATCCTATTATCTCCTCTATTTCTTGGTCTGAAAATAATAGCCAAAAATCTTTTTTCAAATTTACTTTATAATATTCTTCTTTTGATACCTTATTAAAAATCAATTTACTTATATTTTCTATCGTTCTTTCTTTATTATCTCCTATATGTCTTAATGTTAATCCACTGCCAAAAAATGAAGAAACAACTTTGCCTGGGATATTTTCAATTTCTCCGACTTTATGATATTCACAATTTCTTGTATTACATACATCAAACTCATTAGACAAATGTCCATATTTGTCATCTAATATTCTTCCTATGTAATACGAATGCTCCCCTAATGCCCACACTAAATCATCTTTTTCTAAATTTTTCAAGTTTTTCATATTAGTTTTAAAGCCATTGTCTTTATAAATTTTACTGCCTTGTATTATTGCTTCATCTATTGTTTTAGGATACCCTGGTATTGCCCATCCTAAACCAACAATTTTCTTTTCTCTACAAAATTCAAATACTTTGCTTTGTTTCATCTTTCCAGATTGAACAACACCAGTATTAAATTTAGCTCTCCATATACTTATATCTTTTTCAACCATTATACATTCTCCTTTACAAATTATGATTTATCTAATTAAAGTATAACAAAAAAATATTTAATCTTCAATACCTATTCCTGAATGATGTATATCTTTTGTATCTGGTCTTGCTGAACCCGTTAATATATATTTTCCTCTATATCTGATTTTGTATTTTTTTATATAGTTTACCCTCTTAAAATTGAAAATAATATTTATTTGTTTACTTTGATGAACATATATCTTTTGACCAAGAACTTAAATTGAAAAACCTATCTTAGCTACTTTTTTATCATTTTCTTTAAATTTTGCAAGAACTTTCTCAATATCACATTTTTTTATTAAGTTTATATTCTCATTTCTATTTGTATTAACTCTATATGCCTGTTCTATTTTAACCTTTTCGTAAACATTTCTTACATATCTTGCATTTGAAAAATTTTCATTATTTTTTGCGTACATAAAATGTTCTATCAAATAATTTTTTACATTACTAGAAATTTTGTATTTATCTTTCTTACAAAGATTTTTGAAAATATCATACAATGCTTCTGCTGAATAATCTGGAAAATTTATTATAAATTGAATTCTGCTTTCAAACCCTGGATTTACTTTCAACATATGTCTCATTTCATTTGTATAACCTGCAAGTACTACACAAAGGTTTTCTCTATGGTCTTCCATTCCTTTTAGCAGAGTTGCTATACATTCTGCTCCAAAGTCTCTACCACCTTCATCTTGAATATAAGATGCAATAGAATAAGCTTCATCTATAAACAATATTCCTCCCAAAGATTTCTCAATCATTTCTTGTGTCATAGGAGCAGTATGTCCAACATATTTTCCAATAAGGTCACATCTTTGTGCTTCTACAAAAACTTTTTTATCAGATAGAATTTGTTCTTCTGCAAAAATTTTTCCAACTATTCTTGCTACTGTTGTTTTTCCTGTTCCAGGATTTCCATTAAAACACATATGTAACATTGGCATGTTATTTCTTTTTTTACTATTTTTTACAAAGCTTATAACTTTTTTTATTTGTTCTTTTACTTCATCTAACCCAATAAGTTCATCTAGTTCTTGCATACCTGTTTTTTCTATATTTTTTTTCTTATTATTTTCTAATCTTTCACTCTTTTTTAAAATTTTTATAGCACTTTTTTCATTATTTATTTTACAATTTACTAATAAATTAATTAATTTATTTTTTACTAAGTAATATGGGTTATCAGCCAATTCCCTTACAATTTCTTCATTGTACGTTAGTTCATTTGAGTCCATAAATTTCTTTATATATATTTCTTTTTCCTCTTTAGTAATAGTTTCTATTTTCATTGACCAAGAAAAACACTCTGTTAATACTGCATTAACTTCACCTTCTCTGTATTCATCTTCTAATATAATAAATGCTTTTGTTGGCATTTGATTTATCATAACTTTTACTTCTTCTTTTATCCTTTTAGGGCTTCTTCTCAATTCTACTAAATCAATGACTATAAGACCTTCCTTTATATCATTATTAGTTTTTGATTCCTTCTTTCTTGTATTATATCTAAATTCATCTGGATCAAAATATAGAATATCTGGATTAGGTATTATACCATTTTTATAATATACTTCTGCAATAACAGATATTAGTTCTTCATAAAGATTGTAGCTAGAAGTATTTCTAATAATTATATTATAATTTTCAAATTCTATATTACATCTATATTTTTGCATTACTTTATGATATTTTATAATGTCTCTTAATATCACTTTATTTTTACTTAATCCAATAGTATCATCTAATTTACTTAATATTTTTTCATTTTCGTCATCTAATAATTCTTCATTTAATTTCATATATAAACCCCTTTCTTAATACAAATATATTATACTGCGAAAAAATGGAATTTGGAAAGTTATATGGTCACGTATTGTAGTGATACTTTACTAAATTTTTATATGTTTTAATTATAATATAACTTTATATATTTATTCTTTTTATATACATATGGCATATCTAATCCATCAATTTCTTCTATTTTTATATCTTGTACACCTATATAATTTTCTGGAATTACACATATAGGATATTGATGACTTGCTCTAACATTTCCCTCTTTAGTTAAAGCAACAATATTCATTGTACTCATTAAAATTTTTTTATATGAACAATCTTTATTATTTAAGTATATATCAATGTCATCCCATTTTTTATTTTCTTCAATAGGTCGGATTCTATTATCATCCGTTACTTTATATAAATGCAGTCCATCAAACATATAAAGTTGTTCTATATTACCATCAATCAATTCTCCATTTTCATATAAGATGCCATCTAATGTTAAAACAAAAACATTGTCATAAAAATCAGTTTCTATTTGCTTTATATTTTTTTCTGGTATCCCTTTCAATCCATTTGTGTAATATCGTATATAATCCATTCTTTCTTCATCTGACATATTATAAATTTTTTTATATTCTCCTTTTATTTGAGAAATATTCCAATTGCTAAAGCCTGCTAATTTTAAATATTCATCTGTAAAAATATTGGGCATTTTTCCGTCATAATTAGATTTAAAAGATTCATACGCTTTTATAAATAACTCTAAGTTATCAATTTTTCCTTTTAAAAAACTACTAATCAACTTTAATATTCGATTTGTTCCGTCTAGTTCTCCATCAAAAAATTCAAAAGAATCATAATCAAATACATGATCTAATACAATTTGAGGTGTATCATCATTTAAATAATATCCATTTCCTATCATATCACTTGTATCTAAATTTCTAATAAAAGTTTTTTCTGACATTCTTTTGTCCCAAATGGTTAAATTATTTAACACAAATATACTTTTTTCATGGGAATCATTAAATATTTTTGTAACTAAAATATCACCTTTTTTAAAAGGAACTGGTAAATTTACAAAAATTCCGTCCATATCAGGTAGATTTTCACCGTTTCTACTTACTTTTATTAGTTTTGGTTGCATATTTATAACTATGTATTCCGCATAGATGTTCTCTTTGTTATCAAGATATTTTTTGGTAATAGAAAAAGAAATAGTGTCATTATACTCTTTTATATAATCTGTTACATCTTTATACACTTCTTTATATGTACTCTTTATATTGTTTATTACATCACTAGTTCTACTATAACTTTTAGTTGACCTATTATATTCCTCCCATGTGTATACACAATTTTTATCTTCTTTTATAATGTCCCCATATAATTTTTTTAATCTATCAATTTCATTTTGAATCATTTTTTTTACACTATCATAATGCCTACAATTTATTCTTTCTACAACTTCCATATCTGGATAATTATTAATTAAATCTTGGTATTTTACTATTTTTTCTTCTATGCTCATCTTGTTATTTCTATACACCAAAACTGCGAGTTCTTCTGTATTAAATTGATGTTTTATTTCTCTACAATAATTACTAATTGCTTTTGAATTTATTAAATCGTAATTATCTCGAATTTTTTCTTCTCTCTTCATTTTTAATCTCCTAATTTTAATACTTTTTTATAATAATTGCTTTTTCTTTTATCCTCGTCTTTAAATGATATTACGCCATATTTTAAATTGTCCCAAGTTTCTCTATTTACTTTGATTTCTTTTTTTATAATTTTTCTTAATACATCAATAGGAGAATTTTCTTCAATCTCTTCATCATATTCTGCCATTTGTTCTTCATGAAATTCCCATGTATATATACCTGGTGCATAATTATCATCTGATATTTCAGATAAAGCATATGTATTTCTTAAATATTTTTGACCTTCTATTCTTCTAGGTAGATATCTTACTACGTAAACATCACTATATTCTGGATGTTCGTTATAGGAGCAATCCTCCATTCGTTTATTTGGCTTAACAATTTTAACTAAATCACCAATTTTAAACTTAGTTCCTGCAT
Source organism: uncultured Clostridia bacterium (assembly GCA_947624195.1). GTDB lineage: Bacteria > Bacillota > Clostridia > TANB77 > CAG-508 > CAG-793. The sequence goes on from CANQJH010000001.1 coordinate 135,991, forward strand.
TTGGTAATAAATCATTTGGTTTTAAATAAACACAATTACGCCATTTTGTTTCTTTTTGGTTGAATAAGTATCTTATACATATATTTGTAATTTCTCCAGTATAATCTAATATAAATTCTTTATGTGTTGGCTCATATATTAATAGTTCTTCTATTTCCTCTTCAAACTCCAACTTCTTTTTAAAATTTTCAGCATACTCTATATCTTCTTCCGTAATTCTAAAATCATAATCAATTTTGTATTCCTTTAAAGCCTGTTTGATGGATTTATTTATATCTTTACAGTAACTTTCTAATTCGTGGGTTAAAAATTCTAGTCCATAGCTTTTTGCTCTTTCAAAAGTGTTAAAGATTTCTATATATTCATCATCTGTTTCATCACTATAATCATAAGTTTTAATTTGTAATAAATATGTTTTCATCACTAATTTTCCTCCTCACAAATTCAAAAATTTTAAATACTTTGAATTCCAAGCAAGTTCAATACTTGCTTCTATACCATTTTTATTTTTTGCTATTATGACATCTGCTACATTTTTCTTTTGGGTAAAATTATTAAAACATTCATCTCTATGCAACAATATAATAATATTTAGTGCAAAGTTAGTCTTTCCTACAAAAGCTGTTCCTCCTATTAAAATTAAATCTCCTTCTTTTATTTTCACTATCTCATCTAACTTTTTAAATCCTGTTTCCATTTTTTCACTTTCCTTTCAAAAAAATATAGCTAGTATAATTTTATTATACTAGCTATGTTTTATATATTCAATTGTGTCGGTCACAAAATGTATTGTTATTTTTTATACCTTTTCATTGCATCTTCTAATTGTAACTTTATTTCTTCTATAAATGATTGTGGACTTGTTACAGTTACCACATCTAGATTTCTCATAGCCCACAATTTAAATCCTCGTGGATTGGCATATAGACTTATCTTAAACTCTTTATCATTTATAGGATTTATTTGAATATTTTTCCCAAACTTTTCTATAACTTCATCTAATATTATTTCATTGCATTCGGCTTCTATTTTTATTTTTTGTCCACTAAAAATTTCAACTGATGTATCTGTATATTCCTCTATATCTTTTTCTGTTTTCTTTATAGTTATTTTTTCATTTGTTTCTTGTAAATTTTTTATTCTATCTAACCTATAATGGAAAAATTTATCATTTCCATTTTTGATTCCAAGCATATAAAATTGCTGATTATCATATATAATGGCATAAGGAGAAACGACAGGTTCACTTACTATTTTCTTTTCTATTTTATCGCCTTTTATCGAGTACTTCCAATATTCAAATTTTATCTTATTCTTTTTTATTATACTATTAGAAATATCTTCAATATTTTTTATTACTTCCATATTGCTTGTCTTACCCTTAGGAGAATATACTTTATAATTCTTTACTTTTTCATTTTCATATATATTTTGCAAATTCTTACACTTTTTTATTATTCCTTTCGCAACCTTATCTTCTATGAATGCCGAATAACTGAAAGTATCAATAATTGCTCTAATTTCTCCTGGCTCAAAATCAGTTTCTGGATCATTATTTATATAATATCCTATTTTGTTGTCATTATATGTACTTATATCATAACCAAATTTTTCTTTAAGCAGATTTATATTTCTCCTTATAGTTCGTGGATCAATATCTTCGCCATATACCTCATCTATCTTTTCTTTTAGCTCTGAGATGGATAACTTATGTTCTTCATCACTATATTTTTTTAATACATTTAATATGTATAATATATTTCCATTTTTTTCGTATAAGTCCATTACTTACTCCTTTAAGATATTGATTCTTCATCTTCATTATCTTTTATTTCTTTTATTCTCTTTGATAATCTATCTAACATAATATCATATGTTTCACTATCAACTTCTTTTGTATGTTTTTTTAGAGCTTTTAAAAAGTCCTCAAAGTATTTGTCATCTTTAAAGTATTCTTTCTTATCTTTATAGAAATCGTATATTTCTTTATATGTAATTATCTTATAACCATTATTATTACTAAGAAATTTTCCCTTATTATAATTTGGGACAACAATAAAATAACTTCCTTTTCTATTTTTGTCTTTTTCTATATATTCTCTATAATCATCTAATTGTGTTTTAGTAACATCCCCACATTCATCATATTCTTTTCCATTGATATCAGATTTTATTTTATTTTCTATTACTATAGCTTTATTATCATCTCTTATCACTATATCTATGTGCTGTTCTTCTCTATTTATTTCAAAACTTTTATCTTTTACATTAATGTCAATTCCTAATACCTTTTTAACAAATTTCTGAAAAATATTTTTATTTTGTAAGAAATAATATTGAAGCATATTTGAGAAAGCCAATTCAAAATTTTCAAGTTTTACTAACTTTAAAAAATTAAAATTATCTTCTTTTTTTATATTTTTTATATCAACTTTCTTAAAATTATCTTTTTCTTCCCAATTATTTTCATCTTCTAACATCGTTTTTAATGTTTCATAATCATTTTTATTTTTTTTGGGTACAAATGATTTTTGACTTGTATTAAAATTTTTTCTTTCTATCAAATAGGTTTTTGGAAATTTTGTATTTTTTCTATCATATGTTAAAAATATTGGGACTTTAGGTTTTACTACAATATCAGCTTCAAATGTTGCATACAAAATACCCTCTCCATTTTCTTTTTTTTCCTTATAAAAATTATTCTCAAATATTTCATTTACAGCAACTTTATAATTAATATCATATTGCATTTTTTCAATATATTTTTTCATTTGATTATCATAAATATCTTTTCTTCGTTCAGAATCCCAATTTTTTATTATTTGCTTTGGACTTTTTACCCATGCTATAATTTCAACAATTTTGCTTCCACTTCCAACACTTCTTGTTAACAATATGTCAGAAATTCTATCATCATATTTTTTATCTATATGTCCATCTTTTACTATATAAATATAATGTTTGCCGTTATTTGCTTTAAATAAATTTATTATTTCATGTACTATATTTTCTCTTTCATTAGCATAAGATTTTTTATTTGAATTAAACATTTTGTTGATTAAAATTACATCTTTTTCTTTATTTTTCATCTTTTACTCCCTTTATTAATTTCTATATATTTATTATATTTGCTACCTCTTTTAATTTCTCCCATACTTTAACCATTGCTAAAGTATCTAGTCCACAATAAACTAATAATCCATTTCTTATTTCATCTTGTTCTTCTTTTGTATGATTTACTAAATCACTATAAGCGTAACTTGCCTCACCTCCATTGTGTACTACTGGCAAATTATGATAATCCAGTTCTGGGTCATTTGGAAATAATGCAGGTAGTACATATTTTATTGAATATGAGCCTTGCATTGCTTTGCAATAATAATATCTTTCCTTAAATGGAATCATTAAATCTTTTATATTGTTTCTTATATTTAATAGATGTTCACTTAAATCCGGATAAGCTTCAGCTAATTTCTTTATTACACTTTTCTCAAAACTCATATTGTAAGCAGTAACACACACATTTTTTGGAATATCCTTTACTAAACTTTCTGCTAATGTTCGTCTCGGATCTATTCCTGCCTCAGCTAAAAATTCTTTATGCTGTAATTTGCCATTTTCTTCTTCAATATAATGAAGTGAATATTGAAAAGGAATCTGCATATATGGACTAACGCCATCATATTCTGGAATTGCTTGTTGGAAAGTTTCAAAGTCTAAAAAGTATAATGGATATGAAAGCGTATCTAAAAAATCTCTAATTTTGTCTTTTTCTATTTTTGGTTCTTTATCATTTAATTCAAAATCTATTTGTTCTAAATACTTTTCATTTATATCTTCATATAAAATATCCTCAAAACTAATTTTACCCTCATTAAACAATTTAAATTTTTTACTTTTTTGCATTTTTCTAATATCAAAAACATTATTTTTGGGAAGTGCTTTAGTACAATAATTGCAATATGCACATTCATAAGGATCAAAACAATTCATACTAATCTTTTTTTCTGGTTCATTTTCTCCATTATCATATTTTTGCATATATTCATTTATTTCTTTTATTTTTTCTTGTATTTCATTTTGCTTTGAAATAGCTATTTCAGTAATATCTTTAATATTAAAAAGTTTTTCTAATTCCAATTCGCCATTCCTTACATATTCACTATTGATATACATTATATGGACACTTTTTATATTAAAACCTAAGTTATCTAGCACATAATATTGATATGAAACATCATCTAAATATATATCATGAATGTCTGTAGAACTTTTTACTTCATATATTTCTATTCCATTAATGTCGTTTTTTAATATATCAACACTACAGAAATTATTATCGAAATTGAAAGATGCTTCGGTTATTATATTAGGTTTATTTTTTAATTGTAACTCAGTATCCAAAATCATTTTAGATAAATCACTATTAAACTCAATATTAGTATATTTTCCAAAATAATTTTTTGCAATTTCTCCAACCTTTGTTCCATTTTCTAAAGCAGATTCATTTTCAACATTTACTGCTTCACTAGATTTGTATTTTTCTAACCACAGAATTTTGTTACACTGTTTTGCTTTACAATATTTCGATTTAGACAGATATATACAATTCATTTTTTCTTGTATAATCAATTATATAAAAATATTAATATATTTAATTGATTAATCCCTTTCTTATTTAATATTTATTGTTATAACTACATTGCTCCTTTTATGTTTTGATTCTATGTAATTCCCTCTATTGTATAAAATTATTTTTTCATTACTTTTAATTTCCTTAGGTATTTTCACATCAAGCGTATTTTTATGTTTTTTCCCATTTTCAGATATTTGATTATATTTAATTTTTTTAGTACACCCATTTAATGCCTCGTTTTTTGATATTTCACATTTTAAAAATACATTATTTTCATCTTCTATATACCATTTCTTCTTATTTTTGTCAAATATATTTTGGAGCATTTCATTAGCAACACTTTCAAATTCATTTTTATGAAAATTAGGACTTTTTATTTTAAAATTTAAATTTTTTCTATAATTTTCAGATTTTTCTATTATTTTTTTTATCTCATTATCTTTTATTTCCATTTTTATATTCTTTCTTATATTATATTTTTTTATATTATATCAAACATTTTTTATTGTACAATTACTATGGTCACAAAAAGTAGTGTTATTTTTCTTTAATTAAAGTATAACACATAAGCAAGTGAGTGTAAATATCACCTGTTCTTTCATAAAATAAAAAAGTTACCCTAGATTGTTTTTTCACAATTCTAGGGTATAAAAGGAGAGTTGTTTTCTAATAAAATAAATTTGTACTACTTTTTGTCTTTTTTAATATTTTTATATTGCAAATGTAAAACATAAAATTAAGAATATTTTGTTTTTTGTAATACTTCAACTTAATTTTTAGATAATATTTATTTAACACTAAAATTTGTTACTTTAGGGTTGGCATTGCTACCACTAACCATTCCTTCTGCAACAGTATCATAATCAGCACCATACTCATTGGTTATTGTTACTTCTACTTTAATATAAAATGAACCATCAGTATTTTCTCTTTCTTCTTTAATTCCAGTTATCCAATGGCTTTTAAATCCATATTTATATTTCTGTTCACCATATTCTTCAAATGCTTTATGTACATAATATGTATCTAACTCAGTTTCAGATACTCTAGGCTTATATGTATAATAATAAATTGCAACCTCTTCATCCGTTTTGTATTTTTTATCAACCTCAGCAGATTCCCCACCTATCTTGATATCATACACTTTATTTTCATTAATTTTTCTAGCTGATGATTTTGTATGAGTAACAATATGATTAAATCCGGCATCCCTAAATGCTTGTTCTACTTTTTCATAATTTATATCTTTACCAGAAAGCCAACCATAAGGAATAGAAACTTTTTCAGGATCATCTTGAGATTTTAGATGGTAGCTTACAATTACTTCAGCATCTTTTTGAAAAACAGTTCCTCTTGAATAATCATCTTTACTATCTATTGTAACACTTTCAACCTCTCCTTCAGTAATTAAAAAAGTGTCAATATCAGAAGTATCAATATCATATAGTGGTTTTTCAATAATATTTGAAAATCCCATTTTTTCTAATTCATTGATAACATCCTTGTAATTTTTTCTAATCAAAGAAGATTTATCAGTTGTCATCTTTATTTCATTTTCATTTAGAGCAATGTTTTCATCAAAATATAAATCTTTGACTTCAATTCTGTTATTATAGCAACTAATTTTATAGCCAATATCTATATCGTTATCATTTACATTAATATTTTTTTCATTTTTTATAGAAGTATCTTCCGCATTTACAAAATTTATAGTATAACTACCAGTACCCAAATGAAATTCTACATCTGCATTTTCACCATGGTATAATCTTTTTCTCTGATTTCCAACAGATATAATAACATCATATTTACTAAAAATAATATTTTTAGTAAAATCAATATGTATTTTTACACTAAAATTTTTACCATTACCACTATCATTGTTGTCATTTCTATCAATTTTATTAGTTGCATTTAATGAAATAATAATTATCATTATGAGTAAGAAAGCTACAATTCCACCTACTATTGTATATAAATATTTTTTATTTTGAAAAAGTTTTTCTTTTTTTACTCCTTTTTTTACTTCTTCTTTTACCTTTTTTACTTCTTCTTTTACTTTTTCTACTTCTTTTTCCTTTTCCATTTTACCTTTTCCCCACCGAACTAAATATTTTTAATTTTTATTATAGTTATATTTTTATATTTTCTTTTTATTTTATCAAATAAAATCCCACTAAGCAATATTTTCTATTCTTTCAATCCAACAACTTACTATTTATCTAAATATAGTAATAGAATTTTCCATTTATCTTTATATTCCATCTTGTCTTTGATTCATTCCTTTTTTATCTGTTTTTTCAATATTTACAATTCTAAAGTCTGTAAAAATGTCTTGTGCAGTATATTCTGTTCTCTCCTTTTTCTCACCTTTAAAAGTAAACTCGTAATCATTTCCTTCTACTAGCTTATATTTTTTCTCTGCTTTTATTAAAGCAGGTCCATTCATTTGATATTGTTCTACTATATAGAAATTATAATTTCCTGTTTTGTCTGTTTCTTTTAAATCTGATTTTACATTAAATGTTCTTACAAATTGTATTTCACTTATTTGTGTTTCTTGATCACTACCATATATTTTGTTATCTGTATGCTCATTTATTATTTCAATAATTCTATAAGAATCTTCAGCATTTAGCACTGCTTCTTTTCCACCTTTTGTAATATGACAAGATGTCCCCAATTCAATTCCATAGGTTATCATATTACTTTTAAAAGTAATAATGTAGTCATCTAAGCCATCACAAGTTTCTTCTTTAAATTCTAGTCTACTAAATATTTCTTCTATACCTTGTGCCTCAAAGGATTTAATTTCTATATGCTCCTTTTCTTCGTTTTCTAGTCTATTTGCAGATTCAATGATTATTTTATTTTCATAGTTTTCTATTTCATCATAAAAATCTCCATATTGCATATTCCAAGTACCTATTTTTTTCTCATTATATCCACTTAATCTATTAAAGTCTATTACTTTATATCCTAATCCAAAATATTCTACTGTTCCACCATCACTATACCCTCCTAATGTAATACAAAATATTGGTTTTTTATCATTTTGTACTCTTAAATAATCTACTGCAAAAAATATTAATGCTAAAACTACAATAAATACAATAATAATTAACAGAATTTTTATTACCTTTTTCATATATTTCTAATCTCATCCTTTCAACAAATTATTTATCTAAAGTATAACAAAAAAGCAAGTGATTGTAAATAATCACTTGCTCTAATAAATTTATTATTCTTCTTTGATGATATTTTTTCCGCCAAAATATGTAGCAGCAAAATATGAACCATATATCATTCCAATAATTATTACTGTTGCTATAACAGATGGTAGTAAATCATCTGTTGAGGCTAACCCTGACATCAATGTTATTGAAAATTGTATTCCAAAAACTGAGTGTATAATTGCTAAAACAAGTGGCATTCCAAAGAAAATACCTATTTGTCTAAATAATGCTTTATTAATCATTTTTTCATCGCAACCAATTTTTCTTAAAATAGTGTATCTTTGTTTATTATCGCTTGCTTCTGTTAGTTGTTTTAGTGCTAAGATAGCGCTACTAGCTATTAAGAATATTATTCCTAAATAAATTGCTATAAATACTACTATCGTTGCTATACCTATACTTGCTTCCCTTAAGCTAATTTTTGTCAATCCATCTAATTCTATTCCATTATCATTTAGTTTTTTTACAAAATCTGAAGAACTTTCACTGCCTAAAAATATTTTTTCAATTTCTTGTTTTCCTTCATCTGTTTCTGCATTATAATTTGCTGATAATAAATACATTTCTTTCATTTCTTCTGTTAACGGACAATTATCTGGCACTAAAATAATTCCTGTATTTGTATGACTTGTTGACATCATTATATATCCTTCTTGGCATTTATTATATTTTGATTTGTATTCTTTTCCTGCAATAGTTAAAGGATAATTTTCTTTTGCTAATACTCTGTTTCTTAATTCTGTTTGCATATCAAAATCACAAAGAACGATATATTCATCTTGATTTAAGGTATATTCTTTTATTCCATATAATTTTGCCATTTTATTATAATCAGATATTTTTATTATTTCTTCTGCTGTTCCATAAGCCAAACCTGGAAATTCTTTTTTTACTTCATCAAAACTTTCTCCAAAAAAAGTTTCCCACGTCAAATCATTTGTCGCATATACTTCTATTTCAACAATATCTTTTAATACATTCATATCTAAGCCATTATTTATCATTGTATCATAAATAGGATTTTTGAATCTTCTCGTTGCGCTTCTGTCGTTGTATGTTCTATTCCATATCTAGTATAACTTTCTGGCAAATTTGCAGTTTTATATAAATTCAAATCCACTGGTGTCATTTCAATTAATTCTCTTTGCATAGTATTTCTTAATGCTAAACTTGATGATAAAATACTAATTGTCATAAACAACATTAAGCATATAACACTCATACTTGCAACCATTGTATTTATTTTATTATTTAATTGCCTTAAAACAAACATATTTGTATCTTTAAAATAAATATTTTTCATTTTTTGAACAACTGTTATTATAAATCCAGATAAAGACCAGAAGATTAGTACCGTTCCGGGCAACTCCCATTAGAATAGGTGGTATCATCTTTTCCGCTGTATTCATTGAGTATACATCTCCTGTTACTTTCCAGTAAGCATAACCTACAATACTGCTACCGAAAATAAATACTAAAACAGCTAAAAGTGGATTCTTCATTTTCACTTTTTCGTTTTTCTTTGTAGCATTTAATAAAATAATTAGTTTATATCTTGAAATTGTCATTGTATTAAAAATCATTACAGCTAGATACATTACTGCAAAATATATACAAGTCTTGGCACAAGCATCTTTTGAAAATACAAAATGGAATTCGCTCATATCGGCTTCGAACAATTTGCCAACTAGTATAGACATAAATTGTGATGCAAATACACCAATAACAAGTCCAGCTATAAGTGA
>CANQJH010000002.1 GCA_947624195.1 uncultured Clostridia bacterium
ATTATAATTAAATTATTTTTCTTCGTATTTGAAAATATTTATTAAGTTTAAGTTATCTCTATTTTTGTAAATTATATCATTGTATAAATCAAATTAATTTATATAGCTCCTTTAATGGAATATTATTTTTTTCAGCTAATTCCTTTATGCTTTCATATTCAGGATATACATAAGTATCTCCATTATTTATTACTTTTTTTGCTTTTATTTTTCCATATTTGGTATCAAGTTCGACAATTTCTCTATCAAGTTCTGTTCTATATTCAAAGCGATATCTAATACCAATAGTAGTTGTTTCTTTAAAAATAATATTTTGTAATTTTTGTATATTTTCTCTTTTACACATTACTGTTAATTTATAAGCTGGTCTATTTTTCTTCATAAAGATTGGTGTATAAAATACATCTAATGCTCCATTCTTAAATAATAATTCTTGTGTATATCCTAATATTTCTCCGCTTGCATCATCAATATTAGTTTCCATTACAACAAAATCTTCATTTGGCTTTTCTATTTTTCCATAATATACTTTTAAAATATTGGGTATTTTTAAATCTTTGAAGCCAGCTCCCCATCCTATTTTTTGTACTTTCATAGTTGGTAGACTTATAAATTCTTCAGCAAGCTCACTAATTATTGCTGCACCTGTTGGTGTTACAAGTTCTGTATCTACATCTATTTGTCTAAATTTTACATTTGAAGCTGCGAATATTTCACTTGTTGCAGGTACTGGTACAGACATAGTTCCATGAGCACATTCTATAAATCCATATCCATCATTTACAATACTTGAAATAATTTTATCTGGATTTATTTTATTAATTAAAATAGCTGTTCCAACAATATCTACAATAGAATCTATTGCTCCTACTTCATGAAAATGCACTTCTTCTAAAGATTTATTATGTACTTTAGATTCTGCTTTTGCTACTCTTAAAAATATTCTTTTTGCTAAATCTTTTACATCTTCTTTTAAAGAACTATTATCAATAATTTCATTTACATCTTTTAAATTTCTATGTTCGTGGTGATATTCGTGATCATGGTGATTGTGTTCGTGGTCTTGTTCATGTTCGCGTTCTTCTAAATGATGTATATGTCCATATTCGTCTTTTCCATCAACCACAACATCAACATAAGTTCCAGTTATTCCATTTTTTACTTTTTTAGATATTTGTAGTTTATATCCATTTACATTTAATTTTTTTAATTCTTCTGATAAGTAATTTTCATCTCCAACGATTTCTAATAAGGCTCCAAGTACCATGTTTCCACTAATCCCACTTGAGCAATCAAAATATAAAGTATTCAAAATTAACCATCCTTTCTTCTCGCATATTGTCAATAGTATAATATACTACTTTTAACATAATATCAATACTTTTTTAATTTTATAATTTTTTCAAAAAAATAGCTTATGCTTTTCGCATAGCTATTTTTTATCTATAACTTTTTTTATCTGTTCTAATGAAATTGGACCCTCCCTTAAAATCTTGACTTCATCAAAAGTACAGTCTACAATCGTACTTGCCTTTGAAAAAGAAACTTGTCCTTCCATAATTCCATCTATAAGTGGGCAGGCTTTTTCTATTTCATCTAAATTAGTGCATTCAGGACTTCCGCTTTGATTAGCACTTGTCATAAATATTGGACTTTCTGTTTTGTTGATTAATTTCTTTATCGAGTCTGATGTAGCCATTCTTACAGCAATTGTATCTTTACCATTTGTTACATATTCTGGCAAGGTATTGTTTTTATTCAAAACCAGAGTAATTGGACCAGGCATAAATGCTTTAATTATTTTTTCTGCTGTTTCATTTACAATTGCTATACTTTTTATCTGTTCCTCATTTGCACACATAACAGGAAATGATTTATTTGCAGGGCGTTTTTTTACTTCAATTAGTTTATGGTATGCTATCTTAGAATTCATTCTAGCACATATTCCAAAAACAGTATCTGTTGGAACGCTAATAACTCCATCATTTTTCAGTATCTGAGACAATTCTTCAATTTCATTTGATTTATATCTGTTGATCGTTTTCTACCTCCAATGTAAATTATAATTTGTATAATTGTTTTTTTATAAATTCGATAGATAGATTATCGTTTATGGTTACCCACTCTAACCTATTTTCTTCTTCCATAGTAATTTTTAATCTTATTACATTTTTCTGGCTGCTATAATATTAATATTGTCTTGCCCAAATAACCATTTTATCTGCTTTTTCACCACAGCAAACACATTTATTAGATATTGCTTTTTGCTCAAATGGTATGCATCTTGATTTTGCTCCTGTTAATTCTTTGATTTTTTCTTCACATTCCTTTTTTCCACACCACATTGCATTTATAAATCCTTGGTTCTTTTCCATTATACTTTTGAATTCATCCATATTAGTTGCATCATATGTTTTTTCTTCCAGTCTTTTTTTGCATATTTCAAACATGTTCTTTTGTATATAGTTTAATATTTTTGAAATTTCATTTTCTATGTTGTCTAAAGAAATATTAATTTTTTCCTGATTGTCTCTTCTAACTGCTACACATTGATTGTTTTCTATATCTCTTGGTCCTATTTCTAATCTAAGTGGAACTCCTTTCATTTCCCAGTAATTAAATTTATATCCTGGAGAATATTTATCCCTATCATCAATTTTGACTCTAAAATTACTAGACAATCTATCTTTTAGTTCTTCAGCTTTTTTTAATACTCCTTCCTTATGTTGTGCAATTGGAACAATCACTATTTGAATTGGTGCAACATTAGGTGGTAGTTTTAATCCTCTATTATCGCCATGTGACATTATCAAGCCTCCAATTAGTCTTGTACTGCTTCCCCATGAAGTTTGATAAGCATATTCTTCTTTTCCTTCTCTATTTTGGAATTTAATTTCAAATGGCTTTGTGAAATTTTGTCCAAAATAGTGTGATGTAGCTGTTTGTAAAGCTCTACCATCATGCATCATACTTTCTATTGTATATGTTGATTCTGCACCAGCAAATTTTTCACTTTCAGTTTTTATTCCCTTTATTACTGGAATGGCTAATAAGTTTTCAGCAACATCTATATATATATCAAGCATTTGTATGGTTCTGTCCATAGCTTCCTTTGCAGTTTCATGAATTGTATGACCTTCTTGCCACAAAAACTCTCTTGATCTTAAAAATGGTCTAGTTTCTTTTTCCCATCTTAATACATTACACCATTGATTATACACAAATGGTAAATCTCTCCAAGAATTTAACCATTTTGCATACATAGTTGAGATTATAGTTTCTGAAGTAGGTCTTATACATAATCTTTCATCTAATTTTTCTCCACCTGCTTCTGTAACCCATGCAACTTCTGGAGCAAATCCTTCTACATGATCTTTTTCCTTTTGTAATAGACTTTCTGGAATTAAAACTGGAAAGTAAACATTTTCTACTCCTACTTCTTTGAATTTTTTATCTGTATATGCTTGTATACATTCCCAAATAGCATATCCATATGGTTTTATTGCTATACAACCTTTAGTATCTGCATAATCAGCTAATTCAGCTTTAATTACAATATCTGTATACCATTGTGCAAAATTTTCATCAATATTTGTGATGTCTTTTACAAAATCATTATTATCACTCATTCAATTCCCCTTTCTAATAATTTTTGAAATTAACATATTAATATGTATATTAGTATAACATATATTTTATTAAAATCAAATTCTAATGTCAAATTTTTAGAAATATACTTTGTTATAATATTTATAATAATATAGTTTTTTCTCCCATAAACGTATCCTGCTAAGGTTCCTATATACACTGCTTCACAATTTATATTTCCATTTGATTATGATATTTTACAACAAAATAGAGCCCTCTAAATTAGAGAGCTCTACCGTTCAGGTGCAGTATCAGTTGGGGAAGTGCTATTTAAAGCACAAGCCAACCAACGGCGAAGTCATTGGGAATTCCAGCAAAACGGTCTCCGAAATTACAATTGGCGATCGGAGCGTGGTAACCACCAGAATAGTGGAAACCACCACCTATCCAGTAACCATCGAGTTTTTTTTCTTCTGCAAGGAACTTAAGAACATTTGCAAGATCACATTTGCCTGCAATCTTCCTTGAACCTGTTGGCTCAGGTTCACATTCTACATACCATGAATTCCAATAATGTCCTAACTCTCTCGAATCAGTGCATACTGCAAACCAAGCATCCTTCTCTGACCAACCTTCGTTAATCAAGCTAGTAATAAGCCATCCCATAAAAAGAATGTACTCATCCTTTGTGCCAAGCCGAAGGCCGTTTTCCTTTGCGAGTTTTTCCACTGATTATAGGAATAGCCAGTTGCAGGCTTGCAACCAGATGCAAACTGAATCTTACCATTAATATCAATCGACGGGTCATTAACTGGAACTCTGAAGCTTCCCACTTTAGCATTAATAGCTATTTCAAGATTTTTCATAAACTCCTGTTCTTGATCATTTTGGGGTTTATGCTTCATCAGTACAGTGTAATGCTCACTTCCAGAACCTTCAACTGTAATTGTTTCAATCAAATCATAAGGTCCATGAATTAAAATGGTTTTATCCAGCTCTGTTGCCTTCGTTTCATTATTTTCTGTCAAGATAGTCTCCATGCACTTTTGCAATTCATCTTCTTCAAGATAGGATTGTAGAAGTGTTTGAACATTTCTCTTGACAACAGGTTCCGTCGTAAGCACGAGTCTTCCTGTTTCGTCCTTATGAACGAAAAAGACTTCTCCTCTGTGTGTGTGCCGAGTTTCTCCCTGCATTACAGCAGAAATCTCTACGGCAACTTTTGCTGCCTTCCGTTTTCCGATATATTCTTCTAAAATCTTCCGAATTTCCTGAACATTGTCGTTCATAACCGTTGCGTTTTTCATGATTGTTTCCTCCTTAAAATTTTAATAAAATTTTTGGTCGAACGAATAATTTCATTTTTCGAACAAGTTCATTATACTACTTTTTTTCAATATTTGCAAATTTATTTATATTCTGTCTAAATATTTTTTCTTGATTTTATCAGATGAATGAACATATATGTCAAGTGTTATATTTACGTCTGCATGTCCCAGAATTTCGCTTAATGATTTTGCATCCATTCCAACTTCTATGCAATTTGTTGCAAATGTATGCCTTAATATGTGAAATTTATAAGGCTTTAATTTACACTTTTTTAATATTGATTTGAGAGTATATTGATAATTTCTTGGCTCTACTATATTGTTACTTTTACCAGACAAGAAATAATCTTCATCATTATATTTTTTTCTTATACTTTTTAAGATTTCATATAATTTTTGATTTATAGGAATACTCCTTATTGAACAATCAGATTTTGGCTTATCTATTATAATATTCGAATTTCTTTGTCGTTCATTATAAACTCTTTGCATAGTGTTTTCTATGTAAATATATCTATTCGCTAAATCTATGTTTTTCCATTTTAAACTGCATATCTCTCCTACTCTCATTCCTGTATTTAAACACATTACTATTCCTAAAGTTTTTAATGTATTTTGTTCAATACAATATTTCTCTAATATTGCTTTCTCTTTATGGCTTAATATTTTTAATCTTTTCTTTTCTAGTTTTGGTATGTTTATTCTTTTTACTGGCAAAATACAATCATTTTCATCTTCGTAATATCTTAAGATAGCTTTTAAAACATTTATAATATCTCTTGTTGTTTTTGCAGATAATTTTTTATTCCAATCTTGAACATAATCATTGTAATTTCTAATACTTTCAATATTTATTCCTTTAAATTCTGGATTTAAATATTTTTCAATTATAAATAAATAATTGTAATAGGTTGATTCTTTTATAGATATCTTTTTATATTCAATCCACTCATGTGCAATTTTTTCAAAATTCATTTTTTCATCTTTTTGTTTAATTAATTTTTTTAATTTATTTAATATTTTCATCTTTCCCACCTCTAAATATTTTTACTTTATCATAACAAATATTGACAAGGATAGACTATAAGTGAACCATAACTTGTATATCATCAAATGAATAGATTTTTTCTGCACATTTTTATGTTGTAAACAAACGAAAATTGAAATAAAAGGCAAATTTGCTTGACAAACTCATCTTGTGGGTAGTATAATAAAAAGGTAATCGCGTTATTAGATATCTATTTCCGTGATTACTTAGTAAATATTAATACACATGGGTGACTAGCTCAGTTGGTAGAGCAGCTGACTCTTAATCAGAAGGTCCAGGGTTCGATCCCCTGGTTGCCCACCAACAACGTATCTGTTCAAACTAATAGCACAGAATATATAAGTATCATTCTACAAAAGCATGATACTTTTTATTTTCCACTTTAATCCATCGTCACTAGTTTATTGATGTATAGTTAACAAATATAAAGATTTAATATTATTAGAATATTTAAAATACATGGTCATATTTCTTGATTTTTAGTGCATAAAATGTTACAATGAAATAGTAGTAAAAATATAATTATATTTTTACATTATATTAATACCTAAAGTGGGTGTAAAAATGTTTAAAATAGTTGAACTTACAGAGCAAAATGAGAGTAATTATTTGAATCAAGTTGCGCAACTTGAGGAGATAGTTCTTGAACAAATGAAAAAAGATGGAAGAGATGGGCAATTATTTATTACTGGTAAAGAGGACATCTCATCTTACATACATTCAAAAGATAATACTGTTGTTGTTGCTACTGATACAAATGACAGAGTCATAGCTGCAACATATATAACTCAAGGTCAAATGCCTTTTACTTATAATGATATTACAAAATATTTTAAATATGGTCCTGATTATCAAAATTATATCAGGTCTTCATATGATAGTGACTTATTTTATTATAAAGATTTACTTGATGTATATAGATGCAAATTACAGGCATTTGCGTTTGCAAGAGATCAAGTTATGTCAGAACATAGTGAGTTTAAAGACTTTTCTGATTTTATTAATCATGAATTATATGAGAACGGATTTCATGAAAAAAGTGAGTTAAGAGAAAAAATCAATCAATATATGTCTCAGTATATTGCTGAACATTTTTCAGAGGATATTCAGGATAAGTATGAAAAATTTTATTGGATAACTGCTAATGACATTGCAGCATATTTTGGTAGAGATGTATCATATGCTAGTGGTGATATTGAAGATTATGAAAAATATCTATCTTCACAATATGCGGAATTTTTACAAAATGGTCCTCTTACTATATACGAAGAACCTTCTTTTGATATTTCTAAATATTATTCTGCTAATACTAAAAATTCAATTGAGCTTGACACATACATTACATCTCCTGATAGCAGAAGTTCAGGCATTGCTAGAATTATAGTATTTGAAGGAATTAAAAAGCATATGCAGAAGCATTTTGCCAATCCTGAAAATACAGAAATTTATTTATGCTCAACATTACATAGGGATAACTTATCTTCAAAATATGTTTCTGAATTCTTTGGTCTTAGAGATAGCTTGTTTGTAAATCGTAGACAGCATAGAGATAGAGAAGTACATATTTGTAAAATTTCTAGAGAGGAAGCTCCTCAATATTTATCTGATATATCTGATAAATTAGCTGTTCTATATGAATATAATCCTTCTGGCAAGACTATTTCTGATGATACTAAAAAACACGTTTTGCAGGAGCAACTTGACTATGAAGAAGCGGAGTTCGATAGACTTACGAGAGCAAGAACATTAGGTCAAGGCTTTAAAGGCAATTTAAAATTCATTGATAGCAAAAGTAAAAAAATAGAAAAATTGGAGGAGAAATTAAAGAATTTAACAAATCAAATTTCTTCATCACATTATAGCGAGTTAGATGATATTACTTCAAAACCAAATAATCCTAATGTAGATTATCAAAATAAAGAAGGAGAAGATTATGGAGAACTCTAATTATATATGGCCTATTAAGCCTAAATACAAAGTAGCTGAGCATGATAAATATGGAATAAGAAAAAATCACTATGTATTATTTAAAGAACGTGCTCACTCTGGATTTGATATTACAGCAGATATTGGCACTGAAGTGCATCCTATAATGTCTGGGAAAGTTTTACTTGCAGAATTTGATGGCACTACCACTGAAGGCTTTGATGCTTTTAATGATGGCTATGGAAATAAAGTGGAGATTTTAAATGATGATGGTAGAAGAGTTGTTTATGGACATTTGAGAGAAATTTTAGTAAAGCCGGGAGATATTGTCACAACTGATACTGTAATTGGAAAAACAGGTTCTTCTGGTGGCTCAAGAGTACCACATCTTCATTTGGAAATTAGAAAGTCAAATACAGAAGAAACAGGTTTAGATTATACTCTAAACCCATTAGATGTACTTCCTAAAATAGACTTAGACTCTTTAACTGAAGAATTTACATTAGAACCATATGCTTCATTATGGAGAATCCTTGTATCAGATGATCCTTGGGGATTTACTAAGGAAGACATTCCCTACTCTGAGGACAAAGAATATATTAGATAAGGTTACTTATTATTATATACAAAAAGGCAAATAGTTATCTTCGAATACGCCGCGCAGCGCCCAACCGGAGCGTTAGCGTAGGGCGATTGAAGCAAATTACATACAAGTGCCTTAATGGCATTATGGAATTTGCGACAGCAAGGCACGAGAAGATAACTATTTGTCTTTTTGATTAATATCAATTACTTATTTATTTCTCATAATTATAGTAGGCAATGCGTTATACGTATCAGATGAGATAAGAGTTTTCGACACAACAGCGCCATTTTTTAACAAAGTTTTATAGGTTTCACTTGTGCAACCATTTGAGCCTTTTTGAGTTGTAACTTCTTCTCCATCTTTTAATGAGCTGTCAACCTGATACTCTGTTTTGCTTGATATTATGCTAGTTACACTTGAATCAATAACAACTGTATAATCATCTTCTTGTTTTATACCATAAATATTTATTGTCGCAACTCCATCTCCAACTATTGCTTCTATTTTTATAGGATACTTTCTATTATTTTTGAATTTAAAATCTAAAGCTCCCCATGAAACTGTAGCATCTCTTCCCTCAGGAACATATGTTGTTTTAAAGTAGTGATTATGTCTTTCTGTTACTTCCAAATTTGCTAAAAGTACACTATTGTATAATGTTGAAGATAATTGACAGATTCCTCCTCCAACGTCTAATACTACTTTCCCTCCAGCATAAGCTTTTGCTTCTTTAAATCCGTTTTCTATTGTTCTTTTTCCAATTGTCTGATTGTATGAAAAAACTTCTCCCGGATTTATAACTGTTCCATTTATTTTGTTTGCTGCTAAAACTAAATTGTTATCTCTATTAATATTGCTAGCGTCATAGTTGGTTGTATATGTAGAAAGTAGATTTGGAAAAGCGTTTTCTCCCAAATCGGCAACTTTGGTGCTTGCCTCAGTTATTTTTAAAGGTAATATATACTCCTCTTTTTCTTCAGATAAAATTTGCTTAGCTTCATCTATTGATATTGCAAGTTCAACACCATTTTCATCAGCATGTACCTCCAATGGGTTAGTGCTTAAATATGCGTTTTTTGGCTTCTTCTTAATGGTTTGAGCGATTTGTTCTATGTCGATTTCTTCAGGTTCCACCTGTGTAGTTGGAATTTCAATTATATTATCAAGCGTGCTAATATTTTTTATATTTTCTATTATTTCTTTTTTTAGTTCGTCTTTTTTTACTAATACTCCAACCTTCCCTTTAGAAATAATTAGCTCACTTCCCTCAATTGAGTAACTTCCATCAATCTTAATATCAGGCAATTTATTTTCTATATCATTAATACATAAATCCAAATTATTCTCATCAATATTGTAATTAATATCTATTTTTCTCTTTATAAAATTACTAAATAAAATTGAGTAATTATTAGTAAATATATTTCCTATTCTTCCAATACTGTAAGCCTCTTCAACGCTTTTTTCTAATTCGGGATTAACTCCAATTTGTTCATATGAAAGATTTATCTCAAAATCATCATGTTTCAATGTAATACCATTTAATTGCTTTTGTCTATATAGTTTTTTTACTATCTCCTCCGCTTCTTGCCTTTCCTTCTGTGAAACATCCACATCTTCAATAAAAATATTTTTATATATTTTATTGTTACCCATGTTAACGAGGCTAAAAACAACTGAAATAACTAATACAAAAAGTATTAATCCACCTATTATCAACAAAGTTGAGACTTTAAATTTTTTCATTTATAAATTTATCCTTTCGTTATAGCAGAAATTTCTGTTATAATTATATTAGCATAACTAAATTTATTTTACAATTATACTAGACTTTTTTGTTAATATTATTTTGATAAGTAAATCTTTAAAATAAATTTTTATTTGCGAGTTTCTACTAGACTTTTCTTTGATATTCTTATATAATAGCTTTGTAGAAAAATTTATAATTAGTGAGGGAATAATGATAGGAAGTTTACTAGAAAAAATTAGAAAAGATAAAAAAATATCTAAAACTGATTTGGCTAAAATTACTAATATTGATATTGGGCATCTTACTCATATAGAAAAAGGTGAAAGAAATCCTAGTTCTAAGGCTTTAAAGAGCTTATGCAAAGCTATGGATATACCATTTCAGCCAGTTCTATACACTTACGATAAAAATTTAACAGATGAGCAAAAGGAATATTCTGCAACTGACCATATAAAGTACGACGGTATCCCAGTATTCTCTTCAATTGAGGGATTTAACAAATGCCCTAGTGATATGCAATCTGCTACTTTTATTTTAAAAGTAAACAATGACGATATGTCTACCAAACTTAAAGAAGGCTCTTTTGCATATATCGAAGTAAATACACCTTTAAATAACAAGGATATAGGACTTTTTGAATATGAAGGCAAGCTCATTTTTAGAAAGTTTATTATAAGAAAAAAAGACATTGTTTTAAGAGCTGATAAAGAAGGTGTGCAAGATATTGTTGTGACCAAAGACTCACCTTTTTACATAATAGGCAAAGTTTTAGGCTCTACTTCTGAATGATTATTATTTGTAGTGGACAATTTGAAGCTGTCAATTGTAACGTTTATCACTATTAAAATTAATGAATTTGTAGCGTATTTGTATAAAATGTTACAAATTTTACATTTATGATACATTTTGTCAAATCTATTGCATTACATTTCATTAAATTTTATAATATTACTAGTCACATATGATTAGGAGAATATTTATGGAATTAGTTAAAAATATATTTTTTAATACAGATAAATTGATAGCAAATTCAACAGTTAAAATTTCATATACTGGTGAACTTTTTCAAAATGGAAGCGAAAATGTTTATGCTCATTTTGGTTTTGGAAACAATTGGGACAATTTAAAAGAAGTTAAAATGACTAAATCTGAATTAGGTTTCCAAGCAGAAATAGAACTAAATAGTGAAGAACCATTGAATTTATGCTTTAGAAATTCTAACAATGAATGGGATAATAATCAAGGTCAAAATTATTCATTTGAAATCGAAAGTGCTCCAACAGCTCTTTCTGTTGTTGAAGATCAAGCTATAGAGTATCCTAGAAGACTAAGAAGATCTTATATATGGAGCAAGAAAATTAAACTTGCACTATATAGAATATTTAGATATTTCCCTAAATTAATTTCAGGAAACTATAAGAAAACTACAACTGATAATGAAAATGTATAATAAAAATTATTAAATCTAAAAGTATAAACTTTTGGATTTTTTTTATTTTATGGAATATAATATATATTGTGCTTCAAATTTTTTAAACTTTTGTAAATTTTTCGTAAAAAATTGGTTGACAAAAATCAATTCTTATAGTACAATAAGGTATGTGTCCAACATAGCAATTGTTATATTAGACATGAGTCATTAGCTCAGTTGGTAGAGCACTTGACTTTTAATCAAGTTGTCCGGGGTTCGATTCCCCGATGGCTCACCATTATATGGCCCCATGGTCAAGCGGTTAAGACATCACCCTTTCACGGTGGAGACATGGGTTCGATTCCCGTTGGGGTCACCAAAATACGCCACTTTAGCTCAGCTGGTAGAGCAACTGACTTGTAATCAGTAGGTCGTCCGTTCAAATCGGACAAGTGGCTCCATTATTAAAGGTCAATGATTTTAGTTTAGCTATTGTTATTGGCTTTTATTTTTTTATATAAAGGAGCTAATAAAAATGGAAGAAAATCTAGAAAGAAATACGCATAAAAAAGTAGCTATAGTCACTGGTGCCTCTCGTGGAATAGGTGCAGAAATTGTGAAAACGTTATCTAAAAATGGCTATATTGTTGTACTTAATTATAATAAATCTAAAAATCTAGCTGAAGAAATAGCAAATAACTTTGCAAATATATATCCATTTAAAGCTAATGTTTCTCAGTATGATGAAGTTAAGCAATTAATTGATTATTCTTATAACAATTTTGGTCATATAGATTTACTTGTAAATAATGCAGGAATTGACTTTGTAAAAACCATTAACGATACAACTCTAGAAGATTTTGATAATATTCTAAAAACAAATTTATATTCTGCTTTTTACACATGTAAAGAAGTTAGCAAATATATGATTAATCAAAAAAGTGGTCATATAATTAATATATCATCAATATGGGGAATAACTGGTGCTTCTTGTGAAGTTGCTTATTCTATTAGTAAAGCTGGACTTGACGCAATGACCAAATCTCTTGCCAAAGAACTTGGTCCATCAAATATTAGGGTAAATAGCATAGCTCCCGGAATTATTGATACAGATATGAATTCATTTTTAGGTGAAGAAGAAAAGAAAGATTTGTTTGCTGAAATTCCACTTGGTAGAATAGGAACTACCTCAGAAGTTGCAGCTTGTGTTTTATTTTTAGAAAATAACCCTTACATAACTGGTCAAGTTTTGCAAGTAAATGGTGGTTGGAATATTTAAATAAAATTTTTGGTAGAAATGTCTACTTAACATGTATAAAAGAACCAAAGTTTCTTGTACTTTGGTTCTCTTTTTTTATTTCATAATATTTATATTCCTCTAAATTTATTAAATTTAAAATATGTAAATATGCCTATGCTAAATAAAGCTACTACTGATGAAACAATTAGTATGTTTTCTCCTGTTTGTGGTATCTTTCCTTTAGCAGTTGTTGGATCTTCTTGGCCTCCACTAGCACCTGAACCGTTTTGTCCACTAGATGTAGCTGTTACCGTAACAGTACAAGTGGCTACTTTATTTCCGTCTTGTGAAGTTGCTGTTATAATAGTTGAGCCTAATTTTATTGCTGTGACTTTTCCAGAATTATCAACGGTTGCTACGCTTGAATCACTAGAAGTCCATGTAACTATTTTGTTTGTAGCTGTAGATGGGTTAAACTGTACTGTAAGATTCAATGTTTTTCCAATTTCAACATTGGCAGTTTGGGGTAAAGAAATGCTTTGTAGCGCAATTTCTGGTTGTATATTATCTACTAATATGTATCCGTATATATCTTTCAAATCACTTTTAGGTGAAAAATATACCCATAAATAATATAGTCCATTTTCTGGAACTGAGATAGTTGATTGAGGATATCCACTATTTCCTGATAAAAGATTCCATTGTGTCCAATTACTTTTTGGAATATTTGTAGTTAAATCGTCTTGTAATTCTAAAAAATCTCCTTTACTAGCTTTTATTGATTTATATTGATTTATAATATTTTCATTCGTTATTTTTTCGTATTGGTAATATGCATTATATTCACTAATAACACCTGAGGGTATTAGAGCACATTCAATTTCCTCTATATCTCCTCCGGATAGATTAAATTTACTACCATTATCAATTACTGTATAGTTAGTTACCATTAAATAAGGCATTTTTAAGTCTACTTCTTTTGCTTTAACTACTTCTGATTTATCCTCTTTTTTTCTAATTGTAATATATCCTTTATCTGTCGCACTTATTACTTGTTTAAATTTATCTATTGAGGCCTTTATATCTACTGTTGCTGAATTTGATGTCTTTTCATCTATTAAGACATAGTCATCATCACTAATCGATTCTGAAGAAGTTCTTGAAAGTCCAAATTCATATTCTTTTTGTATATCCAAGTTCAATCCTGTAAATTTAAATCTCATACTTCCATTATTTGAATAAACTTCTCTTGTTACTTCTACAGCTGCTTTGGATATGTTTGGTATTAATAATAAAATAACCATAACAAACAATATCATTATATAATATCTTATCTTTTTCATTTTCTAACCTCTCTTTTTTTATTCATATATTTTTGTTACTTTTCCACGTCCTACTACTCTTCCACCCTCCCTAATGTTAAACGTTGTACCGATTTCCATTGCAACCGGAGACATTAATGCAACATCTAAATTTATAGTGTCTCCTGGCATCACCATTTTTGTCTCATTAGGTAATTTAATCTCACCCGTTATGTCTATAGTTCTAAAATAAAAATTTGGTCTATAATCTTCAGAGAATGGGTTTTTGCGTCCTCCTTCTTCTCTTTTTAGTATATAAGCTTCAGCGGAAAATTTTGTTCTGGCACTAATTGTGTTTGGTTCTGCCACAACTTGACCTCTTTCAACGTCGTCTTCTGCGATACCTTTCAGTAATAAACCAATAATATCAACACCTGCTGCAGCAGAGTCTAGAGTTTTCCCATATCTTTCTATTCCTACTACAGTAGTAGTTTTTGTTTCTTTATCTAATCCAATAATTTGAACTTGATCATTTACTTTTATAGTTCCTCTTTGAATTGTACCAGTAATAACTGTTCCTCTACCAGTAAAAGTGGTTACATCTTCTACTTGCATTAAGAAACTATCATCTACGTTAAATTTAGGTCGTTCACTTGAAATTATGTTTTTAGTTTCATTATTAGAATTATCTTCTTTATTAATGTTATTGTCCATTACATTTTGCTTACTAATATCTACATTGTTATTGTTATTATCGTTAAATTTGAAATACATAAATACACATATACATATACACAAGCATATAGATATGATAGCGGCTAAACCCATTATAGCATATGACTTTTTATTGTTGTTCGCGTTGTTATAATTAAAATTATCATCCATAAAATTATTTCCTTTCTTCCATAATTAATATAGAAATCGTAATTTTTTCTCATTATTTAAAAAATTATTTTAGACTGCTTGTAAAGGTATTGATCATCTTTTCACTCAAACCTTGTCCACCAATTTTTGTATTATTAGCACCTGATATTCTTGAATTAGTAAGACCTTTTTCGTGTCTTATAAAATTGTCAACTTTTCTTAAATTAAATAATTTTTTCTTTGTTTCTATTTCATAATGGTGTCTTGCATTTGAATTACGATATCTTAAATACATTGCGAAGAAATATATAAATCCAGATAATAAGAATATCCATTTGTAGTCAAAATCCATAAGCATTGTTAGTATAAAACCTAATAATTCAATTAGACAAGATATTCCAATTAATTTAGGCATATGTATTGGCACACTTCCCATGGTTTCTTTGGTTCGAGCATTGACTGCAACATAATGTAAAGTCCCTTTATTGTCTTTTTTTACTTCTCGAAAACTGTATAACCATACAGGTAAATAAGCAGTCTTCCATTGTGTTCCTTTTACATCCATTTGCTCTCTAGACCAATTAACACCTCTATCATATTGTTTCAATGTCTCATTTGCTGCAAACCTTGCTATATCTTTTGACTGATTATCCACTATTGGTCTTAATTGATCTATGTTAGTATCACGTTTTTCAGAAGTATAACCTTTTAGATAATTTGCGTTGTATTTTACACAATTTTCCATGTCAAATGGCATTATAGCATTTATAACATTGTTCGTTTTATTTGAAGAATTATTTAATTTATCTGAACTCGATTCAACCGTAAGTCCTTCTATTGTAAGGTCAAAATCTCTTTCGACTTCATATAAATCTGCATCATAATATGTTGTAGCACTATTGCCACTTCTTCGCGTATATCTCCTTACCTCATGTTCGCCATGTCCCACAAAATTAGCATGAGAATTAATATCAACTGCCATATATGGAAAATAAACTCCCATTATATTTTCTGTAGTAAATTCTTTTCTAAAAATTGGATGAGCATAAAATTTTCTTTTTCCTACAAATTGTTCTATTTGTTGCTTTGCCTCTTCTCTAGTCATCTTAAAAGGTAAAACCACATCTGGAATTGCTCCATTTGGTATCTGTTGGTTTACTGATAGTGTATTTCTACACCAGTGGCATCTTGCTTGTGTGCTTTCTGAAGTGTCTATTACAACTTCTGCTCCACAACTACTACATTTAAATGTCATTATATTTTGGGTGTCTTGGGCAATGTCTTGTGTTCCTGAGCCCATTATTTCTCCTGTAAGATTTGCTATATCTGTTTGCATAGCTTGCAATTTTTCTAGCTCAAATTCATATCTACAATAATTACACCTTAACTTTCCTGTTTGAGCATCTATTGTAATATCAGTGGAACCACATTTTGGGCATTTATTTTGCCCGTCTTTTGCACCCTCATCAGTTTTTATAATTTTAGGTTCATTATTTAATACTGGATTAAAATTCAATTTTTACACCCCCAAGATTTTTTTCTTCTGTTCATCATATTCTTCTTGTGTTATAAGTCCTTCATCTAACATCTTTTTATATTTTGAAAGGGTTTCGTATGGATCTGCATTTTGATTTTCCTGTGCAGGTTGTGAATTTTGTGGTTCCTGTTGAGTATTTTGTGGTTGTACTGCCTGCATTGGTTGTGTTGGTTGTACTACTTGTTGCCCTACTCCTTGTGATTGTGCTAATCCAACTGGTTGTATTGGTTGAGCTGGTTGTTGCATTGCTCCCATAACATTTCCTGCAGCATTCATATTCATTCCCATAAATGCCATACCTGCTGTATTTCCATTTTCACCAGAAGCTTGCATTCCTCGTGCAACAGATTGTTGCATAAATGAATTGCCTCTTGCTCCTGATAAAGCATCTGCTTTCTTTACATCAGATAATAGGGCTTTTGTATCTTCGTCATATTCAATTGCTTGAATTGCAACCTTAACAATTTCAAGTCCCCTATCTGTTTTCCATTGATATCCATCTTCAACTGCTTTTGACAAGCTTTGTGCAAATCCTATTTGATCTCCTTGTATTCTTGATATACGATTTCCTTTATTAGGATCGTTTGTGTAATTTGAAAAAGCAGCAGATAAACTTCCTACAACTTCATTAAATAATTGTGCACCTGCATCATTATCCATATCAGCAAAATCAAATACTTTGCCTTCTGATAAATAAGTTGCTGGTACAAAATTTTTAATAAATAAAATAGGGTCTACTATTTTTAATGTATATGTACCTCTTGTAACAGCTCCAACTTGTGCATTTAAGTATGCATCATCCCAATAAATTTCTGATTGAGTTCCAAATTTATTATTAGGTATTTCTTTTAAATTTACATAAAATGCTGCTTGTGTGCTTCCTGGTTGTCCACCAAATTTAAATCTCTCCCAGCTTTGTGTAATTAAAGATGATACCATTCCATCTTTTGCAAAAATTGATTTTGAGTTTGGATCTTGTGATGAGTATACAAATCCTCCTGCATCTGTAACTAAACCTGTTATTGCACCATCTTGCATAGTTATTAATGCCATGCCCTCTGGTACTAAAATTTTACTGCCGTCAGAAATTATATTTTCTGATCCTTTTGTATTTTCTCCTCTTCCTGCATTAGTTCCTCTTGGTACAGCAGGGTAAAGTCCTGCTGTTGCTGGAACTCCTTCCATTGGTGCCAAATAATCTTTCCATTGGTCGGCAAATGTTCCTCCTATTGCTCCTCCAAATGCTTTAATAAATCCCATAATTATTCCTCCTTGTTTTTATTTGTTTCAGTATAACATTGTTGTCGAAAAATGTAAATGTTTTATTAAAAGTTTTCTAATATTTTTTCTAAAAATACTAATAATAATTTACAAGTATATTTAGTAAAAACTTGAGAAAACAATACTAATTTAATAGTATTTTCAACAAAAATACAAGTTTTCTTTGTTTACATTTATATTTAATATAATACAATATTAACTGAATGGAGGTATAATTTTGGAATCTGTTGAAAACTCTAAAAGGAGATTAGAAATCGCTAAGAATCTTGGAAAAAATTTACGCAAATTGCGAAAAGAAAAAGGATTTACCAGAGAAGAACTTGCTGAAAAAAGTAATTTATCAGCAAATTATATTTATGGTTTAGAAAATGGTTTATACCTTCCTGGTTGTATTGCTTTAATTGATTTATCTAATTCTTTAAATGTAACTGTTACACAACTATTAGATGAATATATGTATAATAAAAAAAATTATTTTATTGAAAAATTTTCTCATGAGATTGATAATTTGTCAGATCATGATTTAAGTTTAATTTTGAATATTATTGAGTTTTGTACTAATAAAAAATAATTGCTTGTTTTAGTAAAAATTTTTTTAACAAAAAATATTGGCAAAATATGTTTTATATCTTGTCAATATTTTTTATTAATTCATATTATCTATGGAGAAACTATTATCTAATTTATTCTTCATTGATTTTTTCTAATACTTCATCTACATCTATTCCGTGTACCATACAAGCTTCCTCTATGGTTTCTTCCTGTGATGCTGGACAACCAATGCAATGCATCCCCGCTTCTAATAGTATATCTACTTTTTCTGGTGCTTGCTCCATTAATTCTCCTATCTTTGTATCTTTGTCTATTTTCATAGTAAATTTTCTCCTTTCTTTCTTTAATTAACAAGTTTTATAAAATGTAGAATATTAAATTTTAAAGTTTGTTTTATAATAGTTTTGCTACTATTTAGATATTTTATCACAAATTTTAAAAAAAGTATAGACATTTTAATTTTTTTGTTGTATAATGCCAAATATTGGAAGGAGTGATGGATGTTTGACATTATTAGATTTATTCTTTATTAATCTAATTATTAACGTTTTCATTTGTTTTTACTTTCTATATAATTTAATTCAAATTTTATTTTTTCAAAATTTACAAGGAGTTAAATTAAAACTTAAAATGAGAAAGGAGGAATTTTAATATATCTTTACTTTTATTACTGTTTGTAATTATTATATTAATTTTTGAATTCATATTATATAAACCCATTATCTTAACGAACAATTTGAGTATGCACAGCAATATGAAAATTTTTAATATTTTAATTGATGATCCTTTTCTTTGGAATATTACAAAAATAGTTTTTATTATCAGTTCTATTTTATCAGCCTTTATTATTTTTTATTTTGTTTATTCGCTTTTATGTTCAAAGCGAAAGCGTGATACCAATAAACAAGAAGTCCCTACATTTGGGCTCTTAATAGGATTAGATAAAAACAAAAATAAAGTATATATTTCTGAAAAAGGTTTGTATCAAAACTTTTTGGTAACTGGAACTATTGGTTCTGGTAAGACTTCTTCAGCTCTATATCCTTTTACTCAACAGCTTATGAAATATAATGCAGATAATGACAAGAAGCTAAGCTTTTTAATATTGGATGTTAAGGGAAACTATTTTTCTAAAGTAGTCGAGTTTGCTAAAACTTATAACCGATTGGATGATGTCATTATTATAGAACTTGGTGGGAAATATACATATAATCCTTTGGATAAACCCAGCTTAAAAGCTTCTGTGCTTGCTAATAGATTAAAGGAAATTTTGATGTTGTTTTCTCCTAATAATTCTGAATCTTATTGGCTTGATAAGTCTGAGCAGATTTTAGAAGCGTGTATTAAATTTTGTAGGATATACAATAATGGATATGTTACTTTTGATGAAATTCACAAATTAGTAACAGATAAAAGTTATTATGAACAAAAAGTTTCAATTGCAAGGTCAATTTTTTTATCTAACAGTTTATCAAAATCTAATGTTTTCGAATTGTATTCTGCAATTTCTACTTTGGAAAAAGATTATTATTCTTTAGATAGTAGAACTTACAATATTCTAAAATCTGAGATAACAAGAATTACAAATTGTTTCGTTTCTAGTTTAGACGTAAAAGATACTTTTTGCCCTGCAAAAAATGATGAGAGTTTTTATGGTTTTGAAGATGTCATCAATTCTGGCAAAATTGTAGTGCTAAATATGAATATTGCTACCTATAAAAATTTGTCTAAGATTATTGCCGCATATTTAAAACTTGATTATCAAACTGAAATATTAAAACAATTATCTAATGGAAATAAAAACATTAAACCTTCGGTATTTGTATCAGATGAATATCAAGAATATGTCACTTCTTCTGATGCCTCATTTTTCTCTCAAAGTAGAGAGTCTAAGTGTATTAATATTGTAGCTACTCAAAGCTATACATCTATTTTAAATACTTTAAATAATCAGTATGCTACTAAAGTTATTATTCAAAATTTGGTTAATAAATTGTGGTTTAGATGTGATGATGTGTTTACAATCGAAGACATACAAAAGCAAGTTGGAAAACTTGAAAAGCAAAGGCTTTCTAGAACTATTTCTGAGAATTCAAAGGAAAGTACTTATAATTATTTTTCTAAAAATTTTATTTCTATTGATTCTAATCTTTCAGAAAGTGTTAATTCTTATACACAGCTTGATTTTGAATATGACTATAAATTTTTCACTCAAGAACTATCTACTTTTAATTGTTTAGCTTTTCTATCAGATGGAGATAAAATTATTACTCCTCAAAAGCTAGAGATGATTCCATATTTTAAAAATTAGTTTTACATGAAATGTGTTTTATAAAATTTGTCTTATAGACATTGTATTTAAGGAGGTATTTTATTGAAAATTTTAAAAAAGATATGTTACATGATTTTGTTTTTATTTATTATTGTTATGATTATTTTTAGTTTATCTAGCAATAGTTTTGCTGCTACTCCTAAAATAGTTAGCAAACTTACAGATGCTTTTGAAGATATTGAAAGTTGGTTTTTAAAGCTAGCTACTCCAGCTGCTGCAGTTGCCGTTGGTGTTGGTGTTTTTATGAAAAAATTTAGTTTTGGTGATGAAGAAAAGATTAGAACTTCAAAAAAGATTATAAGAGGCTCATTATTTTCATATGGCTTTTTACTTGCCTTGGATTTAATCTTGCAAGCAATTAAGTCTTTGATATAGAGGTGAAATATTGGATACATCAGAGATTGTTAAGGTAATAATAGAAACTATTAATACTATATTTTCTAATTTATTTTCATCAATAGATAATAGTATTTATACTAATTTAGATAATATTGCTTTTATAGATAAAGACATTATATCAGGTTCATTTTTTGAAAATATATTAGGTGCTAATGGAAAAAATGGATTAATCTATTTAACTGATGCCATGCTTCTTGGCATTTCTATTTACTATTGTGTGCGTCTTTTTTATTCTCATTACTCAGAGACTAATGTAGAAAAGCCATTTCAGTTTTTATTTAAACTGTTGATTTTTGCTATTATTATAAACTTTTCATATTTTATTATGGAACAGATATTAAATATCAATTTTCTAATATCTAGTTCTATTCAAGAAATTGGCAAAAATGTGCTTGGTAAAGAGATTTCTTTTTCTAAGTTAATTTCGGTTTTGAATTCAAGCTTGTCGGAACAAGATTTAACTTTTAATTTATTTTCTCTAGATGGTTTAATTAAGAGTTTTATGAGCGTTGGTATGATAAATTTACTTTTCTCTTATTCTCTGCGATATGTTTTAACTCAAGTGCTAATTCTATTTGCACCTTTTGCTTTATTGAGTTTAATTAATCTTTCAACATCTTGGATATTTCGTGCTTGGTCAAAGTGTTTGTTTTCCATACTTATATTACAGGCTTTCTTCCCTTTAATAATTATGGTTATATTTTCTATTGATGCTTCAAATAAAATTTTATATGTTGTTGGAATCTTTTTATTGACTAAGATTAATAGCTACGTGAGAGAAATGTTTGGAGGCCTTAGTGTAGAATTTTCAAATAACTTTGGTTCTATGGTTTCTATGTTTAAGAGATAGTTTCATTTAATTTTTATATATTTGTATACTTTTTGTAAGTTTTTTATCCAATTTTAGAAAGGAGTTTTATGAAGTTTATATTTCCTACTAATTATAACTTTAAAAATAAGATACTTGGAGTTTTAGATTATCCTACAGCTATATTCAATGTTGTTTACTTTTTAATAATATTTTCACTTTTTAACTCAATATTTAACTCAATAAATTTAAAAATCATTTTCGTGGTAGTCTTTTATTTTCCTATTTTACTTTTTAGTATTGTCGGTTTTAACCACGAGAATATTTTATATTCACTTTATTACATTATAAAGTATTTTATCAAGCCAAAGGTTTATCTATACAAATAGTTACAATAAACTAAGTGAAAATTTAGTTGTAATTTGCAGTTTGGATTTGTTATTTTTACTAACAAACAGTTGTAAAAGTTGACTTTTAATGATATAATTCGCTATAATAAATACACTTTATATTTTGGTGAAAGGATGAAAAAAAATGAAACTAGAACAAAATGATATTTCTTTAATATTCTCTCAAACTAATATTCCTGATGTGTTTTTTACCGAATATTTGTCTCAGGCTAATGGAGACTTTGTTAAAGTTTACTTATATTTGTTCTTCTTATCAAAATATAATAAAGATGTAAAAATCAATGATTTATCTAAAAAGCTAGAACTTCCTTTAAAAACAATTCAGGATGCTATTAAATATTGGGAAGATGCTGGTCTTTTAATTAGAAAAAATCAAGGATTTGTTGTAGTAAATTTACAAGAATTAGAATTAAATAAAGTATATAAACCTAAAATATCTATGTCTGCTGATGATATTAAGAAAATATCTGAAAGCAAAAGTCGTGCTACAGCTATTGATACTATCAACAATGAATTTTTCCAAGGTGTGATGTCTCCTTCTTGGTATGGTGATATTGACCTTTGGTTTAAAAAATATGGTTTTGAAGAAGAGGTAATGATAGCTTTGTTTAGATATTGCTTTAATAAATCTGCATTACATAGATCTTATATAGCTACAGTCGCTGAAGCTTGGAATAAAAATAAAATTAAAACTTTTAGTGATTTAGATGCTTATTATGAAAAGCAAGAAAAGGTTAAAACAATTTCTAATGCTATTAGAAAGAAGTTAAGACTTTCTCGCAACTTATCGGAATACGAGGAGGCATATGTTTCTAAATGGAATATTACCTATGGTTATGATATGGATATAATTGAAATAGCTTTAAAGAAAACTACTTCAAAGTTTAATCCAAGTTTTGAATATATGGATAAATTGATAACTGACTGGCATGATAGAAACTTAAAAACTGTTGATAAAATTATGGTATATATGGAAAATCAAAAAAATAAACCTGTCCAAAAAACAGACTCTAATAAGAAAAATGCTTCATTTACTCAAAGAAATTATACTGATTTAAATAATTTCTATAGTAATGTATAATATTTTAACATTAAATAAAGAACAAATTACAAAGGTGGTGATTGATTGAATACAGATAATTTAAAATCTCTTTTAGTTAAGTATGACCAAAAGAGGAATTTAGCCTTATCAGAAGCTAATCAAAAAAAATACGAATTATATGATAAAATTAAAGGTTTAGAGCAAATAGATAATGAGATAAACACTTTATCAATTCAGTCAATAAAATCTATATTAACAACTACTGATAATAAAAAATCTATTGATAGATTAAATAAACAAATCGCTGAATTGAGAAAAAAACGACTACAATTGTTGAAGGATAATAACATAACCGAAAAATATCTAGAACCAGACTTTGACTGTAAAAAATGCAAAGATACTGGATACATAAAAACTCCTAATGGTAATGTTTTGTGTAATTGTATTAAGCAAGAATTATACAATATGGAATATAATAATGCTAATATATATGACTTAAAAAATCAAACTTTCAAGAATTTCAAGCTTACTTGTTATTCTGATACAATTGATGAAGAGAAATATGGGAAAAAGATTTCTCCAAGAGATAATATAATTGCTATAAAAAATATGTGTGAAAATTTTATAAATAATTTCGATGACCCAACTGAAAGTAATTTACTTTTTTGTGGAAGTCCTGGTCTTGGAAAAACATTTCTTTCATCGTGTATTGCAAATGAAATGATTTTAAGAGGAAAAACTGTTTTATATCAAACAGCACCAATTATGTTGGATAATATCATAGATTATAAATTTGGTAAAACAGATAACAATATAAGTAAAGTAATTAATTCTGTTGATTTACTTATTATTGACGATCTTGGAACTGAAACTAAAAATAATTTAAAAACAACTGAATTATTTAATATAATAAATTCGAGATTACTTAATCAAGAGAATAAAATAACAAAAACAATTATTTCTACCAACTTGTCTCTTCAAGATTTATATGATATATATGAAGAACGTATAGTTTCAAGAATAATTGGAAATTACAATGCTTGCTATTTCTTTGGCGAAGATATTAGAATAAAAAAGAAAATTAAAGTTTAAAAAAATGTGAAACATTTTTTATAATTTTTATAAAATTTGTTTCACATTTTTAACAATCTTTAAAATTTGTTAGTTTTTTCTCCAATAATAATATAAAATTTTTTTATCGCAATCGTAAACTCCTATTTCATATCCCTTTTCTTCTCTTTCTTTATTTGCTTCATCATAGACCTTCTTATAACAATAGTATCCATTTTGAATGTCAAAAACTTCATTGTTGTATTTAAAACAATTCAATATTTCATTATCTAATTTTTCTGTATTCCAAATTCGACTTTTATATAAATTTTCCTCTATCTTTTTCCCTTCTTCTTCATTAAACGCATAAACATAATAATCTATTCCGTCATTTTGTGCCTCTTGTCCCTTTACACTATATATTTCCATATCTATATAATTTTTTATTTCTATTCCAAGAATTTTATCATAATTATTATGGTAATCTATTACATTATTTTTCAAGTAATATAATTTTGCATTTTTAACATCTATAATAGCATATATCAAACCTTTATGATAATAATATAAATTTTCTCTATCTATCTCTGTTCTTTTTCCCTGTATTTTTTCATAGAATTCTAACATTATATATTCATAGAATTTCTTTTCACTCTAATATTTTTACTCAGCCACATAATCACTTAGATTAAATTATTTTCGAATTTTTATTACCTCTAAACTATTCCATAGACATATAGCAGTTTTCTTTTATAAATTGTTTTATATTGTTTTCATCTTTCCCCTCGTAGTATTGAATAAGTAAGTCTTTAAATTCCTGTGTTAATTCGGATGGAATTGCTATAATACCTTTTCCTTTGGAAATTAAATAATGATTACTATAAATTACTGATGTCCTCTTATTTCCATCAATAAATATCTGTTTTTTCATTATATACAACAAAAGTTCTATTGCCTTGTCAATATCATTAATTTTTTTATTAAATATTTCTTCTAATTCTTCTTTTATCACACTTTCAATTGGTAATTCAGGCTTCCATATTGTTCCACCAATATTTACCGGTACATTTCTTATTTTCCCTGCTGAATAATAAAATCCTTCTTCTATTATCCTATTTATTTCACATAATAAAGAAAAATTAGTGTTACTTATAATGACATTTTTATTTAGTATAAACTCCCATGCATGCTTTAAATTTATGATTTTCATTACGTCATCTGATGTCATGTTATTTACTCTTCCACCTTCTATTATGCTTTCTGTATCTGCAAATGTAGTTGCAACCCCTTCCAAAATTGCTTGTTTATAAATTGTTTCTGCTAGATGTCTTTTAGCAAAATCTATATTTCGTTCTACTTTTTCAGGAAGTATTTTCTCTATGTAATTTAAATTTTTTAATTTTTTATCG
Source organism: uncultured Clostridia bacterium (assembly GCA_947624195.1). GTDB lineage: Bacteria > Bacillota > Clostridia > TANB77 > CAG-508 > CAG-793. The sequence continues at coordinate 25,863 of CANQJH010000002.1, forward strand.
ATTTCTCTTATTTGCCTTTTTAATTCTTTTGCTTTAATACTATTATTTAGTATTAAATTATATAAATCCTCTGAATACTCTCCAACATATTTAGTTAAAGTAATTCCATTTTCTCTATAATGCACATAGATATATTGTTTGTCGTCATTGTCTCTTATCTCTACTGAACCATAAGTAATAGAATTCAATTCTTGTTCTAACAATTTTTTGCTTTGAAGAAGAGTTATAATCTCTATATTTTCTTCCATAAAATCCCCCCTTTTATATTAAAATTTATATATTAGTTCATATTATATTTTTATTATACCATAAAAAGAAAAAAATGTGAAACATTTTTTATAATTTTTATAAAATTTGTTTCACATTTTTATTTTTTATAATTAATTTTTATTATATAGCTTATAATACATTTTGTCTTTTAATATTTTATTGTTCTTCTCCCTCTATGTTTTCTTCTTCTTTTTCAGAAACTTTTTCTATACTTACAACTTTTCCTCCATCAGATGTTCTCATAAGAGTTACGCCTTGAGTATTTCTTCCAAGGACACTTATTTCTTTAGCTTTTATTCTAATTACGGTTCCTTTGTCTGTTATCATTAAAATGTCATCTTCTTCATCTGCAATTCTAATTCCAACAATGTCTCCTGTTTTTGGAGTAACTTTATATGTTATTACTCCCTTTCCTCCTCTTGTTTGAACTCTATATTCTTCAAGTTCTGTTCTCTTGCCGAAACCATTTTCTGTAATAGCTAATAAAGTTTCCTTGTTTGTTTCATTTATTGTTTCCATACCTATAACTACATCATCTTTATCAAGTCTCATACCAATTACGCCTTGTGCAGTTCTTCCAACAGGTCTAACATCTTTTTCACTAAATGTGATGCTCATACCTTTTTGTGTTACCATTACAACATTATTATTGCCATCAGATAATCTTACATCAATAAGTTCATCGTCTTCTTTAATATTAATAGAAATTAAGCCTGTTTTCTTTCCTGAATCATATTCTTTAAGAGGTGTTTTCTTGATTAATCCCTGTTTTGTAGCCATCAATAGATATTGATCATCAGTAAACTCTTTAATAGGGATAACAGCTGCAATTTTCTCTCCACCATTTAATGATAATAAGTTTACAATTGCAGTTCCCCTAGTTGTTCTTCCCGCTTCTGGCACTTCATATCCTTTAAGTTTGTACAATTTTCCTGTATTACTAAAGAATAATATTAAATCGTGCGTTGAAGCTGTAAAGATTTGTTTTACAAAGTCTTCTTCTCTAGTTGTCATACCAGTAATACCTTTTCCACCACGTCTTTGGCTCTTATATGTATCTAAAGGCATTCTCTTAATGTAACCAAAATGTGTTAATGCAATTACCGATTGCTCCTCTTGTATTAAATCTTCTTCATCAAACTCTTCTTCAGAAGCAACTATTTTAGTCTTTCTGTCATCTCCGTATTTTTCCTTCATTTCAAGAGCTTCTTCTTTTACTATTTCATCTACTAACTTGTCGTTTTCAAGAATTTCTCTTAAGTGAGCAATTAATTTCATCAACTCATTATATTCTTCTTCTATTTTTTCTCTTTGTAATCCTGATAATGTCTTTAATCTCATATCTAGAATTGCTTGTGCTTGTATATCATCTAGTCCAAACTTTGCCATTAATTGTTCTTTTGGATCATCATAAGAATTTCTAATAATTCTTATAACTTCATCAATATTATCAATAGCAATTCTCAATCCTTCTAATATATGAGCTCTAGCTAAAGCTTTTTCTAAGTCAAATTTTGTTCTACGTATAATTACTACTTTTCTATGTTCTATATAATTATCTAGACACTCTCTTAATGTTAGAATTTTTGGAACGCCATTTACTAGAGCTAACATTATAATTCCAAAAGAATCTTGCATTTGAGTAAATTTAAATAATTTATTTAAAATAACTCTAGCATTTACATCTCTTTTAAGTTCGATAACTACTCTAACCTTTTCTTCCCTATCTGATTCATCTCTAACTTCTGAGATTCCTTCTATTTTCTTATCTCTAGCTAGTTGATTAATATCTACTATTAATTTAGCTTTGTTTACTTGATATGGTAAAGATGTAACTACTATCTTTTGTCTGTTACCAGACATTTCCTCTATTTCAGCTTCTGCTCTTAATGTAATTTTACCCTTACCTGTTAGATAAGCTTGTTTTATTCCTTCTCTTCCCAAAATAGTTGCACCTGTTGGGAAATCAGGTCCTTTAACTATTTTTAAAAGTTCATCGTCTGATATTTCTTCAGAGTTTTCTTTATAGTCAACCATTTTAATAATGGCATCAAGAATCTCAGTCAAATTGTGAGGTGGAATATTTGTAGCCATACCTACGGCTATACCTGATGAACCATTTACTAATAAAGCTGGAAGTTTTGCAGGTAAGACTGTTGGTTCTTGTCTTATACCATCAAAGTTAGGCATAAAGTCAACAGTATTTTTTTCAATATCTGTTAGCATTGTTTCTGCTATCTTAGCCATCCTCGCTTCAGTATAACGGTAAGCAGCAGCTCCATCACCATCAATAGAACCGAAGTTTCCATGTCCATCGATTAATGGATATCTAAGTGAGAAATCTTGCGCTAACCTAACCATTGCATCATAAACTGATGAGTCACCGTGTGGATGATATCTACCTAAAACGTCTCCGACGGTTGTAGCAGATTTCCTATAAGGTTTCTCATGAGTTAAGCCATCCTCATACATAGTATATAAAATTCTTCTATGAACTGGCTTTAAACCATCTCTTACATCAGGAAGTGCACGTTGGACAATAACACTCATTGCATAGTCAATATAGGCTGTTTTCATTTCTTCATTAATGTCTCTGTTAATTATTCTTCCTTCTTGTTTTTCTGTTCCTTCATTTTCGTCCATATGTATACCTCTTTCTTAGCTTTTTATACTCCTTCATTATACTAAAACGAAAATAAAAAAGCAAGAAAAAAATGTTATTTTTTCTTTATTTTATTACTATTTAAGCTTGTATAAGTACTTTGCATAAAAATAGTTGTTTTTACGCAAAGATTATCAAGCAATTAATGAATTAGCTAACTCCACTTCTTCTTGCGTTAAATTAAAATCTCCACCTTTATTTTTTATTAGAGTGTGCAGATTTTCAAGTATTCTTGCTTCTTTAATTGTATTTTCCATTGGCATAATATTTTTCATTTCAGTTTTTACTTTTTTATATTCTCTTTCCATTCCTTCAAAATCTTTTTCTTTATAATACTCTTTCCAATTGGATGTGTATTTGCTTACCTTTTCTAATGACTTTATTTGGTTATCAAAATTACTTTCTATGTTGCTATTTATAGTGTCAAGTATAACGTTTTTCCCTTTTCTTATTAAACTTGCTACCGAGCTAGATATTTTGCCTGATTTTTGTGCTAAGCTGACTCCATTATCTAATAAATCCGACACGCTATCAATTAATCCACCAGATTTTATTACAGTCCTTGCCTGTTCTATGTTGTCAAATTTACCAGTAAACATACCTAATGCACTTTTCCCTAAGTCAATTGCAGACGATATGGCTTTTTTTATTCCTGACTGGAAACCATTTTGTAGAATTTCATCTTTTATATTTATTACCTGGTCTTCAATTACATTGGGTAAAATGGCTCTTAATCCCATATCTAAACCTATGTTTACAACTTTTCCTAAAGCTGTTTGTAAAAAGCTATTTTGGCTTTGTTCATTTACAATTTGATTTGATATATTATTATCAATTGCTAGTTCCATTTAACTTCACTTCCTTTTTTATTTATATTTATATTTTTCTTTTTGAATTATTTTTTTTATATTTCCCTTTTGGCTTTTAGCTTATTTTATTCTTTTGTTTTATACTGATTTTCTATTTCTTCTTAAAACTTTTACCTTAACAATTTTTCTTCCTATGTTCTTTACCTCATTTTGAATTTCTTTTCTTTTTGTATTATTTTTATTGATAGCCAAATCATAATAGTTGCTTAATCTTATTTTTCCGACTATTTCATAATTTCTAAACATCTCTCTTAAAACATTATCATCCAAAGACTGTTTTGTATATTTATTAAATATAATTTTTATCTTACTGTTGGGTATATTCCACTCTTGTGTATATATCTCTAGTAATCTTTTAGACTTTTTAATCTCTAGTAAATTAGCACCAGAAATAAATATTATTTCATCTGATATTTTAGTCACCTCTTTTGTGTATTCAATTAATGATTCTGCAGATGTATCAATTATTATGTAGTCATATTTCCTTTTTAATTTACTAATAATGTTTCTTATTCTTGTACAACTAATTTGAAGTTCTGAGTTGAAAATTAGATTCATGCTTAACAAGTAATCTATATTATTTTCTATTCTTACTATAAAATCACGAATATCAAATTCTTCATTAAACTTATTGTGTTTAATACTTTGTTTATCAATATCTTTATTCAAGCCTAGTAAATTAATCATACTATTATTAAAAACATCAAAATCTATAATAAGAACTTTCCCGTCCTTAATGTTGTTAGAAAATATAATTGAGAAAATACTTTTCCCTATCCCATTTGCTCCTAATACAGTATATATTTTTCCATCTTTTGTTTCATCTTCGAAAAAATCATTAATTGGGATGGTTTGCATATTAAAAACATTTCCTTGATTTTTTATAATAGATGCAATGTTATTAACATCTACCTTGTCCACTTTTCTATAAACATTAAAACTTTTATTTTTATTATTAGTAATTAAAATAATTCTTATTTTTCGATTTAAACTTCTTACCTTTTCTATTAATTCATCTGTATCAATATTTCCTGGCAATTCATCATCTAATACTATAAAATCTGCATTGATATTTTTTTCAAGATATTCGATTATTCCTTCTTTATATAAAATATCTCCACATAAAATGTTAATTTCTTTATTTTTTAATTCATTATTTAACCTAGGATTACCTATGGCAGTAATTACATTTTTAATTTTTACCACCTCCTATAATTTCTTTTTCAAATTCTGCTGATTCTACCTTAGTAAGTACATGTTCTTTTCCTACAAACATTAAACATTCTCCTCTTCTTAAAGAATTAATCTCTATTTTTTCTTTTTCTGATATATTTAAGTTTTGTTCTAATACTCTTAAATTTTCTTCTTCTAAATTAAAGAATACTTTTATCTCAGAATTATTTAATATACTTCTTCCATATGTTCCATTTTCTAGGCTAAATAAATCAGAAACATCTTGAGTTATAGCAACAGCACTTCCTCCATATTTTCTAATCGTTTTAAAAATTTTGTAAATAAAACTTGCTACTTCTTTGTTTGAAGTAACTCCTATTAATTGCCAAATTTCATCTAAGTAAATGGATTTATGAACATCTCTGTTTCTTTTTATCTTGTCCCAGAAAAGCTCTACAAACAAAAATAATCCATATTTTATATTGTCTTCTCCTAAATCGTAAATGTCTGCTATTATTAAATTATTGTCTAGTTTAACATTTGTTTTTTTGCTAAAAAAACTTAAAGAACCTTCCACAAATGGCTTTAGTTTTATTTTCATATTTCCTTCCAATTCAATATATAAATCTAATAATGTAGGCATCTCATTTGCATTTTTAAACTTCCCATTGTGATAAAGTGATTTATCTTCAAATGTTATTCCTTTATTTTTATATATTTTTATAATTTTTTCTTCTATAATTGCTCTATCTTTTTCATTTAAACTTCCAAATATCAAATTAAAAAATCCAATTATCTTATTAATCTTTGTAGATAAATAGCCCTTTTGATCATCTTCTAAACTTTCTTCTCTTATATCAAATAAATTAATATAATTTTCTGAACTTGGTCCTATTTTAATGATTGTAGCTTTTAATTCTTTTGCCAGATTTTCATATTCTCTATCTGGGTCTATTACGTACTGTTTAAGTCCAAATAAGCTATTTCTTAGAATCATCAATTTTGTAAAATAGGATTTACCAGATCCACTTGTACCAAATATACAAAGATTAGAATTCTTATATTTGTTTCTATCATATTTGTCTATAAAAATTAGAGAATTATTATATATATTAGTTCCAATAAATATCCCATTTTCATCAAAGATTGAAGAAGTTAAAAATGGATATGTAGCCTGCACAGAATTAGTAAGTATATTTCTTTTAGTTACTTCTTTAACTTCTTTATCGTTTATCATAAATGGAAGACAAGTTTTGAAGGCTTGTTCTTGCCTGAAATATGCCTTTTTTGACTGCATGCCTCTACTTGAAAGCATACCTTCTATTTTGTTAATCTTATTTTCTAGTTCTTTTTTATCTTTAGAAAATGTTGTAATATACGTATACAAATAAAGAAGTTCTTCATTGTTTATTTGTAATTCTTTTCTAATATATTTGGCATCATTGTATGTAAAACTTGCTATCTCGTAATCTTGTCTTGCCTTACCAATTTTCTCCAAATCTACTCCAACATTTCCAATGTTATATGTTAGGTCTTTGATTACTTTATAAGTATCTTGTTTTTCAAAATAAATAGATATATAAATATTTTCATCTGTATCAATAATATTTTGAAAAATTAAATCATTTTGCTCTCTAACATAATTTACAACTAACAAACTAGAATAATAAATTCCATCAATTTCAATAAATTTAGGATTATTTAAGTTTATATAAGATGGACTTAAATAATCCTTTAAATCAAAAGTTCCTCCTATATAATTTTCCATAGATATCACCTCTTTAGTTTTTTTCTAAATTTTATTTGAATTAAATAACGAGAACATAATCTCTTTTATATCGTTATCTTCTGTTATTTCAGAAACTAAATTTCCACATCTGCCAAACAAATCTTTTAACTTAATATAGTTATTATTAAGATTTTGTAATATAACAGTATCGTTTTCTTCTGATGGGGAATTTTTAATTATAAGAAAGAATTTTTTATTTGAGGACTTTTTGTTTTTTATAAAACTACTTATATAACTAATATATTTCTCGTTTATTTCTGGATATATATTTTGTTCTTTGATCTTCTGTATATGTCTGCTTATGTCCTCGCTTTTACTTTGAATAAAAATTTGTAAATCGAAATTGCAACTCTTAAATATATTTTTATAAGAGTTGAGTATTGCCTCTTTTTCTAAGCTAGATTTTAGAGTATAGTTTATTGGTTTTATCCTTATTATTTTTATATAGGAGGAATCTTTCATCTTTATAATTCCCCTGTCTAAAATCTTCTCGAAAGGCAACCAATTTTGAACAGATTTTATTTGTTCAAGCCTCATATTTCTCCTTTCTTGTTTTTATTTTACAATATTTTCCATTATTTGTCAATACTTTTTGCAAAATTGTTGGAATTTTTTTACAATTTTTATTGACTTTTAAGAAAAATCATAATTATAAAAACAGGTAGTTACACAACAACTACCTGTTTTTTTGATTCTTTGTCATCATACGATTTAATTTTAGCTTTCGCTAAAATTATATTATCACAAATTTTACCAATTGTCAACTAAAAAATGAAAGATGCTTCAATTTTTTAGCATCTTTCATTTTATTATATATCTAGATTCTTAACAAACTTAGCATTTTGTTCAATGAATTCTCTTCTAGGTTCGATTTCATCTCCCATTAAAATATTAAATATCTCATCAGCTTTCATTGCATCTTCCATAGTAACTCTGACAAATATTCTATTTGCTGGATCCATAGTTGTTTCCCATAATTGTTCTGGATTCATTTCTCCTAGACCTTTATATCTTTGAATTGAAACATTATCTCTGCCTATCTTTTCTAATTCTGTATCTAATTCTTCATCTGTATAACAATATACGTCTTTTATTCCTTTTTTAGAAACTTTGTATAGTGGAGGTTGTGCTAAAAATACATGTCCTTGTTCAATTAAAGGTCTCATATATCTAAAGAAAAATGTTAATAACAATGTCCTAATATGTGCTCCATCAACATCTGCATCTGCCATTATTACTACTTTTCCATATCTTATTTTGTTTATGTCAAAGTCTGCACCTATTCCTGCACCAATTGCTTGAATAACTGGTTTTAACTTGTCATTATTGTATATTTTATCAGCTCTTGATTTTTCTACATTAAGCATTTTTCCCCATAATGGAAGTATAGCTTGTGTTCTTCTATCTCGTCCCTGTTTTGCACTTCCACCTGCAGAATCTCCCTCAACTATATATACTTCACACTCATCCGCATTTTTGCTACTACAATCAGCCAATTTTCCTGGTAAAGTTGTAACTTCTAGTGAATTCTTTTTTCTAACTAATTCTCTTGCTTTTCTAGCAGCTTCTCTTGCTCTTGAAGCACTAACGCATTTTTCAAGAATTGCTTTAGCAACTGATGGATTTTCTTCAAGATATGTAGAAAGTCCATCAACTACAATTGATTGAACTACACCTGCAACATTACTATTTCCAAGTTTAGTTTTAGTTTGTCCTTCAAATTGAGGATCTTTAACTTTTACAGAAACAACTGCTGTTAATCCCTCTCTAATATCTTCACCTTGTAAATTAGCATCTTTTTCTTTTATTATTGAATGAGATCTTGCATAATCGTTAAATACTTTTGTTAAAGCTCTTCTAAATCCCTCTAAATGTGTTCCTCCTTCAATAGTATTGATATTATTTACAAAAGAATAAATGCTTTCATTATATGATGTTGTATATTGTAGAGAAACTTCAACAGGTACATCTCCATTATCTTTCTCCAAATAAATTGGTTCTGGATTGATTTTTTCTTTATTTTTATTTAAAAATTCTACAAAAGAACGTAAACCTCCTTCATAACAAAATTCTGCTTTTTTAGGAGTTTCTTCTCTTAAATCTTCAATGCTTATTTTTAATCCTTTAGTTAAAAATGCTATTTCTCTAAATCTATCTTCTAATGTTTCATAATCATAATTTAATGTTTCAAATATAGTGCCATCTGCAAAAAATCTAACCTTTGTTCCAGTTTTATTAGAATCCCCTATTCTGGTTAATTTTTCTGTTGTCTTTCCTCTTTCGAATTTCATTTCATAAAGGCCACCATCTCTTTGGATTGTTACCTCAACCCACTCAGAAAGAGCGTTTACAACAGATGCACCAACTCCATGTAATCCTCCTGATACTTTATATCCACTATCTCCACCAAATTTTCCACCTGCATGAAGAACAGTATAAACTGTTTCTGCGGCTGATATATGAGTTTTAGGATGTATATCAATTGGTATACCTCTTCCATTATCTTCAACAGAAATTATATTTCCTGGTTCTATTTTTATTTCAATAGCTGTACAATAACCTGCTAAAGCTTCATCAACACAGTTATCAACTATTTCATATACTAAATGATGCAATCCTCTGATAGATACACTACCAATATACATACCTGGTCTTTTTCTAACAGCTTCTAATCCTTCTAAAACTTGAATTTGATTTGCACCATACTCGTGTTCAACTTTTTCCATTATTTCCTCCAAAGTATAAAATACTTTTATATTAGGCTATTTGCCTACTATATTAGTTTATTTTTAATTTTTAAATTTGTCAAGTCTTTTAATTTTTATTTTTTACAAATTGCATTTACTTTTTCACTTAACAAATGAATTTAACTTGTCAATTAACGTTATTCTTATATTGCCATATATATTTTAAATTATTACTTAACTACATTACCATTTACAACATTATAAGAAACGCTATTTTTTATATTAATATCTCTCGTGCAAGTAATTAATACTTGTATATTGTCTATGTTGGATAAAAATTTTGAAATTCTCTTTTCATCTAATTCAGACATAAAATCATCTAATAATAAAACTGGATACTCACCTATTTCATCATAAATAACTTTTAATTCTGATAATTTAAGTGATAAAATAGCTGTCCTATTTTGTCCTTGAGATCCATATATATTTATTTCTTCTCCATTTATATAAACTTTAAAATCATCCCTATGAATTCCGGCTAGATGTATAACCTTTAATTTTATCTATTTCCTTATTTCTTTTAAGCTTTTCTAAATATTTCTCTTTGTTTTTACAATCAGAGTTATATTCTATTTTTATATCCTCATTTGTAATTTCTGCGTGAATATCTTTTATTTTATCTTTTATTTTATTTATGTACTCTTCCCTATACTTGTATACAATTTCTCCATATTCAGCTAACTTTTGATTCCATATATCTAGCATTTCATCATTATTTAATTTTTGTTTTAAATAATTATTTCTTTGCTCTAAAACTTTTAGATATAAATTTAAATTTTGTAAATATCTAGGTCTTAACTGACTTATCATCATATCTAAAAATTTTCTTCTTGCTGCTGGTCCGTCTTTTAGTATATTTATATCATCTGGAGTAAAAATTACTAAATTAATATTTCCTATTAATTCACTCAATTTTTTTAATTTAACATCATTTAAATAAACATATTTCTTGTCACTAATCTTAAATTTAATATTCCCTACCCTATCTTTTTTTTCATAATCAATATCAATGTTAGAAAATTCTTTATCTTTATTAATCATTTCTTTATCTTTGCTTGTTCTAAAAGACTTTCCAAAAGCACATAAAAACACAGCTTCCAATATATTAGTTTTTCCTTGTGCATTATCTCCATAAAAAATATTTATATTTTTATCTAACTGAATTTCTTGATTTTCATAATTTCTAAAATTCTGTATTTTTATCTTATTAATGTACATTTTCACTCCAATTTATCCACATCCTGCAAACAAGATGTGGATAATTTAATCTTAATTTTTTAATCTTATTGGTAATATCATATATTTGTAATCTCCCTCTTCCTCTACACTTCTTACTATACAAGGAGAAATACTTGTACCAAAATCAATAAATACTTCTTCATCATCTATATTTCTAAATACATCTAAGAAATATTTTGGATTAAATCCTGCTTCTAGATTTTTGCCTTCTGTATTAATGAATAATTCTTCTTTTGCATCACCTGTTTGATTTGTACAAGAAATTGTAATTTTTCCAACATCTATTGATACTTTTACTGGATATTTCTTTTCTTTTTCAATACTTGAAGATGATATTAAACTGATTCTTTCAAAACAATCAGCAATAGCACTTCTATTTACTCTAATTCTTGTCTCCCATTTATCAGGAACAACACTTGAATAATTTAAAAATTCTCCATCTAAAAGTCTTGTAACTATTTTACAATTTTCAAGTTCAAATAAAGCTTGATTTTTTGCAATTCCTATTTTTACTAGATCAAATGAATCTAACATTATTTTATTTATTTCAGTTAATGTTCTTCCTGGAATTACAGCTGTAAAATCATTTGTTTTAGTTTGTAAAAATTTATTTTTCCATGCTAATCTAAAACCATCTACTGCTACTACATTTAATTTATTATTTTTAACCTCAAATAAGCTTCCTGTAAAAATAGGTCTATTTTCTTCTGTACTTATAGCAAATATTGTTTTTCTAATCATATCTTTTAATATGTTTTGTTCTATTTCAACAGAGTTTTCTACATTTATTTCTGGAAGTTCAGGAAATTCTTCAGGATTCATTGTAGCTAATTTGTAAAGTGAACCTTCACACTCAATTACTAATAGATTTTTTTCATTTACTTCTATTTTGATTTCAGTATCAGGTAATTTTCTAATTATTTCACTAAACATTATAGCATTAACAACTGTTGCACCTTGCTCAGTAACTTCACAATCATTAATAACGTATTCTATACCTAATTCTAAATCATAACAAGTAAATTTAATATCATTATCATTAGTTTGAATAAGTATACCTTCTAATACTGGCATTGTTGTTCTAACAGCCACTGCTTTTGTTACGGAATTAATAGCTTTAAGCAATTTTTCTTTGTCACAAATAAATTTCATAATTTTTCTTCCTTTCTTATTAATATAATATAAATATATATAGTAGTAGTAGTAATAGGTCCTGTGGATTAAGTGGAAAACTATATCAAAGTCTTATATACCTACGGAAACAGCTGTTGATAACTCTGTGGAAAACTTTAAAAGTTATACACACAATTAAATAATTTATCCACATTTTAAGTTATTCACAGGTTATCTACAGGTTTTCAACAGGTACCTTGTGGATAACTAATGTAGCTGTTCCGTAGCAATTGATTGAGTTTTTAATATCAAACAAAATTTTTACAAACATAAATTTTATTAATAGCAAGTTTTTATTTATATTTGAGTTAGTTGGTGGAAAGCAGTATTTTTTTCACACTTTCCACAATTAACTTTGTATTTGAATTAGTTTTAATTTCTTTTTCTATTTTATTGCATGCATGCATTACTGTTGTATGATCTCTTTTTCCAAAATCATTCCCTATTTGAGGAAGCGACATTTGAGCAACATTTCTACATAAGTACATTGCAATTTGTCTTGGAAAAGTAACATCATTAGACCTCTTTGCCCCCCTTAAATCTTGAGGTGATATATTAAAGTACTTTCCAACTACATCTTGTATATAATCAGATGAAATAACTTTATCTTGCTGTGAAACAATATCATTAATTGCCTTTTCTGTCATCTCCATTGTAATAGGACTTCCTGTAAGAGAAGCTTTTGCAATAAGTTTATTAAGAGTCCCTTCAAGCTCTCTAATATTTGAGTCTACTCTAGTTGCAATATTAGATAAAATCTCATCATCTATTATAATGTTATCTATTTGAGTTTTTTTCCTTAATATTGCCAAACGCGTCTCATAATCTGGGTTAGATATATCAGCAATTAATCCCCACTCAAATCTTGATTTTAATCTATCCTCTAAAAGTTCAATATCTTTTGGAGGTTTATCACTTGAAAGAACAATTTGCTTTCCAGCTTCATATAAAGTGTTAAATGTATGGAAAAATTCCTCCTGAGTGCTTTTTTTGTTTGCAATAAATTGAATATCATCTATTAATAAAACATCTATATTTCTGTATTTTTCTCTAAATTTTTCTGTAGCTTGGTCTTTTAATGCATTTATAAGTTGATTAGTAAATGTTTCTGATGTTACATATAAAATATTTGAGTTAGGATTATTTGATAAAATTTGATTTCCTATAGAATGCATAAGGTGCGTTTTTCCAAGCCCTACTCCCCCATATATAAAAAATGGATTGTATTTTGATCCTGGAGTTTCAGCTACACCCATAGCAGCAGCTTGTGCAAATTTATTGTTACTTCCTACTACAAATGTGCTAAATGTATATTTAGGATTAAGGCCAGAATTTAATAATGCTTTATTATTCCCCATTATAGGAATCTGAGTTAATGTATCTGTATCGTCATCTTCTAATTTAATTATAACTTTGCATTTTTTATTTGTAATAAAATTAAAAGTATTTGTTAGCAAATCTAAGTATCTAGATTCTACTGTATCTCTTTGAAATGAATTAGTAGCTAATAAAACAATAATATTGTCATTAATGCTTTTTAATTCAAGAGGTTGAATCCATGTTTCATATGTAATAACTGTTGTTTCTTCTTTTAATAATTCTTTTGCCCTATTCCATAGGTCGTTTATTGCTTCATTAGACATTACTATTCCCTTTCTGTAAGCATTTATAAAATAAAAAAAGTTATTTAATATCCACATATTGTTTAAATAATGTGGATAAGAATTTAAATAACATTTTCTTTAGTATCTTTTTATACTAAACTATCATATCAAAAATTGTTATAAATAGTCAAGAAAAAATGAAAAATAAATAATTATTTTTTGAGGCAAATCTATTGACATAATTGGGTAAAATAGTATATAATAATAACTACGATTGAATTTATTTAGCAATAGAAAATGGAGGTGCAAATTAATGAAAAGAACATATCAACCAAAAAATAGACAAAGACAAAAAGAACATGGTTTTCTAAAGAGAATGTCAACAAGAGCAGGAAGAAATGTAATAAAAGCTAGACGTGCTAAGGGTAGAAAAAAACTAAGTGCGTAAAAATAGAGGTCACCGAATTATTAAGTGACCTTTTTTAAGGTATTAAAATGAAAAATATAAAAACTTTAAAAATGAATTATGAGTTTAAAAATGTTTTTAATAAAGGAAAATATTATATTGGGAAACAAGTTATTTTATATGATTTGAAAAATAAATATGAATATAATAGGCTTGGTATTGCAATTAGCACAAAATTATGCAAAGCAGTTAAAAGAAATGAAATCAAAAGAAAGATAAGAGCTGCATACCAAGAACTTGAAAAAGGCACCAAAAAAGGACATGACTTAGTATTTATATGGAACAAAAAAGAGGATATCAATAATCTTTCATACAGTGAGATTTATAATGATATAAAATCTATGTTTTCTAAAATAGGTATATTGTAATGAAAAATTTCTTTATAAAAATAATATGTTTTTACCAGAAAAAAATATCTCCAGCTTTGCGTAACCACGGAATTAATTGCAAATACTATCCTAGCTGTTCAGAGTATATGAAGCAAGCCATTGAAAAATATGGATGTATAAAAGGAATTTTTTTAGGTACTGTTAGACTATTAAAGTGTAATCCATTTTCAAAAGGTGGAGTAGATTTGCTAAAATGAAAGGAGCATATTAATGGGATTTATAGCTAGTTTATTAGGTTATATATTAAATTTTATATATAATTTTGTACAAAACTATGGCTGGGCAATTATTATATTTTCTGTTTTATTAAGATTAGTATTATTACCACTTACTATAAAACAGCAAAAAACAATGAAAAAAACTGCTAAAATACAAGAAAAACTTAAATCTTTACAGATAAAATATAAAAGTGACCCAGAAAAGTTAAATAGAGAAACTATGGATTTATACAAAAGGGAGAAGGTAAGTCCTTTTTCTGGATGTTTAAGTTCAATACTACAATTAGTATTATTCTTATCTGTATTTTATCTAGTAAGTAGACCATTAACATACATGAAAAATCTTGATAAAGTAATGTATACTGGAGAGCAGACAGTAGTACAAAATGAAATAAATGACCAAAATGTTACTGAAGTTGGAAATGAAATTATAGAAGGAAACTCTGATGAAAATGAAAGTGGAGTTGTAGAAGGAAACTTTACTGAAACTGAAAACGGAGTTATAGTAGAAAATTCTGAAAATAAAGAAGGAAATATCAGCATTATAGAACATTATGAAAATGAATTAAAAAGACAAAACGAAGGACGTGGAGCTAACTATGTTGAAATAGAAATAATTAATAAATACAGAGATAAAGATGAAAGAGTTAATATTAACATGAACTTCTTAGGTTTAGACTTAAGTAAAATTCCAATTAATAACCTAAAAGATATAAGTGTATATATTATTCCGCTATTATATATAATAACAACATTTATTAATATAAAAATATCTACAGCTCTAACACAAGCAAATAGTAAGAAAAAAGAAGTTGTAGAGAAAAAAGTTTCAAAGGATGGGGAAGAGACTACAGAAGAGCAACTTGAAAGCATGCAACAAATGACAAATAGCATGAATTATATGATGCCTATAATGTCAATAGCAATAGCTATAATTGCTCCTTTAGGATTATCATTATATTGGTTTATAAGTAATTCACTTCAATTAATCGAAAGAGTTATAATAAGTAAAGTATTTAAAGATAAAGAAAAAGCAGAAAATGCAGACTAGATAATTATTTAATGACAGAGGGAGGAAATGATATGAAATCTATAATCTCAGAAGGAAAAACTTCAAATGAAGCAATAGAAAATGGATTAAAAGAACTTGGATTAACTCGTAGTGATGTAGAAGTCAAAGTATTGGAAAATGAAGAAAAGAGGAGCTTCTATAGTATACTTTCACCAAGAATAGTAAAAGTAGAATTAACTGTTAAAGAAAACAGAGAAAAAGCTACAGAAAAGCCAAGAAATATAGTTAAAGAAGAAAAGGAATTAAGCGAAGAAAATTACAATTTGGCGAAAGAAGATTTAACATTATTTTTAGATAAATTTTTATCTAATTTTGAAGGTGTTACATATGAAATTAATAAAAATAATAATTTAGTAGAAATTAAAATTTCTGGTGAAAATTCAAGTAAATTAATAGGATATAGGGGAGATATAATTAACTCTTTACAAACTATTATTTCTACAATAGCAAATAAACGCACAACAGACAGAGTAAGAATTTCTTTAGATATATGTGATTATAAATCTAAGAGAGAAAAGACTTTAAAAGAATTAGCTAGAAAGCTTGAAAAGACAGTAATAAGAACAAAAAGAAAAGTAGTTTTAGAGCCAATGACAGCATATGAAAGAAAGATTTTACATACTGAATTACAAAATAGTACAGCTGTTACTACATACAGCATTGGGGAAGAACCTCACAGAAAATTAGTAGTAGATATAAAAAAATAATTTAATAAAAATCGAAGTCAAAGTTCGAGATTAGTTTTATAAACGGTCTTACTTTGACTTTTATTTAAATAATAAACAAATTAGTTAATTAAAAAAGTATAAAATTAATAAATAAAAAATAAGAAGTAAATCAAATTATAGATAAAAATAAAAAAGCAAGAAAAAATTAATATAAAAATATTAAAAAATAATATAAAAAAATAAAAAAACAAAAATTGAATAAGTAAAAAATAATTAATTTAAATTAATTGAAAGAGGGTAAATAAAAAATAAAAATGGAAAAAACGATAGCTGCAATTTCAACAGCCTCAGGAAATGGGGGAATAGGAATAGTTAGATTATCAGGACCAAAAAGTTTTGAAATAATAAATAAGATCTTTATTCCTAAAAATAAATCAAATAATATAAAAGGATATACAATTAAATATGGAAATATAATTAATCCAGAAAATAACGAAATTCTTGATGAAGTTTTAGTTTCGTATTTTGTTCATCCTCATAGTTATACTAAGGAGGATATGTGTGAAATTAATACACACGGAGGAATCGTAGTTGAGAGAAAAATTTTAGATGTATGTATACAAAATGGAGCAGAACTTGCTGAACCTGGCGAGTTTACTAAGAGAGCATTTTTAAATGGAAGAATTGATTTGGCACAAGCTGAATCTATTATTGATTTAATAAATGCAAAATCTGACAAAGAAGCAAAAGAGTCTGTAAAAGGGCTAAAGGGAGAGCTTTCTAAAAAAATAAATGATATAGAAAATAAAATTACAGACATAATGGTTAATATTGAAGTAGTAGTTGATTATCCTGAATATGATGTCGAAGAAATAACTAATAGTCAAACTTTAGAAAAACTAAATGAAATATATAATTTACTTCAAGATTTAGAGAAAAGTTTTGATAGAGGCAAATTACTAAGAGATGGGATAAAAACAGTTATTTTTGGAAAACCAAATGCAGGCAAGTCATCTTTACTTAATGCCATTTTAAATGAAGAAAGAGCGATAGTAAGTAACATTGAAGGAACGACTAGAGACTCAATAGAGGAATATATTAATATAGAGGGAATTTCTTTAAAATTAATAGATACAGCAGGAATAAGAAAAACTGATAATGAAATTGAAAAAATAGGGGTAGAGAAGAGTAAAAATTTTGCTAACGAAGCAGATTTAATCATTGCAATATTTGATTTATCTAGTGATTTCAATAATGATGATCAAGAAATTGTAGAAATAATTAAAGATAAAAATGCAATTATAGTTTTAAATAAGGTTGACATAATACAAGAAAACAAAATTATAGAAAGCAAATTAAAAGAATTAAATAAGCCTATAATCAAAATATCAGCGGAAAACAAACAAGGACTGGAAGAATTGTATAAATGCATAGTTGACGTATTTAGCTTAAATAATATATCTAATGATAATAGCGTACTAATAACGAATGAAAGACATAAAAATCAAATAAGAAAAGCAAAAGAGAATATAAAAAAATCAATTGAATCTGTTCAAATGAATATGCCAATCGACATATCTTCGATACACATAAAGCAGGCATTAGAAGACTTAGGAGAGATAACTGGTAAAAATGCATCAGAAGATATAATTAATGAAATATTTAAAAAGTTTTGCCTAGGAAAATAGAAAATTAAAAGATAATTTAAAGTAAATAAAAAAATAAATAATGTAAAAGGTGAAAATCAAAGACCAAAACAAAACTAAAAAAATTCAAAACCGAACAAAAATAAAAAATTAAAAAATAAGAGAAAATAATCACATAAAAAATAGACTTTTTAATAAATTTATTAGTTCGAGTTTCATAAAAAACGTAAAAGGAGTAGAAGATGAGCTATAATGCAGGAAAATATAATGTAGCAGTTATTGGTGCAGGACATGCTGGATGCGAAGCAGGACTAGCATGTGCCAGAATGGGTATGAAGACTTTAGTATTTTCAATTAGTCTAGAAGCTGTCGCAAATATGCCTTGTAATCCACATATAGGAGGAAGTTCAAAAGGACATATAGTTAGAGAAATAGACTGTTTAGGTGGAGAGATGGGCAAAAATATTGACAAAACATATACTCAATTAAAAATGCTAAATACTTCAAAGGGACCAGCTGTATATTCGTTAAGAGCACAAGCAGACAGAAAAAGGTATCAAGCTGAGATGAAGCATACTTTAGAAAAGCAAGAGAATCTATTCTTGAAGCAAGCTGAAATTGTCAATATTAATGTAGAGAATAACAAAGTTAAATCAGTAGAAACAAACATTGGCGCTATTTATGAAGTAGATAGTGTTATTTTGGCAACCGGTACATATTTAGGAGGTATGATACATATAGGAGATGTATCATATTCAAGTGGACCAGATGGGGTAGCTGCTGCAAATAAGCTTACAGATATTTTGAAAAATCTAGGTATAAAGATTAATAGATTTAAAACAGGAACTCCTGCAAGGGTTAATAAAAGGAGCCTAGATTTAGATAAAATGGAAATTCAAAACGGTGATGAAGAATTAGTCCCATTTTCTTTGGAAAGCAATTTCTCAAAATGTGATAATCAGCTTCCATGTTATCTAACATATACTAATGAAAATACTCACAACATTATAAGAAATAATCTAGACAAATCACCACTATACTCTGGAAAGATACATGGAACAGGACCTAGATATTGCCCTTCAATAGAAGATAAAGTAGTAAGATTTGCAGACAAAGAAAGACATCAACTATTTATTGAACCAATAGGTAGAGATACCGATGAAATGTATGTTCAAGGTATGAGTTCATCACTTCCAGAAGAAGTGCAAATTGCAATGTATAGAACCATTCCAGGTATGGAACATGTGGAATTTACTAGACCAGCATACGCTATTGAATATGACTGCATATATCCACAAGAATTAAAACTATCATTAGAACACAAAACAATCAATGGCTTATTCTTTGCTGGACAAATAAATGGAACGTCTGGATATGAAGAAGCAGCAGCACAAGGCTTAATGGCAGGAATAAATGCATCATTAAAGATAAAAGGTAAAGAGCCACTTATATTAGACAGATCACAAGCATATATAGGAGTATTAATTGATGATATTGTTACAAAAGGAACAAATGAACCATATAGAATGATGACTTCAAGAGCAGAGTATAGGCTACTTTTAAGACAAGATAATGCAGATTTAAGACTAACAGAGATAGGTCATAAGATAGGTTTAATATCAGATAAAAGATATAAAGATTTTATTTTAAAAAAGGAAAACATAGAAAAGGAAGTTAAAAGAATAAAAAATACTGTAATTAAACCAACTGAGAAAGTTAATAAATTTCTAGAAGAATACAACTCAAGTAAAATTGCTACAGGAGTAAAATTAGCAGATTTACTAAAACGAACAGAATTAGATTATGACAAACTATCAGAAATAGATGAGGAAAGACCAAAACTAAGTAAAGAAGAAGCAGAAGAAATTAATATAATGGTCAAATATGAAGGTTACATCAAATTAGAAGAAGAACAGGTAGAAAAATTTAAAAAGCTAGAAAATAAAAAAATTGATGAAAAGATAAATTTTGAAGATATTAAAGGCTTAAGACTAGAAGCAAGACAAAAATTAAACAAGGTAAAACCTACTTCAGTAGGTCAAGCTTCAAGAATATCAGGAGTTTCACCTGCTGATATATCAGTATTATTAATTTATTTAGAAACATTAAAAAAGGATAATAAATAATTATGGATATAATTGAAAAAATGAATATTAATGAAAATCAAGCAAAGCTATTTAATGAATATATGCAACTATTATTAGAATGGAACGAAAAAATAAATTTAACAGCAATTACTCAAAAAGATGAGATTATATTAAAACATTTCATAGATTCATTAACAATATCAAAATATATTCAAAAGAATCAAAGAATAATTGATGTGGGCACAGGAGCTGGATTTCCTGGAATTCCA
Source organism: uncultured Clostridia bacterium (assembly GCA_947624195.1). Classification (GTDB taxonomy): domain Bacteria; phylum Bacillota; class Clostridia; order TANB77; family CAG-508; genus CAG-793. Next base: position 46,204 of record CANQJH010000002.1, read on the forward strand.
CTAAAAATAGTAAATCCAGATTTGAACATTACACTATTAGATTCATTAAATAAAAGAATTAATTTCTTAAATGAAGTAATAGATAAACTTAAACTAACGGAAATAGAAGCAGTTCACGGGAGAGCTGAAGATTTAGGAAGAAATAAAAAATATAGAGAAAGCTTTGATGTAGCAGTTTCAAGAGCAGTGGCTAATCTAAGCACATTACTAGAATATCTTATGCCATTTGTAAAAGTAGGAGGAACCTGCATTTGTATGAAAGGACCTAATATTGAAAAAGAGCTGGAAGAAGGTAAAAGAGCAATAGTAGAGCTAGGAGGCAGAATACAAAAAATAGATAAATTTTACTTACCTGATTCTGATATAGAAAGAAATATTATAATCATAAAAAAAGTAAATAAAATAAAAGATAAGTATCCAAGAAAAGCTGGAACACCAGCAAAAGAGCCAATTAGATAAAGTAAAAAATATACATTAATTTATATAAAATAAAATATAAACAAGCAAATTTGTTATTGACATATTGCTTGTTTTTTTGTATTATATAAAAAGACTGGAGGATATAACAGTGGGAAAAATAATATCAGTTGCAAATCAAAAAGGAGGAGTAGGAAAGACTACAACCGCAATTAATATGGCAGCTTTACTTGCAAAAAAAGGCAAGAAAGTTTTATTAATTGATGCTGATCCACAAGGTAATGCTACAAGTGGATTAGGATTAGATAAAGATAGTGAGTTTTCTACTTATGATATTCTTATAAATGATGTTGAAATACACAATACAATACAAAGAGCAAAAGTTAAAAATTTAGACATATGCCCTACGAACATGAGTTTGGCAGGAGCTGAGGTAGAACTAGTCGGAGCAGTAGGTAGAGAGTACAGATTAAAGGATAAACTCGACAAAGCAAAAGATAATTATGATTACATAATTATAGATTGCCCACCATCATTAGGATTAATTACTTTAAATGCTTTAACAGCTTCAGATAGTGTATTGATACCTGTACAATGCGAATATTTCGCACTAGAGGGTGTAGGCGAATTACTAAAAACAATTGATTTAGTTAGAAGGTATTATAATAGGACTCTTAGCATAGAAGGAGCTGTGCTAACTATGTATGACCCTAGAACAAAACTATCAAATCAAGTAGTTACTGAAATAACAAAATATTTTGAAAATAAAGTATTTGACACAGTAATACCACGAAATGTAAGACTAAGCGAAGCACCAAGTTATGGTTTACCAATTACATTATATGACCCAAGGTCAAAAGGTGCCAGAAGCTATGAAAAGCTTGTAAAAGAATTTTTAAAAAAGAATAAAGATTAGAAAGGAAAAAAGAAATGGCTAAAAATTCAGGATTAGGAAGAGGATTGGATGCATTATTCTCTGAAAGTAAAGTTTTAAAAGAAATAAAAGAAGTGAGCAGTGAAGGTGAGACAATAAAAAAAATAAAAGTTGTTGATATTGAACCAAATACAGAACAAGCAAGAAAAACTTTTAGTGAAGAATCAATAGAAGAATTAGCACAGTCAATTAAAACTTATGGTATATTACAACCAATTATAGTAGAAAATAAAGGTAACTTTTATAAAATAATCGCAGGAGAGAGAAGATGGAGAGCCGCTAAGAAAGCAGGACTAAAAGAAGTGCCTTGTTTAGTAAGAGATGAAGACGAACAAAAAAACAAAGAAATTTCCCTTATAGAAAATATACAAAGAGAAAATCTAAATCCAATTGAAAAAGCGCTAGGCTATAAACAACTAATAGATAACTATAATTTAAGACAACAAGACTTAGCAGATAGACTAGGAATAAGTAGAACTAATGTAACAAATACTTTAAGAATATTAAATCTAAATCCAAGAGTTATAAATTTAGCACTTGAAGGAAAGCTAACAGAAGGACATTGTAGGTCTCTTATGGCTTTAACAGATGGGGAAGCACAGTATAATACTGCATTAAAAATCATAGAAAATGGTGGTACAGTTAGAGATATTGAAAGAACTGTAAAAAATAAGAATAAAGTTCCTAAAAAAGACAAAAAATATGAAGCAATATATAGAGAAATAGAAGACTCATTTAGAGACTTCTTTGGAACAAAAGTAAAATTAAATGCAGGACAAAGAAGCGGAAAAATAGTAATCCAATATTCATCAAATGATGAACTCGAGAGAATATTAGATATTATTAGAAGGGAACAATAACAAGTTGGAAACGTTTAATATTTTGACAATAATTTTATTTTTAATTTCATTGATAATTTCTTTAATAAATTTTTATTATACAATAAAAATAAAAAAGAAATATGAAAAATTAGATATTGATTTAATCAAAGGTGAAAAATTATCAGATGTATTAAAAAAATATATTGAACAATTAAATCAATTAAATATAAAAGATAATCAAATAATCGATTATTGCAATAAATTAAATTTTGAATTAAATAAAAGCATTACTAAAGTAGGGTTAATAAAATATAATTTATACAATACTACAAAACACGATTTAAGTTTCGCATTAGCATTATTGGATAAAGCAAATAATGGAATTATAATAAATAGTGTATATGGAATAGATAGTTCAAATGTATATTGCAAATTAATTACTAATGGAAATTCAAAAAATAAATTATCAGAAGAAGAAAAAGAAGCATTAAATATAGCAATAAATAAATAGGGGAAAAACCTATTTATTTTTTTGAATTTATATTTATTAATTTATTGATTTATTTATTTTTAATTAATTATATATACTCATTTATTATTAAAGTTAACTGTTAAACTCAATCAATAATAAAATTTTAGAGATATACAAAAATAGCAAAAAATCTAGTACAATAAATAAAATACAAATATAGAAATTAAATAAAAAATGTAAAGAATAAAAAAACAAAAATTATAAAAAATAAAAAGTAAATAAAAGAATAAAAAACAAAAAATGTAAAAAATAAAAAAGCAAATAAAAGAATAAAAAACAAAAAATGTAAAAATAAAAAAGTAAAAAAGATAAAATTAAAACATAATTAAATAACTAATTAACATATGGTATAAAATGGCAAAAGAATAAAAAAACATAGAGAAGAAAATGAAAATAAAATATGAATAGGAAGACAACAAAACATGAGAGAAATAGTTTACATAACAAGAAAAAATACGATAAAATTGAAAATAATATAAAAAACTAAAAATATAGTCAAAAAGACAAAATAAAATAATTGCTAGATAAGAAATTTTTGTAAATAGAGAATGAACTCTAATCTATGAAACTATAGGGAAAACAGTACTTTTGAGAGAAATTACAATCAATTTTCTGAGCAAAATAATTCAAAAAACTAAGAGAAGAGAGAAGAAGATTTTCAGAATATATAGCAGAGAAATAAGTGAAAAAATATCAATCCAAGATAAATAAAGTAAAAAAAATGGGGATATTATGGATATTTTGCAAAAATGAGAAAATATAAAAATTGACAATATGCCAAACGTGCAAAATAAAAGCATATTTAAAATTATGGTAAATAATTGAAAAAACGTTGCAAAACAAATGGACAAAACACTAGGAAAACTAATATAAAAGAAAAAATAACGTAATTTTTTATAGATACAAAACTGTTAAGAAAATCAATGAAAAATCAGCACAAAATATCAATATGACAAATAAATATACAATATTTTAAAGAAAAAATATGGAAAAAAGATTGAAACAAAATGAAACAGAAAAACTGCAAATAAAAGTTCAACGATTTTTTAAATATGTAAAATAATGGCAATAAAAAATACAAAAATTTTTTTATATAGAACACGTTAAAATTAAAAAATTTATGTGCAATAAATGAGATGTGATATAACTTGAAAAAAGTTGTACAGCATTTTTTAATTCGAACTAATTGATAAAATTTTTATAAATAAATGATATATGAAACAAAAAACAATAATTATTGAAATAAAAAAAATAAATAAAAAAACAAAAAATAAAAAATAAAAAACAAAAATAAAAAACAGAAAAGAAAGATAAAAAATAAATAAAAGAAAAAAATAAATACACTCATAAGTATTAAATAATATGGTCGACAAATGGTCGACAAAATAAAAATAATCAAAAATTTCTATTGACAAGTAAGCCTAAAATATGTTATTATAAATACTGTTACAGCAAATTGTAACAGTAATATGGAGAGGTGGTCGAGTTGGTTTATGGCACCAGTCTTGAAAATTGGCGTAGGTGTGAGCCTACCGTGGGTTCGAATCCCACCCTCTCCGCCATTTTTTTATAAATATATGGAGTAGTACCCAAGCTGGTGAAGGGGTCAGTTTGCTAAACTGATAGGTCTCGTAAGGGGCGCGGAGGTTCGAACCCTCTCTACTCCGCCAAAATTTTTTAAAAGTTAAGTATAAAAACTATCAAAGATGGGAGTAATTGTAAAAATAAAACTGTAGTATATGTGTACTACAGTTTTTTTGTTAACAAGGTTTAAAATTTTGTTAACGTTTTTATTGTTTAAATTATTCTATAGGCTTAATTCCATCATTTTTTAAATTATTTTTTATTTTTTTCTTAAAAAAGAAATTGTCTAAGTTTTGTATGTAAATTGAATGCATTCCGGCACGATTAGCACCCCATATATCAAAAAGTCTATTGTTACCTATTACAGCAATTCTTTCAGGGTTAAGCTTCATCCTTTTAGCCATAGATAAAAAAGGCTTTCTTAAAGGTTTACATGCAAATTTTTGTGTAGTTGTTATATTTAAGCTTTTTAGTATAGTATTGCTAACATGAGGATTATTACTTAAAACTGATATTTTAAATCCCAATTCTTTAGCCTTTTTTAAAAAGTCCAAAGTTTCTTCAGATATTTCTTTATTTATTCTTAATGTACCATCAAAATCAAATATAAGACCTTTTATATTTAAGTCATTTTTTAAATAATCAATGCTTATGTTTGAAATTTTTGTATATGTTTCCTTTGGTGTAAAATTATTCATAAGACCTCCGTAAAATTAATTCCAATGACATTTTATAAATAATAGTACAGTTTGTCAAGAAATATAAATTTTTTTGTTATAAAAATTAGACATGCTTCATATAAATTAAGTGTAAAAATTATTTTAGGAGATATAATTTAATGAAGAAGAAGATTATTATAACTGTTATATTTATAATTGCGATTATCATACTTATAATATGCAGTATATCCACAGAAGTTGAAAACAATGTGGAAAACATTGCTGAAATTGAGCCTGAAGAGGAAATAACAGAAGACGTTTTAAGACAAACGGATGTAACTTTATTTTTCGTAGATAGTACATCAGGCATACTAGTAAAGGAAATTCGAAAAATAGACTCGAAAGAGTTAATAGATAGTCCTTATAGATATGTATTGGATTTATTAATAAAAGGCCCTGAATCAGAGGGATTATCAAATCCTATTCCAGAAGGAACAAAAATAAATAGTGTGCAATTTGAAAAAGGAACTTTAAAGATAGATCTTTCAGAAGAATTTTTAAATAGCTCAGGAACTAACTCAATATATTCTTTAGTAAATACACTTACTGAATTTACAGAAGTAAATGGTGTTAAAATTACAATAAATGGAGAAACTAAAGAAGGGCTAAAAGATACTTTTGTAAAAAAAGAATAGGAGGACAATATTTATTTGTTCATAATTTCAGAAACAAGATTAAGAAGTTCATTAGTAGATTCTTCATTATATTGATTATAAAAAAAGTAATCAAATTGCTTTCTTAAATTTTCATCTTGCATAATTTTATTATAATGCTCGTCTATTTCTAGTAGTCGCTCAACTTCTTTTTCTTTGCTTAAATTTCTTTTTCTAGTTTGCTCTTTAGCAATCTCTAAGTCCTTTGGCATAATATAAATAGTCTTAATATCAGGTCTTATTTTTTTCCAGTCATAAATTGTAGTGTAGTGCATTTCAAATACCATATTGTCTTTTGAAAAAATTTCATCTTTTAAATATCCATATTCTCCACCAAAAACAGAAAACTTATAGGCAATTTCTCCATTATCATATAAATTATCTAGTTCTTGATCAGTCATAAAATATTTAGAAGATTCGCCTTGTCTCGGAGATCTGGTTCTAATTGTATGGACTTTTTTAAAATTTAGATTATTGCATATTTGATCTATAAAATATGTTTTTCCTACTCCAGTAACTCCAACTAGTGCTAATAACATAATGCCTCCTAAAAATTAATATAATAAAATTATACATTATTCAACAATTATTTTCAACTAATCGATATAAATTTTATTAACACGCAAATAAAAAAGTAAATGTAAATATTATTAACAAAGCAACCAGTGTGACTAGCTATTGAATATTAGCCAAATTTAGAGTATAATAAAGCTATTATGGAAAGAATAGATGATTTAAATTATGAAGGATTAAAAATAATACAAAATACAGAAGGATTTTGCTTCGGAGTTGATAGTGTGCTTCTTACAGAGTTTGCAAGAGACATAAAGAAAAATAGTGTAGTGCTTGATTTAGGAAGCGGTACAGGAATACTTGGGATATTGCTAAGTAAAAAAGTCCAACCATCTAAAATATATGGTGTTGAGATTCAAAAGGAAGTTGCTGAAATGGCACAAAAAAGTATCAAGTTAAATTCCTTAGAAAGAATTTTTGAAATAATAAATGATGATATAAAAAATATTAATCTACAAAATAATAGTATAGACGCCATCGTAACAAATCCACCATATAAAAAAATAGGAACAGGGATTAGAAGTAAAGAGAGCAAGCAACTTGTGTCTAGATATGAAACTACTGCAACATTAGACGACTGGCTAAAAATATCTAGTAAATTATTAAAAGATAATGGAAGCTTTTATATTGTTTATAGAACAGATAGATTAACTGAATTAATTGAAAATATGAGGAAATACAAATTAGAAGCTAAAAGAATTAGATTTGTATACTCTAATATTGAAAAGCAGTCCAATTTAGTTTTAATAAAGGCCGTTAAGGGCGCAGGAACTTTTGTAAAAATTGAAAAACCACTCATAATTTACAATTTGGATGGAAGTTATACTGATGAAATAATTAAAATTTATAAAACAAAATAATTATCTTTTACGATAAAAATAATAATTAAATTTGTAAAAATATATGTGCTTAAAAAAGCGCAAGAAAGGTTAGAATTCTATAATGGAAAAAGGCAAGTTATATTTAGTTGCAACACCAATAGGAAATTTAGAAGATATTACATATAGAGCAATTAGAATTTTAAAAGAAGTTGATTTAATTGCTGCAGAAGATACAAGACAAACATTAAAATTATTAAATCACTTGGATATATCAAAACCGCTTATTAGTTATCATAGGCATAATGAAGAAATAAAAACAAATCCACTTATTGATAAATTAAATAATGGCGAAAATATTGCTATTGTCACAGATGCAGGAACACCAGCAATTTCTGATCCGGGAGAACTAATTGTAAAAGAGGCAATAAAAAATAATATTGAAGTAATTCCCATACCAGGAGCGTGTGCATTAATAAATGCTTTAATAGCATCAGGCCTTGTTACACGAGAATTTAGTTTTTATGCTTTTTTACCTACTAATAGTAAGCTGAGAAAAGAAAAATTAGAAGAAATAAAAAATGATGTAAAAACAGTTATAATATACGAAGCACCCCACAGATTGATTTCAACATTGCAAGATATAGAAGAGAGTTTAGGAAATAGAAATATAGTTATAGCTAAGGAGCTTACTAAAATACATGAAAAATTTATTAGAGGAAAAATAACAGACATTATTTCAAATATAGAGAATCCAAAAGGTGAGTACATTATTATAATTGAAGGTGAAAAAATAAAAAAAGAAAATGAATTAAATAATCTGTCATTAGAAGAACATTATAAATTTTATGAAGCACAAGGATTAGAAAAAAAGGAGATAATAAAAAAGATTGCCAAAGATAGAAATGTAAACAAAAACGAAATTTACCAGCATTTTATTAAATGAAGTAGAAAAATATACCTAATAAAAAAGGTATATTTTTTTATGTCCAAAGTATATATTAATCGAGGTGTATTAATTTGAATTATTTATGGCCAATATTAATAATAATATCTTTATTTTTTGCAATTATTTCAGGAAACATTACGAATTTAAATAATTCCATATTTAACTCTGTGTCTGATGTTGTTAACTTATCACTTACTTTAGTAGGAAATATGTGCTTGTGGTGTGGCTTAATGGCAATAATAAAACAAACCAAGATAATGAGTTTTTTGATGAAAATATTAAGACCGTTACTTAATTGGTTATACCCAGATGCACGAAGCAATAAAGATGCAATGGAGGCAATTTCAATAAATACAGTTTCTAACTTCTTAGGTATAGGAAATGCAGCTACTCCGGCAGGATTAAAAGCAATGGATGAACTGCAAAAAGAAAATCCAAAAAAAGATGAATTATCCAATTCAATGATAATGTTAATTGTACTAAATACAACATCCATACAGTTAATTCCAACTACAGCAATAGCAGTAAGAGCGGCCTTAGGTTCTCCAATGCCATCCAATATTATTGTTCCTATATGGATATCAACTTTAGCAGGTACATTAACAGGCATAATTTTAACGAAATTATTATTAAAGGAGGAATAGAGTTTTATTATGATATATTTCGCAGCAATTATAATTCCATTAATTATTGCAATAATTGTATTCGTAGGATTATATGAAAATAAAAAAGTATATGACCTTTTTTGTGATGGGGCAAAAGAAGGAATAAAAATGACTGTAAAAATGTTTCCAACATTGATAGGAATATTTTTGGCAATAGGAATGCTTAGAAGCTCAGGACTTTTAGATTTTATATCAAACATAATAGGAAATTTTTTGAAGTATGTAAATGTACCAACAGAAATTATCCCATTGGCATTTATTAAACCTATTTCAGGAAGTGCATCATTGGCATTAGCGACTGACATCATTGCAAAGTACGGTACAGAAACCAGAATAGGTATGATAGCAGCAACAATAATGGCTGCTTCTGAAACAACTTTTTATGTGATTGCAATTTACATGAATCAGATAAAAGCTAAAAAAAGCAGAAACGTGATAATTCCTGCAATTATAGCTGATATAGTAAGTATAGTTACAGCTATATGTATAATTAGATAAATATAATTGTTCATTTAAAATTTAAAATCATTTATTGTCAAAAAGTACCTTAGCACAAAGATTGCAACATATTTGTCGAATTTTGTCGACGAGTTTTTGTTGACAAATGGAAAAATATGGTTTAAAATATACTTATGAATTATATAGAAGTTCAAAAAATTTTATACTACGTAATTTTATTTATCTCAATAAATCATTTAGTCAAAAAATTGATTTCTAAGATGATATCTAAAATAATTTCAAAAAAATTTTTTAAATAGTTTTTACTTTTGTAGAGGAACAGAAGATAAGTTACCTCCATATAGTCTGATTGTACCCTAGCTAACCGGGTAATAACTTATTCTTCCATAACAAAAGGTTAGTAATCTTTGAAAATTTTAGTGCCCCCAGAACATTAAAAAATATAATTCCTCTACAAAACTTTTTATATATTTAACATTAAAACATATATTTTCTTGACAAGATTTTTTACATATTAATAAAGACTAAACCTCCATTATCTTATTAGGTTTATTTCTATCAGCAATTTGAAGCTTTAACTTATCTACATCAACATTTTTAGAAATAATACTTGTCATCACAGTTTGGTAAGCAAGCTCTGGAAAATTATTTTGTTCACTTAAATGTCCAAGCATTATATTTTTTAGACCTGACTTAACTAATTGAGTTATAGCAAGTCCAGCATCTTCGTTAGATAAATGACCATTAGGTCCTAATATACGCTTTTTCAACATATAAGGATATTTTGAGCATTTAAGCATATTTGGTTCATAGTTTGACTCAAGTAAAAGAAAATCACTTTCATCAAGGTTATGTAGTATCTTATTATCAATATGTCCTATATCAGTTGCGATGGTAAGTTTTTTATTATTGTAAAACAAATTAAAACCGCAAGGATCAGCTGCATCATGAGGAATTGAGAAAGGAGTTATTTGTATATCTCCAATCTCAAATTTCTCATTTGATTTAAATTTAATTTTTTTATCATCAGAAATACTTTGTTTTATATTAGTAAATGTACTGCTATTAGCATATACAGGTATATTATATTTTTTACATATAGAAGCAAGCCCTTTTATATGGTCAGAATGCTCGTGTGATATTAAAATTCCATTAATTTCATCTATATTTACATTAACCGAATTAAGAGCTTCTTCTATTTTTTTAGAAGAAACTCCACAATCAATTAACAATTTAGTGTTATCTGTTTCAACAAAAGAACAGTTCCCTGAACTACCACTATAAAAATTACAAAACTTAAACATTAATATATCCTATTCTTCATTAACTCTTTCGATTTTTGCACCTAATTTGCTAAATTTATCTTCTATTTTTTCATATCCTCGATCAATATAGTGTATATTATATAATTCGCTAGTTCCCTTAGCTATAATACCAGCAATTAAAAGTGCAGCTCCTGCACGAAGGTCTGACGCATATATAGGAGCTCCAATCAAATTATCTACACCTTCAAAAATAGCAGTTTTGCCCTGTGCAGTAATCTTAGCACCCATTTTAATTAACTCATTGGTATATTGAAATCTAGAATCCCATATACTTTCATTTATAATGCTGGTTCCGTCAGCAATTGACAAAGCAACGCCAATTTGAGGTTGTAGATCAGTAGGAAATCCTGGATAAGGTAAAGTTTTAATATTTGTTGGATGTAATTTTCCGGTGCAACTTACTCTTATTGAATCTCCAAAGTTTTCAATGTTTCCACCCATTTCAATGATTTTAGCTGATAGTGAATCCATATGTTCATAAATACAATTTTTTATTAGTATATCACCTTTTGAAGCTAAAGCTGCTGTCATAAAAGTACCAGTTTCAATTTGGTCTGGAACAATTGAATATGTATGATTACCAGATAATTTAGAAACACCATTTATTTTTATAACATCAGTACCAGCTCCTCTAATATCAGCACCTACAGTATTTAAAAAGTTAGCAACATCAACTATATGAGGTTCTTTAGCAACGCTATTTAGAACAGTAGTGCCTTTTGCTAAAACAGAAGCAAGTATTAAATTAATAGTAGCACCAACAGAAACTACATCAAAATAAATTGTAGAACCTGCTAAATTATGAGCATTTGCAGTGATTTGCCCGTGACCATAATAAACAGTAGCACCTAAAGACTCAAAACCTTTTATATGTTGATCAATTGGTCTTGCTCCTAAATTACAACCTCCAGGAAGACCAACTTGTACATCTTTACATCTACCAAGCAAAGCTCCAAGTAAATAGTATGAAGCTCTAAATTTGCTTGTCATTTCAAGAGGAGCGTGAGTAGAGGTTAAGTGTCTTGTATCAACCACAACAGTATGCTCATTAGTCCAATTAACCATTGCTCCCAAAGATGTCAGTATTTTACATATAATTTTTACATCACTTATATTAGGTACATTTTCTAAAGTAGTAATACCATCTATTAAGAGAGTAGCAGGCAAAATGGCAACAGCTGCATTTTTTGCTCCACTTATTTCAACTTCTCCAACTAATCTTGTGTCTCCATGAATAATAAACTTTTCCAAATTTTATTCCCCCAGTCGTCTTAATCAAATTATATATAACACAAAATGAGTAAATTTACAAGTTTTTTTAAGAAATTGTCCTTATAATTACTTGTTAGCAATTCTTAAACCAAAATTTTTAAATAATTCCACAATTTTAAATTTAAACTTTGTAATTCCATTATCATCTGATATCACGGAATAATCTTCATCAGATAAATTTTCTTGTAAATTCTCCTTGGACTCATCAGGAACAACTCCGGAAGACACGTCAACGAAACATAGAGGAGGGAACATTACGCACCACCAATTTTGCCCTTCACTACTTCCAATCTTAACTCTTAAAGCATCATAATATCCACTAGGTAAGCTAATGTCGCCATATGTTTTAGTAGGAAATTCAAAATTACCAATTTCAACACTGACATCATAGTCAAAACCATTTTCAGTAATTACGTCTTTTGCAATATTTTTAAATTCTACTAGATTTTCTTGCGCAGTTTTGATAACTTCTTCCTTGTTAGATAAATCCATACTCAATGTATTCATATAAGAAAGCAAAGCATCTCTAACCTTGTATTTAAGACTCTGGTCTTGAGCAGAATTACTATTAGCAATTACATGTAATCTAAAAACGCTTGAACTTAGGTCAGTAGACACTGATCTAGCATAAGAACCAGCAGAAAATATTATAAATGCAGCAAAAAGTATTACTAAAATTAACGTATGTTTTGCAAATTTAAAACTCATTTTTCCAATTTTCAAATTAACAAAATTATTGTTTTGATTATTATTATTGTCCATTATACCATCCTTCCTTAAAAAAATTAATTTTCATTTTTAGATTAAATTTCTATTTATTAAAATTATTACCTTAAAAAAAATTTTTATACTATTTTGGAAAAAATTAAATATAAAAATTCGACATAAAAAAAGATTTTTTTCATAAACTTATTTTGTCGAATTATTGTACACGATTTTTCTGTAATAATATTGACATCTTTGTAACATAGTGGTAATATTTACCATGAAAGGAGTTAGAAATGAAAGTAGAAAGATTGTGTAACTTTTATGCTTGCAAATATCATTTAAGCATTATTTTACTAGAATATTTTAAATGGAAGAATTCCAAAAAATATAAGGTAATAACTTTTTTACAAGATGAATTAGAAGATGAAATAAATGTTTTAATAGAAAAATATAGATATAATATAGAAGAAACAAAAGATATAAATTTTAAAAAAACAAAAGACATATATGATAATGAATTTGAAAAGTCAAAAAACATGATATTTATAGTAGAAGGAACTATGGATTATATTTCAAATGCCAATGAATTTATATTGGATATGCTAGAAAAAAATTCAAATGTAAAAATAATTAATTGTTATAATTTTGCTAAACAAAAAAAGTTTATGCCTGACATAATAAAGGAGAGTGACAAAATTTTATACACAACAGGAGAAAAAATAATTGACTAATTTATGATAATGTTATAATATATATGGTATCTAAAAAAATAGTGTATCATTTTTTAGATGTAAATGGCATGAAGAGTCTACCGTGGCCGAAGCCATACAAAAATAGTTGCAAAGGAGAGAAAAAATGGACGAAAAATTAAAACAAATTGAGCAGACTTTAGAGAAGTATGGCCAGGAACAACTATTAGATGAGTATAATAGGCTAACTGACGAAAAGCAAAAACAAGATTTTTTAGATAGCATACTTACAATTGATTTTAATCAAGTAAAAACATTATATGAAAAAAGTAAAGAAGAACCAGCTTTTGCAAATTCAAAAATTGAACCTATTGACTATGTTGACAAATCAAAGTTATCTAATGAGGAATACGAAGAACTAAAGGAAATTGGAACAAAAGAAATCAAAGAAGGGAAATTAGCAGTAGTAACAATGGCAGGAGGACAAGGAACAAGATTAGGACACTCAGGTCCAAAAGGAACATTTGATTTAGGATTAGATACACACAAATCAATATTTGAAATCCTTACGGACATCTTAATTAAAGCCAGAGAAGACTATGGAGTCGACATCCCTTGGTACATAATGACTAGTGAAGAAAACAATCAACAAACAGAACAATTCTTCAAAAAACATAATTATTTTGGGTATCCAAAAGGATGTATAACATTTTTCAAACAAGGAAAGCTTCCTATGATATCAACAGACGGAAAAGTTTTGGTTGATGAAAATCACAAAATCAAAGAAGCTGCTGATGGACACGGAGGTATATTCCACTCTATGTTAAAAGATGGAGTCGTATACGATATGAAAGCAAGAGGAATAGAGTGGGTATTTATTGGTGGAGTTGATAATGTATTAGTAAAACCTGTTGATCCAATTCTATTAGGCATGGCAGTAAAAAAGCAAGTTGTTGCAGCAGGTAAAAGTATAGTAAAAGCAAATCCACAAGAAAGAGTTGGAGTTTTCTGCAAAAGAAATGGCAGACCTAGTGTTATTGAATACACAGAAATCACTCCAGAGATGGCAGAAGAAACTGATGAAAATGGCGAACTAAAATACGGAGAATCACACATACTTTGTAATTTATTCAGTTTAAAAGCTATTGAAAAAGTTAGTCAAATGGAACTACCATATCATATAGCATTTAAAAAAGCAAAATACATAGACCAAGATGGAAATTTAGTTGTTCCTGAAAAACCAAATGCTTATAAATTCGAAGCATTTCTATTTGATGCGTTTGAAAGTCTAGAAAATTTTGCTGTACTTAGAGTAAAGAGAGAAGAAGAATTTGCTCCAGTTAAAAATGCAGAAGGTGTAGATAGCCCAGAAACAGCAAGAAAATTGTATCAAGATTTTCATAAGCAAAAATAATTTTATAAAAGAAAATAAGCGCTTATTTGGCTTGTTTTCTTTATTATTTTTAAGGAGGAAACTAATGGAAGAATATTTAAAAAAATACGAAGAATGGTTAAACAACCCAGTCTTCGATGAAGATACAAAAAAAGAATTAGAAGCCATAAGAGGAAATGATAAAGAAATCGAAGATAGATTTTATCAGGAATTAGAATTTGGTACAGCAGGACTAAGAGGTGTAATTGGAGCTGGTTCTAATAGAATGAATAGATATACAGTAGGAAGAGCAACACAAGGATTAGCTAACTTTATTTTAAAAGAAGGCACTCAAGAAAAAGGGGTAGCAATAGCTTATGATTCAAGACATATGTCAAAAGAATTTAGTGAGCAAACAGCATTAATCTTAAATGCAAATGGAATAAAGACATACAGATTTGAGTCACTAAGACCAGTACCAGAATTATCATTTACTGTACGAGAATTAAAATGCACAGCTGGAATTATGATAACAGCAAGTCATAATCCACCAGAATACAACGGTTATAAAGTATACTGGGATGATGGTGCACAAATTATACCACCAAAAGATAAACAAATTATAGAAGAAGTAAATAATACAGACTTTTCACAAATAAAAACAATGAGTAAAGAAGAAGCTTTGCAAAAAGGACTTTACGTAGAAATAGGAAAAGAAATAGATGATAAATTTGTAGAAACACTAAAATCATTAGTATTAAATCCAGAAGCCATAAAGCAAGCTCAAGAAGATGTAAGAATAGTATATACTCCATTACATGGAGCAGGAAATGTACCAGTTCAAAGAGTATTAAAAGAATTAGGATTTACACATGTATATGTTGTACCTGAACAGGAAATGCCTGATGGATATTTTCCAACAGTAAGTTATCCTAACCCAGAAGATAAAAATGCATTTAAACTAGCATTAGAATTAGCAGAAAAAGTTGATGCTGATGTAGTACTTGCAACAGACCCAGACTCTGATAGACTTGGAGTTTACTCAAAAGATGAAAATGGAGAATACATATCATATACAGGAAACATGTCAGCACTGCTAATAGCAGAATATGAGCTATCTCAAAAAAGAGAAAAAGGCATATTACCATCAAATGGAGCATTTATTACAACAATCGTATCATCAGATATGGCAAAAGCAATAGCTAAAGAATACGGACTAAAGGTATATGAGACTTTAACAGGATTTAAGTGGATAGGAGAAAAGATAAGACAATTTGAAGAACAGCATACATACAGTTATCAATTTGGATTTGAAGAAAGCTATGGATGCTTAATTAGTCCTCATGCAAGAGATAAAGATGGTATATCAGCAGTAATGGCTCTATGTGAAGCAACAGCCTATTACAAAACAAAAGGTATGACTTTATGGGATCAAATGCTAAATATTTATAAAAAGTATGGATTTTATAAAGAAGGTCAAATCTCAATTGTACTAAAAGGAGCAGATGGTGCAGAACTAATAAAAACTAAGATGGAAACAATAAGAAATAATCCACCTAAAAAGTTAGCAGACTGGGATGTACTAGAAGCAAGAGACTATCAAAAGCACACAATAGTTAAAGCAAATGGCGAAACATTAGAAACAGATTTACCAACATCAAATGTATTGTATTATGAATTAACAGATAATGCGTGGTGTTGTGTAAGACCATCAGGAACAGAGCCAAAAATAAAATTCTATATGGGTGTTAGAGGAACAAGCATACAAGATGCAGACGAGAAATTAGCAAAACTAACGGAGGCAATGAAAAAAGTTGTGGAATAAAGAAATACAAAAAGTATTGGGGAAAATAAGAAAAGCAATTGAAGACTATGACATGATAGAAGAAGGAGATAAAATTGCAGTCGCTCTTTCAGGAGGAAAAGATTCAGTAACTTTATTATATGCTTTTAAGAATCTGCAAATGTTTTATCCAAAACATTTTGAATTTATGGCAATTACTATAGACCCAGGATTCGAAAATTTTGACAAAGAAATTTTAAATAAAATAGCAAGAGAGTTAGACATAGAATTGTTAATATTTCAAGGACACATAAATGAAATTGTTTTTCAAGAAAGAAAAGAGAAGAATCCATGTTCATTGTGTGCAAACTTAAGAAGAGGGATGTTAAATTCAATTGCAAAAGAAAATGGGTGCAATAAAATTGCTTTAGGACACAATGAAGATGATGTATTGGAAACATTTTTATTAAATTTAATATATGCAGGAAGCATTAACACATTTGCACCAGTAAGCTACATGGATAAATCAGGAATGACTGCAATCAGACCTTTGATTTACGTACCAGAAAAAATGACAAAGGCATTTGTAAAAAATTCTGATATTGAGATAATGCCTAAAGTTTGCCCGATGGATGGAGCATCCACAAGAGAATATACACTGAATTTGCTAAAAGAGTTCGAGAAGAAAAACAAAAGTGTAAGGGCAGGTCTAATGGGAGCAATAAAAAGAGCAAAATTAAATGGTTGGGAAGAAAAATAACAAAAATAGTAGCTATTATATCAATTAAGTGATATAATAGCTATAGTATTTTATATAAAAATGTTCTTGTAGCTCAGCTGGATAGAGCAGCAGTTTCCTAAACTGTGTGTCGGAGGTTCAAGTCCTCTCAAGAACACCAAAAATAAATAATAATAAAAAAGCCTCCTAATTAAAGGTAAATCATCTTTTATTAGGGGGTTTTTGTATAATAAATAAAAAACATATACTATTACTAAAAAAGAGAAGCACCTAGTAGCCTAAGTGCTTCTCTTCAGAGTTAAGAGCAAAAGTTTACTTTCAAATGACTTCTTGTGAAGGATGAAGCTTTTCCCAATAGGAATTGGCAAATTCCTTATACAGCTTTGCATCTGCATCAAAAGCTCCACTTTTCTTTGACCTTTTGATGGTTTGTTCAAAATCAATAGGCAGTTCTTCTTGCAACTGGAAGAAGTCAATGGTTTCCTTGGAACCATACTCATGGATCTTGCCTTTTATCCAAGTCTGACAGACTTTCCAAAAAACAGGTCCTCCATACGGTGAAAACAGATACTTGAGGGGTCTATGTTTAACTACAGAAACAATCATTGAAACTACAAAAAGCTTCTTAGTTTTAATGATGTCAACATCAGTTCCCTTTAGGGAATTGAAGCAAGCATAGGCATCGGTCAATTCACCCTTTTTGGCAGGATGATCCAACATCAATTTGGCATGATGCTCCAAGATTGCAAGCTTAACCTCAGTGGACTGCTTGTTCCAAAAAGCTAACCGTCTAGAGAATGGCTTTAAACTGTTGAAAAATTCACAAATGTCATTTTTCATTCGACCATACACTTCCGTGAAAGCCACGTGATGTTTTTCTTGCGCAAACTTTCTTTCTTCAAAACTCATTTGTTTGACCTCCTAATTGATGAAAAAAATATTTATGTAAAAACTAAAAGTGAGGCTCCTCCCACTATTAGTGAAAAAGGAAATAAGTGATATAATTATCACATTTAATATTATACTTCAAAAACACATTTTTGTCAACGATTTATGTAAATAGAGCATTTGTAAAAAAGTATGTATACATAAAAATTTAACAAAAGGGTTGAAATAGGCTTGCAAGATGTGTTATAATAATTTTATGGGCTTTTTGTCCAAATAAAAACAAGGAGTGTAAAATATGACAACACACCGACGACAGCACATGACATCACGGAGGAGACATGCTTTAAGTTTTTTACTAATATGTGCATGTGTGGGACTGGCAATTTTTATAAGCATTGCCGTGAGTCATGACCTACAGGTACGGAAAGAGGCAGTCACAGAAGCGAAAGCACAAAGTGACATTGCCGAAAGCGCTCTATCGGATGCACAAAATGTTATGCATGATGCATCCAACAAGGAATACATGGTATTCTCTAAAACCAAAAGCTCAAGTGACACAGCTAATCAAGCCATAGGTGAAGCAGAAGTAGCTAACTCGATGGCTAGTAAAGCTCAAGCAAGGGCTGATGAAATTTATGAGAAAGCTATGGAAGTCCAAGCAAAAGCCGAAGCGGCACCTGATTATGAGGGTAAAAACGAGGCTAAAGGATGGGCGCTAATATCACTTAATGCAGCCAATAGAGCTAGAAACAATGCCAATTTTGCAAACCAATATGCAAACGTGGCAATGTCAAAATCTACGTTGACTGCTGGAAAGGTACCATTTGTACAAATTGCGTACCAAGAGACCAAAATGCTTTTGAACGATGCAAATGTTGAGCTTAGATCTACTATGGAAGCTCAAAACAGAGCTCAGAACAAAGCAAATGAAGCCGCAAATGCTTCAGATACGTCTGTAGCTAAGTCTAAGGCGGCAGAAGCGGCTACATACTCAGCTGAAACAAAGGAGCGTGCTAGTGCTGTAATAGACAAAGCATCAAAAGGACAAGATATCTACGGAGATGTAGTAAAAACATCTGGTAGCATAAATCAATTAGCAAGTGATGTTACGAACGCGAAGTATCAAGTTCAACAACATTACAATGAAACATTTGATGCTATTGATGATGCTGAAAGTGCTATACAATCATCTTTAGATGCAATTCAGCAAGCTGAAGAGCAAGAAGCTGCGGCTATAGAAGCCGAAAAGCAGGCAGAACTAGAGGCTGAGCAGGCAAGAGCGGTGTATGATGTACCCAATTCTGGTGATGTACTCACTCCATCAGGCGGAGTATGCTACTATAATGGACACAAAGAAACTTATTATTCTGAACGGGTACTCCCAGGAGGAGCTTTGGACATTCCTGGTCGTTACACTGACAGCAACGGATTGGTTCGCGATGCTGACGGGTACATATGTGTGGCAACTGATTGGTCGTACATACCCAAATATAGCATTGTGGAAACATCTCTTGGGTTGGGTAAAGTTTATGATTCTGGATGTCCATACGGAGTGGTAGACATCTACACAAATTGGTGAGTGCCAAATTTAATCCTTGTGTGATATGGTTTAATAACAATCATATTAGGATTAAATGAAGCAAAAGTGTCAAATTAAGCAGGGATAAGCATATGCTTTCCCTGCTTTCTCCATGTATATAAAAACTATACATAGGACTTTGACAAAGTCATAAAGTTTGCAATTTTTATATTGCAAACTTTATTTATGTAAAGTAAACTTTGAACAAAAATAACGAAAAAACGACTTTATTTCTGATAAAATTGTGATATTATATAGGTGGACCTCTTTTATACAAAATTTTACAAAATAGTATAAATTTTCCTAAATGTAAACCGAAAATTGACAAATTGCAAACTGTAAGTTGGTAGAAATGATAAAAAATTAATTATATAATTTGACCGTATAGAGATAAAAAAAGGAGGTACTAAAAAACAAGGAGAAAAAATATGGAAGAAACAAAAAAATTAGAAAAAGCAGAAAAAAGTAATAGCATCAAAAAAGTGGAAAACACAGAAATGAACGACAATGAGAAAAAAGCAGAAAACACAAAAATTGACGACAATGTGAAAAAAACAGAAAAATCCAAAAAGGCTAACAATACTAAACAAGTAGAAGCATTGAAAAATACTTTTGGAGACAAAATAGTACAGGGAAGAAAGAAAAAAGGCATGTCTCAAGAAGATTTTTCAGACATAATGGGTGTTAGCAGACAAATGGTTTCAAGGTGGGAGCTAAATACAGCTATGCCTAGAATGCAAAAGATTAGAAAAATTAGCGAGATCCTCGATATTTCCATTGAAGACTTACTAAGTGGAAATGAAAATAAAAAGTTTAATAGTCCAGTAGCTTTGAATACAATTAATCTTAAAACATTACTAAAGGTCATAGCTGTAGTTTTAGCCATTTTATTAATATTATATGTTGTATACTCAACCTATAAAATAGTAGTTCTTAATACAATTAGTTCTAAATTAGAACAATATAAGAATTTGGACAACTATTATTTTAAATGGGGTTCAATAGTAGACACAGAATTAAAAGAAACAACAGAAGTATGGTATAAGGACGGAAAATATAAAATTTCCTATACTACGTTAACAAATACTATACCAACAACTTCAATAACATATTTTGATATTAATGAAGGCTATAGATATATATTAGATGAAGCAAACAAAACTTATACTCAATTAAATTTAATAGGAGCAGAATCATATGAAAATGGAATTTTTATGTACAGCAAATTTCCATCAATTATAAAAGCTGAATCTGCGGATTTTAAAGAGCTTGCTTTAAAATTAAATAAAGTTATTGCATATTATAAAAAAGGTTCGTTATTTGTATACATTAACGGAGAAACTATAGAATTAAATAAAGACGATTATAGTCCAAAGTCTCAATTAATAAAAATGCAAGAAAATAAAAATTCGCAACAGAATTTATATACGTTTGATATAAACTTGAATAATACTAATGATAACGATGTTTCTATACCAGCAAATTACAAAAAGTTAAATTAAAAAAGGCTTATGGGGATTACCCCATAAGCCTAAGGTTATGGTTCAGATATGGTAGCAGAAACATAAAGCTGCGCAGTTGTTGTGCACTGGAACATAAATGTGTAATCTCCAGCAGGTAAAGAGTAGATGGGAACTTGTGGAGTTGATCCACCAGTAGCAGAAACCGCACCAAGACTTTGAATGGCACCATTAGGTAACTTCACAAAGCAATCAACAATACCACTTGAATTACCATAAGATACAGCAGCTTGAACATAACCACCTGAAATACTTCTTCCAAGTGTACATGTAAGCTGTCCATACCCACCAGAGATGTATCCCGCACAACCAGCACGAGCCGGACCGACGTTCACAGAGAGAGGATTAACAGCCTGAGCAGTTACTTCCAAATCCGGAACATTCGCTTCTGTCACACTCACCGCAGACGCGGGAAGCATCAAACAGACGCAGAAGGCGATAGCGAGGACGAGACTAAAAATCCGTTTTTTCATAATTAATGCTTACCTCCATTGAATTGATAGTTGATTTGTATCTACTTCAAAAATCTCTATATCACAACATGCTATGGCAAATGCCACAACATGATTGTAAAAAAATAAATATATATAAAATGTAACTACAATATAATGCTACTATCTTCTTAAATAAATGTCAATGAAATAGGAACTTTATTGAAGGAGTTGGAAAATTAATGGAATCTTTAGAAGAAGAAATAATATTTGAACTAAAGAACTTTAATTTTAAAAGAAACTCATTAGCGTATGAATATTTGATCGAAGCAATTAAGTTAGTAGTAGAAAATACAATGGTTATAAGAGACTTCAAAAAATATGTATACAGTCCAGTAGCGAGAAAGTATTTTACTAGACCCAAAAATGTATGTTGGTGCATTAATAAGTTAATTACACTAATGTACTTCAACACAGATACAACTATAGTAGAGACGTATTTCAATACATATAAGGATAATAAACCATCATCTAAAGCATTTATAATCGGTGTAGCCAGAAAAATTGAATTAAAAATGAGACAAACTAAAAAAGTTTCATAAAATTTTTATTCTCTAAAAGTCTTGCAAATGGACAATTACAAGAATTTAGAAAATAATATAGAAAAAAATGTCAAAAAATTTTGAAAAAACACTTGACTAACCGTGGAAGAAAATGGTATTATATTGTTTGTAACATTCAAGAAAAGAGGTGAACAAATGAAAAAGCTATATTCAAGCGTAGAAATCAGCAAAGTGCTAGACGATTTCAAAGAGACCAGAAAGTATTATATCACTAAAGATCGTACTTATGGTTTTGAAATTACTAAAACAGAGAATGATGATTTAGTTGAGGAAGATGTATTGGTTATGGATAATTTAATTGATAGCGAAGATGAAGTTAAAGCTTTAATCGACGAATTAATTAAATGCGAAGAAGACTATTCACAAGCTCAATACATAGTTGAAGATTTTATTAAATCTCAAGCGATTTCTTCTACATTATAAGTTTTAGGAGCACTAAAGTAAAAAAGAACAAATAAACTATAAACATTATAAGATAACATAAGTAAAAGGAAAATTATTTACAATTTAAATGATTTTTTAGAGGACATTTTTTATATGTTCTTTTTTTCTTGCTTATATTGATGAAATGTGATAACATTATTAAAGTCAATTGTTATTGAAGACCGTTTGAAAGAAAACATATCTTCATCATAGTTAATAAAAATAAATTTTGGTAATTATGTATACTTTAGTAAAAATTGATAAAGGAAAGTAATGTTAGATGGAAAAAGAAATTATATTTATGAAAGAAGCTCTAAAAGAAGCAAGAAAAGCAGAAAAAATTTTAGAGGTTCCAGTAGGTGCAGTTATAGTAAAAGATAATAAAATTATAGCAAGAGCATATAATCAAAAAGAAACTAAGTATGATACCACAAAACATGCAGAAATTATGGCTATACAAAAGGCATCAAAGAAACTAAAATCATGGAGACTCACAGATTGTGAAATGTATGTTACTTTAGAGCCATGCCCTATGTGTGTAGGAGCCCTTATACAATCAAGAATAAAGAAAGTTTATATCGGCACAATGGATGAAAAAACAGGAGCTTGTGGATCAGTATTTAACTTATTAGAAGATTATAAATTTAATCATCATGTACAAGCTACGTATGGAGTTTGCAAAGAAGAGTGTGAAACTATATTAAAAGAATTTTTTAAAAAGTTAAGGGAATTGAAAAAGTAGAGTAAGTAAGAATTTAAAAATATGGAGATGTACCGAAGCGGTCATAACGGAACTGTCTCGAAAACAGCTAGCTGTTGAAAAATGGCACGTGGGTTCGAATCCCACCATCTCCGCCAAAATTGGAGGCACATATGAATAAAATAATTAAAGAAAAATTAAAAGAAGCGCTAATACTATTTATAATAGTAATTACATTCGGATGTATACTACTAATTATGCTAAGATACGAAAATGAAGGCGAGAAAAACATGCCTTTTAACCTTTCTGAGATGTTAGTAATAAGTAGTGTTGATGAACTTCAAAAACAAGAAAATCCAAATAATATGAAATGGAATTTAGATATCAATCAGTATAATGATATTTACTTAAAAATCGAAAAAAATCCGAACTTTCAAGAAAGTGCATATATTGAAAGTATAGTAATAGAAAATATTAATATAAAAACAAATGAAGAAAACCAAGTCAATGTATATATGCCTAATAGTACAGAAGGAAAACTATTTTCTTATGAAGATAATTTCATAGTTAATTCAAGGTTAACTTATAATGGAGCTAGCCAAGATAATAACAAGACACTAGAAATAGGAAACCAAGGAGGAAGAATACTATTTAGAATAGTTAATCAAAGAATCGGAGAATATGTTTCAAATGATGATGGAGAGGTTGCATACGACGGAACATTGTTAAAAACAATAGGAGTCCCTGAAGAAAAAATAAATATCGATGTAAGTTTTGATTTGGTTATAAAGACTAATTTATCTAACTACAGGGGTAAAGTTAATATTAAATTACCTTGTGGAGACATCATGGAAGAGGGCATATGCAAATTAGAAAAAACCGATTTCAGTAATGTAGCCTTTAAAAGGGAAAAATAAGCTGAATTTTAAGACTAACTTATACTATTTAAATAAAAATGAATATTACTTTTAAATTTAAACAGTAAAAATTAAATATTTAAAACAGTGGAAATTAAAGGTCAGTGAAAATTAAATAATTAAAAAACTTGATAATCTAAAATAAATATTATATAATGCAAATGGTGTGAGAGTATTTCTTTATTCTAGGGTACTCCAATGAAAGCCTACGAATCTTGTCAGGTCCGGAAGGAAGCAGCAATAAGTAGATACTTTTGTGTGGAGTTCCTTAGAATAAGGAAATGCATCACGCCATTAATTGAATTTTAGGAGGAATTGATGGAATATACAGCTCTTTATAGAAGATTTAGACCAATGACATTTGACGAGATAGTTGGACAAAATCATATTACTACAACTTTAAAGAATCAAGTAATTGCAGATAGAGTTGGACATGCATATTTGTTTACGGGATGTAGAGGTTGCGGGAAGACATCATCTGCTAAAGTTCTAGCAAGAGCAATTAATTGTTTGAATCCTAAAAACGGTGAGCCTTGTAATGAGTGTAGTGTCTGCAAAGCGGCATTAGATGGCTCTCTTACAGATATAGTAGAAATGGATGCAGCATCTAATAACAGCGTAGATGATATAAGAGCAATAAGAGATGAAGTTAATTTTCTACCAACAGTTGCGAAATATAGAGTATATATAATAGATGAGGTTCATATGCTTTCAACAGGTGCATTTAATGCCTTACTAAAAACTTTAGAGGAGCCACCAAAGCATGTTAAATTTATATTAGCAACAACAGAGCCACAAAAGCTACCAGCAACTATACTTTCGAGATGTCAAAGATTTGACTTTAAGAAAATTCCAGATGAAGATATAGCAAGTAATTTAGAGAAAATATGCAAAGAATGTAATATAGATTATACAGAAGGAGCAATAAATTTAATTGCAGAGCTTTCAGAAGGAGCAATGAGGGATGCCTTATCAATATTAGAGAGATGTGCACAAGATGGAGAAAGCAAAATTGATGAAGACAAAATAAAAGAATTAGTAGGAATTCCTAAAATAGAATATATTTCTGGGTTAGTAGAAAAGATAATAGATTATGATGGAGAAAGTGCGTTAAACATAACCAAGGACATAATTAATGAAGGAAAAGACTTGAATAACTTGTTATGGGAAATGATAAAATATATTAGAGATATTTTAATATATTTATCAACAAAAGAACTTTCTAATATTTACTCAAAAGATGATGTAAAGAAAATAGAAGAACTATCTGCTAAAACTAATAATGAAAGATTATTAAAAATAATCTATTCATTATCAGAACTAGAAAATGATATTAAATGGTCATCTCAAAAAAATATAGTTTTCCAAGTAGGAATTCTTAAGCTATGTACAAAGCAGACAATGCCAATAGAAGAAAGAATACAAAAGCTTGAAGAAGCAGTAAAAAATGGAACTATACAACAGGTAAATGTTTCGGCAAAAGAATCCACAACAAGCAAACAAAATGTGGATAAAGTCTCTGTAAACAAACCAAAAACAGAATCAAAAACGGAACCAAAAACATCATCTGCTACAAGCAATAATGCAAGTAGTTCAGCAAACAAAAGTGCAGGAACTTTAGCAAATAAGAGTGGAGATTTTTGGCAAAATATTATAAATACTTTAAAAGAGGAAAGGATGCCAATGCTTTATTCAAACTTAGTTAATGCCAAAGGTGTTTTGCTAGATGATATGACTTTAGGAATTGAGTTTGAAAATGGGCTAAACAGCTTCGGAAGAGGTGTTATCGAAAGACCTGAGAATATGGCTGAACTTAAAAGATTAGCGTCTATTGAATTCAAAAAGGACATGAGAATAAAATTAATTGATAAAAAAGCAACTACAACAAAGGAAAATAATAATTCTTTTGATATAGGTATAGATGTAAATATGATAGATGGATAAAAAGGAGGTTTAATTATGGGAAGAGGAGGATTTCCAGGAGGAATGGGAGGATTTGGTGGCATTAATATGAACCAAATCATGAAACAAGCAAAAAAGATGCAAGAGGAAATGGAAAAATCACAAGAAAACTTAGCAGGACAGACATTTGAAAGTACAACAGGAGGCGGAGCAGTGTATTGCAAAGTTAATGGAGCAAAAGAAGTTTTAGAAATAAAGATAGATAAAGATGTAGTTGACCCAGATGACGTAGAAATGTTGCAAGACCTTATTTTAACTTGTGTTAATGATGCACTTAAAAAGGTTGATTCTGCAACTAATGCAGAGTTTGGCAAATACAATATACCAGGACTAAGCTAAAACAAGTATTTTACTATACAAGGAGAAACATATGTCGTACTATTCACCATCAATAGAAAAGCTAATAGAAAGCTTTGAAAAGCTTCCAAGCATAGGAAACAAAACAGCTATTAGGCTAGCTTTTTATATGCTTAATGCTAGCAAAGAAGAAACAGATAATTTTATAAAAAGTATACAAGATGCAAAAAACAATCTGAAATTTTGTTCAAAATGCTATAATATATCAGACACAGACCCATGTGAAATATGCCAAGACGCCAAAAGAGACACTACCAAGATATGTGTTGTAGAAGATGTAAAAGATGTAGTAGCAATTGAAAAGATTCACGAATATAAAGGTTTGTATCACGTTTTGCATGGCTCAATATCACCAATGGACGGAATTGGACCAGATGATATAAAAATAAAAGAATTGCTAGCAAGATTGATGGACGGAACAGTAAAAGAAGTAATTTTAGCAACAAATCCTAAAGTAGAGGGAGAGGCAACTGCAATGTATATATCTAAACTAATAAAGCCAATGGGAATAAAGACAACTAGACTAGCACATGGCATTCCAGTAGGAGGAGATTTAGAATATACTGATGAATTTACTTTAGGAAAAGCTTTCGAAGGAAGAACAGAATTATAAATTATAAAAAACATAAATATAGTTATTTTTGAGTAAGCCGCGTAGCGACCAACCGGAGCTGTAGCGAAGGGCGAATGAAGCAAATTACATACAAGTGCCTTTATGGCATTATGGAATTTGCGACAACAAGGCACGAAAAAATAACTATATTTATGTTTTATTAATTATATTTTTGTTTCTCATAATGAATATTTTAGTAAATTTAGTAAAAAATACTAAAAACTAAAAATGCGAAAGGATTTATTATGTGGAATATAAAAGAAAAAATATATGATTGGAAAGATAGACTAAGAAGCGGTAAAATGCTAACCTTAGTTAGTACTTTAGTAATTATCATTATTGCACTTGGAATTTATGCTTATAGAAAGTCAATAGATTATCAGCGATTAGCAGAAAATAGTTATAATCATGCTTTTTATCAACTAATAGAGTATATGGATGATACAGAGAAATTACTTGCAAAATCTACAATTTCATATAGTAGCGAACATGCTACAGAAACTTTTTCAAATATAAATAAAGAAACAGCATTAGCGCAAGCTTACTTATCAAGACTTCCAATTGAAACTCAAGAATTAGAAAATACCCAAAAATTCTTACACCAAGTCGGAGATTATTGCTATACACTTTCTAAAAAAACTGTAAAAGGGGAAGAATTATCACAAGAGGAATTGGACAATCTTACTCAGTTACATCAATACAGTGTTAATCTAAGGAATGTCCTATATCAGCTAGAGGAAGACCTTTACTCATCAACTATAAGATGGGGAGACCTAGAAGATGTAGGTTCCAGAGTATTTTCTCGTGAAGATGAAACTTTAACTCAAAGTAGTTTTTCAAATATTGAAGATGAGCTTCACCAATATTCTGGACTAATCTATGATGGAGCTTATTCAGAGGGATTGGACAATACAGAAATGAAGGGACTTACTGGAGAAGACATCAATCAAGAAAAGGCTGAATCTATTGCAAGAGAGTTTATAGGAAATGACAAAATTGAAGGCATTAATTTTACGGAAGAATCACAAAATGCTAATATCCAATGCTATAATTTTAATGTAAATACAAAAAATGAAGACGAAAATTATTCTATAAGTGTGTCAAAAAAGGGTGGACATGTAGTGTCAATGAACTGTGATAGACAGGTTGGAGATGAAGCAATAAGCCCAGAAGATGCAGTAAATAAAGGCAAAGAATTTTTACAAAATAGAGAATACAAAAATATGAAAGAGACGTATTATATGAAAGAAAATGGCATATTAACTGTTAATTATGCCTATATGCAAGATAATGTCATAATGTACCCTGATTTAATCAAAATAAAGATAGCGCTAGATAACGGAGAAATCTTAGGTCTAGAATCAACTAGATATTTAAATTGTCACCAAGATAATAGGGAATTATCAGATGTAAAAATAACTGAGGAAAAAGCAAAAGAATTAATTAACCCAAAACTTGAAATAACAGGAACAAACCTAGCCATAATCCCAACTGAGTGGAATACAGAAATAATGTGTTGGGAGATAACCGGTAAGACGGAAGAAAATGATTTCCTAGTTTATATAAATGTTGAAACAGGAGAAGAAGAAGATATTTTGATGATAGTAAATACACCTAACGGAACTCTAACAACTTAAGGAAGGAGTAGTATTAAATGAATCACAAAATATCTAAAGAGTTATCTAAACATAGACTAGAGCAAGCAATATTAGAGAAGATAGTGACTATGATGATGAATTTGTTGTAAATAGTAACAAGACAAAAGAGCAACTTGAAACAGCTCAAGAATTGTTAAAACTTGTTGAAGAATTCTTAAAATTAGAATAAAAAGAAAAATAAAAGCTATGTATTTTAGGTGAATCTAGAATACATAGCTTTTTCTTACAATTAATTACTTGTAAAATCATAATCAATAGCATATAATAGAACAAAATAAAGCCGAAAGGAAATTGGCAAAATGAAAATAAGAGATATATTAGAAATAACAAATGGAAAATTGTTATGTGGAGATGAAAACATAGAAGTTGACAGCTTTGTGAGGGATACAAGGCAAATAAAAACAGGAGATGTATTTGTTGCTATAAAAGGTGAAAGCTTTAATGGAAATGAATTTTATAATGAGGCAATAGAAAATGGTGCCAAAGCTTGCATTGTAAGTGAAGAGCCGAAAGAAAAACTTGGAAATACTATTCTCGTAGAGGATACAGTGCTTGCAATTCAAAAGCTTGCTACATATAAAAGAGACCTATATGACATACCAGTTGTAGCTGTTACAGGTAGCGTAGGGAAAACAAGCACGAAAGATATAATTGCATCAGTTATGTCAAAAAAATATAAAGTTTTGAAAACTCCAGGAAATCTAAACAATTATATAGGACTTCCATTTACAATATTGAGTTTAAAAGATGAAGAAGCAATGGTAATTGAAATGGGTATGAACCATTTTGGTGAAATTAGTCTACTTACACAAATAGCACAGCCTACCGTAGCAGTTATAACTAATATAGGAACAGCTCATATAGGCAATTTAGGCTCAAGAGAAAATATTTTAAAAGCTAAATTAGAGATACTAGAAGGTTTAAAAGGCAATACAGTAGTAATAAATAACGATAACGATTTATTAAGTTCATGGGCAAAAAAAGTAGGCTTTTCTACAAGCAAAAAAGAGAATCAATGTAACATGGCTACTAGTGAAACTGATAATATTGCAAACAGTGAAGTAAATAATACTGCAAACCAATATAACCCAGATACTAGTGAAGTAAATAACACTGCAAACAAGTATAACATAATTACATACGGAATAGACAATAAAGACAGCAAATATGTTCCAAAAGATATAAAACTATATGAAGATAAAAGCACATTTTACATAGGTGATGAACTTATTACAGTTCCAGTTGCAGGAGAACATTTTATACTAAATGCTTTATGTGCAATAGCAGTTGGAAGATACTATGACATTTCTATGAAGGATATCAAACAAGGAATTTTAGACCTAGAATTATCTAAAAATAGAATGGAAATCATTAATCTTAAGTCAGGAGTAATGCTTATAAATGATACATATAACGCAAATTACGACTCAATGAAAGCAGGAATAGAGTATTTACAAAACATACAAGATAGAAGAAAGATTGCCGTATTGGGTGATATGTTGGAGCTTGGAGAATATTCAGAGCAACTTCATAGAAAAATTGGTGATATTATTAGTAATGTTGACATATTAATAACAGTAGGAACCCTTGCAAAATTTATAAATCAAAATGCTAAAGTTTCAAATAAATTTCATTGTAACAGTAATGAAGAAGCATATCTTAAACTAAAAGAAATACTTACACCACAAGATGCAATACTCGTTAAAGCTTCGAATTCAATGAAATTTGGAGATATTGTAGAAAGATTAAAAAACGAATAAAATCGGTATAGAAGGGGAAATGTAGACAACTTGAAATGACAAATAAAAATCAGCGGAGAAAGGAAAATGACAAAATGATAAAAGTTGCTGTTATTTATGGAGGAATGTCAACAGAGCATGACGTTTCAATGATTTCTGGGAAAAATGTAATTGATAATTTAGATAAAACCAAATATGACATTTATTCATTAATAATTACTAAAGAAGGAAAGTGGACAGACAAAAGAGAAAGAGAGATAAAAGATGTATTTAAATTGTTAAAAGAAATGGATGTAGTATTTCCTGTATTACACGGACTATACGGCGAAGATGGTACTGTGCAGGGTATGCTTGAGCTAGCAAAAGTGCCATATGTAGGTTGCAATGTTTTATCTTCAAGTATGTGCATGGATAAAGCTTATACAAAGGTTATACTTGAAAAAGCCAAAATACCACAAGCAAACTATATATATTTAAAAGATGGAAATACATATATTGATGAAAACTTTGATGAAATAAAAATGGCGAATGATGAGATAATTAATCTAATAGAACAAAAACTTAAATTTCCAGTATTCGTGAAGCCATCAAACTCAGGATCTTCAGTTGGTGTTAGCAAAGCAAAAGATGGAGAAGAACTTATAAGAGCTTTAACAGAGGCACTAAATTATGATAGAAAAATATTAATTGAAGAAGCTATAGTAGGCAAAGAAGTTGAGTGCGCAGTGCTTGGAAATGATGACGTTAAAGCAACCACAGTAGGTCAAATATTACCAGCGGAAGAATTTTATTCTTATAGTGCTAAGTACCAAAATCAAGAATCAAAGGTTGTTATACCAGCAGATTTATCACAAGATAAAATAGATGAAATAAAAAGATTAGCTGTAAAAGCATTTAAAGCAACAAATGGAAGTGGTCTCGCAAGAGTTGATTTCTTTGTACAAGAAGGAACAGACAATGTAATATTAAATGAAATTAATACAATGCCAGGCTTTACTGAAATAAGTATGTATCCAAAATTATGGGAAACAGAGGGATTAACATATTCCGGTTTATTAGATGAATTAATAAATTTAGCCATAAAGAAGTAGCTACATTTAAAGCAGCTAAAAATAATTAGCTACATTTTATGAAGGCTGATAATAATTGATTATTAAAAATAGAAAGTTGAAAAAATTA
Source organism: uncultured Clostridia bacterium (assembly GCA_947624195.1). Classification (GTDB taxonomy): domain Bacteria; phylum Bacillota; class Clostridia; order TANB77; family CAG-508; genus CAG-793. The sequence continues at coordinate 77,805 of CANQJH010000002.1, forward strand.
GCAATAAATAAATAATGACTGGTAAAAAATAATAGAGGTATCAAAATGGAAATAGAAGGACTAAAAAAAGAACTAAAAAAATATTTAAAAGAAGATAGATATAAGCATAGTATCTGTGTAATGGAAATGAGCGAAAAGCTTGCAAACCATTATAATGTAAATAAGCAAAAAGTTATGAAGGCAGCTCTAATGCATGATTTAGCAAAAGAGCTTCCTTTTGATGAGCTAAAAAAATATATTATAAAAAATAGTATATATGTTTCAAAAATAGAAATGAGTGTAGGTGTAACTTTGCACGGAAAAGTAGCAGCTGATATTTGTAGAAAAAAATATGGATTTGACAAAGAAATGTGCATTGCTATTAGTAATCATACAACTGGAAAACCTAAAATGTCTATGCTAGAAAAGATAGTATTTATTGCAGATAAAATTGATGAAACTAGAAAATATGAAGGAATAGAAGAACTGAGAAAACTAGCATTTAAGGACATCGATGAAGCAATATTACAAAATATAGATAACACAATTTCCAATAATATGAAAAAAGGCAGACCAATCTTAGAAGAAAGTATAAAAACTAGAAATTACATATTGATTAATAAAAATAAATAAGCTATAATAAAAGTACCATAATATATGGAGGATGTTAAATGATTTTCAAAGATTACTATAAAATATTGGGACTAGATTCAAATAAGGTAAGTATTGAAGAAATAAAAGAAGCGTATAGGGAAAAAGCCAAAAAGTTTCATCCAGATATAAATGTTGGAAATAGCGAAGCGGAAGCAATTTTTAAAGATGTAAATGAAGCATACAGAACACTAAGTAATTCATCGCTTAGAAGAAAATATGATTTCAAATGGAATAAATATTTTGGAAGCAAAAAGAAGACAGATAAGAACGAAAAAAAGACCTTTAAAGAGATGTTTTTAGAAATATTCTTTGGCGGATTTTCTAAAACTAAAATTACAAAAAAAGTTACACCACAATATGGAGAGAACATTGATACTGAAATAGACATATCAATGAAGGAGGCTTTTTTTGGAGTCAATAAACAGCTTAAATTAAGGACAGTTAATGGAAAAGAGACATCTTTTTCATTTAAGGTTCCTGCAGGAATACAAAACCACGATAAAATTAGAATAGCAGGACGTGGAAAAAAAGGCCAAAATGGCGGTAAAAACGGTGACTTACTTGTCATAGTAAATATAAAGGATGATAAAAAATTTAAATTAGTTGGTAGTGATATATACACAGAATTGGAAATCACATCATGGGAGGCAGCTTTGGGAGCACGAAAAACTATAAACTTATTTGATGAAAATATTAGTATAATTATTCCAAAGTGCTGTAGCAGTGGAGAGAGTATACAGATACAGCAAAAAGGATACAAAAACGGCAGAGGTAAAAGAGGCAATTTATACGTAGTTACAAAGATAGTACTACCTAAGAACTTATCTAAAGAACAAGAAAATCTATACCTAAAAATAAAAGAATTAGAAGCAACAACTAAAAAAGCTTAATAAATAAGCATGAAAGTAAGTAATCCGCAACAAGTAAGTAATCAAATACAACAAGTTGACATATTATCCAAAAAGTGTTATAATTAAAAAGATTTAACGAAGGAGAAGTTAAAGAAAGAGGTGTAATAATGGCTAATGGATTTCAAGGTAAATATTTTAGTATAACCGATCCACAGGGAGTTAACACAGTTATATATAGAATTAATGAAACTGCCAAGGAGTTAAGAGACAGATACCCAAGATACACAGTAGAAAGATTAGTATTTTCAGAAGAAATTAATGGAACAAACAAAAAGAAGACTTTTTTTGTTGACTATCCAGAACCTACCGGTGAAGACTTAGTAATACTATCTTTCGGTCCACAAAAAGTTGTAGTTAATTTAGGAATTCTAAAAGATGACAAAGTACGAATTTCTAAAAAGCCTTTACCTATTAAATTTGACACCCTTTATTCAGAAACGCCAATGGAACTTAAAGATTTCAAATATACACCAAACTTAAAAAGACCTATAACTATAATAGATCCAGAAACAGCAGAAGAAATTAAACCAATGATTTATTTAGATAAAGAAACTAATGAAGCAAAAGGAAAGTGTAAACTAAAACCATATAAATCTTATTTTAGTTTTGAAATAAGAGAAAAAAATAATTAGGAGGATGTTTAAAGTGAATAATAATTATTATGTAGCAGGAACTTTTTATGACATAGAGAATCAAAGAGGTAAGGAAGCGATTTCTAGAAAAAATCCTGGAACTATTGAACCTGAAATTTTAGAAAATGATTTTGTAGAATTTACAGCATATGGAGCAACACCAGAACAAGATATAAGACAATTAAGACCTAACCAAGTTGTAGAAATGAATAGAAAAAGAGAAATCAGAGAATATATTACAGGAAGAACTGTACAAGAAAGAAATCAACAAGATGTTGGCGAAATAGAGTAATTTATAAAATACAACCAATGAGAAGGTAAAAAAATATGAATAATGATAGTTTTATAGTAAAAATAAAAAAACACAAGGTAGCAATTATTTTAACTATTGTATTTTGGCTATTTGCGGAACTATTTTTAATAGCTCCGCTTGCTGTTGCGATAGTTGATAGTAGTGCTACCGGTGTTTTTGATTTAGGGAAGTTTATAGAGTATTGTACCGAATATATTGTTCAATTTAAAGGATTAACCAATGCCTTTAAAATAGCCTATATTAAAACTTTTTGCACATCTACAATATTCTTTACAATATTTATAGGTATTTGTTTAGGAATAGGTTTATGGAAGGGAAGAAAAAGAGGCAGTTACGATAAAATAGAACATGGCTCAAGTGACTGGAGCGTAGGTGGAGAACAATATAGAGTATTAAGTAGAGATCATGGGCTTATTTTAGCAGAGGATAACTATTTACCCCTTGATAAACTCGGAAACACAAATGTACTTATAGTCGGTGGTTCAGGTTCTGGTAAATCTTCAGCATATACAATTCCAAACGCTCATCAATGCTTGGGTTCATACATATTTACAGACCCTAAAGGCGAAATATATGACGCCACAGCAGGCTATCTAAAGTCACAAGGATATGAGATTAAATTATTAAATTTAGTTAATCCAGACAGTAGTGATAGTTATAATCCAATTCAACATGTAAAATCAGAATTAGACGTTGATGTCATAGCAAATACAATAGTAAAAGGACAAAAGTCAGAAGCTGCATCAGGAGCAGACCCATACTGGGACAACATGGCAGAATTATTATTGAAGGCATTAATATACTATTTAATTGCTGCAAGACCACCAGAGGAACAAAACTTAGCAAGTTGTGCAGAACTAGTAAGAGCAGCTAATAATAAAGGAAATACAAACTTATTATCAGAATTAATAAATAAATTACCTTATGACCATCCAGCAAGGATGAACTATAAATCTGTTGAAATAGCTTCAGATAAAACATACAGCTCGATACTAAGCTCACTACAATCAAAATTAGGTAAATTTGACTCAAAGGAAATAGCAAATGTAACATCAACAAATACAATAAACTTTGATGATATAGCAACTAAGAAAACAGCGTTGTATGTAGTATCATCAGATACACACACTGCATACGACTTTTTACTTACTATATTCTTCTCACAGATGATACAACAACTATATGATTACGCTGATAAAAATGGTGGAAGATTACCTTTGAAAACATTCTTTATACTAGATGAGTTCTCAAACATTGGACAAATACCAGACTTTGATAAGAAGATATCTACAAGTAGAAGTAGAGGAATTTCATTCAGTGTAATATTACAAAATTTAGACCAATTAAAAGCATTATATGATAAATCATATGAAACTATAATTGGTAACTGTGATACCCACGTATTTCTAGGAAGTAACTCTTATGCAACAGTAGAATATTTTTCTAAAGAATTAGGAGAAAAGACAATTACTCACTATAGCAAGTCTGTAAATAGAACAAATCAAAATGATAGAAAAGGTTACAGTGAATCAGATCAAATTATGGCAAGGGCTTTGATGACTCCTGATGAATTAAGAAGATTAGATAATGCAGAATGTATTATATTTGAAAAAGGCATTAAGCCAATTAGAGCAAAAAAATATTTCTGGTTTAGAAAGTCTAAAATAGTAAATGACCTAAACTCAACTAGAATAGACCACAATGATTATGATATTGGAGATAGAGGAGAATGGAGAAAGTTTGATCCATATAATCCATTTTCAGGAAACCAAATCGAAGATAACAGAGAGCAAGATTTCAAGGTTGAATCACTAGACGATTTATTTAACGGCGAATTAGATAATAATTTGGCAACAGAAACGAATCAGCAGTTAAATCAGCAAGCAACTCAACCAGTAAATCAACAGCCAAATCAGCAATTTAGCCAGCAACAATTTCAACAACCAATAACCAATAATTCAATGGACTCAATACAGCAACCAATAATAAACAATTCAGTGACTCAACCAATTAACACCGAGACAATAAGCTCAATAGAAGCCCCACCACCAGTACAACAAACTGGACTAGCACTAGAAGATGAAATAGACATCCAAAAAGAACTAGAGGCCAAGTTTGATGAATTATTTGGACCAATGGAAGAATAAAAAATGCAAAAAGTAAAAAAGGGATATAATGCAATCATAAAATAATTAATAAAAAATAAATACACATCAAAATGTAAGAAATAAAGTTCACCTTCAAAAGTTAGATCAAAAAATCTAATTTTAGGAGGTGCATTTTTTATTACGAAAAATAATAGAAAAATATTTACAAACAAGTGTTTTTATGATATAAAGGAATAGCATAAAGTAATATATAAAAAATAATAAAAATAAAAAAATAAGATATAAAAAAATAAGATATAAAAAAAATACAAGAAAGGAGAAGCTAAAAATGAAATTTATACATTTAGCAGATGTCCACTTTGATGCTCCTTTTACAGTAATATCAGATAGGGCAGAATTAGGACAAATTAGAAGGTTAGAACAAAGATCAGCTTTCAAAAAGGCGATAGATTTTATTAAAGAAAATAAAGTAGATTACTTATTTATTAGTGGTGATTTATATGAACAAGACTATGTAAGAAAATCAACAATTAACTACATCAATGATTTGTTCAAAGAAATAAAAGATACCAGAATTTTTATTTCTCCAGGAAATCATGATCCATATATAAATGAATCATATTACAGTACATTTAATTGGGAAAGTAATGTAAAGATATTCACACAAGATGTAGAAAAAGTGGAAATCGATGACGTAAATATTTATGGATATGGATTTAATAATTATGAAATGAATTTAAATCAATTAGAAAAAATTAATATTGATGAAAAAGATAAAATTAATATATTAGTCTCACATGGAACAATAATAGAAAGTAACGAGATTAATGGCATTTATAATCCAATTAGCGCCAATACCCTAAAAAATAAAGGCTTTGATTATGTTGCTTTAGGACATATTCATAAAAGAGATAAATATTATCCAGGTTCATTAATCTCAATGGGATTTGACGAATTGGGAGAACATGGATTTATATATGGAGAAATAATAAATAAAAAAGTAAATACACAATTTATTAAGGCAGATGACAGAGAATTTAAAGAATTAGATTTTGATATTTCAGATATATATTCTGAAGATGAATTAATAGAGAAATTAAATCAAATAAAAACAGAAAATAATTTATACAAAATAAATTTAATTGGAGAAAGAAATTTTATTATTAATTTAAATATAAAATTAATTCAAAAAAATATTATAAAAATAAAAAATAAAACAAAATTAAAAATGGAAATTAAAGAAAATAATAATTCATTAAAAGGAATTTCTATAAAACAATTAAATCAAAAATTAAAAAATAATGAAATTGATAAAAATAAATATGACAAAATTTTAGAGTTAACATTAAAAATTTTAAATAATTGAGTAAAATTTAAAAAGTAAAAACACAAAAACAAAAAAATTTGTAAAATAAAAAAATTAAAAAGTAAAAAATAAGAAAAATAAAAAAACAAGCAAACAAAATACTAAAAAATGGAAACAAAAATATAGAGTGAAGACAAACTTGAAATGGAAATAATCGACAAACAAAAATTGGCAATGATTTAAATAATATATGTTATGTATACAAAAATACAACGAAAAAAGAGCAACTACTTAAAAGAAAAAATGAACCCACAAAAAATAAACAAATTTGATACAAAAACAGCACTTGTCAACTAGACAACATCTTTTAGAAAAAATTGATAAAAACACAAAAATTCTAAAAGTATAGGGAAATCAATAAAAAATAAATGAAAAATTTACAAAAAATTTAACAAAAATCTAAAGAACAAAATCAAAATGAAAGAAACAAGAACTTTACATAACTCACGGAAGCAAACCAAAATTGCCAAGAAGACAAACAAAACAGACCCTTGAATGAAAATGAAAAGAGTAGATATTGGAGGAAAATAATTTGAATATAGAAAGTATAAAAATTAACTCTTATGGAAAGTTAAAAGACAAAAATTTTAATCTAAAAAAAATAAATATTATTTTTGGAAAAAATGAATCAGGCAAATCCACATTGCTAAATTTTGTCATAAACTTATTCTATAATATTTCAAAAAATAAAAATGGAAAAAATATTTCTGATTATGATAAATATTTTCCATGGGACGAAAATGAATTTTCAGGAAAAATAATTTATAAATTAGATAATAAAAATAAATTTGAAGTATATAGAAATTTTAATAAAAAAAATCCAGAAATTTTTGATGAAAATGGAATGGATATTTCTAATAATTTTAATATAGATAAAAAAATAGGTAATTTATTTTTTTCAGACCAAATAAAAATAGATAGAGATACATTAATGTCAACAGTGGTTACTTCACAAAATGAAACTAAGATAGATGAATCTAGGCAAAACTTATTAATACAAAAAGTAGCAAATCTTGCTGAAAGCGGAGACGAAGATACGTCTTATAAAAAAGCAATTAATAAATTAGATAAAATGCTACTAACAGAAGTAGGTACAAATAAAAGCCAAGATAGGCCAATAAATGCGGCTAGAGAAAATATAATAAAATATGAAAATGAAATAGCTGATATTAAAAATATTGAAAATAGAAAATTTGAAATAGAAAATAGAAACAAAGAAATAAAAAAAGAAATAGAAGAAGAAGAATTTAATAAAAAAATATATAATGAAATAAATAACGTACTAAATAATAATAATATCGAAGAGGAAAAAATTAATATAAAGAAAAAGATATTAAATGAAAATAATACTAAAATAGAAAAGTACAAAGAAGAAGAACTAAACAACAAAAAGAACCAAAAAAGTTTACCTTTTTATATATCTATGGCATTGTTGATTTTAATAAATATTTTAAATTTTACATTTATAAAAAATAAATTAGTTAATGTATTATTATTATCATTAATACCAATTTGTTTATTATTATATTTAATTAGAAATAAAAAATATAATTCAAAAAATATAAAAATACAAATAGAAACAATACAAAATAATAACTCAGAATTAGAAAAAGAAATTGAAGAATTAGAAAATAATTTAAATAGAAAAAATGAAGAAGAAAAAATTAAATTAATTAAAATTTATGGTAAAGAAATCGAGGAGTTATTTAATTATAAATTAATTGAAGAATTAATTAATGAAAATAAAAATGACTTAGAAAATCTTAAATTGGAATTACATAAACTTGAACTTGATATGGAAAGTATAGAGCCTAAAATGGATAGATTAGCTGAGCTAGAAGAAAAGCTATACATAGAAAAAGAAAATTTAAAAGATTTGGAAGAAAAGACAGAAATATTTAATATGACAAAAGAATTAATTGAAAATTCATACCAAGAAATGAAAAATAATGTTACTCCAAAATTCAATAATAATTTGTCCAAAAATATTGAAAAAATATCAAATGGTAAATATAAAAATATAATACTAAACAATGGTATATCTGTAGAATTAGAAAATGGTAGATACATCCCAGCAGATAGACTAAGCACTGGAACGATTGAACAGATATACCTAGCCTTAAGACTTTCAATAATAGATGAAATATCACCTGAAAAGCTACCTATATTGCTAGATGAAACTTTTGCATATTATGATGATGAAAGATTAGAAGCCACACTAAAATTTTTGTGTAATATAGATAATCAAATTGTATTATTTACGTGCACCAATCGAGAAAAACAAATTTTAGACAAGCTACAAATAAATTATAATTTAATAGAATTATAGAAACTAAAATAGTTACAATTCACAATCACTGTGAATTGTAACTATTTTTATCTTTACCGTATTATTTTGTACTTGATTCCTTTAATTTAATTGGATTAACATGTATTATAGCGAGGTGAACGAAATCAAGCTTGTTTAACTCCTTTTCAAGGTTGTCAGCAATTTCGTGACTTTGGAATGTAGACATTTCCCCATCAACAAATATAGTTATAGAAATTAAATATTTATATCCAACAGGAGAAGAGGTAAAGTGATTAACTTTTTTAATATCAGGATATTTTTCAATAATATCCAAAACTATTTTTTTATTAGCATCACTTAACGACTTATCCATTAGTATATTGTAGCTTTCTATAAAAATATGAATACCTGTATAGCATATCCAGATAGAGATGCCTATACCGACAACTCCGTCAAACCAATATATATGAGCTAGGCTCAATAGAGTAGCAATTAATGTAAATGTAGTTGCAATACAATCATTTCTATGGTCCTTTAGATTTGAAACCAAAAGCAAACTAGGATTTTTCTTATATAGATTTTTAGTATAAAAATAAAGCATAGCTTTTATAATAATAGTAATAATACATACAATTACAAGCATCCATGAAAATACAAATTGAGATCCATGAATTAAGCTATAAAATGAATCAAGCAAAAGTTTTATTGATAAGAAAATCATAGCTATACTAATAAACATAGAAAACATATATTCAGCTTTTCCATGTCCCATATTGTGGTCATCATCAGTAGGTCTACTAGCAATCTTCCCACCAATAAAAGTCATTAGAGACGCAAATATATCGCTTGCACTATTTGCACTATCAGCAATCATTGCTTGACTGTGAGTCATTACACCAGCTATAGCCTTTATAATAAGTAAAAAAATATTACCTAAAATACCAATAAAACCAGCATTACGAGCTGTCTCAAATCGTTCCATACAAAATTTAAATCCTTTCCATATACACATATAATAAATAGTGATTATTTTCTTTCACACTAACTTCTAGCCATATATAATATTCTAAAAATTTTGAAGCGTAACAAAAGTATATCACTAAATTTAAAATATAACAATATATTGGCTTGAAACATTGGCAAAAATATAGTATAATAGTTAAGTAATTTAAAAGGAGATATTTTATGTTTGATAATTTAGAAGAAATTGAAAAAAAGTTTGATGAACTTACAGAAAAGATAAGTGACCCTGAAATGATTTCCAATCAAAATGAATGGAAAAAAATGATGAAGGAACGCTCAAATATAGAGCCTATTGTGGAAAAATATAGAGAATACAAATCAGTACAGAAAGATTATGAAGACTCTAAGGAAATGTTAAATGATAAAGAATTAAAAGATTTAGCAGAAGAAGAAATGCTTAAAGCGAAAGAAAAACTACCGATCATAGAGGAAGAACTAAAAAAGCTTTTAATTCCAAAAGATCCTGATGATGATAAAAATGTAATTTGCGAAATAAGAGCTGGAGCTGGGGGAGAGGAAGCGGCCTTATTTGCATCAACTTTATTTAGGATGTATTCAATGTACTGTGACTTAAAAGGATGGAAGCTTGAAGTATTAAATGAAAATGTTACGGAATTAGGGGGAATAAAAGAAATCTCTTTTATAGTAAAAGGCGAAGGAGCATATAGTAGACTTAAATTTGAAAGCGGTGTTCATAGAGTACAAAGAGTTCCAGAAACTGAAGCAAGTGGTAGAATTCATACGTCAACAGCGTCGGTAGCAGTATTACCAGAAGTTGAAGACGTAGATATAGAAATTAATCCAGCAGATATAAAGATGGAAGTTTTTAGAGCATCAGGAGCAGGAGGACAGCATATAAACAAAACATCATCAGCCGTCAGACTTATTCATATTCCAACAGGTATGGTTGCAGAGTGTCAAACTGAAAGATCACAAGTTCAAAATAGAGAATATGCAATGAAATTACTTAGATCAAGACTATATGAAATAGAAAAAGCAAAAAGAGATGATGAAAGAGAAAATGAAAGAAGAAGTCAAATAGGAAATGCTGACAGAAGTGAAAAAATCAGAACATACAATTATCCACAAGGTCGTATAACAGACCATAGAATAGGATTAAGCATTTATCAAATGGAAAGTTTTCTAAATGGAAATCTTGATTCGATGATAGACAATTTAATTGCAGCAGACACAGCTGAGAAGCTACAAGGAAATGAGCAATAGAAGTCTTATAAAGAACTAAAATTACTTGTAAAAGACGTCGGAAAGACTAATGGAAGAGTTAATAAAGAAGATAAAAAAGATTTGAGCAAAATAATAACTCAAATCTTTTTTGTTCTATTTTGTAAAACCAATAATAAATATAAAATTAAGGAACGAGTTGTGTTATTAAATAACGCAAGAAAGAAAGGAATAAAATTTTAATGTTAAAAATATCATTATTGGGTTTGTTTTTTGGAACGATAGGAACAACTTTAGGTGGATTAATAGGAATCTTCACAAAAAGAAATTCAAATAAATTTTTAAGTGTAGTTTTGTCATTTGCATCAGGATTAATGCTTGCAGTTGTCTGCTTTGACCTTATTCCGGAAGCACTAGAAATGACATCAATTTACACCGTATTGTTAGGCGTAATACTTGGAATAGCCACAATGATAGGATGCGATATATTAGTCAATAAAAAGTTTAAATTAGAAGGTAGTACTAATTTAGGATTAGTGAAAACAGGTATAATCGTAAGCATTGGTCTAGCTTTACATAATATACCTGAAGGCTTAGCTATTGGTTCTGGATTTGAAGCATCTACAACTCTAGGATTTTCATTAGCAATAGCAATAGCTTTGCATGATGTTCCGGAGGGACTTAGCATGGCTGTGCCTATGAAAAGTGGAGGCATGAGCCCAATAAAAATAATGGTGTATGTAATTTTATCAGGTATTGCTACAGGAATAGGAGCATTAATAGGAGCAATAGTTGGAAATATTTCAATTAAGGTTATAGCACTTTGTTTAGCATTTGCAGCAGGAGCAATGCTTTACATCGTATCAGGAGAATTGGTACCTGAATCAAATAAATTATATCAAGGAAGGCTCACAGCCGTAGGCAATATGATAGGATTTATGATAGGTTTATTAGTAATGATTTTAAATGGGTGAATTAATAAATTTAGAACAAATAATCTAATTCATTTTGTGGCGAGAATAAATTTTAGGTGGTTTTGAGTTATGAGAGATATAACTTCATAAAGAAGGCGATTATTGTATATCATAATTTTGTTTAGAAACATTTGCAAGCATAAGAAAATTATTTCTTCTTTTTAGTTTTCTTATCTTCAATTAATTTTTTATCATCTATATATTTATAATTTAAAGTATTTTCTTTTGAAATTGCAGATTTTTTAGTTTGCTTTTCATATGATTTTCTAGCATCATTTGCAACTTGTCCACCTCGTTTGGCAACATTCATATTTTCATTAAATCCTTGTGGGTGCTCTGTTTTTGCTATATCACGAGTAGCAATTTCTCCTAAATCAGTAAGAAGAACTTCAATATCAGTCATATTATCTCTTAAACTTTCTTTTCTTAAACCTTTTAATTTCTTATATTCAGAGGCTTTCATTCCAGACCACCCTTTATATATTTCATTAGTAAGCATGGCATATTCAATTGGTTTTTTTACGCCACCATCTTTCCATATATCTGTTAGTTTAAATCTATCAACAATACCTGTTAATCTTTTTTTAATCCATTCATCATTATAGCCCTTATTACGATAGTAGTTTACAGCACGATTAATTGCTAGCTCTGGATCAAATACTTCATTTATTCGATCATTACCTAAACTAGCTAACCACATTTTGAAAGGTTCTGCTTTAGGTGATGGTATAGATTCAATAAGTCTCAAAATATTTTGTGTATCTAGCATATCAGTATTTCTCATTTTTCCATCTTTTGCTTTTAATTTGAAAGTGTCACAATGTGTGACGGTTTGATTTCCTTCTTGAAGCATTCTTGATTTGAGAGTTCTCCAATAATGTGCTGGGTCATTACTATCTGTTAATGCACTTACAATATCAACTACACTAAAAAAATATTCTTCTTTTTCACTATCCCAAATACTTCTTATCTCTTTGTCTTCAAACAAATTTGTTATTGTATCTAATTTGTTATTATCCATATATTGAAATACCTCCCTGTAGAAATTTTAAACTATTGGTAACATATTATCATAAATTCAAGATTTTTACAATTAATTTTCAAAACTTTTTTGATTTTTAGAGAGTCGTCAAGTAAAAAAATAAATGCAATTCTATTAAGAACAAATTTAAACAACAAAAAGACTATTTTTGCTTATACATTTTTGACAATACAAAAATGCATAGGTAAAAATAGCCTTATGCCGATATAAATGATTTATGAAATTATAGCCCGCAATATAATATATATATATATATACAGTATCAAGGCTTTCAGCGATTTTGCTCATCTCAATTATCCTTTGTTCTTAATATTATATGTCTTTTACAAAAGACAAGAAATGATTTAAAATTATGAAAAATTTAAAAAGAAATATTAATGGTATTACACTTATTGCATTAGTTGTAACAAACATATTCTCTTATGACGAAAAATTAAAATGTAGTAATTAATGGTTTCCTGTTAGAAACAATTTAGTAAAAATCATAAATTTTATAAAATAAATGATATAATGCTTTCAAAAGTAATATTATTTAATTTGGCAGACAGTGTCTGCCAAATTACCATGGTCCCATAATGTTTTGCTTATAAGTAAAGTCAAAGATATGGAAATTAGAAAATGGTATATGAAGGAAACAATAAAAAATGTATTGATTGAACTAGGTAATGGTTTTGCATTTGTAGGAAATCAATATAAGATAACAGTAAGTGATACAGATTACTTTATAGACCTATTATTTTATTATTTAGAATTAAGGTGCTATGTATTTTAATTACGCAACCGGTGATGCACAATTTGAAATATTACTAAATTTACAATAAACTTTACAGAATTATAGATAAGTTCCACGAAACTATTGGTAAATTTATTAGTTGGATTTGTAAAAAATTCGATATGGGTGCAGAAGATAATTTAATTAGAGATTTTGAAAAAGAAATACATACCTTATTGGCATAACAACAGATAAAACGAGAAGATAAAGAAAAAGAAGGGGAGTTGGAGAAATAAAAAAGATGGCAATATTGAATTACCACCTTCTATACTTTGAACTTTTTATTCTTCATCTGACTCTGGTAATATTTTATATTGGAAGTTAGATTTTGGAATTATAACTATCGGGCGCAAAACAACGTCAAGGTAGACTACCGAGCCCATAAGTCTGCCCATGCTGCCGTCGACATTATACACATTGCTGTTGTATGTGCCGACCGGAGAAGCAAGTAAGCAGCTCGATTTAGAATCTATATTATATATCCCTTTGATATCGCCCGGTATCAGGTAAGCACCACTCGTGCCAGCGAGGTATCCTACTCCATTAACTTCTGTAAAACTTATTTCTGTCGAAGGATTTCTTCTTTTTTCTTTTGTTGCATTAAATGAAGCCCTAAATAACTCAATTGTCGGTCCTCCTATTGCATATGTTGCCTTTTTATTTGCATCTTTATAGTCTCCCCATACTTCTTGATCCATTAAATATGCTACTGCTTTTGCATTGTCATCAGTACTCGGTGTTCCTGCTAGCTTGTCAAACCATTCTTGATTTAAGTATCGTAAATCTGAAATGATAGCATCAGAACCATCATTATATTTAGAATTAGAGTAATCTAAACTATGAGAAGTTTCAACACATTTTTCTACCCCATCAGTCATTTTTGATGAAATTAAATATACATTATTTTCATCCTTATGAAATATTCTCCAAATTAGGTCTGGTTTTCCTGCTGCTACATAGTCTACTCTATCTCCATAATTTGCTACAGACACTGTATCACCTGTTATTGCATTTTTGTCATTACCACCACTTGAACTTCCTGCCGTTATTTTTCCATTTGTTTCTATTGTATAAGTCTTTCTTTCTCCTTTAAATGTCCAAGGTCCGTCTCCGGTAAGAGTAGCATCTTCTCCAAATTCACTCTTTAATGCTTTTTCTAAGTTATCTTTTGAGAGTGTTCCTGTTCCGTCGAGAAAAGCTCCACTAACAGCAAGCTTTACTTTTTCTTCTTCTGATACATCCTTTGCAACTTCTCCTGATTGGCTAGCCATTTTAAATAAGCCATTTTCTCCTAGGGCAATATTTAATGTTACCCCTGCTAGTATTAATAGTATTATTATTGTTACAACTAATGCAATAAGTGTAATACCATTAATATTACTTTTTAAATTTTTCATAATTTTGAATCCTTTCTTGTCTTTTGAAAAAGACATGTATATTATGTAATATTAAGAACAAATTTAAACAACAAAAAGACTATTTTTGCTTATACATTTTTGACAATACAAAAATGCATAGGTAAAAATAGCCTTATGCCGATATAAATGATTTATGAAATTATAGCCCGCAATATAATATATATATATATACAGTATCAAGGCTTTCAGCGATTTTGTTCATCTTAATCATCCTTTGTTCTTTAATTCTTACATTTATAGTATAGCAGTTTACCATTTTTCGTGCAAGAGTTTTTGAAAAATTGTTAAAAGTTTTCTTAATATTATTTATACATATATATCCAAAATAAAAATATAAGTTAAAGTAAAATAAACGTTACAGGATAATGGTTTTAATAAAGAAAAATAAATAAACTCCTAAAAAATATTTTTTCGTTGAATTCTGTCAATTGATATGTTATAATTCTATCGAAAGAGAGAAAAAACGATGTCAGATTTATTAGAAGAACTTAATCCAAAGCAAAAAGAAGCTGTTGAAAATACAGAAGGACCATGCCTAGTTATAGCAGGGGCAGGAAGCGGAAAAACAAAAGTATTAACTTACAAAATTGCATATCTGTTAAAGGAAAAAAATGTAAAGCCTTGGAACGTACTTGCAATCACATTTACCAACAAGGCTGCTAATGAGATGAAGGAAAGAACTGCCAAATTAATTGGAGAAAATATAAATGATTTGTGGCTTGGTACTTTTCACTCAATCTGTGTTAAAATCCTTAGAAAATTCATTGATAGATTGGGCTTTGACAATTCATTTGCTATATTTGATACAACAGATCAAAAGACGCTTGTAAAGAACTGTTTGAAGGAACTTAATATTGATTCAAAAATGTTTGCGGAAAAGTCTGTTTTAAATGAAATTAGTAATGCGAAAAATGAAATGCTTGAACCTGAACAATATAATTTTAAATATGCTGATGATTACAGAAAGAAAATTATTGGTAAAGTTTACACTTTATATCAGAGAAAATTAAAAGAAAATAATGCTATAGATTTTGATGATATTATTAACTTTACAATTAAAATTTTAATGGAAAATCCTGATGTATTAGAGTATTATTCTGAAAAATTTAAGTATATTTTAGTTGATGAGTACCAAGATACAAACAAATCGCAGTTTACTTTAGTTACACTTTTGGCTTCAAAGTATGGAAATATCACGGTTGTTGGCGATAATGACCAAGGAATCTATGGATTTAGGGGCGCTGATATTACTAATATTTTGAATTTTGAGAAAGATTTTCCAGGAACTCAAGTAATAAAATTGGAACAAAATTATCGTTGCACAGGAAATATATTAAAAGCTGCAAACGCAGTAATTAAGCACAACGAGAACAAATATGATAAAAAGCTTTGGACAGAGAACGAAGAAGGTGCACTTCCTTATGTATATTGTGGGGAAGATGAATACGCAGAGGCTAATTTTATAATCGAGCAAATTAACAGATTAAAAAGAGAAGAATATTACAAATATTCTGATTTTGCTGTACTTTATAGGATGAACTCACAGTCAAGAGCTATAGAAGATAAACTAAGGATAGAAGATATTCCATACAAAATTGTTGGTGGTCTTAAATTTTATGAAAGAAAAGAAATAAAGGATGCCATAGCATACTTAAGACTAATTAGCAATCAGTCAGATAACCTATCACTAGAAAGAATAATAAATGAACCTAAAAGGGGCGTTGGGAAGACAAGTATTGATAATATTAGAGAACTCGCTAATCAAAACGATACTTCAATGTATGAGATTATAAAAAATGCGGACAAGTATATTCCTAGAATATATAGCAATACAAGAGAATTTATAAGCACAATTGAAGAACTTAAAAGTTTAGATGTACCAGTATCTGAACTTATAACTGAAACTTTAAATAAGACAGGTTATACGCAAAGTCTAAAAAATGAAAATACTGTTGAGGCGGAAAGTAGGATACAAAACTTAGAGGAATTTTTAACAGTAGCAGAAGAATTTGAAAAGGAATCAGCAGATAAATCATTAACTGAGTTTTTAAATGGCATATCGCTTGCAAGTGATACTGATAGTTTGGAAGATACTGACAATGTAGTTACATTAATGACATTACACAGTGCAAAAGGTCTAGAATATCCAACTATATTTTTAGTTGGATTAGAGGAAGGAATATTCCCTGGATACCAATCAATGGACAATCCAGCCGACATAGAAGAAGAACGAAGATTATTTTATGTGGGTATAACAAGGGCGAAACAGCATTTATTTATGACATTTGCAAGGAGAAGAACTATATTTGGTTCTACAAGTTATAATCCTCCATCAAGATTTTTAAAAGAAATTCCAAAAGACATATTAGAAGGTTATGAAGATGCAATGCAAGAAAAATCTTTAGCAGATGAATTCGAAGATGTTGCACTTGAATGGAATTATGGTAGAAAACATGATGCTTACAGCCTAAAAAATAAAGTTAAAACTTATAAAGCCGATGATAACTACTTAAACGAAAATAAAGTTGCAACATTTGAAGCAAAAGATAGTTATTTAAAAGAAAATAAAACAAGTTCAACGAGTAGTTTTGGTAGAACAGCAGAGAGCTTTTTAGCTTCACTCCAAGCAAAGAAAACAAATAGCACAGATATAAGCAAATATAAAGTAGGACAGAGGGTATTTCACAAGAAATTTGGTGAAGGAGTAATAACAAAATTAGAGCCTGAGGATGATGACATTAAAGTTGATCTTGATTTTGAAAAGGCAGGACACAAGAGATTAATGGCAAAATTTGCAGGACTAGAGATTTTAGAATAAGATTATCATTATTAATAAAAATTTATTTTTCATGTCATTTCTGGATTAGTGATTATTAAAAAACAAGAGTATAGCTTATTTTTTCATGCCTTTGTAGAACTTGAAATTTCAGATTAAGATTATTTAATACTATAAAACCATAAATATAGTTATTTTGGAATAAGCCGCGCAGGGACCACCCGTAGCGTCAGCGTAGGGCGAATGAAGAAAATTACATACAAGCGCCCAATGGCATTGTATGCTATAGGAAGTGCATTAATTGCACAGCCATTAGTGGCCTTATGGAATTTTCGACAGCAAGGCATGAAAAAATAACTATATTTATGGTTTATAGTTATTTTTTTATAATATCTAATTAAAATAATCCATTTTGATAAGTTTGTATTGCATTGTTCCTTATAATTATCTTGCCCTTTTCCTTTAAAACAGATACAAACAAATCCTTACTAGAAAAGTATTTGCAAAATTCTGTAATAGAACAATAAAATCTAGCCAAATCATCATAATTTTGATTAATGTTAGTTAATGAAAGATAATAAAAATCATTGTATAAATACAACTCAACTTTTTTAGCCAATGAGCGTACATTAGCTAAATTGATCCTTTTTGTATATTCACAAAAGTTGCAAAAATCATCAAGATTTTCAAATTTGTATATAGCCAAATCTAAATTGTCTACTTTGGGAATCTTGTGTGGTTTAGCAACTTTTCTATTATTTCCAAGTTTAATAAGCTTTGTTACGGTAAAAACAAAGTCTCCATTATGAAGTGCAACAGCATCTATCTTAATCTTATAATCTCTAGTATTAAAGCCAACTTCATCATATGCTCTATCCAAAATATCCAAAAAAGTGCGTCTTGCATCACTTGAGTTAGATATGAAGCCATCTAAGTCGTCGCTATTAGGTAATTCATCACATGATAATATAATCTTTAATTTATTTTCATTAAGCTTCTGAAATCTCATTGATTCCTCCTTGTGACATACAATATAACATATAAATTACAAAAAAGAAATACTTTTTACGAAAATATCTTGAAAAAAAATCCAATTAACTATATAATAGCTTATATAAAAAATGCACGTTTCCGTAAGAAAGTGGAGGTAAAAATGTTTACGAAGGAAAAAGGAACTTTAGTTTTAATAATATTTATATTATGTGGTCTAGTAATAGGAGGACTAATAGGAGAGCTAACAAGCGGAGTGTCATGGCTTAACTGGCTTAGCTATGGTCAACAATTTGGACTATCAGATCCAATTGTACTAGATTTGGGAGTTGTTCAATTAACTTTTGGACTAATGTTTACAATTAATGTTTCAAGTATAATAGGCATTGTTATAGCTATATTCTTGTATAGGAAATTCTAGGTTTTGGGGGCAGAAAGGAAAATTTATGCCACTAAAAATGAAGGAATTGCCAGAACTTGAAAGACCATACGAAAAACTTGAAAAATATGGTGAAAAAATGTTATCAGACTCAGAACTTCTGGCAATAATTATAAAAAATGGAACAAAAGAGGAAAATTCTATTGATATAGCAAATAGGATTCTTTTGATGTCTGATACATTAAAAGGACTGCAAACACTATCACTCACAGAATTAAAGAATATCAAGGGAATAGGAAAAGTAAAAGCTATACAGCTTAAAGCGATATGTGAACTCGCAAAAAGGATGAACCAAGAAAATGGTATAGGGATACAAGTAAAGTACCCTAAAGACATAGCAAATTTATTTATTGATGAATTTAAATTTGAGAAACAAGAAGTTCTAAAATTAATAGTATTAAATAGTAAAAACAATATCATAAAAATAATAGATATAGCAAATGGCGAAACTGACTATGTGTCAGTTGGCATAAAGCAGATTTTAATCGAAGTTATTAGAATGCAAGCAAATAGGATGATAATAGTGCACAATCATCCAAGCGGAGATTCGACTCCAAGTAAGCAGGATATTGAATTTACACAAAGACTTCTAAAAGCTGCAAAAATGCTAGAAATAAAGTTGTTAGACCATATTGTTATTGGGTATAACAAATATGAAAGTATATTTTCAAGAAGGGATTTTGATAAATGAAATTATTGGACTTTAGCTCTAAAGATATTGGTATTGATTTAGGAACTGCTAATATTTTAATTACCCTAAAGGGGAAAGGGATAGTTTTGAGAGAACCATCTGTAGTTGCTATAGATCAAGGCACAGCTGATATTGTGGCAACAGGCAGTGAAGCTAGAGAAATGTTAGGCAGAACTCCAGAAAACATTAGAGCTGTAAGACCTATGAAAGAAGGCGTTATTGCAGATTTTACGGCTACAGGACTTATGCTAAAAAATATGCTTAGAAAAGTATGCAGAAAATACAATGCAGGTAAACCAAGAGTTGTTGTAGGAGTACCATCTGGCATAACCGAAGTTGAAGAAAGAGCAGTACAAGAAGCTTTTTTGCAAGCAGGAGCAAAAGAAGTTTATTTAATAGATGAGCCAATGGCATCAGCAATTGGAGCAGGACTTAATGTCCTAGAACCAAACGGTAAAATGATTGTAGATATTGGAGGTGGAACAACTGAAGTTGCAGTTATTTCACTAGGAGGAATAGTAACTTCGACCTCAATAAAAATTGCAGGTGACGCAATAAATGAAGCAATAATATCTTACCTAAAAAGAAAAGAAGATATAGTAATTGGACAGGCCGCAGCCGAAAATTTAAAAATAGAACTGGGCTGTGCAATGCCATTAGTATCAGAAATAACAAAAGAAATTAGAGGAAGAGATATAGATACAGGACTTCCAAAAAATATATCAATCTCATCAAAAGAAATTGAAGAAGCAATGCAAAAACCAATCAATGAAATAATAGAAGCAGTTATAAGCACACTGTCAAACACTCCACCAGAGCTAGCCTCAGATATACTACAAAATGGTATATACCTATCAGGAGGAGGAGCGTTAATAAGAAACCTAGATACTCTTGTTACTAAAAAGACAGGAATAAAGACTTTTATCGCAGATTCTCCATTAGAGTGTGTAGCAATAGGTGCAGGCAAGATCTTAGAAAACTTTGATAAATTAAAGAAATTGATTTTAAACAGAGGAAATAACCACTAAAAACGAACTGTTGATATATAAGCTTCAAACAAAATGAGGTACGCACTATATTTGACTTGCAAATAAAACATGGTTTATGGGTGACCTTTAAAAACCTAAATATATTATACAAGGAACAAATCTTACAATGAAGAATAACAAAACAAGTATAATTGGGATAACAATTACCATAGTCGTTTTAATAATAGTTGTTGTAATTTCAAACTTGGGAACTTCAAAAATGCAGACAGCTCAAACCGTTATCAGCAAGTTATTTATGCCTCTCCAAAATGGATACGTATATATAAAAAATAAAATAATTGGTAATGAGCAAGAAATAAGTGATATAGGAACATTAAAAAAAGAAAATGCAGGATTAAAAGAGGAAAACTCAAAGCTTAAAGAACAAGTAAGGGAACTAGAAATCTTAAAATCAGAGAATAACACACTTAAGGAATATGTTAATTTAAAAAATAAATACTCTGAATTTGCAACAGTACCAGCAAATGTAATAGAAAGAAGTTATAGTAATTATGAAAAAATAATAGTCATAAATGTTGGTAGTAATGACGGTATACAAGAAAATATGCCAGTAATCTCTGAGTCAGGCTTAGTTGGGAGAGTATTATCTGTCACAGATAATACTGCAAAAGTTCAAACAATCATAGATACTGCAAGCACAATTAGCGCAACAATATCTACTTCATCTGAGAGCATATTGTTAAAAGGAACAATATCAAATGACAAAAATCTAAGAGCAACTTCCATACCCGTCGAAGTAAGCATTTTACAAGGGGATGAAGTTGTTACATCAGGATTTGGAGGTATATTTCCAAAAGGAATCTTAATCGGAAATATAGCAGAGGTTGTAAATACAAAAAATGAGTTAGATAGATATGCAAATGTTAATCCAGCTACTGATTTTACCAAATTAGAAACAGTACTTGTAATCACACAGCAATAGTTAAACAAGAATTATCCAGTAGCTATCTGTGCTTCTAGTGTTCAAGCAATTATTGAAGAACAGATTCTAAGATAAGAAAGGGAAAAGAATTTGAAAAAATTTAAAGGAATACTTATTATAGTAGCATTATTTTATTTACTGTACTTTTTACAAATGAATTTTTTTTCATGGTTTACAATTAGAGGAATAATGCCCAACACCTTCGTGATTTTAATATTATTTATTGGCCTTTTTGCAGGTAAAAAAATTGGAGGAATATGCGGGTTGGCATTTGGAATTATTCTAGACATTTTAATTGGAGAAGGCATAGGCTTTACTGGAATAATTCTTGCAATTATTGGACTACTAGGAGAATACTTTGACAAGAACTTCTCCAAAGACAGTAGAGTTACAATTATACTAATGACAACGGGTGCAACAATAATTTTTGAAGTATTTAATTATATTGCAAATATTTTAAGATTTCATATAGAAGCGGAAATCTTACCATTTATATTAATGCTACTCGTAGAAGTCATATATAATGTATTTCTTGTAATAATATTTTATCCATGGATGAAAAAGTTAGGATATTATATAGAAAATATATTCAAAAATAAAAAGATTTTAACAAGATATTTTTAAGCTAAACTCTTGCAAGGGGGCAAAATGAAGGAGAGGAAAAATAGTAAAATAAGATTCAATATTCTTATAGCTTTAGTATATATCATAGGCATTATATTACTAATTGCTTTATTTAACTTGCAAATTGTTCATGGCCAAGAATATAGAGAGACATCAAATACCAGACTTACAAGAGAAAAGACAATTACGGCAGCAAGAGGAAACATACTAGACTCAACAGGAAATAAATTAGTATCCACAACAATGTTATATAATGTGGAAATCTACAAGACAAAAATAGATAACGAGACTTTAAATAATACACTTTTGCTTACTGCAAAAACACTTGAAGAAAATGGGGACAAATACATTGACAATTTCCCTATAACAGTTGAGCCATATAACTTCAAAAACATAGATGTAGAAGCATGGAAAAAAAGTAACAATATAGATAACGCATTTGATGCAGAAACAACTTTCAATTTTTATAAAGAAAAATATAAAGTCACAACAGATAATGTTCAAGACGCAAGAAGAATAATTACATTAAGATATTTAATTGAAAAAGACGGATATAGTAATACAAAATCAGTTAAGATAGCTAGTAATATAAGCAACGCAAGTTATGCTAAATTTAACGAAATGGGTTCAAGTTTTTCTGGAATAAGTACATACACAGAACCAACAGTATCATATCTTTTTGGAGAACTTGCATCACACATATTAGGTTATGTAGGCCCTATATCTGAGGAAGATTTAAAAGCAAATCCAGATTATAAAAGAACAGATATTATAGGAAAAACTGGAATAGAAAAAGTCTTTGAAAAATATCTAAAAGGGACAGATGGTATAAGACAAATAGATATGTCCGTAGATGGAATTGTTACAGACGAATATATTTCACAAGAAGCTGTAACAGGAAGTGATGTTGTACTTACAATAGATGCAGAGCTTCAAAAAATTACGGAACAGGCATTAGCCCAAAACATGGAAGATATGAGAAATGGGAAATTAGGCGAGGTCGCAAATGCAAATCAAGGCTCAGCAGTTGTTGTAAATGTAAAAACTGGTGAAATCCTAGCAATGGCAAGCTATCCTAACTACAACCCATCACTATTCACAGATGGGATAAGCCAAGCAAATTGGGACACTTATAGATTTGATGAAAGACATCCACTAGTAAATAAAGCCATTTCAGATAAATCAGCACCAGGTTCAACATTTAAATTAGTTACAGCAATAGCAGGATTAGAAAGTGGAGCAATAGACTTAAACACAAGAATAAATGATACTTATAGATATACATTCTATAGTGACTATCAACCTACGTGCTGGAGATATGGAGGACACGGCTGGCAAAATGTTGTGCAAGCGATAGAGCATTCATGCAACTACTTTTTCTATGAAACAGGAAGAAGAGCTGGAATTGACAAATTAGTCGAAGTGGCCAAAGCCTTTGGACTAGGCCAAAAAACAGGAATCGAGCTTCCGGACGAAATAGCAGGAACATTATCAGGACCTGAAGTGGACTCAGAATGGACCGGTGGTAAAACTATACAAACAGCAATTGGACAGCTTTATAACGACTTTACCCCACTTCAAATGGCAAAATACACAGCAATGCTTGCAAATGGTGGTAAGAATATAGATGTAACAATTATAAAATCAATCAATAATCCAGATGGAACTCAAGTATCAAGAAACGAGATAGATTCGTATATTACAAACCTACTAGGCAAAGATTCAAATAGTGGAAGTAATCTAGAACTAAGTGCTGACATATTAGCCGCAATTAGACAAGGTATGAAGGGTGTTACAAGTGATGACGCCGGAACAGCATATTCATACTTTAGAGATTTCAACATTGAAGTAGGAGGAAAGACAGGATCTGCCTCAACAAACAATGGAACCAATGCATGGTTTATAGGCTTTGCACCATTTGATGACCCAGAAATAGCAGTCGCAGTATATGTAAAAGATGGTGAACACGGAGGATACACAGCACCAGTAGCAAGAGCTATATTTGCACAATATTTAGGAATGAACGCATCACAGATAACAGAAGACACAACGGTTTGGTCATACATGCAAACTGTAAGATAAATATTATTTAAAGGATGTAAAATATGTCAAGTTGTATTAATATATTTTTAAAAACAGGCTATATAATGATAAGAATTAAAGATGAAGCAAAACTAGCCAACATATTGGATGAACTAAAATTAAAACTTCCAGAGCTAAAGAAGTTTTATAAAGAAGAAAAAACACCAATACTCGTAACTGGCAAGATATTAAAGGCAAGGGAAATAGATGAAATCAAAACCTTGATAGAAAGAAATATCAAGGTAAAGGTAGAATTCGATAGTCCAAGGACTTTGGGATTACACGCAATAAAAAAGAACTTTAGAAAAGAAATCGCGGTCTCAGAGACTAAGTTTTATCAAAGCTCCTTACGTTCAGGACAAAAGATAGAATTTGAAGGAAGCATAGTAGTCCTAGGAGATGTAAATAGCGGAGCAGAGATTATAGCCGAAGACAATATTATAGTATTAGGTAATCTTAGAGGCATGGCACACGCCGGAGCAAAAGGAAACGAAGACGCAATAATCGCAGCACACATGATAGACTCTTTACAAATAAGGATAGCCGACAAAATAAAAGAAAGAAGCAGAGAAGACACACAAGTACAAGCCTTTACATTAGCATATATTAATGATAATGAAGAAATAGAGATGGAGTAGTCGAGGCTGCTGAAAAAGTAACACAAAAAAAATAGTGAATTGGAAAATAATTTTTCTAATTTGCTATTTTTTTACAAATAAAAGTTAAAGCCTATTGGCTAAGCAACAAAGCAAATAAAACAACATATATAAACTTATCACTTACCTGTTGTGTATATAAAAATAAAATGAGCACTAAAATCAATAAATCATCTGTATAAAAAGCAAAACCAAATAGATGAATTCGTCCGTATTCATCTATTGGAATAATATTATTTAAATTCACTTCTTATCACCACCAAAAGAATTAAAGAGTTCAGTCATTTTCCCCATTTTTATTAATTGTATGTATTCATCAACCTTATCTTTTCTACCATCTCTAAGATATGGTTTAAGAGATAAAAGCAATTTACTCATATCATCATTTTCACTATTTTTCATTTTTGACATTATATTTTGTATTTTCATTAAAGTCTCTACATCTATATTAGGAACTGCATTACTATTTTGGTCATTACTTTGAACATTATTTTGATTATAGTTCTGCTTATTATTTTGTGAATTATAATTATTAGCTGAATTAGTATTTCTTACATTAGTGTTTTGTGTATATGTACTAGCAGTATTATTATATGAATTATTGAAGTTAGAGGAATGATTAAGTTGATTATTAGAGACGTTTTGATTAGCACTTTGCATATTATTAATTAAGTTTTTAATGTCATCAGGAATCTGATTGTTTTGTATCATGTACTGAGCCTTTTTCATCATTTCATTTAAATCATTGTTATTCATAGATACCTCCCCAAAATAGAAATATAACTATAATATTATATGAGCAAAAATAAAAAGTGTTACAAAAATCATTGTAAAAAAAATCTACGCAAGCACGGTTTTAAGTACAAAAAAGCGCTAGAAAAATCAATAAATGCCATAAAATTGTAACATAAATTTAATATAAAATGCCTGCAAATAGCTTCCGTAAAGGCTTATAAGATTTTTAAGAAAAGCGTATATTGAAAAATATTTTTTTATGTTTTAGTATTAGTATGATAAATTAGCACATTAAAGTAAATGCTAAGAAATGCTTAATAAAAGCGGGGAAACTGCTTGATAAAAAAATATAAAGTGAGTACAAGAGGTTTATAGGTCACCTTTTAAAAACCTAAATATATTATATAAGGAGTATTTAATGCACAGTCTAATTAGCAAAATTACATCTACATTAACTGCAATAGCAATAGTTGGCTCTAATCTTATGCCAGCTCTAGTTTATGCTGCAAATTATATACCAGATGATAAAGTAGATGATGACATTATATTTGATGCAAAAATTAATAGCGAATACTCTTATGTTGCCAATATAGATGAGCATTTATTTAATTCTGCAAGTCTTGACGGGCAGCTATCTAATTCTGCTAACGCAGATGAACAGCTATCTTTAGACATTAATCTAGCAATTACTAATAACGGTTATATAAAAGATGGACAAATAACGATAGAGGACAACAATTACAAAATTGGAGACATAAAAAGTACCGAAGAAAATGACGCTCTTTCAGCAGAAACCCCAGCAGAAACTCCGGAAGGAGCTTTAGCAGAAAATTCAACAGGAATTTCAGCAAGCAATTTAGCAGAAACCGCAACAGAAAATACAAATTTTCAAAAAATAAATGACAACACAATAGAACTAAATCAAATAAATAGTCAAGAGCAAATCAATATATCTTTACCAATATCTTTCGAGAAGAATGATGTAATGGATAGTAGTTACTTTGAAAGAGATAGCAAAGTAAAGTTAAATGCAACTTATGTAAAGGATAATGGTAAGCAAGAGCAAATAACAAAAGAGATAAATCTACATCTAAAATGGGATGCAGAGGTAGAAGGTAGCATTAATCAAGAATTAAAGAGATACTTGAAATATGAAAATAAAACCTTAGTGAGCTTCTTAGTATCAAGCGGAATTAAAGATAATAAATTACCGGTATCAGCAAAGACAGTACAAATATTAGTTCCACTTATTAATAATATGGAACCTAGTAAAATAATAGTTTCAGGCAATCAAGATGAATACTCATATCAAAACCAAGTTTTAGTTATAAACAAAAAATACAATGAAATTCAATGGAACTCAAATGATGAATATTTAGTAACATACATCTATGACACTCAAGCAGAAGAGATAAATATAGAAACTCTTGCTGTAATGTTAGCAAAAACTATTGTCGGAAAAGATGTAGAAGCAAGAACTGATAATTTATCATATCATGCACAAGAAGCTTTAGGAAATTTAGTTGAAGCAAGCATTGTAGGTGATAACGAAATAAACAAAGGATATATGTATACCAACCTAAACAGAAGCGAGAATAAACTTGAAACACCTTTTAAATCAAGTTACAAAATCAATATAGGTTTAACTGACTTTGTTGACGAAATTCAAATTAAAGAAAATCCATCAGAATATGAAACTGCAACTAAAAGAATAGCCATAAATGGAGAAGAATTTGTTCAAATATTTGGCGAAGAAGGAAGCATTAGAGTGCTAAGCACTAATAATGAAGAACTTGGCATATTAAATAAAGACAATTTACAACTAGATGTAAATCAATATGGATTAAAGTTCATTACATCAAAACCAGTACAAGAAGGAGATATAACCATATATTTAGAAAAAATAATAAATCCTAACCTAAGCTATACAAGAGAAATATTATCCCAAGTTAATACATTAAATAACAGTATAGAAGTAATAGGAATTTTCCAAGGACAAGAAATATCAAATAGTCACATTACTAAAACGATAAATTTAATTGAGCCAGAATCGCAGGCTACTATAAGCATAAGCAGAGAAAATCTATCTACGGTTGTAACTAACGAGGATGTAGTAATAACAGCGACTTTAGAAAGAAATGACATTTCTGATAGCTTGTATACTGACCCACAAATATTAATTACATTACCAGAACAAGTAACAAATGTTACCTTAAAAGACGCTAAACTAATTTATGAAGATGAGTTAGTACCGGTTGACTTCAGAATGGTTGAAAAACAAATATATTTAAAGCTACAAGGCACTCAAACAATGTATAGCAATATTCCTAACGCAAACGGCACAGTAGTCAGAATAGTAGCAGATATAGATTTAGATAACTTAGCTGTAAATTCAAATGAAAAAGTTACATTACAGTATACCAACCAAGCAAGAAATGAATTAAAAACAGTAGAAGTACCTATAAATATAGTTGCACCAACAGGATTTGTAACAGCAAATATGGGAGCATTAAGTCAAACTGTAACAGCAATAAATGAAGATGCAACTATTCAAATTCCAGTCTATGATAAAGAAAAAACAATTAGATTAGGTGGAACCATAGTAAGTAATTTACAAGAAAATGCCTCAGGCTTAATGATACTAGGAAGAATACCATCACAAGACACCAGTCTAGCTAATACAAGTAACGAGAAAACTGATTCAACGTTTTCGACAACATTAACAAGTAGAATAGAAGTTAGCGGACTTGATGCAGACATATATTATTCAGACAATGGTATGGCAAGTTATGATTTACAAGATCAAGAAAATGCATGGAGCCTAGATGCAAAAGACACTTCAAAATCATACTTAATAGTTGCAAAAGGCGAAGTGACTCCAGCACAGAAAGTAAATTTTGCTTATAATGTAAATGCACCAAGAAACTTAGGATATGAAAATAGAGCTATTTCATCGTATGCGGTTTATTATGATAACAAAGCAGAAAATGGCATAAACAAAAATGCTATACTAGCCAAATCTATTAGTATTGCAACGGAAAATCTACCAATAATAAAAACTGAGATAACAGCAAAGTATAATAATTCACAAGAGGCAATTAATGAAGGTGATGCAATTCACTTAGGACAATTAATTCAATATACCATCCATGTAACAAACTCAGGAAAAAAAGCAGCTGAAAAAGTAACAGTCAAAGTTCAAAGACCAGAAGAAACCACTTTCTACATAACAACTTATGATTCAAATAGCAATTCTTATGAAACAAACCATGATGAATCAGCAGTAATGTCTTATGCAATAGATAAAATAAACCCAGGAGAAACAAAAGATGTAGATGTAGTAATTGAAATTCCTAAATGGGCTGAACAAAACTCAATGGCTACAATCAAAACAGAAGTTACAGCTGAAAATATGCTTGAAAATAGTACAGCTATATTGGAAAATACTATAACATCAGGCACATTAGAACTTAATATAAGCCCAATTTATACATTACCAAAAATACTAATTAATGATGAAATATCATACAACATTTCCTTAGAAAATAACAAATTTGAAGACTTAAATAATGTTTCAGTAAAAATAAATATTCCAAAATATTTAGACATAACAGAAGCAAAAGATGGAACATTTGATGAAAAAACAAGAACACTAACTTACACTTTAGAAAAACTTGATATATATAAAACATATACATTAAAAGCAAAAGTAACACATACAGACGAACCAAATCAAGAAATCAAATTGACAGGCACTGCAACATTTGACGGAATGGAAAAAGCAATAAAATCTAATACTTGCATAAATACAGTAACAGACACAAAAGGATTTAGCGCAACTTTAAGCAGTAACATAACAGGAAAAATGATAGATACAGACACAGTAGAATACTATGTAAATGTAAAAAACGATTCTAAAAAAAGTGCAGAAATAGCAATTTCAGAAGAACTTCCTAAAGAATTGGAATTAATAAGTTATACAGTAAAAAATAAAAACACTGGATACACAAAGGAAAATACAATGTCATTATCAGCATTTAACGTAAATGAAAATGTTGAAGCGGGACAAACCTTAAAAGTTACGATAATAGCTAAACCATATTTATTGGACAGTGTAGGACAAATAAAAGATTTTGAAAGCAACGTGTATGTATCAGTAAATGGCTTGAAATTAGATATTAATTCTGTAAATCAACAAATAGAGGGAACATCAAACTTTAATACAGTATATACAAAGCAAAACAATGAAGAACAAGGAAATATTTATTCTATATCAGGAAAGATATGGTATGACGAAAATGCAGATTCAAAGCAAGACGCAAGTGAAATAAAAATGTCAAACATTCCTCTAAATCTATATAGTGTTACAGGAAAATCATTACTAAAAAATGAAGATGGAAGCATTTTGGAAGTCTATACAAATGATAATGGAGAATACAAATTTGACAACTTAGGAAAAGGACAATACATAGTAATAGCTAAATATGACAACGAAAAGTATGAGTTAGCAAATTATCAAAGTAAGGACTCTTCACAAAATGAAGATAGTGACTTTATTGAATCAGATAATAAAGAAGCAATTACTAATGTTATTACAATTAGTGAGGGCAATGTATACAACATAGACTTGGGATTGGTAGACAAACCAAACTTTAATATAACTTTACAAAATAATATTTCAAAAATCAATGTAATAAATGGAAAAGAAACAAAGACTTATGATTATAACACTGAATTAGCCAATATAGAACTAAACAAAAAAGAAAATGTAACCTTGGTAATAGAATATTCAATTAAAGCAGTAAATAACGGTAATGTAGAGGGTTATGTTACAAATATAGCCAACTATATTCCTCAAGGTATGCAATTTATATCAGAATTAAATGAAAATTGGTATGTAGATAGCAACGGAGATGCTATAAATACAAGCTTAGCTAACACATTAATAAAACCAGGAGAAACACAAGAACTAAAATTAATACTTGTAAAAAATGTATCTGAAAATGATGTTGAATTGTTACACAATATGGCTGAGATAAGAGGAACATATAACAAATATGGTGTAACAACTTCTCAAGTCAACTTAAAGAAAAACAATGCAAAATCAGCTGATATAATAATAAATGAAAGTACAAATCTAATAATACCAGCATTGATATCAATATGTATAATAGCAATAATGGCTGTTATAGGAATAGGAGTTTATAAGTATATCAATAGATAAATAAAGAAAGGAGGCCTATAGTGAAAAGAGCTCTAAAAGAAATCGCACTTGTTATATTTGCTGTCGGAGTTATAGTAGCCGGATTATATCAATTGGGAACATTATTAAACGTTTCTAAATTAGATGAAGCAAATCATGATATAAGAGAAATAATTGCAAAAGTAGGAGAAAGTATATCCTTTTCAGCTGGAAGTCTTCGTGGATGTAATACGAGCCAAATGTATCTTCTTGCAGATGACACATACTGCGGTGCAGAAAATTGGCAGTTAACTAGAAGAGTTCAGTTTAGAGATTGGTCCACACCATTACCAGATGGAGAAAATGGAAATAGACAGCAAGAGATTAAATATGAATTTGATCATAGTGGACAGATGACACAGAGTTTAGCTTATGCAAGAGCGCTATTAGGAAATATTAGTGGCGATAAGAATAAACAAGCAATAATTCAAAATCTTGTATGGGCATCAAGTCAATGGAACGGTTATGATGACAGTGTATTCATACATAATCCTGGACCAGGAACAATGATATCAGCTTCTAGATATGACCCAAATAACGAAGATGATGATACTATGTATAGAAATTATGCAGATGATAATCCTATATATTGTAGATCATATCAATTTGCAAATTTTATATATTTTGCTTTAAATAGTGAACAAAAATTGGGCTTACATTATACTCCTACACAAAATAATAGTGAAGATTTAAATGTGTTAGTTGACCAAGCTAACTGTACTTACACTGTAGGGCCTTATACAGTCTCATTTGATAATCAATCAAATACGGGTATTAATGGATGGAATAACAGTATGGCTACCTTGGTACGACAAGAGATACTTGGTGCTAATCTTGGCGAAAACGAAGAAAATCAATTTTGCACAGGAAAAATTACCACAAATATAATTTATGATAATGGGACTACAAGGGAAAACGTTAGTGTAGATATTCTTGATGAGAATGGAAGAATAATAAATCCTAATGATAAAGGAATAGTTTTTCCAGAGTTTGGAAAAGAATTTTATATAAGATATAAAGCATCAATAGATGAAGATTTAATAAAAAAAATAGAGCCATCAATTCAAATAAACTATGCAAAAAAAATTGTTGGCAGTTTTTGGACATATCATTCAAGCGAAATTACATATAATATGTATCAAGATAATGGTGGCTTTTTAAGACAAGTAGCTCGTGAAAATCTTAACTTAGTTAAAGTAAGAGATGTCCATACAGGAGATAGTGAATGGATTTTTAGGGCGGCATCGCCTACTCGACTATCTGATAGAGGTGGACAATTAATCCTAAATACAGATGTTGCAAACTGGGCTGAAACAATAAAAAATCAATTAAAGGAGCAAATAAAGAGTGAAGGAGCAGAATGGGGAGTAGATATCAAAACTCTTGAACTTCATATGGTTGCAGGAATATGGTGGAATAACAACTTCTATTCAATGCAGACAATAGGTGATCCAGGAGCTGTAGAAATGCCATACTATAGTAGGCATGAATATACCGAAGATCGCTGGAGATGTGCAGAAGGTGATTTTGGATGGACAACTAATTATGCTGAAGTATCACGACATTGTAGTCAATATGGAAATGGGCATAATATAGAATCTAACGAATTTGTGGGATATTATGGTAGCGTCATCAGTGGACCACCAGGAATGGGCGATAGTTATAACACTGGTTATTATGAAAATAGAGAAGACGCAAGAAACAATTTTCGAGAACATTTTGAAGGAATAACTATGTACCTAGCAATACAAATTAATGCACCTTTGAAAATAACAGAGACAATTGAGAATATTCAACCTAATGTTCAGTTGGAAGTACCTCCTTGGACAACTACTACATGGAGGAGAATTGAAATAACCGAAGAGATAAACGGTTACGGTTACAAAGTAGAGGGAGGCGGAGCAGCTGAAAGAGTCACACTTCCAAGCCCTCCATCGATAACAATACCACCACCATTTGAAATGTACATGGGAGGTAATGTATTTCAAGCACTGCCAAGTGATAAGTTGTATGCATATGGAAATAGCAGAAAGAATGGAGATTTAGATTTTGGAGGCATACAAGTACAGCTAGTAGATGTAACGCCAAGATCACAAGATTATCTAAAGATAAAGGCAACTACAACAACAGATTCACAAGGAGAATATGGTTTTAGAAAACTACACCCACTTCACAAATATAAAGTAATATTTACTTATAATGGTATGCAATATGAAGATATAGATTATACCAATAATTTGAGCGGAAATTACTCTACGGCAAGTGAAGATAATAGGGCAACATTTAATAATTATTTTGCAGAAATAAGTACATCGCCACAAAACTATTACAAAGATGGAGAGTGGAGAAAAGCTTATGGTATGTATACTAAGATAGAAAATGCAAATGGAGATTATATTAGATATAATCAAAATACGAATGTAGAAGAAAATAGTGGATCTTTCCGATATTACGATGCCTTGCAAATTTTTAAAGAGTTGACAACAAATGGACATGATTTTAATGAGACTAATACTACAACAATGAATAATACATATTATAGCGCTAAAGATAACATAAATCAGGGATATAGCGCATATGAAAGTGCATTTAAAGGTAGATTAAGAAATGTTGGAGTATCAACACAAGAGCAAAATAATATTTGGCAATTCATGATGGATACTATAATATCAGCCTCAACTACAGCATATCCAGAGCAAAATAGATTTGTATTAAAGGATATTGACGATTTAAGAAACGATGAAACTTACATTTTAGGATATCCATATTTATACATAAAGCCTAGAGACCAGAGTAGACAAGTTGACTTTGGATTAAGGCTTAGGGATGTTGCGGATGTAGATCTATTAAAAGATTTATATAAAGCAACTATAATCGTAAATACTAAGCAACAAGAATACAAATATAATAAAAAGCAATTGATTGATGGAATTTGGGAAGTAAATTTAGATACAGGTGCGTATGAATTTACTGGTGGTTCAGTAGCTGATAATAGGGCTAGCAATGCTGGCTACATAGGAGAGCAATATGGAGGAAGTACTTACTCGAGAGAAATTAGAAAATCTGATTATTTATATGATGGCTCAGATGCTGGAACATCAGATTATAAGAACATGCAAGTATTTGTAACATACAAAATAAGAGTAGTTAACTTATCTCAAGTTATACATGTAAACATACCCGAAATAGTGGACTACTATGATAGCGACCAGTTTGAGTTCAATCGAGGATATAAAATTATTAATGATAACACGTACTTGGGCGATAGTAGAGGTAATAAAATAGGTGACGTTTCTGTTAGTACCAATTCAGTATATAGAGGTCACTATGGTAACTCTATGGACTACTATTATAGTAACAGTAGCAATATTAATGGTTTGTATAATTATTCATCATTGTATATCACAGGCATCAAATCAAGTAATCCTGATAGCTATCAAAATGCTGATATACTAAGAAATGGTGAGGATACCTATGTATACATTACATTTAAAGTTAACAATGATCCAGTAACAGGAAAAGTAAAACTTGATCAAGAAATAAACGGATTATTGAGTGGAAATACTGAGGGAATCGACAAGATAGGTAAGAGAAATATAGCTGAAATAAATGGATACAAAACATATTATAGAAATGTTGTTAATAATAGAGGCGTTTACTCAACAGCAGGTGTAATTGACCAAAACTCAAATCCAGGAAGCTTAAAGGCTAAGGATATGAATTCAAATGGAGATATTATCTCGAGTACTAATTCTTGGGAAAATAGGTTAGAAAATGACTGTGATAAGGCAAATAATCTAAAACTTAAAATAGATACAGATGACGATGATGATACGAGAACCTTTAGTGGATATACTTTTGAAGACGCTAGAACTCAGATATCTAACAATGCTGTAATAGGAAATGGAGTATTTAATGAATCTGACCGTGATACACAGGGAAATAGCGATAAAAAGATTAATGGAATTACTGTGCAATTAGTGGAGCTTATACCAGAATGTGATTCCCAAGGATTTACTACAGGAAGGTATATTGGCGAAAAGGTATGGAGTAGTATTAATTATGACTATAATGGGTCAGGATTTAGTGGAACTTCTGATAACACAAGGTATTACAGTGGTACAAATAGTTCAAAGGTTATATTATCTGGACCAGGAGTTTTTGCAGTAACTCAAAGTAGCCTACAATTAAATCAAGGTGAATACAAGTTTGAATCACTTCCACCAGGAGACTTCATGGTAAGATTTATATATGGTGACACCAGTCAAACTATACTAACAAATCAATCAAACGAAGTAAATGATTTATTAGGCAATGTGGGACCTGATGGATTAAGAGGACTTAACAGTATATCTTATACTGGACAAGATTACAAGTCTACAATATACCAAAATGGTATAGATCAAAATGCTTCAGACGTATACAATGGTGTGAGACAGTTTGTTGATACAAATAATCAAAACTACTACAATAATCGAGAAGTTATATCAAACAGTGTGCCAAGCAAATCTGCTATGTACTATTATGACATAGCTAAGAGCCAAGGAGCACAAAATGTATCAGACGCAAAAGATATATATTCTTACAGAAATAGAGAAATGGATTATTCAAAAGGAAGCAATGTAAATTCTTCACCAAATGGAGCACAGACCTTAAAAAACCACAGAGCAGAAGTTCTTGAATCATCAACAGAATTGTTGTTAAAGGCAGAAGATGCAATTTCGAAAGGTAATACAAATTTGGCACAAACATATCAAAATCAAGCAATAAGTGAACTTATGACAAATACAACAATGGTTGCACAAACTGGTGTAATCAATACAGAAGTTGAATATAATAGACAAATTACAGAAGTTGGAGCAGATAACTTAAATTATCATGTTAAAGATTTAGATTTAGGACTTACGGAGAGACCTGAAGCACAACTTGCTTTATCAAAAGAGCTTACTAATATACAAATCAGATTAGCAAATGGTCAAATATTATTTGATACAACACAAAGCACTGACAACTTATCTTATGGCTCACACTATACTCATACTAATGTATATGAGAACGAAAGCAGAAATGGATTATTAGCCTATAGATTAAGAAAAGACATTGCTACTGAACAAAAAGCAAGAAATGAGGAATTAGTAACAGCTTATATGGATGAAGAACTGATGAGTGGTGCGACAGTAAGATTAACATACAAGTTAGCCGTTGATAATATAGGAGAAGTAGATTATATCGACAAGCAGTTCTATTACTTAGGAACAACAAACAATACAGATATAAACAATGTATCAAGAACAAATGCAAATAGGGTAATAGACTACGTAACAAACGAAATGAACTATACTGCAGATTATCAGGAAGATATCAATAATTGGACTGTAGTAACAGCAAACCTATTATTTGGCGGAAATTCTGCTGATAATGATGAAGATAACGACTTAGTAAATACAATTTATGAACAAAATCTAAATACATTTAATGTGTTAGTAACAACAAATAAATTGTCAGATGAGCTAATTCCTAGAGCAATAGATAATACAGGAGACTTTAGACTTTCACGTAAAGAAGTAAGCTTAATATTGTCTACATTATTAACTAATACTGTACAAAACGATAACTTAGTATATACAAACTTAGCAGAAATATTAGAAACAACCAATACTGTCGGAAGGAGAATGCAGTTATCTAAAGCTGGAAATCAAGTAATGCCATATCAGTCTGAAGAAGACAGAAGCATAGATGACTCAACTACTTGGATAACACCAGCTGAGATTGATTCTGATAGTGGTCAAAAAGTACAAGTATCGGTTCCAACGGGTGAAAATAGAGCATACAATAGAATGATAGTAATAGCTATATGTGCCTTAGCATTATTAGGATTGTCAATATTTATCATAAAAAATAAGTTATATCAAAAAAAGCCTTGAAAATAAAGCAAAAAGGTAGTATAATAATATATGTATTATTATGTAAATATTAAAAGGAGGATTACCATGCAAAAGCTTTTAAACAAAATGATTGCAGTAATTATAACAGTAATGCTAGCTAGTAGTAATATGATACCAGCTATAGTTTATGCTGCAAACATTGAGCAAAATGCTAAAACATCAGAAGAAAATGTCGAATTTAATGCAACAATTAATGGTGGATACAATGCGACATTAAACTTAGACGAGGGAGGAAAGCTAGATTTAAATCTTAAGGTATCAGGCACAGGATATTTAAAAGATGCTAAGGTTACTTTACAGAACAATAACTACCAAATTGACAATGTTAATGCCGAAGGCATAAAATTAATTGAAGGCAATACTATTGAACTTGATGAAGTTAATACTGGTAAGATTTTAAATGTTTCACTTCCAATTAAACTAAACAAAGACGAGAGAGTAGCAAGTGACATCCTTGGAAGAGATAGTAAAGTTACTTTAGATGCAATATATGTTAATGAAAATGGAAAAGAAAGAAAAATCAACAAGACATTAACAGAGCATGTAGAGTGGACAAGTGAGCTACAAGAATTGGTTAGTCAAAGTTTAGTTAGATATTTAACATTTGACGAAAATAAAACAATGGTAAGTTTTAAAATTAATGAAGGTATACAAAATAACAAAATGCCAGTAGGAACAAAAGAGATTACTATCAATGTACCAACATTAGAACAAAACAAACCAAGTAATGTTATCGTAACAGGAGAGGCAATATCTTACACTTACGAAAATGATGTAATCACTATCAAGAAAGAAAATGCACCAGATGCAGAAGGTAAGGTTAAATGGGATTCTCAAGACGAATACATGATAACATATATTTATGATGCTCAAGTAGAAGAAGCTAAGATAGAGTCACAAGTAGTAGCTAAAGCACAAGTAAAAGGAAACACTGTAGAAGCTAAACTTGTAGACTATACATATGAACTTAAAAACAAAGTTGGAGAATATGTAGAAGTTGAAGCTTTAGGTACAGACGAGATAAATAAAGGATATATGTATACTAACTTAAAAAATAGAGAAAACAACCTAGAAACAACATTTGAAGTGAGATTAAAAGCAAATGTTGGTTTCAAAGATGTGGTAGATATAATTAGAGTTCAAGAACAAGACGCTATGTTTAACAGCTTAAATGCAGACAATTCTATCGTAAATAAAAAAGTAAAAATAGACAGAGATAATTTGATAAATATTCTTGGAGAAAATGGTACAGTTAAAGTTTTGACCCAAGATGGAACAGAACTAGGAACTTTATCAAAAGATATGCTTGAAATAGAAACTAATCAAGCAAATATAGCTTTACAAACAAGTAAAGTAGAAAATGAAGGAAATCTTGAGATTATCCTTCAAAAAGCAATAAACTCAAATTTTGCATATAGCAAAGCACAATTAAAAGCACTTACAGAATTAACAACAAATGCAGTCGTAGAAGGATATAAAAACGAAACATTAAATTCATCAAAACAAATTTCTAAAACTGCACAATTACAAGAGCCAACATCTAATGCAAAATTAAATGTAAATATGCAAAACTTATCAACAGTTGTAAAAAATGAAGATGTTATTATAACAGCTACATTAAAGACAAAAGATATAAGAGATGCATTATATACAAATGCAAGGATGAACATAGTTTTACCAGAACAGGTAAAATCAATAGACATCAAAGAAGCAGGACTTATCTATGAAGACGAGCTTGTACTTAATAACTTAGTAGCAAATAATAATGTAATCTCATTACAATTAGATGGAACACAAACAAGATACAGCTTACAAGCTACATCAGAAGGAACAGTAATTAGAATAGTTGCAGACGTAACGCTTGATAACTTAGCTCCAACTACTGATGGAGTAATTACATTAAATTACTCAAATGAAGAAACTGGAGAAGCTAATCAAGTAGCAACAAATATAGGAATAGTCGCTCCAACAGGATTTGTAACAACAAATACTTTAGAGGTAAATGGAGAAAAAATAACTGCTCAAGAGAGTAGTGAAAAAATCTCAAAAGTAGATGTAAATTCAGTAGCTAAAGAAATGCAAATCAGCGGTACAGTTGTTAATAACCTAGGACATGAAGCAACCGGAGTTACAATACTTGGAACAATTCCTACAAGTGGAAACAAAGATGCAAACGACATAGATTTGGGATCAAATTTTGATACAACATTATCAAGTGTAGTAAATGTAAACGGACTTGATGCAAAAGTTCTATATAGTGAAAATGCAAATGAGGATGTAAATGGAAGTAACTGGACTGAGAATCCTACCGATACAGCAAAAGCATATAAGATAGTTGCAAATGGAACTATGGATCAGGTATCTTCAATGACATTTAATTATAATGTAAGAGTTCCAGAAAATCTACAATACGGAAATACATCAAAATCAACATATGCAGTTTACTATAACAACAATGCAGAGCAAGGACAAAATCAAAATGTTGTTTTAGCAAAAGCAGTTGGAATTTCAACAGGAGCAGTACCACAAGTTATCCTAGAACCTTCAATAGTAGAAACAAACACAGGAGCTCAAGTACAAAATAACGGTCAAGTAAAAGAAGGTAAATTTATTACATATAGTTTAAATGTAAGAAATACAGGAAGTGAAGTAGCAAACAATATACAAGCAAAAGTAACTTTACCAAGTGGTATAGCAGTAGTTAAAGATACTTATGAGATGTCAGACCTACCAAGACGTAGCTATGACTACAATACAAAAACATTAACTGCTACAATAGAAAGTTTAAATGCAGGAGAAACAAAAACATTAGATTATAATCTAGTTGTAGTGCAAACTTTAAGTGGAGCTCAAAACGAACAAATACAACAAACAATATCAGCTGAAATTACAGCAGATAAATTACAAGAAGCTGTTAAGTCAGCAAGTACCATAAATATTGTAAAAGGAGACTTAGAGGGATATGCTGCAACAAACAAAAATAACAAAAACTTAAGACCACAATCTACTGTAAGTTATAGCCTTAAAATACAAAATGCAAACTATGATGAAAAAAATAACGTTAAGGCAACAATCAAATTACCTAGTGAACTTAAAGTTCAATCAGTTTCAAAAAATGACGGAACTGAATACAACTATGATGAAAGAACAAATACTATTACATATACAAGATCTTCATTAAAACCAGGAGCTACAGATGGAGTTTTAATCAACTTAACAGTAGCAGACTTTAATCAGGACAAACAAGTTAAAGTTACAGCAACTGTAACTTGTGATGGAATGCAAGCAGAAGAAATAGTCAATGATATTTCTTACAACTTAACTAGAGAAATAGTTATAGTTTCACAAACAAGTAATATACCAGAGGGTAATTTAGGAGATACAGATGATTTAGAGTATTACATAAATGTAACTAATAACAGTAACGAAAAAATTACAGTCGAGGTTAGTGATAATATACCTTCAAGTCTAAGAGTATCGAGATACGAAGTACAAGATGCTAATGGAACTAGACAAGAAGAATATAAGGGTAGAGCAATGTTGGTTTCATTAGACATAAATCCTTCAGAAACAGCTAGATTAACTATAATGACAAAACCATATACATTGCAAAAAGGAAGAGTTGCAAATATTGAAAATAGTGCAACAATTACATTACAAGACAACGTAGTACAATCAAACTCATTAAAACATAAAATTGTGGGAACTTCAGCAAGTTCAGCAGGACCAAGCACTTCACCAGATGGAGAACCAGGAAGTGGTGAAACAGGAGATGGAAACCTAGATGATGATGTAGTTACAAAAGAAGGTACTTTCAAAGTAAGAGGTACTGTATGGCTTGATGAAAATTCAAACGGAATAAAAGAATTATCTGAGCAAAGAGTTTCAGGATTAACAGTAAGATTATT
Organism: uncultured Clostridia bacterium; assembly: GCA_947624195.1. Taxonomy (GTDB): domain Bacteria; phylum Bacillota; class Clostridia; order TANB77; family CAG-508; genus CAG-793. Next base: position 118,528 of record CANQJH010000002.1, read on the forward strand.
TAACAAAAACACAGGCAACAGTGCAGTAGATGTTGATGGCAAAGAATTGGTAACAACGACAAATGAATCAGGAAACTACATATTTGTAAATGTATTACCAGATAGCTATGTAGTAGTTATAGATATTGATGGACAAAATTATGGAGTAGCACCATATAAGGCAGAGGGTGTTTCAGAATCAGAAAATTCTGATTTCGTAACTACTAAATTAGATGGTAAGAAAGTTGCAGCAACGGATGAAATAAAAGTTGAAAATGCAAACATATACAACATAGACTTAGGACTAGTAAAAAATAGAATATTTGACCTAGATATTAGCAAAACAGTTACAAGAATATCTGTAGCAAACACTAAAGCTGATACAAAAACTTATAATCAAGATAACTTATCAGTAGCAAAAGTTGAATTAGCAACAGCCAACGTTGATTTTGCAACAGTATTAGTAGAATACAGAATAGCTATACAAAATAACGGTCAAATATCAGGATATGCAAAATCTATCATAGATTATATTCCAGATGGCATGACATTTAACTCTGAGCTAAATAGCTCATGGTATCTTGGACAAGATGGAAATGCTTATAACACAAGTTTAGCAAATACATTAATTAATCCAGGAGAAACAAAGGTAGTAACAATAGTATTAAGCAGAAAAATGTCAGGAGACAATATGGGAACAGTAAGAAATACTGCCAAAATACTTATGTCATATAATGAATATGGATTAGAAGATATTGATTCTAATTCAGAAGGCACAGGAGTAGGAGCAGGAGAGCAAACAGATGACAAATCATCAGCGGATGTAGTAATTGGTACAGCAACAGGTAAGGAAGTAGCTTCATTTACAGGAATAACATTAGGAATATTAGCAATACTTGGCATAGCCGTATATGAAATAAAAAAACATATAATTAGCAAGATGTATAATTTTATAGAAAGGAGTTAGGTATGAGATTAAAATTAAAATTGACTAAAACTTTACTAATGATAATTACAATGACATTAATATTTTCTATAAGTAAATCTGTTTTTGGTATAACAATCTCAGACCCAACAGATATTCTAACATTAACAGAGTTACCAAGTGAACCATATGAATTTGATGATACTTTATTCTGTATACATAAGGGCGAGGGATACAGCGTATATGTCAATAATGCAGCACCAGACAAAAGAGAAGTTCAGTATTCAACCAATGAATCTATTAAGTTAGAACAAAGTGTTGCTTTTGCAGTATATACTGCAATTCAAAGTGGAGATTGGAAGGAAGAAGATATACAAAATGTTATTTGGTCATCAGATCAATTTAACAATCTTTCAAACTTTTGTCAATTACTTAAAAGATATACAGGTCAAACAACAAGTGCAACATCAGTTTCAATGATAGAAGCTAGATCAAATCAATATGCACAATTCTATTATGGAATACTAAAGAATGGCAAAGTAAATTTTAAAACCGAATCAAACAATACTACAGTTTTAGTAAATCAAAGAAATCATACATACACAACTGGACCTTATTCATTAGATATACAAACTAACGAGTTGAATGATAGTATAAAGAATGCTAAGCAAATACTATTTGACGAGTTATCAGGAGAAAATGCAAAAAAATATCCAAATGCACCAGCATTTGCATCTTATGAAATAACAGGACTAGATGGAACAGATATAGAATTTTTGGATAAAAGTGGTGAAAAGATAGAATTCCCTAACTGGGGTGATGAATTCTATATAAGATATAAACCAAATAGTGGAATTACTAGGATAAATCCTCAAATAAAAATAAACTATATTACTGAAGTTCTAGGCAATGGTATGCTATATACAGGCTACAAGGGAACAGTAGAGGGCTATGTAAGTGATATTAACGTAACTGTAACTACACCTGATGAATATAATTCAGATGTAACATTAACTGCAGACCAGTTTGATCCAAATGATTTTATAAGTGGAACATTAATGCAAGATGATATTGATCAAGACATAGACTTAAAAGTAATCGAATACTCAATAACAGACTATGATCCATCAGAGGGAAAAGAACCAATTTATAATGATAGAGGCAATATAATAGGCTATGAGTACTATGAAACATGTATTAAAAAATTCTATTATAAAGCTGAAATTGAGCAGCCATCTAAATTCCAAGAGTTTGTTAAAATAGGTATTGAGGCATCAGCAGAAGCTGGAATTAAGGCCGAATGGAAAGTAGATGGAGACGTTAAAGTATCGGTACTAGCTAAACAAGATTCTACTACAATGGAACTAGAAACAAGAAATGTTGCTATGGAACTTGGTGGAAATGTATGGGAAGATCTTCCTAGTGATAAATTAGGTGACTATACAGGAGTATGGTCAGAAGAAGACGCTCCATTTGCAGGAATGGAAGTTAGATTATATGATGAAAGTGGTAACTTAATTAAAACTACTGCAACAGATAAAAACGGAAAATATCATTTCTACAACTTAGATCCATTCAAGAAATACTATGTAAAATTCTTATATAATGGAGAAATTTACGAAGCAACATATTATAAAAACAATTTAACTGGTGGATACTCAAATGCACAAGATACTAACAGAGAAAGTTTCAATCTAAGATTTGGAACAATTGATTCTACACCACAAAATTATAAAATGGGTGGTAGTTGGCATAAATCATATGCTCTACTAGCAAAATTAGCAAGAGATAATGGAGAGTACATTGGAAATGGTCAAGATGAAAACGGAAATGTATTAGCCCTAACATATCAAGACGCATGGAATAAATTCCTAGAGTTCTCAGCAACAAATGGTTCATATGATGTAGCATATAGAGAATTAACCGCTTGGCTACAAACTAAAGGTGTAGGACAAAGTGATACAGCTAATGTTATACAATTTATAAAAGATTGTATGATAGAATCAACAACACTTATAGATGACCCTCTTACATCCGAAAATTATCTTGTTAAATACCCAGTATATGATACATTCGTATTAGAAGATTTGGATAATCCGACAGACAATGTAGAAACAGTAACTCTTGATGAAACATACTATTACTTATATACCAAACAATCAGATCAAAGCAGGTACGTTGATTTTGGTATTAAGAGAAGAGATCAAGAAAATATAGCTATTCAAAAAGATGTTTACAAAGTAACGGTTATCGTAAATGGTAAAAAACAAGAGTACATCTACTCTAAGAAGAATGCTAACGATGATGGAAGCTGGACAGTAGAAGTCAGAGCAGCAGACGCATTATACAATGGTACATATGCTTATACTAGAGAACTACGTAAATCAGAGTACTTATACGATGATCAAGAACAGAAAAATCTACAAGTATTTGTAACATACAGAATAATAGTAAAAAATGATTCTCAAACTCTATATTCAACAATAAACGAAGTAGTTGACTACTATGATGCAGATCAATATACATTTGATGGAGTATTAAATCAAGATGGAACATATTCATTTAATCAATATAATGAGTATGACGCAAACGGAAATGTAACAAATACTTACACTAACTCATATGTGGGAGCTGACTTTAAAGGAAATAGAATGCAAAATGCAAACTTAACGGTAAGCAATCACACAAGTTTTGCTGATAGAGAAGCTTCAAAGAGCTTACAAGGAGCAAATTACAATTATAGCTCACTATATATAACTGGATTTAAATCACAATCTGGAAATGATAGATTTATGCCAGGAGAAATGGGAAGCGTATATCTAACATTTAAAGCAAATACAGACGCAACAACTGGAAAAGTTAAGTTAGATCAAGACTTAAATAGTGGAGCAATTACACTTGGAAAACGTAATATAGCCGAAATAAATGGATATTCAACATATTATGGACCAAATGCTACAGTTCCTAACTACTTAGGACAGGACAACAGCAGAGTTGACACAAACGTATCTAATAAAGTAGCAGGTATAATAAGTACACAATCTAATGCCGGAAGCTTAGAAGAAATGGACTTAACTGTTGATGGTGATTTAAGAACATCTAAAACTAGCCAAGTTGAAGATAGACTAGAGCCTGATACAGATAAAGCTCCAAACCTAAAAGTAGTTATATCACAAGATGATAATGATACAAGAATATTATCTGGATATGTATACGAGGATGAAAGAACTGTAACCAACGACAAAGCAGTTGTTGGAGATGGTAAATACCAAGATGGTGAAACCAAGATAAACGGTGTAAAAGTTGAATTAGTTGAACTAATACAAAATGTTGATGACAAAGGTATATTCTTAGGAAGCTATAGAGGCGAAAGAGTATGGGGAACAGCAACATATGAATTCCAAAACGGTAGATTAGTTCTAGCTAATGAAAACAAAGATAGATACTTCAGTGGAATTGGATTATCAAAAGTTATATTAAAAGGTCCTGGCATACTAAATGTATCAGAAGACTCTATAGGAGAAAACAACGGAGCATACTCATTTAAATCAGTACCACCTGGAGATTTCTTTATAAGATTTACTTATGGGGATAGTGCACAGACAGTATTATTAAATGGGGACAATGAAGTAAATACATTAGTAGGAACTAGAGGATTAAACGCAAAATCATACAATGGTCAAGACTACAAGAGTACAACATATCAAACAGAAATAGACCAAAGCGGAAGCTATAACGGAATAAATGGATTTACAAATTATGATACTCAAAATTACAATGTCAATAATGTAACAGATAAATCAGCAATGTACTATTACAATGCAGACTTAAGCAAAAATGTACAAGGTGCATCAGATGCAAAAGACGTTTACAGTTATAGAGAAAGCGTAAACAATTGGTCATCTGGAGCAAGTGATAAAACATTATTAAATAATAGAGCAGAGATATTAGATTCATTTGAAAGTCTTGGAACATACGTATATGAAAACCAAGAAGAACAAAGAAAAGCTCAAGTTGATAAGATAAATGCATTAATTGCAAATACTGCAATGATAGCACAAACTGGTGTTATTGATACAGAAATAGAATTTAATACTACAACAACAGGAAATCAAGGCAATAACAACAAATTATCTTACACAATAGATGACATTGACTTAGGACTTCAAGAAAGGCCAAAAGCACAAATAAAACTAAATAAAGAGATAACAAACTTTAAATTAAAACTTGCAAATAATCAAACATTATTTGACACAACACAATCAGTTAATGATTTGTTCTTTGCAAAACACACTGGACACAAAGTAAATTATAACGATTACAGATTAGCAAGTTATGAATTAAGTAGAAACTCAAAAACATTACCTGAACTTATCCAAGTATATATGGATGAAGAATTAATTGCAGGAGCATCAATAGAAGCTACTTATGGATTATCTGCACAAAATGTTGGTGAAGTCGACTATTTGGATAAGCAATTCTACTACACTGGAAAATCAGCACATGCAGGAGATGAGAATTGGGTATCAAAAACAAATGCAAAAGAAGTAATAGACTATGTATCAAACTTATCTAGATATGATGCAAACTACCAAGATGTAAACTCTAACTGGGAAGTAGCAAATGCTTCAGACATCATCAAATCAACAACAATTAATGAAAATGGTGAAAAAGTTGTAGATTCATCTAAATTAGATAATGATTTAGTAAATAGAAAATATTTAGAAGAAATTTCAACATACAATACTCTAATCACAACAGATAAATTATCATCAGACTTATTACCATCATTATTTAATGAAGATAAATCAACTTCATCAACTAAACTTGTATTATCTGCATTATTGTCAAGCACAGGAGAAGGAAACTTCGTATATAACAACTTAGCAGAAATAGTAGCTACATCAAATACTCAAGGAAGAAGAATGGCATACTCAATAGTAGGAAATCAAGAAATGTCAGATCAATCACTAGGTGATGATACAAGTGAAGAAATATATACTCAAGTTGACTTAGTAACACCTACAGAAATTGACGCAGATAGCGCTCAAAAAATAGTAGTATTACCACCAACTGGTGAAAACAGAAATGTATTACCAATTGTATTAATTGGAATTGCAGTAGCAGTTATAGTAGTTGGAAGTGTAATCATTATTAAAAGAAGAGTATAATACCATTTTCGATGGTAACGTAGATCATTGATAGATTTATCATAATAAAGTGTCATTACAAATGTAACAAATCGACAAACTTCTGACAGCAGAGTAAAACATAAATAAACAAACAACCAGCTCTTTGAGGGCTGGTTGTTTTGTTTGCTTAATCAGTTATTAAAAAAATGATATCATAAATGTCGCCACAAATGATACCATAAATGTTACTATAAAATTGAATAAAACAGTCAATCTAAATTAGGAAGCTTTAAAAATCTTAGAAACTGGATCAAGCAATTCTGTTACTTTAATTCCAAGCACAGCAGATATTGCACAAATTTCATAATCTCTAACAGTTCTTTGATTATTCTCAATTCTGTGCAAACTAGTAACAGGGATATTAACTCCAACTAAAAGTAATCTAGAAGAAAGCTTTTCTAGAGATATGCCTTTTTCCATTCTCTTTTCCCTTAAAATTGGACCAACTAAATTTAAGTTATCTTCATATTTTCCACAATTTTTCATAATCTACCTCATTCATTTATTTTTCTTATTATATATGTAAAAATCAAATTTAATATAGTCACTCATGAGAAAAAAGAAAAATATTCCAAGCTGTCGAAAATTTCATAAGGCCACTGCTGGCTGTGCAATGAGTGTACTTCCTAGATAATACGTAATGCCATTGGGCGCTTGTATGTAATTTTCTTCATTCGACCCTTGCTAGCGCTACGGGTGGCGACTAAAGCGGCTTACTCAAAAACAAATATATTTATGTTTTTTATTATTGCTATTTCTGTAAATTTTCTACAATTTGCAATAACATCTTGTAATTTTGCAGAAAATAAGATAGAATAAAGAAAAATTGTATCACAAATTGTAAAGTACTTTTTTAACTTTACTCCAATATTATGACAAAATATTTGACCGGCTTGTACTACAATTAGTTCAGTAAAATTAAAAAAGTAAGAGGTGGTAAGGATGTTACAAAATATATCAAGAGATTATGAACAAAAAGAGGAAAGAACGAATATTAATTTTAAAGAAGCATTATCTAAAATTTTTAGTATTCAAAATATATTTATATACATATTAACTTTTATGATATCAATGGTTGGATTTGGTGTAGATCAAACAATGATTGCTCCATTTGGGCTAGCTATGGTAACTGCTTGTATAAGTAATGGTGTACCTATAGCAGTGCTATATCTATCAAGCTTACTAGGAACAGCTATTAAATTTGGTGGAACCAATACCATGATGTTTGTATTTTCATCTGTACTTATGCTATTTCTAGTTTTAATAAGAAAGCCTACTAAACGTGAAGAAGAAAACGAAAAAATCAAATTAGGAGCATATCTATTTATATCAATATTATTTGTACAAGCTATTTCAATGATTTTTAAAGGATTTTATATATATGATTTGCTAGTTGCGGTTGTAACCAGTGTGGCAAGTTATATATTTTATAAAATTTTTGTAAATTCATTGGATGTAATAGCAAAATATGGAGCAAAAAGAGTATTTTCAATAGAAGAAGTTATAGGAGCTAGTTTACTTATTGCTATAGCAACTATTTCACTAAGCAACCTACATATATTTTCATTTTCAATAAGAAACATTATCTGTATATTTATTGTTCTACTATTAGGCTGGAGAAATGGTATATTAGTAGGTGGCATAAGTGGAACAACCATAGGCATAGTTTTAGGAATAATTGGAGATGGAAACACCACTCTAATTGCTGCTTATGCCATATCAGGAATGCTTGCAGGACTTCTAAATAGATTTGGCAAAATAGGTGTAATAGTGGGATTTGCACTTGGCAACATACTTATTGCATATAGTGCAAATGGCGGAGTTAGCAATATCATATTATTTCAAGAAATATTGATTGCATCAATAGGCCTACTTGCAGTGCCAAAGAATTTTAAAATTGACATTGATAAAATAATTCCAAAGACAAAGCTTTTGCCAGAAGCAGGCAGAGTGTTGGAAGGCAATGATGAAGCCCTAATTAAGCTAAATAGTATATCTCAGACAATTTCTGAAATTGCAGAAAATTATAAACAAGATGAATTCTATCAAAAAAATGAAGAAACTTTTGAAGATGAAGTTATCAAATCAATAGAAGGCATGGAAGACAATCTTTTATATGATGACATTTATAATGGTGAAGGGGACATTTTAAGAGACATTTTTGATAACTTAATGGAAAATGGCATATTAACTCAAAATGCCATTATTAGCATATTTGCCAAGAATAACATTTATCTAATGAGCTCAGATGATTTAGATGCAAATGAGGTTGAAGAAAAAGAAATAAGGGAAATGTTAAGAGCAATCAATTCTGCATATAGAATTTGCAAAGTAAATCTTGTTTGGCAGAAGAAGTTAGACGAAGCTAATAAAAACATGTCTGACCAATTAAAGACAGTTAAAACAGCTATTGAAAACATTACTGATGACATGTCAGATGCAGAAAGCGAAGAATTCAAAAATCAAAAACAAAATATTCTAAAAAGTTTACAAGACAAGAGCATTGCTACTAAAGATTTAAAAATAAGACAGGAGCATTCAGGAAGATTTATAATCAATGCGTATACTGATGTATGTAACGACTCAGATGGAAGAGTTTGTCCAGTAAAACAAATTTCTAAAGCAATAGCAAGTGCACTAGGCGAAAGAGTTATATTACAAGACCAAAAATGCGGAATAAGATTAAACAGAAACACATGCTCTTACACATATATTTCCGATGACAACTTTTTAGTTCAAACAGGATTTGCAAAAGTAAAAAAAGAAGGAGAAACAGTGTCAGGAGACACAATGTCAAATATAAGACTAGCAGACGGGAAATACTTATTCGCAATAAGTGACGGTATGGGAAGCGGTAAATCAGCAGAAAAGAACAGCAAAATTGCAGTAAGTATGTTAGAGAGGTTACTAAGCTCAGGCTTTGAAAAAGAAACATCAATAAAGCTTATCAACTCAGCTATTTTAACTGCTAATAAAGAAGACAATTATGCAACATTAGATATAAGCATATTAGACTTATTTGCAGGTAATATGCAACTAATAAAAAGTGGAGCCTGTCCTACTTACATAAAAAGCAAAAGAAATGTAAGTATAATAAAATCCACGTCACTTCCAACAGGAATAATGAATGACATAAATGTGGATACATATGACAAAGATTTAGAAGATGGCGATATTGTAGTAATGTGCAGTGATGGAATATTGGATTCAAGCATGGAATATGCTAATAGAGATTTGTGGCTAAAATATCTACTAGAGGATATTCAAACTGATGTACCAGAAAGGATTGCTGACATTATTTTAAGAGAAGCTGTAGATAATTGTGTAGGCAAACCTAAAGATGACATGAGCGTAGCAGTTATTAAAGTTTTAAAAAAATAAATCGTAAAAATATGCACCTAAAGTATTGAAAAAAAAGTAAAAACTTGATATATTATAGTTGAATTACTCCTCAGAAATCTACGTTTCACTGATTTACATAGTAAGTCATTGAAGCATGGACACTGAGTGAAGAAAGGAGATTATAGTATATCTTTTTTATACTATAAGAAAGTTATGGGAAGAGGAAGAAGATATGACGGAGAAAGAAAACTAAATATGAAAAAAGTAGTTGCTGTTGGACTAGCTATAGCAACCTTAATCATAGTAATAGTTTTAATGGTTAAATATCCGACATTACACAAAGGAGGCGAAGGCAAAAACGTAGCAAACTCATATTTAGTTGCTTGCAGTGATAATAAATGGGGTGTAATTAATTCAAAAGGAGAAATCATAATTGATACAATTTATGAAAATATGATTGTTATACCAGATCCAAGCAAAGCTATATTCATATGTCAAGAAGATGTTGACTTAGAAAATGGTACATATAAATCATATGCTATGGACGCAAGTTCTAGCAAATTATTTACATCATATGACCAAGTCGAAGCTATGCAAAATGTAGATAGTATGGGTAATGTATTTTATGATACTAGCGTTTTAAAAGTTCAAAGAGACGGTAAATATGGCTTAATAAATTTTAGCGGAAAAGAGTTATTATCACCAGACTATACATCAATAACTCCACTTAAAAATGTAACTAAAAGCTTTGTTACAGAAAAAGATGGTAAATACGGCTTAGTAGATAATAGTGGAAGTGTAATCATTGAAAATAATTACACAGAAATAGTGGCATTAACAAATAGGTACGAAGACGGATTTATAGTTAAAGATAGCAATAATCAATATGGTTTAATTAATTATAATAGAAAACAGATTTTAGACTGCAAATATACTGAAATCATGCATGTTTACGGAAGTGAAATGTATGTTGTAAAAGAAGGAAATGACATTGAATTAGTATCTGCAGATGGATTGATAAAACTAAAAAATGGATTTACAGAGGCAGTAAGTATTGATAATAGCAACGTAATCGTAAAGGCAGATGGCAAGTATGGAGTAATCTCATCAACAGGGGAAAAACTTATTAATCAGGAATATCAAGATTTAAAATACGCATTTGAAGGAAATTACATAGCTAAAAAAGATGACAAATATGGCATAATTAATTTACAAGGAGAGACTCCTGTAAACTTTAACTACAATTATATCTCATATTCAAGTGAAGAAGGATTTATTGAAGCAGAAAAAGACAATGGAGAGATGGATTTAATAAACACAACATTTGAAGTAAAGACTTCAGGAATCTTATCTGAAATAAACTCTAATTTAGGATATATTAAAGTTAGAAAAGACGGAGAATACAAATATTATAACTTCAAATTGGAAGAAAAAAAGGTTCAAGATGTATTATCAAGCAACACATTATTTTTATCAAAATACAATAACAAATACGGTTTTGTAGACAAAAATGGAATCGTAGTTGTAGATTATACATATGATGACGCAACAGAACAAAATGATTACGGCTTTTCAGCTGTTAAAAAAGACGGCAAATGGGGAGTTATAGATGCAACAGGAAAAGTAATAGTAGAGCCATCCCTTGAATTAAGCCAAAATACAGTGATAAGCTTCATAAGCAAATGGCACTTGGCACCAGACTTAAATGCAAATTATTATACTGATAGCAAAGAGTAAGATAAGTGTAGATAGCTCAAATGTAAGCAAAAGTAAGTCATGTAGACCGTTAAGAGTAATATTAACTTAAATTATTGAATATATAGCTAAAAACAAAAGAAATAAAAATTTAAGAAGGGAGAGTATGTTAGTTTTATCACTAACATAAATTGAAAAAATGGAACAAATGAAGAAAAAAATTTATCCATATTTAATTGATGAAAGAAGAATGGCAGGCTATTATGAACTGTTATTAGAAGATAAATTTAAGCTAAAAATATTTGATAAGAAAAAAGATAAAGAACTCTATAATTATTTTATGCCAGGCATTAGAGACTACTTATTTTGGTCATTTAATCTAAATACAAAAGAATTAATTGACGAATATAAAGAATTAGGCAATGATTTAAAAGCTGCAATTTGTAGTAGATATGATTGCAATATCTTTGAAAAAGATAAAGATGTAGTAGTTTGTTTTAATACAGGTATATGCTTTGCAGTTACAGATGACAAAAACTTATTAAAAAAGTTAACAAAGTATGAAGATATTCAGGAAATGGAATACATCAATTTAAGAGCTGAAAATGCATATGAATTAAAAGATACCAAGCAAGAGCATTTATACGCATATGTATTAGAATTATACAAATTAATATACCTAAATAAGGTAAATAAATATTTGCAAAATTCTAATCTATTTGATAAATCAAGAAACGGATTTGTGGAATTCTCTCAAAAGGTATATGTAGTGGAGGAAACAGACAAAGATAAATTTTGCAATACATTAAAAGAAAAACTTAAATTAGATAAACTATATATTACTGTAGAAAATCAATTTGATTTATTATACAAAAATAACAGATTAAATGAAAACTTAATGTATAAGAGGTTTACTTTAATTCTTTTAGTGGTGTTTGTTATAATAGGCATTATAATTCTATTTAATGGACTGGATTTTTAAATTATGCAATAGCATAATAAAACTATAAATATAGTTATCTTCGAATAAGCCGCGCAGGGACCACCCGTAGCGTTAGCAAGGGTCGAATGAAGCAAATTACATACAAGCGCCCAATGGCATATGTATGCTATAGGAAGTGCATTAATTGCACAGCCATTAGTGGCCTTATGGAATTTGCGACAGCAAGGCATGAGAAGATAACCTATATTTATAGTTTTTGGCTACTATTAAATTTTTGAATTAGATAACTATATTTATGTATTTGATAGTTAAGATTATGAATAATAATTAAAAAAGGTAAGGAAATGTAAGTAATGAAAGTAACAGTTGGCACAGACATAATAGAAGTAAAAAGAATACAAGATGCAATGAAAAATGACAAGTTTAGAGAAACCGTATTTACAGAAAAAGAAATTGCTTATTGTGAAAGTAAAAAAGCTACAAAATATCAACATTATGCAGGAAGATTCGCAACAAAGGAAGCGGTATTTAAGGCAATATCCAAGTATTTGGATAATAAGTATTCTATTTCATGGAAAGATATAGAAATACTTAATGATGAAAACGGTAGACCATATGCAAATTTAATTAACATTGAAAAAAATGATATTGATGTGAAAGAAGTAAAATGTTCTGATAAGAGATACATGGATTTTAAGTCAATGGATATAGATGTAAGCATTTCTCACATAAAAGATTATGCAGTCGCAAGCGTTACAGTTACAGTTTAGTAAGGTTTATTGTATACCGTAGTATTTGGTTTATGCTTACAGCCTTAAATCATGTGTAGTATGTTTTATAGATAAGTGGAGGTAGTTTTGGAATTTTTTGATTCACATTGTCACTTAGATGACGATAAATTCAATATAGATAGAGAACAATTAATACCTGAAATATACCATTCAGGTATTACTAAATTTGTAAACTGCGGATATAGTTTAGAAAGTTCAATAAAAGCAATAGAGTTATCTAAAAAGTATGACTATATATACTCAACAGTGGGCATTTCACCAAATGACTTGTCCACAAACTGGGCAGAAGATGTGGAAAAGATAGATGAGATTCTGCAAAATGAATTAAATAAAAGTGATAATAATGAAGCAAAATGTGTGCAAGGACAAACAAACAAAGTCCAAAAGTCACAACAAGATGCCAACAAATCTACAAATTCTAAGATAGTTGCAATAGGTGAGATAGGCCTTGACTATCATTATGACACAGATAAAGATATACAAAAGCAAGCTTTTATAAAGCAAATCAATTTAGCCAATAAATACGACTTACCAGTAACTATACACACAAGAGACGCTGTAATGGATACACTGGATATAATTAAAGCAAATCCAATAAAAAATAAAGGCATATTCCACTGCTGTCCGTTTAATAGAGAACTTATAAAAGAGGGACTAAAGCTAGGATTTTATATTTCCATAGCGGGTCCAATTACATTTAAAAACTCAAAAAATGCAGAAGAAATAGCAAATTTGGTTCCAATAGACAGGTTACTAATAGAAACAGACAGTCCATACTTAGCACCTGAACCAGTGCGAGGAACGAGAAATGACCCACGTAACGTAAAGTATACAGCTCAAAAAATAGCAGATTTAAGACATACTGAGCTTGAAGCAATCGCTCAAGCTACTTATCAAAACGCAATGAAAATATATAGGATTTAATTTATAAATAAAAGGTGAAAGTGAGCTTTCACCTTTTATACTAATTTGTCAAAATTTCTTTTTGAATATAAAATTCTTCTAACTTCCATAGTATGATTTATTAGTCATCTAATAACCTCCTAGCTATTTGTTTCATTTCTTCATGTGTATAATATTTTGCTTTTGGATCGTCTGCCTCTTGATCTGCTTCGTCCAACTCATTTTCTATATATTCATTGTATTCCAAATCACTCATTAGCTTAGAATATTTTTCTAAACTCATTACCACCATTGAACCATACCCATTTTTTGTTAAATATACTGCTTCATCCTCTTTTAAAACTAAATGTTCAATTTCAGGGTATTTATTTCTTAAATCTGATACGGGTCGAATATTAATCATACAAATTCCTCCAAAAAATTTATTTATCATAATTTTATCACTATTTTACCTTTTTTTCAATATTTTATACTAAATTATTTAACTCGAGAATAATCTTTAGTCTCACTGTCGCTCATGTACACACTTGAGCGATTTTTTTTCAAAAATTCAACTATATTATACACATCAATCCAAATTTCTTTGCTACTATCCATTTGAGATTCATCAAAAACAATTTGCATGCCAAAATGTAGATGAGGCACATTGATATTATTAACATTTTCTTTAATGCTATAACCTGTCATACCTAAATAACCAATGACATCTCCAGCATTTACAACCATACCCTCTTCAAGTCCTTGTACATAAGGGTGATTTTTTCTCATATGGGCATAATAATAGTATCGCTTACCATCCAAACTCCTTATACCAATTCTCCAACCACCATACTGATTCCAACCTAAATGAAAAATAGTACCGGTCTCAACAGCAATTATTGGAGTGCCAATGCTTCCCATCAAATCATTTCCCAAATGAGTTCTACTAAAACCATAACTTCGTGAAGCACCAAAATCTTTGTAATGGGAAAAAGAATAATTTTTTGCGATAGGTAGAAAAACCTTCATACCATAAGAGCCATCTTCATGTACTCCTAAAAACTCACACAAAATAGCAGAATAAGCTTCATAATAATAATCATAATATTTCATATTTTTAGCTACGGCTTCAACACTTCCAGCATTTTTTATTTGAGACGCAAAAGAATCCAAATCCTTTTTGCTATATTTATCAAAATCATTACCATACTTACAAGCAAGAAGAGCCAAAATTTCAATCCAATTATAATGTAAGTCAGTAGTATACGAATTAACATCAAGCCTATAAGCTGCATCCAAAGCATCATAGCACACATTAAAATCTATCCATTTTATAAAGTCTTTTTTCTCCGTTTTTATATCATCCCATATGTATTGTATATCCAAATCGCTAGAAACTTGTACAGATTTAAAAGTATGACTTGAAACCAAAATAACAGTGATAACAACAGTTATAAGGCTAAATAAAAATCTTTTACTATATTGTTTAAAATTATTTTTCAAAAGCTAACACCTCTAATAAAATATATAAAGAAAAATATATTTTATGAGAGATTATAAAAATTTTCATATACATAAAGTCATAGGACTTGCATACATTATAGTAGGACAAACATACAGTTGACATAACTCAGAAAATAATTATTTGACATATTATATAAAAAGTGGTATAATTTATATTGTGTTACTTAAGAAGGAGGTAGTTTGAAAGAAATAATGAAAAAAATAAAACCAAAATAAGAAAAAAGGGCATAGTTCCCCCTTACCCCCAGAAATT
>CANQJH010000003.1 GCA_947624195.1 uncultured Clostridia bacterium
ATTTTAAAAATAAGCGAGCCTTCCTATTTCAAGGAAAGCCCGTTATTTTTTTATTTAAAAGCATTATCTAGTAACTATATTTTCTAAAAAAAAGACCTTCTTTTTGTTTACTGTTAATGTAACAGTTCAAAAAAGAAGTCTCTTATTTTTATTTTGCTAACAATTTATCTACAAGTTGTTCAATTTGTGTGACGTTTTCTTCAGTCATGCTTGACTTTATCGTAACTACGTCAGATACTACAGTTATATTTTTCATATCTAAAAATGCTGCTCTCATACACATACCTGCTGATGGTGCCCACGAACCATTTTCAATGATTCCTACTTTTCGATTTTGATAACATTTTGTTTTTAATATATTCAAAAATTCTTCCATTGGAGTAAACACACCTGCATTATAGCTTGATGCTAATACTACCATTTTGTCATATTTAAATGCTTCTGCTACAGCTTCGTAAACGTCGCACCTAGCTAAGTCCATATATTTAACATTTTCTTTATCTTTTATTAAGTCATATACTTTTTTTGCTGCTTCTTTAGTGTTTCCGTGAATTGATGCAACAGCTATTAATGTTCCTTTTTCTTCAGGTTCATACGTACTCCAAGTATTGTACTTATCAATATAATATTGTAAATTGCTATTTAATAATGGTCCATGAAGTGGACAAATCATTTTTATATCTAATGTACTTAATTTTTTCAATAATGCTTGAACTTGCGTACCATATTTTCCTACTATATTTATATAGTATCTTCTTGCTTCTGGTAACCATTGTTCTTCTACATCTTGGAATATTTTTGCTTCATCAACTGCTCCGAATTTACCAAAGGCATCTGCTGCAAATATTATTTTTTCTGTTTGTTCGTAGGTGCACATTACCTCTGGCCAATGTACCATTGGTGCCATGAAAAACTGTAGCTTATGCTCCCCAATGTCTAATATGTCTCCTTCTTTTACTTCTTGCTTTTTTACATTTTCATTTATGTTAAAAAATTGTGATAATAACTTAAATGTCATTTGATTTCCTACTAATGTTACATTTGGATACTTTTCTGTGACTGCTTGGATATTAGAAGAATGGTCTGGTTCAACGTGTGATACTATTAGATAATCCAGTTCTTTTCCTTCTAATGCTTCATCTAATTTTTTTAGCCACTCATCAGATTTTCTAACATCTACAGTGTCTAACAAAGTAGTCTTTTCATCTTTAATTAGATAACTGTTGTAAGATATTCCATAAGGAACATTGTATACATTTTCAAATAAATCAATGTCGTTATCATTTATCCCAATATAATAAATTTTGTTTCCTATTTCCGTCATTTTAAATTAATTTTCCTTTCTACGCTAAACTCAGATCTGTGTTTCAAAGTTTTTATCTTCGAAGTGTGAACAGCTGTATATTGATTTCATTTTGCTTCACTCAAAATCTGAAGGTCTGCGTTTTCTTTAGCTTCTTAATTCTGCTTTAAACTTAGTATTTAAATTTTCTGTAATTTTATTCATAGTTTCATTAATTATTTCATCAGTTAGTGTTTTTGTACTATCTCCCAATTCAATTGAGAATGCTATTGATTTCTTTCCTTCTGGTATTCCTTTACCTGTATACAAGTCAAAGACTTTAGATTCTTGTAATAATTTGCCTCCCGCATTTTTTATTGCTTTTTGCAATTCTTGGGCTGAAATATCTTTATCTACTAAAATAGCAATGTCCTTTTTTACAGTTGGGAATTTAGATATTTCTTTGTACTTCATTTTGCCAACTTGTTTTTCAAGTAATTTGTCAAGATTAATCTCCATTACATATACTTCTTCATTGCATATTGCTGGGCTTACTCTACCAATTATTCCAACTGTTGTGCCGTTAACTGATATCAGTGCAGATTTACCTGGATGCATTTCATCAGGGATTTTTCCTTCTTGCATAAAACTATACCTTCCACTATATCCTAAGTAATCAAGTATTTCCTCTGCAACACCTTTAATTACATAAAAATCAACTTTTTGTTCATGTAATCCCAAATAGTAATTACCAGTCATTAGGCAAGCTAGTTTATTTTCTTCTTTGTAATCTTCTTCACCTAATTTGTAAAATGTTTTTGCTATCTCATATAATGAAATGTCTTGAATATCATGTGATTTGTTATATTCATAAATTCTATACAATGAAGTAATTAAACTTTGTCTTAAAGCTACTCTTTCTTCTGTAAGTGGTGATAAGATTTTAATGTAGTCGTTTTCTTTATTTGTAAACATTTGTGAATCTTTTTCACTTACTAAAGCATATGATAAAGTTTCGTTTAAGCCTAAACTTACCATTTTATTTCTTATTTCTCTAGTAGTCTTATCATAACTTCCTTTCTTTACTGGAAGCTTCATTACTGTTCCTTCAACATTGTCTACTCCATATATTCTTCCGACTTCTTCAATTAAATCTTCTTCTATAGATATATCAGTTCTTCTTGTTGGAACTGTTACATTAATCATCTCTCCGTCTAGAGTTTCTGCTTTGAAGCCTAATTTTTCAAATACATCAAGTATTTCATCAAAATTCAAACTAGTTCCTAAAATATCGTTAATCTTAGTTACATTAATAAATATTATTTTTTCCTCTTTATCAGCATTATCGTATTTTGCTGTTCCTTTACATACTGTTCCATCTGCATATTTTTCAAGCATATGACATGCTCTTTCTATTGCCATATATGTTCTATTTGGATCTAATCCTTTTTCAAATCTGTTGCTAGCTTCACTTCTCAAAATTTTGTTAGATGTTCTTCTGATTTTAACATTGTTAAATATAGCAGATTCTATTATTACATTTTTTGTATTTTCTGTTATTTCTGTGTCTAATCCACCCATTACTCCTGCTAATCCAATAGCTTTACTTCCATCTGATATAACAATATCTTCATTTGATAGAGTTCTTTCTATCCCATCTAAAGTAGTGAGTTTCTCGTTATTTTCTGCCATCCTTACTTCTAACACTCCATTTAATTTATCAGCGTCATAAAAGTGTAATGGTTGGCCTGTTTCAAGCATTACATAGTTACTAATATCAACTACATTATTAATTGGTCTTATTCCAGATGCCATAAGTCTTTCTTTGATTTCTGGTGTACTTTCTTTGATTGTTATATTGTTAACTCTCTTAGCTAAAAATAAACTGCAATTTTCAGTTTTTACTTTAACATCAAATTTAAGTTCTCCTTCTTCCTTATGGCTTAAATCTATTGGTTTTACTTTTTTATCATAAATAGCTCCTACTTCATAAGCCATACCCAATATACTTAATAAATCTCCACGGTTTGCAGTTAAATCAAAATCTATGACTCCATCGTCCCATCCCATATATTTAATAGCGTCTTCTCCTACTTTTGCATCCTGTGGAAGCTCGTGGATTCCTGCTTTATCCTCTTCTTTTAGGAACTTGCTATCAATTCCCAATTCGGCTATTGAACAAAGCATACCATTTGATTCTTCCCCTCTTATAACTGACCTTTTTATCTCTCCTCCTGGAAGCATTGTTCCATCTAAAGCTACAATTACCTTTAAACCTTCACGTACGTTTGGGGCTCCACAAACTATTTGGAGAATTCTATCTCCAACATTTACCTTACATACATGTAAATGGTCAGAGTCTGGATGCATTTCACAACTTACTACTTCTCCGACTATCAATTTACCTGTATTTATAAATTTTCCGCATGAGTCATATTCATTTCCAATCGCTGTCATCTTTTCTGCTAACTCATGCACATCAATGTCTCCTATATCTAAATAATCTTTCAAAAAATTCGTACTTAGTATCATTTTTTTCCCTTTCTTTGTTTCACTCAGAATCCGTTCTACTTTGTAAATCGCCGAAGCTTAGATAGTGAGGACTGATTCATGTTTGCTTATCTACTATTAATCTTTTCTGTCAAATTGATTTAAAAATCTTACATCATTTGCATAAAGTAGTCTTATGTCTGTTATTCCATATTTAAACATTGCCAATCTATCTAATCCGGTTCCAAATGCAAATCCACTGTATACTTCTGGGTCATATCCATTTATTTTTAATACATTTGGATGTACAATACCAGAGCCTAATAACTCAATCCAACCAGTTTGTTTGCATAGATTGCATCCTTTGCCACCACATTTAAAGCAACTTACATCTACTTCATAAGAAGGCTCTGTAAATGGGAAATAGCTAGGTCTAAATCTTAATCTTGTATTTTCTCCAAGCATATGCTTCATAAATATTTCTAAAGTACCTTTTAAATCTGCAAAAGATATTTTTTGATCTATTACTAATCCTTCCACTTGATTAAATTGATGAGAGTGAGTTGCGTCATCTTCTCTTCTATAAGTTTTTCCTGGAACTATTATTCTTATTGGGCCTTTTTCTTCATTTGCCATCATAGCTCTCGCTTGAACAGCAGATGTTTGAGTTCTTAGTAAATATTCTGGTGAAATATAAAAACTATCTTGCATATCTCTTGCTGGGTGTCCTTTTGGTAAATTTAATCTCTCGAAACAGTACTCATCAGTTTCTAATTCTGGTCCAGATACTACATCATATCCCATAGAAACAAATAGATCTTCTATCTCTTCGATTACTCTATTTAATGGATGCTTGCTTCCTCTTTTCTGTTTAGTAGCAGGAAGTGTTACATCAATTTTCTCTGATTCTAATTTTTGATTAAGTTCTTCCTTCTTTAAAATGTCTTCCTTGTTTTTTATATTTTCTTCTATTTCATTTTTAGCAGAGTTTACTAAACTTCCCATTTTAGGTCTTTCTTCTGGTGCTAGTCCACCCATCATTTTTAATAATGCAGTTAGTTCTCCTTTTTTTCCTAAAAATTTGACTCTAGTTTCATCTAGGCTTTTCACATCTTTTGCTTCTTCTATTTCTTTTAAAGCTTGCTCTTTTATTTTACTTACCTGCTCGTCCATTTTTCTTTCCTTTCTTCGCTTCGCCTTGAGCTCGTACTTCAAAGATTTACTTTGTAAATCTTCGAAGCATAGATAGCCGAGGACTGATCCATTTCGCTTGCTCAGTACACAAAAAATTATTACTATTTACATTGAGTATATAAGTAATAAGATGAATATAGTTATTTTTTCATGCCAAAATAACTATATTCATTTC
Source organism: uncultured Clostridia bacterium (assembly GCA_947624195.1). Taxonomy (GTDB): domain Bacteria; phylum Bacillota; class Clostridia; order TANB77; family CAG-508; genus CAG-793. The sequence continues at coordinate 5,142 of CANQJH010000003.1, forward strand.
TTCATATACTTGCTTATTGCTTACTTTCTTTATGTAATTCACAATAGTACGTATATCCAGTTACAACTAAAGCATATACGACTAAAGCTATCGGCATAGTCAATTTATTAACTTGCACTCTGCCTATTGCATATAAACTATAAAGCAACCCTTCTGCTATTACTAAATATTTTAATAACTCTAGCATCTTCTTAGCACCTTTATATCTTACTGCATAATAAGTTACTATTAGAAGTGTTGAAATTCCAATTGGAATAAAGTATGGTTCTACTATATTTCTCAATCTTACATTTGTTACATAATTAACTTCAAAAGTATCAGTAGTTAATTCTACTTCATATTTTTCATTTAATTTATTACACAAGGCTTCTAACTGCTCAGCTGTAATTTCTTCCTCACATTTAATTAAAGCACTATCATTAAACAATTCAACTTTTTGTACTATAAATTTAGAATCTCCAAATACTTCGTTGGCTATTTTTTCTATTTCCTCTATTTTAATTTCTTTGCCTACTGTAAAAGTAACAGTATGTCCTTGGGCATAATTTAAATCTACTCTTAATCCAATTGTTGCTGTTATTATTATGGAAATAACAAATACTACAGCTAATGCTATATATATTATTTTTTTATTCATTTTTTCAAGTAGTCCTTTCTTTATTATTTATTTCTAACTAGCATATTTGTAATTGTTAAGTTATACAATAAGCTTATCACGATTGTCCAGAATAAAATCATACCAAAACTGTATATTGTATCCCAGTTTGTAAAGCAACATACTACTGATAAAATTAATACTGGAATCAGTATTAATGAATACTTTTTAATACTGTCATTATATTTTTCAATTCTTTCATCTTTGCTAAGTCCGTTATTTTTTAATTTACTAAATAGCAAATAATTAAATACAGAATTTATAACAAATGCTAATCCTATTGCAAATATTCCTTCAAGTGATACTGTTACATTTGTGTATCTTATAGCAATTAAAAGCAAGGCCATGTATCCCACAGATAGAATTGTTGCTAATAATCCTTTCATCTTAAATTTAACAATTAAGAATATTGAAATGATTAATGCTGTTGCTATAATTACTCCTAAAATTGTTAGTAGTTCGTTTACACTAATTGTAGATGCTACATAAACATTTTCAGTAACTTCATATTCTATTGGTAGAGGGTCATTTTCAAGTATAGCCGCAATGTTATATCCACTATATAGTGAGTCTTTTATTTGTTCATCATCAATTGAAGATCCAAGAGTTAGTGCTAGCACCCCGTTATCAACAATATCTGAAAAACCTGTTGAAAGCATTTCTGTATCGTCTATCTTTAAAGTTACAGTTTTTGCAGTTGATTCAGTCTCGCTTGATTCTCCCTCCCTTGATTCTTCACTACTTGTCTCATTTTGTAGTGTTTCGTCACTAGTTTCATTTTGGGTTGTACCTTCACTTGTCTCATTTTCAACTGCATTTTCTGTTGACTCGTCAGTATCGTTCTCTGTATCCTCAACTGTATTTTCTGTTTCAATTACAGCATTTTCATTGTAGTCTCTTGTAATGTCTTTAAACTTTCTACTTCCACCGCTTGTGAATTTAATATTCATTTGAATTAAAGAATATCCATATGATTCATTTTTTTCTACAGATACATTTCTAATGTCATCATTAGTCATTAGTACGTCACCTGTATGAGTATCAGATATCTCAAATTTTCCTACTTGAGTAAGGTCAGATAAAATTGTGTCAGTTTGGTCATTTTCAGGAAGAGTTAGTTCAATTTTTCCCGTACTTCCTTCTACTGATATAGTAAAATCATCTACCTTTAAGCTTTTTAATCTTGCTTTAATTACTTCTGCAGATTTTGTATATTTTTTTATATCTTCCTCTGAAACTGTAGATTCCGCTTCTTGCTCATCACTTGTTTCATTAGTATTTTCGTTTGTAGATTCATCAGTATTTTCTTCTGATTCACCTAATGTGATAGATTCACTATTTGTTTCAATCTCTGAACTTTTAATTTCCAATGTTACTTTCCTGTATCCACTTATATTTGTTCCTAAGATATAGTCAGGTAACATACTTACCATTTGATTTTTATCTAAATGATATATTCCTACAAATGATATTATTGATATTAGTATAATTACTAATACAATTAAAACTACGTTTAATTTTTTTTGTGCTTTCATTGTTCCTCCTAATTATTTATGTATATTTACTCCTATTATTCCACCAACTATTCCAGCTAACCCAGAAGATACTAGCATTATTATAGTTTTGATGTTTATACTAAAACCAGTTATTGTAATGCTTGATATTAAATATATCACAACCATGTAAATTAGTCCAACTAATAACCCATTTAAAAGTCCATTTTTCTTTATATTCATTGAACTTAAAATACTTCCTATTAGAATACTTAAAGCTGAGATAATTATAATTGCTCCTGGTATAACACTTTCTGATACATTTGTGTATGTTAGAATAACTGCTGTTATTAATAGCAATATTAATGAGATTAATACAGAAATTATACTCCCTTTTGTTATTTTTAGTAGATTACTAAATCTAGTATTTCCTTCTGATTTTTTTGCATTGTCCATATGCACTCCACCTTTCATATTTATTCTTGCTTAAATATATGTGAAGTGCCTATATTTTATTACTCTACTCCTCTATCATCTAATCCAGCCACTGCCCATTTTTCAATTGATATTTTTACTTTGTCTGGATACGTTTTTAATATAATTCTGTCTTCCTCTATTTTTTCTATTGTTCCAGATAGTCCTGAATATGTAATTACTTTATCACCTTTTTTTAAGTTGTCTTGCAATTTTTTTAACTCTCTATCTTGCTTTTTTCTTTGAGATAAAGACATGTAATATATTAATAAAATGATTAATATTAATACTACGGTTGTGCAAATTCTTTCTATATCCATTTTTATTCCTCTTCTTTAATTTTGTTCATTCCACCATTCAACTATGTTGTATTCTTGTTCTCCCACTGTCATATAATATCTTGTTACTTCTTCAGTCGTTGTTGAGTATACAGAATCCAATACTGTATTTACCATAAGATCCCCTGTCGATGAGTTGATAATTCCATATTTTTTTACTTTAGAATGTTGTTGTGAATCATTTTCACTATCAACTTCAACAACAATTCCATTAATATCTGGAACTACTACTATGCCATATGTATTTCTTGCTTGAGTATTTTGAACTTCCATACAGCCTATACCATCATATTGTACTGGCAAAACAGTATCTCCGTTTTTGTTAATTAATCCCCATTTATCATTAAGTTTAACTGGTATACAATTTCCTAATAATAAATATCTATTTGTTATACTTGGATCTTCGTATGAGTTTAGATCTAATCCAATACTGTCATAATCTTGATGAACAATTATTTTTCCATTTATATTTATTACACTTTGTTTATTAGCATTTGAAACTAAATACAATCCTACACTTCTATCTATTACATCTATTGTATCATAATCAGGCCTTACTTTTGTAATTCCATCACTACCTATTATTCCAACTTTGTTTTCTTCTGTTGTGACTATAAAATCATCTGACCCTTCCATATATTCAACTTTTGAATATCTTGGAGTGATAACAGTAGTTAGCCCGCCTGAATTACTTAATAACCCTACTCCATAAAGAAGTGTATTTGTATCTTGAATGACTATTAAACTTTTAAGCAGTGCCTTTGAATTATTAAACTTTACGTTATCATCAAATGTTGATTTATCTATTGATGCATTGCTAATTTGTTTTTCATAATATGTAGTTAAATATGGAAGTGTTGCTATATTGACAGTATTACTTTGTCCATCATAATTAATTGCTAGATTAAATGCTCTTTCTAATCCCTGTTCATTGATATACAATTTTTCTCCCTGCATTAGAACTTCCTCATCTATTTCAAATGTCTGAGGTAAGTCACTTGTGTCTGTTGTATATTTTACTAATTCGCTAGATCCTGATGTAAAAGAAACTATCTCTTTCGAGTTGTTTACATAACACTTGCTTCTATCTTCAGTATATTGTCTATAACCTCCTCTGTAGAAATTATATCCTACAAAACTGCATATATCTTCTATTGATGTATAAACTTGTCCATCTTGTTGAATTAGAAACATCGCTTCATCATTACTAGCTTTGCTATTCTGCATCCCATCAATTACAACTTTAAAAGCGTGTTCCTTTAAATTTTGGCTATACATCCATACTAATACTGCAGATATTATTAATACAACAATTAATACAAAAACAAGTATTAGAGCTACTTTTATTTTAGTATTATCACTTTTTTTAGTTTGTATAGGATTTTCTGGCATTAGGTCCATATCTATTCCTCCTCTTTAGTATAACCATATTTCTTATAAAAGTCTTGAGCAAAATTACTCAAATTATCATTTTCAATTTCCATTCTAACTCTTTCCATTAAATTAGTCAAGAATTTTATATTATGAATTGAAAGTAATCTATCTCCTAAAATTTCATTGCATTTTACTAAATGTCTTAAATATGCTCTTGTGTAATTTTTACAAGTATAACAGTCACATTCTGGGTCTAAAGGAGAAAAATCTTCTGCATATGTTGCATTTCTAACAACAACTTTTCCATGTGAAGTCATTGCCGTTCCATTTCTTGCAATTCTTGTTGGAAGTACACAGTCACACATATCTATTCCAGCCATAGCTGCCTCAATTAAATAATCAGGTGATCCTACTCCCATCAAATATCTTGGTTTATTCTCTGGCATTAATGGAGCTGTAAATTTAAGCATTTTCAAAAATTCTTCTTTTGGCTCTCCAACACTTATGCCTCCTATTGCATATCCTGGGAAGTCAAGTTCTATAAGGTCTTTAGCCGATTGCTCTCTTAAATCTTCATAAAATCCGCCTTGTATAATTCCAAATAAGGCTTGATTTTCTGTGGTGTGAGCATCCTTACATCTTTTAGCCCATCTAGTTGTCCTTTCCATTGAATCTTTTGTATATTCATAACTTGATGGATAAGGACAGCACTCATCAAAAGACATAATTATATCTGCTCCAAGGTCTTCTTCTATTTCCATTACTTTTTCTGGTGAAAAGAAATGTTTGCTTCCGTCTAAATGAGACTTAAATTCAACACCATCTTCAGTAATTGTTCTCAAGTCACTTAAGCTAAAAACTTGGAATCCACCACAGTCTGTCAAAATAGGTCTGTCCCATCTCATAAAGTTATGAAGACCACCTGCTTTTCTTACAAGTTTGCTTCCTGGTCTTAGATATAAATGATATGTATTTGATAATATTATTTGCGCTCCATTTTCTTTTAATTCCTCAACTGTCATTGATTTAACAGTTGCTTGAGTTCCAACAGGCATAAATACTGGAGTTTGTATATCTCCATGTGGAGTATGTACTACTCCTCGCCTTGCTCCTGTTGTTTTATCTGTATGTAATAATTCATATGTTACTGATGATTTCATTAATGATTCTCCTTACATTACTTGTCAGTCATTGCTCTTTTATAGCTTGTTGTTTTTTGTTGCATTTCTCTACTTAATTAACATCGCATCTCCAAAGCTAAAAAATCTATATTTTTCTTCAACAGCATGTTTATATGCAGAAAGTATAAAATCCCTATCAGCAAAAGCTGAAACTAGCATCAATAGTGTAGACTCTGGTAAGTGAAAATTGGTTATAAGTGCATCTATGCATTTAAACTTGTAACCCGGATAAATAAAAATTCCAGTATCTCCTTCTATTTCTTTTACTAGTCCATTTTCATCTGCAACTGACTCTAATGTTCTACAAGATGTAGTACCAACTGCGATTATTCTTTTTCCAGTAAGTTTAGCTTTATTTATTTTATCAGCATCTTCCTGCTTTATATAATAGTGTTCTGTATGCATATGATGATCTTCTATATTTTTTTCTTTTACAGGTCTAAAGGTTCCGATTCCAACATGAAGTGTTACATTTGCTATTTCAATGCCTTTTTCTTTTATTTTTTCTAGTAGCTCATTTGTAAAATGAAGTCCAGCTGTTGGCGCAGCTGCTGACCCAGCATATTTTGCATAAACTGTTTGATATCTGTTCTTTTCTTTTAATGTTTCGTGTATGTATGGTGGAAGTGGCATAAGTCCAATTTTATCAAGTATTTCATTAAATATTCCATCATAATGAAATTTTACTTTTCTTGTTCCACCTTCTAAAGTTTCTATAATTTCTGCTTTTAATAATCCATCACCAAATATTACTTTTGCACCTTCGTGAAGTTTGTTTCCTGGTCTTACCATAGTCTCCCAAATGTCACCCTCTATGTTATGTAGTAACACAAATTCAACATTGGCACCTGTCTCTTTTTTTCCATAAAGTCTAGCTGGAATAACCTTTGTATTATTTCTTACTAGGCAGTCTCCTGGCTCTAGATAGTCAATTATGTTTTTGAAAATTTTATCTTCATAAGTTTTGCTTTTCCTATCTAGAACTAACAGTCTAGATTCATCTCTATTTTTTATTGGCACTTGTGCTATTAGTTCTTCTGGTAGTTCATAATTAAATTCGCTTAGTTCCATTTTTATTCCTTCTTTTATAATCTTAGCTTTTAAAAACACTATAATATTTTACCAAAAAATTCGTTTATTTTCAAGGCTTTTTAGTCAAAAAAAGACAGGTAGTTACCCGTACTACCTGCTTTTTTTGTATAAGTAAAACTTATACAGAAATGTTTTTTTGACTTCTTTCGAACTAATCTAAATTAAGCTTACCATATTATTTTCATCTTGTCAATACTTTTTACAAATTTTTCTAATTATTTAGAAAGAACTTTTCTGCATCTTGGGCAAAGTCCATCTTCTGTATGTTCGTCAAACATCCAGCATCTTTCGCACTTTTCGCCATTAGCATGTTCAACCTTTACTCCAAGTTTTACTTCAAGCTTTCTACTGTTTTCTTCTATTTTTAATCCTGATACAATTAGAACTGTTTTTATTAAATCTTCATTTTCTTTTAAGAATTTTAACTCTTCACCTTCTGCATAAATTGTAACTTTTGCGTCTAAAGAGTTGCCTATTACCTTTTCTGCTCTAGCTAGTTCCAATTCTTTTGCAACAATATCTTTTACTTTTATGATTTCTTCCCATTTTTTTGATAATTCTTCATTATCCCACTGCTCGTTTGGAGCAGGATAGCTTGTAAGCATTGGGCTTTCTACATCCTCTTCCTTCGTATGCTGCATAGCTTTCCATATTTCCTCAGCCGTAAATGAAGTCATTGGTGTCAATATTTTTACTAAACTATTTAAAATATAATACATCGTTGTTTGTGCTGCTCTTCTTGCCAAAGAATCTGCCTTTTCTGTATATAGTCTGTCTTTTATAATATCCAAATAGAAACTACTCATATCAACTACACAGAATTGATTTATGTCATGATAGCAATTACCAAATTCGTAATTGTCATAATCTTTTATACAATTTCTTATTAATTTATTTAGTCTAGTTAATGCCCATTTATCAATTTCAAGTAAATCATCATAATCTACAGGATGTTCTGGGTCAAAATCTTGTGTATTGCCAAGCATATATCTTGCTGTATTTCTTATTTTTCTATAAACATCTGAAATACCTTTTAATATATCGTCAGATAAGCTTACATCCATTGAATAATCTGCTGAAAGTACCCATAATCTCAAAATGTCAGCACCATATTTGTTAGATACATCTATTGGAGACACTCCATTTCCTAAGCTTTTTGACATCTTCTTGCCTTGACCGTCAACAACAAATCCACAGCATAGAACTTCCTTATATGGAGCTATTCCGTTAGTAGCAACAGACGTAAGAAGTGATGACTGGAACCATCCTCTGTATTGGTCATTTCCTTCTAGATAAAGGTCAGCTGGATAGTCTAATCCTCTTTCAACTAATACACTTTGATGTGTTGAGCCAGAATCAAACCAAACATCCATAATATCTGTTTCTTTTCTAAATTCAGTACATCCACATTTTGGACATTTTGCACCTTCTGGAAGTAATTCTTCTGCTGACATATCCCACCAGCAATTTGTACCTTTTTCTTTTACTAACTCTTGAACTTTAGCAATAGATTCTTCGGTAACATATGGCTCATCACAATCTTTGCAGTAGAATATAGGAAGTGGAACACCCCATGTACGCTGTCTTGAGATGCACCAGTCATTTCTACCTTTTATCATCTCATACATTCTTTCTTCTCCCCAATATGGGTGCCATTTAACTGTTTTTATTGCTTTTAAGACTTCATCTCTAAATCCATCTATTGAAGCAAACCATTGAGGTGTAGCTCTAAAGATTATTGGCTTTTTACATCTCCAACAATGTGGATATGAGTGGCTAATTGGTACTTGCTTTAACAAATATCCATTTTCAGCTAACCAATTTGTTATTTCTTTATTTGACTTAGCATAGAACATACCTGCAAAAGGACCTGCTCCCTCTGTTTGATGTCCTTTATTGTTTACAACAGAAACCATTTCTAAGTTATCTTTTATACCTTGTAAATAGTCTTCTTTACCATAGGCAGGAGCTGTATGAACTGCACCAGTTCCTTCAGCTAAATCAACATTTACAGTTGTTTCACTACCTAATACAACTTTTGATGTTCTGTCCATAAATGGGTGCTTGCATAAAATTCCTTCTAATTCACTCCCCTTAAAAGTAGCTACTGTTTTGTAGGCTTCTATTTCTGCAAGTTTCATTACTTTTTCTACCAATTCAGTTGCTAAAATTAATTTTTCATTTCCTATATCAACTATACTATATTCAAAATCTGCGCCTATAGTTATACCTGTATTTCCTGGAAGTGTCCAAGGAGTTGTTGTCCATATTACAAAATAAGTATCTTTTGTATCAAATAAGCCCTTTGAATCTACTACTGGAAATTTTACATATATTGATTCACCAGTTACATCTTTATATTCTATCTCAGCCTCTGCTAAAGCTGTTTCACAGTCAGTACACCAGTATACAGGTTTTAGTCCTTTATAAATATATCCTTTTTTATACATATCTCCAAATACGCCAATCTGCCTTGCTTCCATTTTTGGATCAAATGTTATATATGGATTATCCCAGTCTGCTAATACTCCAAGGCGTTTAAAGCCTTCTGTTTGAACATCTTTATACTTCTCAGTAAATTCCTTGCAAGTGTCTCTAAATTGAGTTACAGGAATTTTATCTCTATCTAATCCTAATTTTTCAATAGCTTTCTTTTCAGTTGGCATTCCGTGTGTATCATATCCTGGAACAAAAGGGCTATAATATCCTTGCATTGATTTATATCTTACTATTGTATCTTTTAAAATCTTGTTTAAAGCATGTCCAGCGTGGATTTCTCCATTTGCATATGGAGGTCCATCGTGTAAAACAAAATGTTCATGACCTTCATTTTTCTTTAATACCTTTTCATATAAGCCATTTTCAAAAACATCCTTTAATGTCTCTGGCTCTTTTTCAGGTAGATTTCCTCTCATTGGGAAATCAGTTTTTGGCAAATTTAATGTTTGACTGTAATCTTTCTTTTCTTCATTATTCATATTTATTACCTACCCTTCTTCGCTTGACTCATTTGGTGGAGATGGTGAGAGTCGAACTCACGTCCACTAACCTTTCCACATTACTTTCTCCGAGTGCAGTTTACTTCTATTTATTCTTCTTATCTAAAAAGTAAACAAGATTGATAAGATATATCCATTTAGGTTACCCACTATCTTAATGGAAAAGATAGTTTCGTTTCCTACTTTGGTCGTCACTTTATCAAAAGCAGTAGGCTCTTAAGATAAAGCGTCACTGCGACTAGGCAGCGTATGCTAATTCTCTATTATCAGCTTTTATTTTTATTTGCTTATTTTTTAAGTGGCCTTAAGCTCCACTACTCGCTTATAATATTTCTGGGTTAATGTCGAAACCATTTACATCCCCATCTACTACATTTTCTATTATACTACAAGCTAGTCAAAATATCAATCCATATCACAATCTAAAATCTTATAATTTCGTTATATACATCCATTGCATATTTATCTGTCATACCAGAAATAAAAATTATAATTGATTTGTAATAATCTTGCGCATTATTTATATCAAAAACTGGAATATTTTTTTGCTCGGGTTCTCTATTCATATTCCAGTATTGTGCAAGCCATTTTTCATATTTAGATATAAATTTAGGATACCATTTTTTTATTTTTTGTAAATTATTTATCGTCTTTTCTCCATCAAAGGCATCTTTTAATGTATCAAATATTTCGTTTATTACTAATTCAAAAAATCTATTAGATGATTTCATCCTTTTTGAGTTATATATGTTTTCGTAATTGAACCTCTTAATATTATTCATTAATTTTAAAGCACTTTCACTAAATAATAAGCCATTTTCTATAGAAGAGTTATTGCATATATCTTCTACTAATATATTCATAATTGATGAATTAGTTAATTCTGCTCCAAAAGTATTTTTCAATTCTTTTAAATCACTATCTATAATGCCCAAAGCAACGGCATCTTCAATGTCTCTGCCGATATAAGATATTTTATCTGATATTTTTACTACACAACCTTCCCATGTATAAGGTTTATATTGATTTGGATAATTATATTCTTTTAAATTTATAAACTCTTCCCTTGGTTTAATACTGTTTTCATCTATCTCACCACAATGTGAAATAATTCCATCTCTAGTTGCATAACACAAATTTAAATTTTGCTTATTGCCTTCTCTATCCTTTAAAAGCTCAATATTGTCCGCAATATATAAACCATTCTTTTCGTGCCAAAATGGAGTATTTAGATATTGCTGTGAAATTTTTGATAAAATTCTTTCTCCTTGATGTCCAAATGGACTATGACCTATATCATGTCCAATTGATATAGCTCTTGTCAGTTCAGTATTAAGACCTAAGTGGTTTGCAATTGTATAACTTACCGATTCTACATAATTTACGTGCTCGATTCTTGTGCAAATATGGTCATTTTCAGGTGAGAAAAAAACTTGACTTTTATGTTTCAGTCTTTTATAAGCATCTGAGTGCAAAATTCTTGTAAAATCTCTTTCAAAGCTTGTCCTCAAATCACTTTGATCATTATATAATGCCTTTTCTCTTTTTATCATGTTTTCCCATTTAGGATTATTTTCATTTGCGGCAACACTTTCAAATTTCTTCATATTTTACTTCCTTATTATTTTATTGATTATCCTTTTTAACTTCATCTTTTGATTTTTTATTTTTCTTATCTTTAAATACAAATAATTTACTTAAAACATAATTACTAATAATAACAAGCGCTTGAGTAACTATTGTCCAAATTACAACCCACATATCACTATTTAATCCAAGAGCAGTTACAAAAATATACATAAGTATCATTTCTAATCCTAAAGTTGCAATTCTTGCACTAAAAAACTTAGCTATTTCTAATAATACACCATCAGTTTTACTTCTAAAAACCCATATACGATTCGTTATATAAGCAAATATACATGCTACTACCCAAGATATTACAACAGATATTTGTAATTGGATTGCATTACTTGCATCTAATACAGTAAATAACAAAAGATATTTTGTTCCTAAATTTACAATCGTTGTAAGTACTCCAAATATTAGATACATAATTACTTCTCTACTTAAAAACTTTTTTAATAATTTTTCCATTTTAAATTACCAATATCATATAATATAAATATATTTATTATATGTCTTTTTCCTTTCTTTGATTTTTTATTACTCTTATATAATTTAACATAAAATTTTATATTTATCAATACAAAATATTTAAATATACTTGCACAAAACTAAAATATGTGTTAATATAATTATTGTAGTTAAATAGGGGTATGATGTTAATGGTAGCATTCCGGTCTCCAAAACCGTGCGTGAGGGTTCGAATCCTTCTACCCCTGCCATTTTAATCAAATATAACACTATTTTAAATATTTTTAAGATAGTGTTATTTTTTATTGCTCTATTTGTTCTATTTTTGCATAAACAATGTCGATAATATTATTAAAATTCATATTGTAATCAAATATAATTATTGACTTTGTTGGTAAATTATGTTATTATGATTTTGTTTTGGAGGACTATATATGAAAGGATAAAATGTTTTCATACTTTGGTAAATTATTTTATGTTTATTTTATAATTGTATTACTCCTGTGTTTTATGTATATTCCCATACTTTATGCACAGAATTCATTTGATGCAAATTATGGTGATGGTGAGGCTATGTATTCAGATATGTTTGCTTGGCCTATACCTGGTTATACTTCCATATCATCTTATTTTGGTAGAAGAAATAGCCCTACTGCTGGAGCTTCTAGCTATCACCTTGGTGTTGATATTCCTGCTCCTGAGGGTACATACCTTTATGCCATTGATGATGGCTTAGTTACTTTTGCTTCTTGGGGTGCTGGTGGTGGTTATACTATAGTAATTGAACTTTCTAATTATTCTAATATGTCTGTTTCTTACTGCCATGTTTCTCCCATTATGTTTGTTGAGCGTGGTGAATCTGTTTCAAAAAAAGAAATCATTGGTACGGTCGGCCCTAGAAATGTTTATGGTATACAAAATAACCCTTATAAAGATGAAAATGGTAATCCGACTAATGGCTCTACTACTGGCTCTCATCTCCACTTTGCAATAAAAGAAAATGGTTCTAATGTGGATCCACTAGATTTTTATGAAAAATAAAAAAGGCATTGATTTTAATTTCAATACCTTATATATCTTTATTATTATGTCAATCCTATTAATATATTATTGCATTAAACATTTATACTATCATTTTTATTTACATATCATCTTCGTTTTTATTTTGTTTATTATCTTGCTGTCCTTGACCTGATGTATCTTGCTTCTGTTTTAAGCTATTTGGTTCTTGCTTCTGATTTGGACTATCTTGTGCTTGATTCGAATTATTGCCTTTGCTTTGTGCTTCTTCATCTTCTGATTCATAAGCTGTTTCTTCTTCTGCTACCCTGCTTTCCTGTTCATCTGCCATACGATCGTCTTCGTCTTCATCGTATTGATCATGACAACCATTAGCACAGTTCTCACAGCCTGAGCAATCATTCCAGTCAAGTTCTATTATATTATGGCAATTTGGACACTCTATTTCAAATGAGTTTTTTGAATCTTCACTTATGATAAAATCTTCATCACAATATGGGCATCTTATTTCGAACTCGTAATCATTATCGTGCATTTGGTCGTGTGGCTCATCATATTCTTCATCATCTTCTATATAAATATCTTCTTCTATATTTTCTATTTTCCTTTGGATTTTTCTAAGCCTTTTTTCTATCTCTTCTTGCCTTTCTTGCATATCCAATAAACTATTCATTGAGTCTATGAAAGTTGTCATAATTTCAGAGATTTCTGATTTTATTTTTTCAAGTTCGTTTTTGTCTTTTATATTCTTTTCTAAATCTTTAATTAAGTCTTTATATAACTCAGTTAAATTTGCCATAAATTATCCTTTCAAATTTAAATTCTTTCTAAGTATTCGCCTGTTCTAGTGTCTATTTTAATTGTGTCACCTATATTAACAAACATAGGAACATTTATTTCTAGACCATTTTCTAATGTTGCAGGCTTTCCAGATGTAGTTGCTGTGTTTCCAGCAAATCCAGGCTCTGTATAGGTTACTTGTAATTCAATAAACATTGGAGGCTCTATTGAAAATACATTTCCTTTATAAGATAGGATTTTTACGTTCATATTTTCTTTTAAATATTTTAGGCTATCTCCAATTTGTTCTTTATTTAAAGGCATTTGCTCATATGTCTCATTATCCATAAAATAATATAAATCGCCATCAGCATATAAATATTGCATTTCTCTTTTTTCAATTTCTGCTGATTGAAATTTCTCAGATGGATTGAATGTTTTTTCTATAACACTTCCTGTTATTACATTTTTAATTTTTGTTCTAACAAATGCTGAACCCTTTCCTGGTTTTACGTGTTGGAATTCAACTACTCTATATACGTTTCCTTCCATTTCAAATGTTGTACCGTTTCTAAAATCACCTGCTGTATATACTGCCATTATTATTTCCCCCTTTTTTAATTATTATACAAAAATTTCTAGCACATATTATATTTTACAATAAAATAGCCTAAAAATCAAGCTTTTGGATATTTATTTTTATCTATGTGTAACATCTTCATTTTTAACTTATATAAAATATTATTTTTTATTTATGTATCCTTCTAAAATATATACTGCTGCAAGAGTGTCAACTACTTGCTTTTTCTTTTTCTTGTCTATGTCTAAGAAATTCATTGTTCTATGTGCTTCGACTGATGTTAGCCTTTCATCTACTTGCACAATGTCTATTTTATTAAATCTAGATTTTAATTTATGCAAAAAGAGCTCTGTTTCCTCGGCTCTTTTTCCCTTTGTCCCGTCCATGTTAATAGGATTTCCTAATACTATACAACTAACATCATACTCATCTACCAATTCATTTATTCTTTTTAAAATAATTTTATCACTGCCATTTGATGTTATTGTTTCTAGTCCTTGTGCTGTAATCCCTAATTCATCTGTTATGGCTACTCCTGTTCTTACAGTACCATAATCTATTCCCAATATTCTACTCATTTAATATTTCCTTTTTGTTTTATTGCTAATTCAAATTTCTTTGAATTAATTATTTGTCTACATCAATATATTCCTGTACCATTTTTTCAAGTAATTCATCTCTTTCGATTTGTCTTATTAAATTACGTGCTTCTTTATGGCTTGTAATATACGTTGGGTCACCTGATAGGATATATCCTACAATTTGATTTATTGGATTATACCCTTTTTCCCTTAAAGCTTCATAGACTTCTTTTAAGATTTCTTTAGTTTTTGCATTTTCTTCTCTCTCAACTTTAAAACTCATTGTCTCATCTGTTGCCATATTTACACCTCCTTTATAGTGTATTTATTGTGTTTTCATCTGATAAATCAATATATTCCTCTACCTTTTTTAATGCTCCATCCAATGACGTTCCTTTATAATATGTAGATATTGCTATCCTTAACTTAGGGCTTACTACAACTTCAACATCTTCTGCATCATTTAAATTATTATTATCACCTATTTCAAGCTGACCTTCGTTTACTTTTTCATAATCATCTTGTTCGTCATAATAATAGTAATCATCAGCTGCTTCAATTTGCATACTTTCAACTTTACTTTTTAGCCCTCTCATAAAATTGTTAACACCACTAACATCAGCTCCCGAAAATACAATTGCAAATTTAGGTCCCATAAATCTTACAAATATATACTCTTTTCCCAAACTGTTTTTTACGAGGTTAGCTACTTGAGTAATTACCATATCTCCTGTTTTTCTACTAATTTCTGTATTTATATTTGGAAGATTTGTTATTTTAAATATACAAATCGCTGATGTAGTATATCTGTCAATAATCTTTTTGCCTTCTCCATATAGATATTCTGCAGATTTTAGTCCAGAAAATAAATCGTCTCTAACTATATTTTCAATTGTAGATTGTTTTTCTACTGTTTTTAATATTGTTACTATATTGTTTCTAACTACTTCTAGTATAGTAGTATCAATTTTATCAAATTCGTGTGGCATACTTCCTTCTATTATCCAGTAACCAATATATACATTATCTACATATAATGGAAAGAATATCGCACACTTAGCCCTTCCAAATTCCATCTTTTGGTATGGTAATTTTTCGTTTTCATTTTCTACAGTTACGTATTTGGGAGTTGCAGTTTTTATGCTATCTCCAAAGACCGGGTCATTTTGCAGATTCTTTAATGCTTCCCAGTGTTTTTGTTCTACGTTTGAAGCTCTAATCTTATATTCAGCTCCATCAAATACTACAATAGTAGAGTATTTGATGGCATACTTATTTATTAATATATCATTTATATTTTCTAATTTTTCTTTTATAGTAGTATTTTCGCCAAGAGTATTCATAAATTCTTGTAGAACATTTAAGCTTGTTACTCTTTGATTTAAATTAGTAAATGTATCTATTTTTTTGTGTACTGAGTAATTGTATATCATTAGAAGCATTACTATAAATACTAATACTATTATAGTGCCTAGTACCAAAAGATATCACCTCTTTATCTTAAAAATTATTTGTTCTCATCCTATTTAATGTATCGTTTACATTGTTAGAAAATTGTGTCTGTGGTCCCTGTTGTTTATTTTTTTTACCTCCAAATAATCCATGTTTTTCTTCTGTATTATTTAGTTGGCTTATACTTCTATTTCCTCCTGAAATAAGAGGATATACCATATTTTTTAATTCATCCAAGGCTTGCAAAAAGTTTTGTGAATATCCATTTAAACTTAAGCTACACATTGCAATTGAATCAAGATATCTAGCATATGTGTCCATTTCAAATGGTATAGTAACATACTTTATTGTTTGAGCATTAAATAAGTCTCTTTGTAATGTCATTGATGGTTCATTATATTTTGACATACCGCCAATAATTAGTTTTTCGTCCAATCTTTTTAATTTAACATATTTATTAATTACAATTCTTAATTTTGATTCATCTAGTTTATTTTTTAATTTTAAATCACTTAAAAACTGTGTTAATGGCTGAATTGTAAATGTATCCATTGACTGAATCAAATATATTTCATTAGCTGAAACAAAGTAATCAGCTGGTGTTTCAAAGTCACAATCCAATAGTGCTACTTCGTAGTTATTAGATAATGTACTTAAAACTATATCTTTATTTAACTCTTCATTTTCTTCTGGTAATGATGTAAATATTGTAAGATTTTTATTTACTTCTAATCCATCAACTATACCACTTGATAAATTTTTCAAACTATCAGTTGCTTTTTTCATCAAGTTAGCGTCATTGTCTGTAAACATATAATAAGAATTTTTGTTTTTTGTTAAATCAAGTACTGCTGTTTTTACGCCGTTCTGTGACAATAATTGTGCTAAATTATTGACTATAAATGATGTTCCATTTTTAGTTGTTCCTACAAATGCTACTATCTTTCCGTTTCCGGCTAAAACGTTGGTGTTGTAGCTGTCTTGTGGGATTGTGCTTGTCATCTGGTTTTCATAACTATTTGGTGTATACGAATTTACATTACTATTTGGTTGGTATGAATCATATATATTGCTTGTATTTTGATTTGTTTCATAAGTATTATTCAAATTACTATTTGTGTCATATGGGTTGCTCAAATCATTGTATGTGTTACTTGTTCCATATGGGTTATTGTTTACATTGTCATATGCATCATTTTGCATAGTTTGATTTGGTTGTACATCTGGCATACTTGGTGCGCTTTGAGAATTTTCTTCTAAATCCAAATCAAATAAATTTGTATCACTACTTTCATCAGTTGTGCCCATACTTTCTATATCATTGTCAAAGCCTGGTAGCACTGCACTTTCAGTTGTGCTTTGTGTATCTCCTACTGGATCCATACTAAATAAATCTACTGTATCATCACTTTCTTCTAGTCCTGGTAAGATATCATCAAATGCATTTAATTGATTTTCATCTTCACTTGGAATATAATTAGTTGATTCTACTGTTGGAGTAGGTGCAACTGGTGCAGAAGGCTGCACATAAGGTGTTGGCGTGACTACCGGTTGAACTACTGAATTAGTTTGTTTAGGTGGTCTTCCCCTTTTTCTTTTTGGTTGTTGAATAACAGAATCCACTGCTTGAGTTTGACCTACACTTGGTGTTGCTGATTGTGGTTGGCTCATACTTGGTGCTACTACTTGTGGTTGACTCATACTTGGTTCTATTGATTGTGATTGGCTCATATTTGGTGCTACTACTTGTTGTGGGTTCATACTTGGTTCTACTGATTGTGGTTGGCTCATATTTGGTGCTACTACTTGTTGTGGGTTCATACTTGGTGCTACTGATTGCGACTGGCTTACACTTGGTGTAGGGGCAACTTTTCTTGGTCTTCCTCTTCCTCTCTTTTGAACTGTTTCTGAAATATTCTCATTACTCATATTATTATTCATCTGTGACATACCTTCTCTATTAACTCCTTGCTCTATAGGATTTTGGTTTTGTGCATTATTTTGCACTCGTGACAAATCACTCTTGTTAATATTTATAGTTGATGGAATTATAACAGGCTTTGTCATTGTTGTTTTTTCTAAATCTTTAGTTAAGAAATCAATTGTCCCTGGCTTTCTAGGATTTTGTCTTTGATATGCCTGATAAGCTCCATTTGATAATACTGTGCCACCTTTCATAAGCTTTTGATATTTGCTTGAATTAGCCTCTAAGATAGACTTTACTTCATTTGGTAAAAAGTTCACTATTATTCTTAATTGGGTTTCATTGTATTGATCTGAAATGCTATTAAAACTCTCAACACATTTTTTTACATTTGTTCCAATTTTTCTATAATGTGATAAAATATTTTGAATCTCATTTTCGCTTACATCTTGGTCATTTTCACGTTCATATAATCCGACTTTATCCGACTCTACTCTATAATAGCTCTTGGCTTCTTTTTTATTTCTAGGTTTATTTATTAAATTGCAGACTGTATCTATACTTCTATCGTTTCCTATTATTGCATTATAAATTCCTATTCCAAATAATTTTATTAGCAATTGATCTGATTGTGCTCTTCTATCTGAACATATAAATATAATTGGAATATCTTCACCTGTTGGCTTTGACGCTTCGTCACTTATTCCATCTAATTTTTCAAATAAAAACTTATCAACCGCTTCATAATTATTATTTGAAATAGGTTCTAAATCTTCGCCTATAACAATTGCGTCATATGATTTATTTATTTGTAATTCTTTTATTATTGCATTAAAGTAATAAACATTCTTGCTTGTGATTATTTCCTTATATTTTTGTTGATATTTATTTACAACTGATGTTGTAATATTATCATTACTTACTGCAAATAAAACTCTCATTAGTTTAACCCCTCCAACCTTTTACTATAATTGCAAATACAAGAGGTAACACTTGACATATTACCATCAAAGTTATTACTGCAATCATTGTGTTAAATCCTTTGTAGTGTGACTCTAAATGTCTGATACCAATAACGTACTGGTATATTGCACTTATCGCGATTCCTAGAATACCAAATGGTAAACTATAAATTCTAACTTTATTTAAAATATATGCTACTAATCCATATGAATCACTACCATATGCTTCTTTATAATCTTCCATTGACTGTAATTCTTGGTCTTTTATTTCTACTAATTTGCTCTTTGTTTCATTTGATATTATTTCTCCTGTAGTATTTGCAGCATAGCATGAACCTATGCAAAATAAACAAAATAAACATACAAATATCACGAAACTTGCTACAATTTTTTTCATGATATATAATCCTCCTTTATATCTTATATAATAATACACTAACTTTTATAAAATATCAAGCAAATTTTATAATTTATTATATAAATACATCATCCATCTATATACTCCATTTGCCCAGTTTGTATCTGTTGCATATGACTTATTTACAGCTGTTAACGTTGCACCCCTATAATATGTTCCCACTGCTTTTTCTCCATTGTATATATCTGTTCCAGATGGGTTTATATAATATTTAACAAATACCCTTGCAACCAAATCTATTCCTTCAGCATAGGTTTCAAATGTGGCTGCACTTCCTCCTGGATCTCTATCATAAGCTCCATATCCAAATAAATTCTTTTTATTTAAAGATATAGACGATGTTCCCCAAGCACTTTCATGTATTCCAACCGCAGCAACAAATAATCCATTTACATTATATTGCTGTTCTACATAGTAGAAATACTCTGCATTTTCAGTGAATATGTGATTTTTATCATTTGCATCATTTTCTAATACTTTCTTAAACTGTTCTAAGCTTAGTCCACTTTTTCTATTCAAAAGCATACTAAATCCTAAATTTTGACTAAGTTCCTCTCTTGTATATTGATTGTTATTTTCGTCTCCGTCACCTGTTCCATTAGGATTAACATATGTTAAGCAGTCCATTGGAGCCCAGCCTAAATAGGTTTGATATTCAACATAATACCAACCATCTTGTTTTGCTTTTAATGTAACAGTATCGCCCACTTTAATTGTAATAAGTTTTTTTGCTTCTGCATTAGGTTCTGTCCTTATTGCTAATGTATTAGACGTTGCTTTTAATGTATCTCCTACTATTGGAACATAGTTATTAGAAAAAGCTGCTGTTCCAATTTCAACAATTTTATCTATTGACACCTTTTTTATTTCAGATGAAATTTGTTCCTCTGAAATTAGCTCTCCACTTTTGTATATTTTCTTTATTATAGAATCTTGCTTACCATCTTGTCCTTCTTGAAGAGTTTGCATTTGTCCTTTCGCTAGAGAATCGTTTTGTCTATATATAGTAGTAAATTCAATATCTGTCTCTTGTTTTTCGATTTTTTCTGTTATAATTTCTTGCTCGTTTTTTTCAATTATGCTTTCTAAATTTATTGCTTTAGATGGATTTTGCTTTGTTATTGGCACTGTAAATTCCAAAGCTGCCGTTGCCGAAGTTTCTTCCACCTCATATGTATTGCTTGCTACTTTACGAGTAATGCAAACAATAGCTATAACTACGGTTATGGCTATTATCAATGCAATTATGTACTTATATAAAAAAGTTGTTTTTTGCATAACTTTTCTCCCAATAATATTGTAAACTTAATTCATTGTTTTGTCAATTATTGAAAGAATTTTTGTTGCAATTCACTTGTTAAAAATTTTGTACTATTGTATAATAATGCAAAATTAAGTAAAGGCAGGATTTTGTTATGGATAAAAAAGAAGCAATAAATATAGTAAAAAAATTAAAGGAAATGTACCCAGATGCAAAATGTAGCTTAGATTTTAGCACTCCTTTTGAAATGCTTGTTGCAGTTTGCTTATCTGCTCAGTGTACAGACGATAGAGTTAATATGGTTACTCCTAATTTATTTAAGGTGTATGACACCCCTGAAGATTTTGCTAACTGTGATTTATCTAAGTTAGAGGACTTGATTCACTCATGTGGTTTTTATAAAAATAAAGCTAAAAATTTAAAAGCTGCTGGTCAAAAAATAGTGTCCGATTTTCATGGCAATGTTCCTGAAACAATGGAAGAATTAGTTACCATCCCTGGTGTTGGTAGAAAAAGTGCTAATGTTATTATGCTTGAGGCTTTTAATAATCCGCAAGGAATTGCAGTTGATACTCATGCCAGACGTCTTGCCAACCGTATTGGTTTTTCTGGAGAATCCGACCCTTCTAAAGTTGAAGCTGATTTATGCAAGTTAATTCCCAAAGAATATTGGAAAGATATAAATCATATACTAATTTGGCACGGTAGAAAAACCTGTTCTTCTCAAAAGCCTAAATGCGAAACTTGTTTGCTTAATGATGTTTGTAAAGATTATAAAAATAGATTATAAGACAAATCGAAAGAAGATTACATTAATATAAATTGATTTGAAAATTTTGATATGAAAATGAACTCTCCCTATTAAACTTTTTTAATAAAGAGGGTTCAATTCATTTTTAACAATTTACACCTCATCTTTTGAGGAATTTATTTTTAACAATTTCATTAATTCAACAACTATTACTGGCATTATAATTAATAATAGACAGTCTAATATTTTATCCAATGGAAGTGCTATAATACCAAATATACTTTGTAAAAATGGTATAAATAGTACTGCAAACATTAACAAGCTTGAAGCACCTATTGCTAAAAATAGCATTTTATTTTTAAATGTTTCTACTTTGAATATACTTTCTTTGTTGTTTCTTATATTAAATACATGAATAAGCTCTGCAAATGCTAATACAATAAATGCCATTGTTCGGCCTGTTTCTATTTTTACTTCTTCTGCTGTTAGTTTTGGATACTTAGTCATTATACTAGCTATAGTTTCGTCACTTGAAGCTAATCCTATGATAAAAGCCACTAAAGTTATTAAACCTATCATTATTCCTTGGTAAACAATTCTCCAAGTCATACCTTTTGTGAATATTCCTTTATTCTTATTAGGTTTTCTTTTCATAACGTTTCTATTTGCTGGGTCAACTGATAAAGCTAACGCTGGCAAAGAGTCTGTCACTAAATTAATCCACAATAATTGAGGCACTAAGAATATTACAATTTTATCTATACCAACTCCAAATGCTTTACTTAGCCAAGGTGTTAATAATATCGACAAAAACAATACTACTATCTCTCCTATGTTGCTTGAAAGTAAGAATTGGATTGCTTTTAATATATTGTCATATATTCTTCTGCCTTCTTCTACACTGTCTACAATTGTTGCAAAATTATCATCTGTTAAAATTATATCTGCCGCTTCTTTTGATACATCAGTTCCTACAATGCCCATAGCACAACCAATATTTGATGTCTTAAGTGCAGGTGCGTCATTTACTCCATCACCTGTCATAGCAACTACTTCTCCATAGCTTTGCCATGCTTTTACAATTCTCACTTTATGTTCTGGTGATACTCTTGCATATACTGAGTATTTTTTTACATTTTTCACTAATTCTTCATCAGTCATTTTCTCTAGTTCTACACCTGTTATAGCTTCTTTTTCATCAGTTAAAATGCCTAAATCTTTTGCTATGGCAGTAGCAGTGATTTTATGGTCACCTGTAATCATGACTGTTCTAATGCCAGCTGTTTTACATTTCTCGACTGCTTCTTTTACTTCTACTCTTGGTGGATCTATCATTCCGCACATACCCAAAAATACTAGGTCTTTTTCTATGTCCTTCATATCTTTCTTAGTTGGCAAATAGTCTAGTTCTTTATAAGCCATGCCTAATACTCTTAAAGCATCTTTTGCCATAGCTTCATTTCCTTTTTTTATATTTTCTTCATATTCAGTTGTTAAACTTTCCTCATCGCCATTTAACGCAATTTGACTACATCTAGCTAATAGTTCATCTATCCCACCTTTGGTATAAACAATGTAATGCTCTCCAACTTTATTTACAGTAGTCATTAATTTTCTTGTTGAGTCAAAAGGAATTTCCTCAACTCTTGGATTTTGGTCAAACTTGCTTGGATCAAAATTTAATGTAAATCCCATATCTACAAGTGCTGTTTCAGTAGGATCTCCCATTAGCTTTTTATCTTCGCCTATTTTAGTATCATTGCATAACATACTGGTATAGACTAATCCTCTAAGTTCATCATCGATTTCTTTAATATCATCTATATTTTTTACATTATTATTCCAAAATATCTTCTTAACTGTCATTTTATTTTGGGTCAATGTTCCTGTTTTATCTGTACAAATTACAGTTGTACAGCCAAGTGTTTCAACTGCTGGAAGCTTTTTAACTATAGCGTGTTTCTTTACCATCCTTTGGACACCTATTGCTAAAACAATTGTAGATACCGCTGCTAAGCCTTCTGGTATTGCAGCAACAGCTAAGCTTACTGCCGTCATAAACATATCTAGTGGCTCTTTTCCATAAATCAAGCCAATTACAAATATAACTGCACATATTGCTAAAGCAACTATTCCTAACACTTTACCCAGCTTATTTAATTTTTGAGCAAGTGGAGTTTCTTCCTTTTGGGTATCATTTATTATTTGAGCAATTTTTCCAACTTCAGTATTCATACCAGTTTCAACAACAATGCCTTTGCCCCTACCATAGGTTACTAGAGAAGATGAAAAAGCCATGTTAATTCTATCAGCTATTCCTATTTCTTTTTGTTCAATATGTCTTGTCACTTTTTCAACTGGTACAGACTCACCTGTTAATGCTGATTCCTGTGTTTTTAAATTTACCGCTTCAATTAGTCTTAAGTCTGCTGGTACAAAATCCCCAGTTTCTAGTACAACTATATCTCCAGGCACAAGCTCTTGAGCCTGCAGTACAACTTGCTTCCCGTTTCTTATAACTTTCGCTGTATTAGCACTTAACTTTTGCAATGCTTCAAGTGACTTTTCTGCTTTGTTTTCTTGTACAACACCTATTATTGCATTAGCAATTATTACTAGCATGATAATAATTGTATCTGTTAATCCTTCTCCCTCTATAACTCCAATTGCCCCTGAAATTATAGCTGCTATAATTAATACAATTATCATAAAATCTTTAAATTGTTCTAAAAATTTTATAAATATGCTCTTTTTCTTGCCTTCTTTTAATTTATTTAATCCATACTCTTGCTGTCTAGCTGTGACTTCAGTTGTATTTAATCCATCTTCAACATTTGTTTTTAATTCACTTTCAACTTCTTTTACACTTTTTTCATACCAATTCTTTTCCATACAAATCTCCTTAAGGTGTTATCTAAAAATTGCTATTCCCATTTAAATAAGAAATTATTTTATACCTAAAACTTTGAATAGTAACCTTATTAATTATACTCTATATTAATACAAAATAAAACTATAGTATTGTAAAAACATAAAATTTGCTTCATTCGACCTACGCTGGCGCTCCGATTTGGCGCTGCGCGGCTTATTCCCAAATAACTATATTTATGTTTTTTAATAGTTATGCATAATTACACCTTTGCTTCTTCCATTCGTTTGAATAGATTAGCTACCTGCCTAGAATGTGCTTTCTTGTAATCTCTAGCAAGCCTAACTTTGTAAATCCTAGGATTTGCACTTTTGACCTATCTTTTTTTGTTTCTTCTTCCATCAATTGC
Organism: uncultured Clostridia bacterium; assembly: GCA_947624195.1. Lineage (GTDB taxonomy): Bacteria > Bacillota > Clostridia > TANB77 > CAG-508 > CAG-793. Next base: position 29,852 of record CANQJH010000003.1, read on the forward strand.
TGTACTTTTATTCTATCTTCTTCTTTGTCCATATCAATATAGTCGATAATAATAATTCCACCTATATCTCTTAATCTCATCTGTTTTGCGATTTCCTTAGTTGCTTCTAAGTTAACTTTTAGTATTGTATCTTCTAATTCACATTTACCTGTAAACTTTCCAGAATTGACATCAATTGCAGTTAATGCTTCGCATTTATCTATGGTTATAAATCCACCACACTTAAGCCATATTTTTCTTGGCATTTTTGATAAATTTTGTATTTGTTTTATTTTTATTTCTACATTTTTATCAATATTATTTATAATAAATTCTTTTGTTTCATTACTATCAGCATAGATTTCTAAGCCTAATGGTTCAAAATCCGTGATAAGTTTGCCTATTAATCCATTATTATCAAATAGTTTAATAGGAGCTTTTTCGTTTTGTCTCTTTAATATCATTTCCCATATATTTATTAATTCTGTTATTTCTTTTTTTATTTTACCCTCTTCAATATTATTTGAAGAAGTTCTAATTATTGCCCCAAATTCTTTTGGAAGAGATTTTTTTGCTATATTGATGAGCCTTTCTTTTTCTTTTGTATCCTCTATTTTAGTTGAGACTGTGATAAAATTCGTATATGGCATTAATATAATATAATTTCCTGTTAGTTTTATGTCTTTTGTTACTCTCGAACCCTTTTGATCATCACAGTCTCTTTTTATTTGAACTAAAATTTTATCGCCCGTTTTTAAAAGATCTTGAATCTGATACTTTTGTATATCAAGATTAACATTACCTGTTACATTGCTTTCTTTAGGTAAAATGTCTTTGATATGTATTAGAGCATTTTTCTCTTCTCCTATATCAATAAACGCTGACTGCATACCTTTTACTACATCTTTAACAACACCAAGATAAATGTTACCTTCAAGCCTCTTTTTATCAATATTTTCTGTGTAAAACTCTACTAATTCATTTTCTTGATAAACAAAAATTATTATTTTATTAAATTCTTTTTTTATTTCAATTCTAATTTTGCTCATAAACCTTTCTTTCTAAAATTAAAGTTTTATTTAATTGATATTAGTAATCCTTGTATCTTTTGTATTAATATTCTATTTTTTAGTTTGTATTTTATTTAGTACTTTACCTTCATATATTAAGTTGGTTCATTGCATTATCTATTCCATCTCTTATAATTATTTCAACTGCAGACGCAGCTTTTTCTATGGCTGGCATTAATTTCTCATATTCTTCTTCTGTTAGTTTATTTATAACATATGAAATTAATATTTCTTTAAATTCAGGCATGCCTATTCCAATTCTAATATGAGGAAACTCTGTTGTTTCTAAATTACTAACTACAGACTTCATACCATTATGAGTGCCTGCTCCGCCCTTTTTTCTTAACTTTACTACCCCAATATCTAAATCAATGTCATCATAAATTACAATTATCTTTTCATTTTCTATTTTATAAAAGTTTTTGACTTGAATAATTGACTTACCACTTTCGTTCATATATGTTTGTGGTTTTAGTAAAATAACCTTTTCTCCTTCTATTTCACCACTGCCATATATTCCATCAAATCCTTTTTTGTTAAATTCTATATTGTGTTTTTTCGCAACAAGATTAACCGTGTCAAATCCCATATTGTGTCTTGTTTTGCTATATTGAGGTTCTGGATTTCCTAGTCCTACAATTAAATACATAAATTTCTCGTATAATCAATTATATAGAAATATTAATCTATTAATTGATTAATCCCTTTCTTTAAATTCTATTTTATATTATAATAGATTTTTTCATAAGTTTCAAGTTTCATAAATAATGTATTATTGTATTATTCTTTTTATTTTAATAAATACTATTAGTAATGTAACTAATGCACAAGCTATACCAATAGCTATTTTTTTAGCTCCAGTTCTAGGCATTATTACTACATCATTTTTGTCTTCATTATCTTCTAATGTTGTTTCCTCTAAATCAATTGATTGTACTGCTACTTTATTGCTTACTGTACCACAAACGTCTACTCCATCTTTTTTAGTTAGTATTAATTCATATTCTATAGCTTGTCCTGGATTTATATTGTCTATATCAATATAAATTTTATCCGCACTTATGGTCCATAATGGATTATCATCTTGGAGTGCAATATAGCCTTCTGGTAGATAATCTATTAATCTTGCTTTTCCTTCTCTTTCTTGGTCATTTGTTACTTTTATAATATAATGAATTTTACTACTTGAATTAGTATTTGCTTCATCTAAGTTTACTTCAACTTTTCCGATTTTATTTTTTAATTCATGATAATGTTCATTTATTGTTGCTTGTTTTAAGTTCATTTCAACTTTAAGATTAAATTTCAACTTTTGATAATATAGATTATATGTTAAATCTTCTTTTCCTATGAGAACATTTAGTGAATCTGGTTTTGCAACTAATTTATAATAGTCAAAAGCCTTTTCTTCAATTTCATAAATACTTCCTTCTGTCACAGTTTCCTCAGTTCTATCTAATTTGTCGTTTGTTTCTATGTCTATGTAATTTACTACTATTTTGCTTTGATGTACGTAGTAGTAATTTACTTCTTGCACACCTCTGTTAAATGTATGTGTATTGCTTTCTGGTCCACTAAAGAATTTATAGTTTGTGAAGCTTTTCTTTTCTGATGTGGCGGTTGTCCCTTCCATTCCACTTAATTCAACTTTATCTAGTAAAGAATCATTTGCTTTGTCTTTGTAGTTTACTATTATTTTTCCAATTTTTTTATAATAATAGTTTATCACTTGTTCTTTTTTAGTAAATGTAGTTTCACCAGGTTTTTCAACTAAAACATAGTCATTAAAAGACTTTTCTTCAGATATGACCTTATCGCCTTCTGTTCCAATTAATGTTACAGAATCCATCACGTCTCCAGTTGTTTTATCTATATAATTTACTTTTACTTTTGCTTTATTGTACTTATAATAATACTTTACATTTACATCATTTCCAGGCATTGTTCCATTAGCATTTTGTGGAACTTCAACTAAAGTATAATCCTTTACTGTCTTTTGTTCTGTTGTATATTGTTCTCCTTCGATTACCTTTTCATTAGTTGATTCAGCTACTTTACTATTATCATACACATCTAAATAATCTGCTGTCAAATTATATCTACTTTGTAGATTAAATGTTACGAATAAATTAGATATTCCTCCTGCTCTTTCCATATAAAATATTCTTAAAGTATGTTCTCCTTCAGATAGCTTGCCTTCTGCAAAAGCTGATTTGGTTACATCAAAGTCATCTCTTCTTGCTTGCTCATTATAAATGCATGAATAATATACTTCATTTTTAGCGAAGTTTATATTTCCAGTCTGTTTTATGTGAGTTCCTCCCAAATCTACTACTAAGGTATCATCTACAAATATCCATACGTCATCATCTCCTGAAAAGTTAAACACCATATCTTCATATGCGCCTGTTTTTTGGTTTTTAATCTTTCCATCAGCGGTCATATAAAAAGGCATTTCCATTTTGACTGTAAAGAAAAGATTTCTATTACCTTCTATTGTAGTATCAGTTTGACAGTCATTAAATGGATAAAATCCACCTCTTGCTCCCTTATGTAATGTAAATTTTTTATTAGAAGCATCTTTACTTATGTGATACTCATCACTATTAAAACTATAATATCCATTTTCATTTTTCAAAAATGGCATTTTAAAATTTTTGTATACTTGGTTATAAGCTCTTCCGGTCTACTGTATCTATATCTGGAAATAAGGTTGTTCCATTTTTGTATTTATCTACTACTTTAATGTTTCCATTAACTAGTTTGCTTTCAACTAAACCTTGTAAAACTCCTTTACAGTCATTTGGTACATTAGTACCTACAAAACCATTTTGTATACCTCCAACAGTTCTTCCTTCAGTTGAGCCAAAGTATATACCCTCTTTATCAATCGCCTCTCTTTCTTCCATAGCTTTTGGATAATACTCATCCGTTGTCCTTCCCCTAATCATTGAATTATACTCGTCTGGGTTGATGTCTACAAATGTTGCATTAACATACTTTACATTATCCTCGCTAACTGGTATGCACTCTGTTGAGGCAAAACTCTTTGAATTACCAACAAAAGATAATAGGGCGATAACTGCTGTACTAGCAATTAAGCCATCTTTTAATATATTTAATTTTTTCATTAATACTCCTTTTCTAATAAATGTTTTATCATTTATATTAATTTAATTTTTTGTAATTTAACTTTTAAAACTGTAGCTTATTTTTTACAGCTTGAATATTTAATTACCTTTTAATTTTGATTGTTTTTAATTTCATTTATTTATTATATTTTTCGTTTGTATTATTTGGGATTTTCTTTTAGAAAGAAATCTCTTGAAATAGTTTGATAATAACAAAACTATTAAAAAAATTTAAAATAAAAATAAGAATAGAATTTTTAATTCTACTCTTATTATAATTGGTAAATTATGTTATGTCAAGAAAAATCGTTCGACAAAATTCGACAAATAAAAATATAGTTATCTTTGAATAAGCCGCGCAGCGACTAACCGGAGCGCCAGCCTAGGGGCGTTTGACTTTTATTCAAATTCTTTCTCTAGGCACTTATTAAGATACGTTTTTGTTAAAATTTTTAATTCCTGCTTATTTTCATCAGATAAATCAAATGAAAAGATTTTTTTTGCATCAGCCCATATGATATACTTTATTGATTTTACAGTAGAATCAGATAAGGATATTGCACCCTTATCAATTTTTCCACAGCTACTGCATTTAAATCCATTTTCTTTTAAACTGAAATATGATAATTCATCCTTTCTTCCACAGTTTGTACACTTATCAACAACTGGTCGAAATCCTATTATACTTAATAATCTTAATTTAAATACCGATAAGATTAAATCCATATCTTTGTCTGATTCAGATAGCATATACATAGTATTTAATGTTAATTGCAGTATTCTATATGTATTTTGATTTTCATCAGTTACATCTTTTACTATTTTTGCAACTTGTGACGCATACTTTAATTTGTCGATATCTAATCTGATATTGTAAAAAATTTCTATTGGTTCGCATGAATTTATACTATAACTACTTACTCCCTTATATATTATAAATTCCCCAAAGCATAGGAATTGTGTGCCTGCCATAAGAGCACTTTTAGGTCTTCTTGCTCCTTTTGCTGCACATCCAATTTTTCCTAAGTCTGGGGTGAGTAGAGTTACCATCATATCATTATCACCCATGTTGTTTTGGGCTAAAATAATTCCTTTAGTTTTTATAACTCCCATTTTCTTTTCCTACTTTTTGCAATTAGTATATTTTAATTTTGTTATTAATTAAAGTAACTTTTTTATTTTATAATTTTTGCTAGTTAAAATAGTTTAATTTTGCTGTTATTTTGTAATCCTTCAGCATCCTTTATTAATTTTTTTTCATTAGCATTTTCCATTGCTTTATCTACTTCCATTAATTCCATAAAAGTATTGATATTGCCAGTATTTTTAAATGTATTCCACGCAATTTGTTTTAACATAAGTCTCTCCTATTCTTCAGTCTTTTAATTTAAGCTGTTAGTAAGCAATAAATTTTCTAATTTTGTTATTAACCTAAAATTAATTTTGGTCTTTTGTTTTAAACTTGTTTACAAAACTTTCTTGATTTATCCAGTCTTCTTTTACTTTTACCCAAAGTTTTAAATTCACTTTAGTATCAAGCATATTCTCTAAATCTTGTCTTGCAAAGCTTCCTATTTTTTTTAGCATTTGTCCTTGCTTTCCTATTATTATGCCCTTATGTGATCCTCTTAAACAAAAAATTGTTGCTTCTATATTAAAAATTTTTTCATCATTTTTTGTTTTTCCAGTTTTCATTTTAGAAGTTTCTACTAAAATTCCGTGAGGAACCTCGTCTTGCAATAGTTTCAAAGCTTTTTCTCTAATTGTTTCTTCTACCAATTCTCTTAAGGTTTGATCAGTATATTCTTCTATATCATAATATGCAGGACCGACTTTTAAATTTTTTTCTATTTCTTCTAAAATTACGTCTAAATTCTTTTTTTGTTTTACTGACACTGGTATTATAGCTTTAAAATCATATAAATCTTTGTAAATATTAATTATTTGAGCAAGTTTTGTTGCGTCAATCAAATCTATTTTGTTAATTACTAGTATAGTTGGCTTTTGAGCTTCTTTTATTTTTTCTAAAGTCTTTTCATCAACTCTTGAATCATTAGCTTCAACCACATAAATTATGACATCTACATCTGGAATTGATGAAATTGCTGATTCAATCATTACATTGCCAAGTTTAGATTTTGGTTTATGAAGTCCCGGTGTATCTATTATTATTATTTGTGAATTTTCTCTATTTATTATTCCTTTTATAACTTTTCTTGTAGTTTGTGGTTTGTTTGTAATTGCAGATATTTTTTCTCCAACCAAATAATTGATAATGCTTGATTTTCCTACATTGGTTCTTCCTATTACTGTAACAAATCCTGATTTAAATTCTTCCATTTTGCTCCTTTAATTAACTATATTTCCTTCTTCTGGTTCTTCAACTCCTGTAATTTGTACATTGGCGTTTATTGGAACTATTTGAACAAATGTATTTCCATCATTTACTTTGATTTCGTTTCCAGATAAATCTTCATAAACTGTTTGTCCGCTTCTTGAAGTCTTTGAACATTTAATCTTAATTGCTCTTCCATTTGTAATATAATATCCATCTTTTGTTCCTAAAGTATTCATAGTTTGTCTGTCTTTATTTTCACCATCATACAATGTACTATTTGCTATAAATTCGATTATAATATTTTTAAACCTTGCGTCTTCTCCAGTATCCCACTCAACTTCTTTTTTGTTTCTAGTGTATCTTACATAATTTTTAGCTTCAGCATCATATTCCCATCTTACATTATTTGATGTTGAATACGGAATTGCTATAGTATCTGCCTTTTGTCCTTCTTCAAGGTTTACATCATCTACTGTATATTTGAATACACTCTCTTTATCAGAAGTTGTTCTGTAACCTTTTGAATTTGCCATTTTTAATATATTTGCTGATGAAGTTACAGCATTGTGTGGAGCATATTTGTCTTTGACTCTCCAGAAATCTGTACTCGATTGTACTATACCATTTATATTATTTACTCCTAAAGTCTTAATGTCTGCTTCTGCTTGTGGGCTCCATCCAAAGTGTACATATATTGCGTCATGCTCTAAAGCATAGTCTAAGAAATAATGTCTAGCACTTCTAATAGGTCCTATTTTAGCTAGGTCTTGTCCTTTAAGTAATGCCATTAATCTAGATTCTCCACCTTCTACAATTATTTCATAAATTGCATATGCATATTTAACTCCTGCATGTGGAAGTGCTTTTACATTATTATCTATCATAACTGCAACTGGTCTGTCGTTTCCTACAAAAGTTTGCAATTGTTTTTGTTCAACTACTATAGTGTTTTCTTCTACATCATTTACAATTGCAGAAGCATCTTTATTTTGAAAATACATTTTATAGACATAAGTTGCTCCAACAGCTACTGCTACTATTACTAATAAAACTGCTGTGATTATTAACCATTTTTTACTTTTCTTTTTTTCTATACCCCTTTTATCTCTCATTTTTTCTCCTTTTACTTTTAATCGTATATTTTATTAACACTTTATTTTTGGATTACATTTTAAATACCGTAAGTCCATATACTAGTACTACTATCAAAACTCCCATAAATGAACCAAATAATACTTCTCCAAAAGTTTTTTTATCATTTAATCTATTTCCAGCAACCATTAGAGATAGAATTAATGCTAAGCAAAATACTATTAAATTTCTTGTATTAAGCCATATCGCTGTTAAAACTGCAAAAGCTAATGCAGATTGACCACTTGGTAAAAAAGTATCTTTTGTAAGCTCTTTAGCAATTTCTCTTTTTTTAAATACAGCTTTCATTGCTATTATTGCAATAACCGTAAGTATGACTGCTACAAAAACTAAATGACTCTGTGATGATATAACTTGGTTAAATATACTATCTGCCATTATAGATATTTTAGTCTCTCTAAAAAACAAAAAATATGCTACAATAATTGCATTTACAGCTGTAAGCACTACTGCACCAGCTGCTACATCTTTTGCTATTTTTGCTTTTGGATGGTAAACATCTACATATAAATCGACTAATGTTTCAATTGCTGTATTTATTAGTTCTGCAAAAATTACAAAAAAGACTGCAAATGTTAAGCATAAGAATTCAGCGGTTGTAAAATCATAAAATAAACTTAGTATCATTACTATTGTTCCAAGTATTAGTTGTTTAGTAATATTAGTTTGTGTTGTGGCACAATAAACTATGCCATTTACTGCATTATTTACTGACTGTAAAAAGTTTTTGTTATAGAGCCTACTGTCTTTATCTATATTTTCACTTTTCATTAATTTTTGTATCTCCTTTTTTATATTAATAGTATGTTAATTTTCATCTCTAGTTATATTTAATTTATTTAGAATTTCATCTTCTTTTTTTCTCATTATAACTTTATCTTCATCTTGCATATGATCATATCCCATTAGGTGAAAGAATCCATGTACACACATATAAGCTAGTTCCCTCTCAAAGCTATGTCCATATTCTATTGCTTGCCTTTTTACTTGATCAATTGAAATTATAATATCACCTAACACATCATCTACATCATAGTTTTGTTTTATGAGATTTTCTATTTCGTCTTTTTCAAACATTGGAAATGATAGAACATCAGTCTCTTTATCTATATTTCTGTATGAGTTATTAAGCTCTCTTATCTTGCATGGTGTGGTTAAAGTTATACTAATGTATAACTTTAACCTTTCCATATTTTCATTTTTGAAACACTCGTTAATTACTCTTGTAATAATTTCATCATAATTTTCATTTTCTTGTATATCATCATAAATTATTTCAACATGCTGTTTCATGAACTAATTCCTTTTTTAATTTTTTTACTACTTTGTATTCACCAGTTTTATATGAACTAATTTGTCTCATATCACCAAGTTTTACTAAACGTCCTTTGTAAAATTTAATTATTCTATAATATTTGTCTCCGTATTTTTGTAAGAATTTCATATCTTCTCTAATGTATAGAATTTGTTTTCTAATGTCATATTCATGAAGACCTTTTTCCTCTCTTACTTTATCCAATTCTTTGCATTTATTTGCAAACTTGTTATATTCAATCTTATCTTCGTTGTTATTCCAATATATTTTTACTGATAATAATTTTTGATTATATTGTTCAATTAATCTTAGTAGCAATTGATAAGCATTTTCTCTTTTTCTAGAAATTTTGGTATCTACTATAAGGCTCCTTGTATCTTTTAGTAGCTTTATATAGCATCTCTCTGCAACCATAAGAGGTAAGCTATGTACGAATAATTTTCTACTAATTGCTAACAAAATCATTCTCTTATCTAATAAGTCAACTTGATCTAATTTACCAACTTCATATGTTTCAAATAAACTACTTTCTTTTATTAATTCTTCGTCTTTTATTTCTTTTAGAGGTAAAATATTTGTTACATATTCTTCAAGAGTATCAAATATTTTATCATACATATTTTCTTTATCTACAGGTAATTTTTGTTCTGGTAATTTAATCGAATAATGCTTTAGTAAAGCTTTGTATATTTGCTCCATTTCATACAAATATACTTTAGTATATTCTTCTAGTGATTTTGTTTTGTTAGCTTCTCTTAAATTATTGTAATCTAAGCTTAGAAGATATTGTTGTTTTTTATATTTATATTCAATTTCATCCGTTTCCTTTAAGTGAATCACGTTGTAGTATTTTGATAAAGCTTCTTTTTCGTATTCTGATGCAGTTTCAAGTACTACTTTTTTATAAATTGTTTCAATTAATAATTGGTCAAGTGATTCTAAATATAAAGTGTAGAAATCCTCAAATTTCTTTTCTGCTAATTCTCTCTTTTCTTCTTTACAAGAAATCATATTTTTGTAACTTTTAATCATAGAATTTCTTTTTATGTTAACCACCAAGTTGTTAAATCCAACCTTAGTTGGTGCTAGTATTTTACTTACAGTGCTTCCGATTCTAGCGAAAAATGTTTTTTTCGTATCATAAATTCTTATACTTTTTTCTTCTGCTCCCATAAAAAACCTTCCTTTCAAAATTCTATTTTTTCTTTAGTACCTATACTTTCTTCAACTGTATATGTTACCTTAACATCATAGTATCTATCATATTCAGTAACATCAGTTTGTTTGTCAATTACTTCACCATTAATTAATGAGTCCAATTCTTCGCAATCTAGCTTTTCTCCTAGTGTGATAGCTTCTTCCTTATTGTGCTCTACATCAATTTCATTTAATTCATAATTAGTATATTTTATAAATTCAATAGGTAAATAAAAATTAGAAAACAATTCTATTTTTTTACTTGAAACTATTGTATCATATTTTTCAAATTTTGAAAGCTTTTTATAAAAATTTATTTTAAAATTATTAAATTTTATCGCATATTTTTTGTTTATGTTTCCTGTTTCTTGCTTTTTCGTCTCTTTTTTGTAAATTTTTGTATTTTTTGCATAAACAATTTTTGCCTTTACTTCTCCATTACTATTTACATAATACTTGCCTGTATATTTTCCTTCCATCCATCCTGCAATTAGAACATCACCTTTTTTTACTTCTGCACCTTTTTCTACCATTATTGTTCCGTTTTGAGCACTTATACTGGTTATTACACCATCTTTGCTAGCAACTATATTGCTAAAACTATTTTCATCAACTATATCTGGTTTTTCGTCAGCTTCAACAACTCTAATAATTGCATTAGTTCCTTTAATCTCAATTCCAAGCCATGCAATATCATCTCTACTTAATCGTATTTTATTAATTATGTCTTCTGTATTTAGTCCGCTTTTAAATGTTCCTACCTTCAGTCCATTTTGCTTCGCAATGTCAATGATTTCTTCACCATTTATATTTTCTGCTCCTGTAACTTCAACATTCCATATAAACCTAGACAAGCTAATTATTAAAACAAACAGTAAAAACAATAAAATGAAAAAAATCTTTCTTTTCTTATATCTTTTTATTAAAAATGGAACTCCCTTTTTATTTTTTATTGTTATCAAACAACTATGTTCTTTTGAAATTTCTAATGCTCGGTCATAATCTTTAATGCCTATTTTGGCATCAATAATACTCCCCTTTTTTCGTGTAATACCCCATAAAAAAATTCCATTTTTCATACAAGTATTTATAAATCTTTCTATGTAATATCCTTCAACTTCTATCTTGATGTATCCATTTATGTAATTAGCTAATATTTTAAACCACATTTTAAAACCTCTTTATCTTTTCAACACTATTTATGGTAAAAAATGACTTTCTTTTTTTATCTTCCAAGTTCATTTTTTTCAAAGTCTACACTCTCTATTATTCCTGTTATAATCAAATCATCTTTAGTCATTTCATTCATCAAAAGGTTAAATCCATTTATGTTAATTAATCCTGTTGCCATTTTTATTCTTATAAAAAAATCTTGATATTCCAATATACATTTATAATTTTCTATAAGCATTTTATCAAAACCAACAATTGTAACTTTTGGTACATCACTTGCAATTTCATCTGGAATGCCAAATAATTTATCAAGCTTACTCATTTTATTTTCCTCTTTCTTTTTTATTTTGCTTAATCTCTTGTTTCAAATTTCTTCCAACACTGCTCTTAATTTTTATCTCTCAAACTCTCATTTTACTTTAACTTTCTTCACTCACTCATTGTAATTCTTTATCTTTCAAAATCATCTATTGATTTAAACTCATAACCTTGCTTTACTGTCTCTTTGATAACCTCATCTAAAATATTGGCATTATCTTTAGATGTAGCGTGAAGAAGCATAATTTCTCCATTATGTAGATTATCTAAAATCTTCTTTTTACCATACTCTTCTCTGCCTTGTTTATCATTATCCCAATCGTCATATGCAAAAGACCACATAACAGTTTTGTATCCAAGACTATTAGTGTATGCTATAGTTTTTTCACTATATTCGCCTTTGGGTGGTCTAATATATTTCATTTCGTAATTAAACTTTTCAAATATTTCTTGATGCAGACTCATTACATCTTCTTTAATATCAGCTTCACTTATTTCAGGCATTACCTTGTGCTTTAAGGTGTGATTGCCAACAGTGTGCCCTTCATCAATCATCCTTTGCAATAAATCTGGGCTTGTTTTTACAAATTGACCGGTTACAAAAAATAAAGCACTTACCTTATTTGCTTTTAAAACATCTAAAATCTGACTTGTATATCCATTATCATAACCAACGTCAAAAGTAAGATATATATATGGTTTATCTTTATTTCCCATTGCATATCCGTCAAATTCATCTATTATTTTTTTATTTTCTGCACCCAAATCTGGCTGATCATGATTGTCTCCCCTTTTTATACCCCAGCCAATTTTTTTGGTGCTCAAAACAGAGTTACTTGCAACTATTATAGTAGGACTATTACTACCTATGCTTGCTGCAAAAATAATTACTATAACAAATATCAAAAAAGCAACAACTACTACTAAATTAATTGCTTTATTTACACACCATTTTCTAAAACATTCAAAATTAAAATTATTAAACATACACAATTTATTCCTTTCTCGTTTCGCTCATTAAACACATATGGGAATTAAATATTGATTTTTTCAAACTTAATCACCTTTTATTTACTTTTTAAATTATATTAATTTTCTAACAACTTATGAATCAATATTTTTAATTTTATATAAACTATTTTTATTTAATTGTTTACATAAATAATACACCATAAAGATTAGATTGCGTCTAATCTTTATGGTGTATTAAAATGTTTTATCTTTTTTACTTTTATTTATTACACTACCCTTATTTTACAAACTTATTTAACAATTGTTCTCTACATTTCTCTTCTAAGTTGTCATCCAATTGCTTTAACTCTATTTTTTCATTAAAATTCGCTTTTCTTTCTAAGCAATATTTTATTATATAATCAGCAATCTTTGGATTTTTAGAAAGCAGTGGTCCATGCAAGTATGTTGCAATTACATTTTTTAAGAAAAACCCTTCTTCTTTATCTTCAAATTTATTTCCATTTCCAACTACTACCTTACCAAAAGGAGTATCGACATTAAATGTTTGTCCTCCATGATTTTCAAATCCTATTACTTCCGTTTCCTCTCCATCTATATTAGCTTTAGTTACGATATTTCCTATACATCTTTTGGTTCTATCTTGCTGCGCCTCTGTGTAATAATCAAATACTTCAAGTCCTGGAATAATATTGCCTTCCACTCCTTTATAGTACTTTCCAAATAATTGATAAGCTCCACAAATAAGTAGAAAAAATGTTCCTTGGTTTACTGCTTCTTTTATTGCTTCTTTGTGTTTCATTAGATCATCTGATAATATAGTCTGCTCATTATCCGCTCCACCTCCCGCAAAAACTATATCATAACTTTTAAAATCAGGAGCAGGATCATTTATAGAATATTTATCAACTAAAAGTGTAATATCTCTTTTTTCGCATCTATATTTTAAGACTTGGATATTACCATAATCTCCATATAATTCCATCATATCTGGATATAAATATAATAATCTTAACTCTTGCATTTTACTGCCTTTCTAATTATTAATCTAGAAACCTTTCATTTCTAGTATGGTTCTTTTTATTAATTGTTTTATATTTTTTATTTTTATATTTTTTGCTATCTTCCTTTTCTTTAATTCATTTGTAAAATATTGCCTATTTGCTCCATCAATTTCAGGAAGTATTGCTAATAATGAATTAGTTAAAAAAATCATAAAGTTTTCCATAGTCAATTTATCTAAATTCAACTTTTTTGCTTTTTTAATCAATTCATCATAATTCACTAAAATATCTTCTACTTTTTTTCTTTTCTTTTGTTCATCTTTGCTTCTCATAATACTGTCTTTTGATAAAACATAGTAATATTCATTTTTGTCAAGTGAAACCATAGTTTTTGCCTTTAGCATTATAATTGGCATTATAGCAAAATCCTCATGATATTTTCCTTCTGGAAATTCAGAAACCAAATATCTTTTAATTGCATAATTCCAAGCGCTAGATATTAATTTATCTTTTCCATACAAGTAATTAAATCCATCTTTTCCAGTTTTTACATCAAATGGATAACACTCTTCTTTTCCTACTGTCTTACCTTCTTCATTTAAATATACTGGATTCCATTTTATTAAATCTATATTTTGGTTTACATATGTTTCAATATCACGCAATAAATATTCTGAAATGAAGTCATCACTATCTACAAAAATTATATAATCGCCTTTTGATTTTTGTAACCCAACATTTCTCGCTTTAGATGGTCCACTATTTTCCTGTGTATAATAAATAATTTTGGCTTGATTATTTACTATATTTTTTTCGTTTGTTATTTGTTCATCAATAATCTGGTTAATAATGTTATCAGTACCATCATTTGAGCCATCATTAACAATAACTATCTCATATTTCAAAGTAGTATCTTTTTGATTTAATATTGACATTATTGTTCTTTTAATTGTCTTTTCTGCATTATACGCAGGAACTATAAAACTAATCATTTAGTATTTCCTTCTTAATTTCATAAAATTTTCTTGTTCTTTTGTTGATACAAAGTTCATATTAGCTACCCGAAATTATCTTGTCCAATTTTTCTAATATTTGATTATTGAATTCATCCACATCAAATCTTTCAGCATTAAAGCCATTTTGTAGAAATTGCTTCATCCCCTCATAAACACCCTTTTCGCTTTTTTCAACTACTATTCCATACTTATTAGCTATATCTAATTTACTGTCAGATACATCGGTTGTTATAATTGGTTTATTCAAAACTTTCGCTTCCACAAATACAACTGGATATCCTTCAAATTCAGAGGACATCAAAAGTGCATCACTGTTTTTCAAATAAGGATATGGATTTTGCTTTGGTCCAAGAAATTCAATATTTTTAATATTTCTTGACATCTCTTGATATTTTTTAGTTGAAGTTCCTTTTCCTACAAAAACAACTCTAAATTTGTATCCTTCTTTGTTAAGCTTTTTAGTTGCATTAATTATTCTACTTAACCTTTTTTGTTTTTCATCATGCCTACCAATATTAATGAATGTAACTATATCATCTCTTTTTTCAAATTCAACACTTTCCTCAGACTTTTTTATAATTTTATCATCATCTATTAAATTATTACACACTACTACTTTTTTGCTACACTCTGGGAACTGTGCTATAAATACTCTTTTATCCATATTAGACACAAAAACTATTTTCTTATAATCAAATATCTTGATATCTTTAAAAAACTTTCTATATTGAATAATATCATTATCATAAAAATTTAAATAATCGTTGTGTACCCATAAAGCACAGTTTTTACTAGCAGTTCTTGCCACAAAAGATGATGGAAAACTATAAGTTGCAAAACAAGCTGAAAAATCAAATTTATTTTTGTACTTTAATTTAAATTTGAATTGTCTAAAAAAATTAGACATTTTTCTAAGCAATACATTCTTTATTTGGCATGGCTCATATGTTATTACGTTAATGTTCTTTGGTAATTGATTTAGAAAAACGCCCTGTTTTCTCTCTAAAACTAGAGTTATATTATATTTATTAGATAATTTTTTTAACAAAGTTATAAGTGCTGTTTCTATCCCACCTACATCCAGTGAATATGATGCAAACAGTATTTTTTTCACTTTAAGTTCATCCCTTTCCATCTCTACCCAAGAAATTTTAATACTTTAAACGGTTATAATTTTAACTTTGTAACCTATGAATAATCCTGATTCTATTACACCTGGTATTTGTTTTATTTTCTTTTCTAGGCTAACATCAATATTTTCAAATTTGGTATCTAAAATTGCATTTTGATTTTCTGTCATACCTCTAAAAATAGTTTCTGTAGCTCCCAAACCTTTTAATTCGGCAGATACATATTTAACAGCTGTTGGAAATACTTCAACAGGCACAGGGTGCTTCTTTCCAAGCTTGTCCACGAATTTTGTATCATCAACTAAAATATAAGTTATTGGAGAATTTACCATGTTTAACTTTTCCTTAAACATAGCAGCTCCCATACCTTTTATCAAATTATCATCTGGATCCACTTCATCAGCTCCATCAAATGACCAGTCTATACTATCCTCTACTAAATTTCCTAATTTAATTCCATATACGTTACATACATTTTCAATTTCCTTAGATGTTGGGATAGCCTTAATATCTAGTTTGTTTTCTTTGACCTTTTTCCCTATTTCTATTGCAGTTAAATATGAGGTTGACCCCGAGCCAAACCCAATGGTTTGGCCGTTTTCAACCTTTTCTGCTAATTTTTTTGCAAGAATAATTTTTTGTTCTTTATTAGTTATATTATTTATATCCATATACTTTCCTTTATATACAACTGCTTAATAATTAGACTTTATTAATCTTTGCTCTTTTTATTTTTTATATCTTTTAAAAACTCATCTTTGTCAAATTCTTCTTTTGCGTGTTTTTTTGTTAATTTTTTTCTTTTATCTTTAATTTCCTTTTCTAACTCTGCTAGCTTTTTAGCCCTAGCTTCATCATCTTTATTGTAATCTTCTTCAGCTAAAACCTCATCTTCTTTAATTTTTAATTCTTTTTCTTCATCTGTACCTTTTGAATTTTCTTCTACCTCTTCTTTGCTTTCTAAAAATTCTCCATTATCCTCTTCATCATTTGAATTTAATCTTTTACTTTCCATAAGCCCTGCTAGCTTATCAAATGACTCATTTTTTTCTTTTTCATCTTTTTCTATTTCTTTAGCAGTTTCTTTGTATTCATCACTTAATTTTTTCAAATTTTTGTCTGTTAAATATGTATCTTCCTCGTCATAGTTAAATAGTTTTTTCTTCTTTTCTTCTAGTTCTTCGTCATTTAGTTTATTGTTATATTTATCATATTCCTCATCTTCTTCACTGCCAGCTTTTTCTTTAAGATTTTTCTTATGATTAATTATTAACAATACAACTAATACTACAGCTAATACTCCTATTATTCCTAGCACAAGTCCTATAATTAATTTCTTTCTATTTTTCTCTTTTAATTCTATATTCTCATTTGCAGCTTCAAAAAGAGGGTCTTCCTTGTTAACTGTAATTTGATAAACTGATTTTACATTTTCATCTGTTGGTGAAGTTAAAGTTATTTTGACTAAATTTCTTCCAACATGTAAACTATCTGCACCATCAATTGTTACTACAATATTTTCATTATCAACCTGACCATTTACTTCCAGTTTTTCAATATCTTTTGATACATCTAATTCATAATTAAATGTTTCTTTATCAAATTTAGGAGTTAATTCAACCTCTTCTATCATCCCTTTTTCATCTACTGTGTTAACAACTAATGAGCTCAATCTTAAATCTGACTGTTGTATTATTTCTGGTTTTATAAATGAAATTTTATATGTTCTAACAGAAGAATCTTCTGCCATTACATCTACCTCAATGTTGTTCTCTCCGTCTTTTACGTTTATTGCTCCAGTGCCTCCAACTCTTGATCTACTATCTTCTGCAAGAGCTGATACTGTAACTGTATTTAAGGTACTGTAATCAAAATCTTCTTCAAATTCTAATGAATATTGTAATCTTTCTCTACTAAATGCTGGTGTTAACTTGCCAACATTTACAGATAATGACCTTAAGTAATTATTATTTGATTTTGTAGGCTCCTCTGGAGTTGTTTGTGTTGGATTAGTTTCTTGTGGTATATGTGTAGTATTTCCTGATGGTGTTTCGGTAGAACCATTTCCACTTCCCGTATCGCCACTTCCTGTATTTCCACTTCCTCCACCCTGTTCTTCTGGTGGCTTAGAAGCTTCTGTAACTGTAACTGTCTTCGATTCAGAAACTTGTATAGTTGATTTATCAGCATCTGTAACTGTGCCTCTTAAACTAATTTCTATTGTTCCCACACTACTTGGAGTATATGAAGTAGAATAACTTATTGATTTATTTCCATCTACATTATCAGTTTCATGGGTACCATCTCCTAATTTTATTGTACCATTAACATATACATCTAAATTCCATTGTACCCCACTTCCAGAAATACTTATATTTATCGGAGTATTGACTTGGACGGAGCTATCACAACTCCACGTATAATTTGCGGCATTAACTGTAGTTGTATTAATGAAGTAAGTAACAAAAATCAATATGACTACCATTAGGATTTTGATTTGTTTTCCTATAAAAATTTTTAAATTCATTATTTCCTCCTAATTAATATAATTCAATATTTGACCTTTTTAACACATGTAATTTAAGTATATATGTATCGCCTGTATCTATACTGTTATCCCCATTTACATCTGAAGAAAGCTTCAAAATATCAGTATTAGCAACTTCTCTATTTAATACAAATAATTTTAATTGATATGTATCTCCTGTATCTATGTTTCCATCCCCATTAATGTCACCTAATTTAATTACAGTATACTCTTTTCCTTCTATTGTCGCTTTGTATCCAGTACCAACCACACCATTTTCAATGTTGCTTCCATCAGCTTTTGTAATTTTAACATTTTCGCCAAATTGTGATTTTAATGTGCTTTCGCTTACATCTTGTTCTACAAATATTGTATTTTTACCATCATCTTTTTTTACATCTACTAATGGCTCTCTTGGTGTTTCTGGTACTTGTGGTACTTCGACTTTTCCACTTGGTACATTGCCATTGTTATCTCTTAAATAAGATCTTGCAACATATCCTATTGCACCATCTGGTGTTGTAACTTTATCCCAATAATATCCATTTATCTCAGCAGTTCCGATTTCGGTTCTTGTAACCTTTGTTCCATCTGGTAATAGACGTATTGCTTCTCCGGCCGGCTCTCTACGTAAGAATAATCCTCCGTCAGCTCTTATTGTAAATACATTTTCTGATTGCGTAGCTATTTGCAAATATTCACTTGCTACAAATCCTTGTTTACCATCTGCTAGCTGTACTCTATCCCATGACCTGCCATCTATGTTGTATCTATCCTTGTCTATTCTAGTCATTTGCTGTCCATATGTCAAAGTTGTAATTATAGCTTGGCTTGAGCCAGGTCCTGCTCTTAAGTTCACATCATTTCCTGTCAATACAACACTTTCATTGCAGTTTGTAATATCATCTATTTCTTCAAAATAGTTAGTATCAAAATATATGTATCCTACTGTACCGTCTACTAATACAATTTTATGCCATCCATCTCCATATCTTTCCACTGAAAGAACTATTACACTACTATCTTGTATCATAGTTACTACTCTACTTGATGTACTTCTTGACTCTCTAACGTTTATTTGACTGTGTCCTTGTTTAACTCTAATGTTCTTAGGTCTAGTCTCTCCCATATTACCTGGAGTTTCGCATGGACTTGAAGGCATATTTTTTAATACTGGAATTACTAATGTTAAAGGTTGATTTAGTATTCCTGAATCTTTTATTTTAGAGTACATCAAACTAGCTTCTGATTTAGGAGCTTCGATATTTTGCATGTATTGATGATATAAACCACCATATGTTTCTACGTCAAATTTGTTTAAGTAAATTGTATCTTGTTTTTGATTTATGTAATCTGAGAATAGTATCTGTATTCCACCTGCTATACTTTTCTCTAATGAATCCCAGCCCTTTTCTTTTGCCTTAGCTAGTGCATTTGCTACAACTGCAGCCTCCCCGTCTCCACTTGCACCTATATTAAATATATTATAATAATACTTTCCATCTGCTGCCATTTTATATGTAGAACCACCATTTACGCCTTGCTCTTGTATAATTCTAGCTATTACATAAAATGGGTTTGCATTATTGTCTCTACAAGCATTGTTAATTGCTCTAGCATTATCCCATCCTTGACCATCTCTATCTAAGAATGTGTTTCTAATTGCATTGTATATGTTTTCATCTGAAGTATCAACTCTACCAATTTGTAAGAATTGTAATATTGTTGAACTATTAGGATCCATCCAGTTTCTTGGGTCCATGTAG
This sequence comes from uncultured Clostridia bacterium, assembly GCA_947624195.1. Lineage (GTDB taxonomy): Bacteria > Bacillota > Clostridia > TANB77 > CAG-508 > CAG-793. The sequence continues at coordinate 49,940 of CANQJH010000003.1, forward strand.
TATTTGATGGCACTTTCTGAGGCATGGTACCAAGAGCCACTATCAAATGTTCTTGAACCACATGTCGAACAAAGCCATGCTCCTGACTTTCCTTGGATTAATGAATATGGACTAGTTGCTGATGAAAATGAGCTTTCTGCTATAATTACTTGATTCCAGTCTAGATTCGTTTCCATTATAACTATATTCCAGTTTGGATGAACTGATTTAATTGCATCTATTTTTTCTTTATATCCTGGATATTTGCCAGTGTCTAAATTATTTCCATCATATGTATATCTATAAGAATCTGCATTACTAGTATTTGTAAAAACTCCAAATAGGCTCAATACCATAATAAAAGCTATCATTATAGATATTGCTTTTGTATAAAAAAACTTGACTTTTCTCAACATTTTATCCTCCGTTTTTTGTCACATTTTTTCCTATATTGTATTGTATCATTATGAATATTTTTAGTCAAGTTCGAAATATTAGAAATTTATTCATTTTTTATATTAAAATATACTAAAAAAGCTTATATTACCGTTATATGCGATAAAATAAGCTTTTTTACATTTATGTTAAATTTTTATTTCATCTTTTTAATTGTTTTATTTTTTATGTTTTTTAATGTGTGTAGTTACTGCTATTATAATTAAGCCTATAGCTAGTATAGATAAAATTGCCCCTGCAAGTATTTGGTTAGAACTAACCCCATTTGATGAGATTTCAACAATAGGTTTAGCTTTTCTATTTACTTTAATCGTGTATGTCGTTTTTTTAGTTTCAGTTTCATTATTTTCTGTTAGAGTTATTGTAACTATATTTTCTCCTTCTTTTAAATTTTTGTCTCCTTCTACATCTATTATGATTCCTTCTCTATCCACTGTAGCAGAAATGCTTAAATCAGTTACATTGTCTTCAACTGTTGTTTCATAGTCTAAAACTTCTTTGTCAAATCCTATATCTAAATCTTCAAACATATTATCTTCATTTATTGTTTGAATTTCTAGAGTTTGTAATCTAGCTTCTGAATCAGTTACTTCTTCATTTTTATTTACTATTATTGTATATGTTCTAGTTTGCTGATTTTCTGCGACAACATCTATCTTAATTCTATTTTCTCCACCAGCCAAAGCGATAGTTCCTGCACCATTTACAATTGCTTTTTCATCTTCCGCTTCAGCAGTTACCTCAATATCATCTTCAATAATATTGTCAACGGTGTATTCAAATGTTTCTCTATAAAATTCTGGAGATAGTGTTCCAACATTTACTTGTAAATTTTTTAAATAATTATTGCTTGATAAAGTAACACTTTGATTATTGCTTCCCTGGTTATTATTAGTTTGAGTATTAGTCCTACTTCCTGTGGTTTTTTGATTATTGTTTGATGTTTGTGTTCTAGTCCCACTTTGTCCTTGATTACTTGGTTGTCCTGCATTTGAGCCTTGTCCCTGGCTACTCGTCTGTCCTTGAGTCCCAGTTTGCCCTTGATTGTTCGTCTGTCCCGGATTTTGGCTCTGTTCTCCTCCATTACTTGGCTCCGGTTGCGTCACAGGCGGTGTAGTTTGCTTTTGATTTATATTTATAGTTCTTGGAGCAAGTGATACTATCTCATAATCATTATCTGTAAGCTCAACAGGTGTTGCAGTAACTGATGCTGGAAAGCCAGTTACCTTTGCTGTGATTGTTACAGTGTTTCTTTCCACCCAAGTTTGGCTTGCACTTAAACTTACATTGCTTCCGCTTAATTTAACATTTCCAGTAAGACCATTAGCACTGATAGTATATGTTAAAGTATCTCCTGTACTTGCTTGTGTTGGTCCCGTAAAGCTAAAACTATAAGTTGCTGCAAAATTTTCAGTTATGTTTATAATATTAGTAATTAACACCAATGCAAAACATATTGTTATAATTTTACTAAATAATTTTTTCATTATATTTCCACTCCATACATAATGTGATCTTTTATTTTTAAATAATCATTTGCCTTAACAGACTTATCATTTGTAACATCCGCAGCCTGCAAATACTCATCTTTAAGATTTAAGTTTGTTCCTATAATATAATCTTTTATTATTAGATAATCATTTGCTTTAACATATCCGTCTCCATTAACGTCTCCTCTTTTTACAATTATATATTCCTTATCATTAATTGTTATAATATATCCAGTTCCTGCCTCTTCAGTTTGCACTCCATTTTTTGTAACTATTCCTTCCAAATCTGCTGCTTGTTTATCTGGACCTATTACTAAATACCTTCTTTCGTCTTGTTTCGTGTCATCTTCAATTAATTCATTGTTACTTCCTTCAGTAGTATTTCCACTTTGTTCATTTTCGTTAGTAGTCGTGTTTTGATTGTCTACCATCTCATTTTCCATTTCATTATTTGACTGTTCTCCAGTTGTACCATTAATATTAGTGTTGTTGCTATCTCCTAATTTTTCATCATTTTCATCATTTCCGGTTACATTATTATTTTCGGTAGTGTTATCATCTTCTATAATATTGCTATTTTCAGTCATATTATTTGTACCAGTCACATCGCTTTCTGTTTCATTTACTTCCACTTGATTTCTAGCTTCTTCATCAATAACGACATTTTCTAAAGTATTGTTATCCTTTGGCTCTTCTTTGGGCACATCTTCCAATACATCCCTTATTACAAAACCTTGTCTGCCATCTTTAATTATTACTCTATCCCAAACTTTTCCTCCAAAAGTATATCTCGCAGTATTGTCAATTCTAGTTACTTCATCACCTTTATTTAAAGTAGTTACTTCCACGTGTTCTAATCCTGGTCCTGCTCTTAAAATTGTTCCATTAGTATTAATTATCTTTGTTTCATAACAATTTGTAACATCAGGAATTTCCTCTAAATAATCTGTATTAAATTTTAAATAACCCACAGTTCCATTTTCTAAAACAATTTTATGCCATCCATCAGAATATCTTTCAACTGATAAAATTACCACACTGCTATCTGGAATTCTATCTAAAATTGAGCTTGTTGTACTTCTTCCTGCCCTTACCATAATTCCATAGTGTCCTTCTTTTACTCTAATATTTTTAGGGAATACTTCTCCTGCCGTATCAGGTGAAGGGCTTGCATTTGCAGGCATATTTTCAAAAACAGGAATTACAAATGTTAAATTTCTATTTAATAAATTTGCATTTTTCATTTTATTATACATCGAAATTGCCTCATTTTTTGGAGCTTCTATATTTTGCATGTACTGATGATAATAAAGTCCCATATAAGATTCAACGTCAAACTTATTTAAATATAAAGTATTCTGTTTATATGATATATATGAAGAAAGTAAAAACGTAATTCCACCATTTAGACAGCTTTCAACACTGGTCCACCCATCTTGTTTTGCTCTTGCTAAGGCATTTGCATATACTTCATCCTCTGTATTTCCAGTAGCACCAATGTTAAATAAATTGTAATAAATCCTACCATCACTATCTTGCATTTTGTATGTTCTCCCTCCAGATGTTCCCTGTTCTTGCAAAATTCTTGCTATAATAAAATATGGACTTGCATTATTGCTTCTGCAAACTCTATTTATTATACTAGCTACGTCCCATGAATACAGAAAAGTACCATTTAAAGCTTCATAAATATCTTGGTCCAATGTTTCCATATAATCAGTTTGCAAAAACTGAAATAAATATGGACTATCTACAAGCCAGTTCCTTGGATCAATATAGTATTTAATCGCAGATTCTGATGCACATACCCATTCTCCTGTATCATAAACTCTTGATCCACATATAGAACAAACCCAACCACCTGACTTTCCCTGTATTAAATTTCTTGGCGTATCCAAATGTCCTGTGTACTCATTAGCTATTACATCATTCCAGTCAAGCCCTGTTTCCATAATCACAAAATTCCAATTAGGATGTGCTGATTTTAATATATCAATTCTATCTCTGTAACCAGGATAACTCATGTTATTTGAGTTGTAAGTATATCTATAAGAATCGGCGTATACAGTAGTATTTGAATTAAATAACATCGTTGATTGTAATAGTATGATTATTTCAAATATTAAAATTACTTTACTTATTATCTTATAAAATTTAGATTTTCTCATATTTCTAGTTTTTTACTAATTTTGTTTTTTATTCATAATTTATCCAAAAAAATTATAATTCATAATATATAATTATTCGGTACATAACAGCACTTACATAAATTAGCTGTTAATTTTTACAAAAAAATAAAGTCTAGAAAGATTATTCTTTCATAGACTTTCATTTCTCGTTAGCATACATTTGATTACATTTTTTTAAGTTCTGATAAACATTTTTCGCAAATTATTTTGCCTTTATATTCTACTACGTTTTTAGAACTTCCACAAAATGTGCAATCTGGTTCGTACTTCTTTACAGAAATAGTAGTTCCTTCACAATGAATTTCTAATGGGTCATTTTCAGAAATATTTAATTTATTTCTAATCTCCATTGGAATAACTATTCTTCCTAAACCATCAATTTTTCTTAATACACCCGTAGCCTTCATACAATATTACCTCCTCATCTTCTTGTATATAGTCCATAGCTATTATAACATATATTCAATACCAAATCAAGGAAAATTGAAAAAAATGTAAAAAAATTTATTTTTTTGGAAAATTTAGTCATATTTATTTAGAATTCAAACTGTTCAAAACTCTCTTGGCTGTCTTGTTTTTATCATATTTATCAGTAATAAATACTAATATTCCTATAAGTAAAAAAGTAACTAAATAAATTATTAAACTAATATGCCAATTTCCTTCCAAGAAGTTTGCCCCTACAAAAGTTGAAGATATTACAGAAGGAATTCTTGCAACATTTGATATTAATATAAATCTTAATGGCTTAATTGGTAACAGTGCCGCAATGTATACCAATAAATCCTTTGGGGTTCCTGGTATCAAAAACAAGATTAACATAATCAATTCAATGTTCTTTGGATTTCTTAGAAATTTGTTATGTTCAAGCTTTTCAATTTTTTCTTTACTATAAAAGTTATAAATAAAGTTATTTCCGAATTTTCTAACTAGAAGAATTATCATTGTTGAAATGATAATTGCCGATATTTCTATAAATAAAAATCCGCCAAATCCACCATAGCATACTCCTGCTAGAACTTCTATTGGCTCTCCAGGAATTATAATTAAAAAGATTTGTGCGAGTTGTAAACCAAATAAAGCTGCCATCCCCAAAAAACCCAAATTACTAATTTTTTCTTTAAATTGTAATTGTCCTTCTATTGTAGAAAGATTTTTTACAACTGGAAAAATATATACAATCGCAGATATTACTATCACTATTAGTACAATTGTTAGTATAATTTTTAGTATTAAACCTTTATTTTTCATTTTGTTCCTCTTTTATTTCAAAATTCTATTTACATAATATTCGTTTATTGTTTTAATTTGTTCTTTTTTATTTTATGGGTTAAAGTTTTATTTTAACCTATTCTATTTTTCTACTTTACAAGGCATATGAATTATTATAATTTATGCTATTTTGTGAATCTCTTTTGGATTATAATCCCTTAAGTATCCCGTATAAACTTCTGTTATCCCATCTATATTTTTAAAATCCTCAGGCTTTATAATATAAGGTAAATTCTGATCAATATTGGACAATTCAAAAAGATATTTCACAAACTCTGCGCAATAATAATAATTCTCTCTTGTTACTTTTTTATTTATACTAACTGCAAATAAACCCAGTAAGTTAAACTTGTATGTATCTCTGTTAGGATACATTTCATCAATTTTGTTTTTAATTATTTCAAAAGATTCATCCGGAATTTCCAAATAATAAATCGCACACTTAGTATTTTTAAATCTCTTAAACGTACCTTTATCCGTATATTCATGTACAAATCTTCCAACGAAAGGATTATATGCATTTCTCCTTCCAAAACTATACATTTCTTCCAAATTTTCATCTAAGGAAATTGATATATGTGAGAATTCTTTTTTGGTCCAAGTTTTTACGATTCTTGATAAAACAGTTCCTGTATATGTTAGCACTAAATATATTTTTTTCATTTCTTCCTCTTCTTTTTATATTTCTCCTTCATATTTTCAAACTTAACATTTTGAGTTTCTTTCATAATATTAAAGTAAGATGTTGACATAAGTTTAATCATACTCATTACAATTTTTTTATCTTCTGGCGACACCTCACCATATTTTTTAATTATTTTCGGAATATTAGTAGATAAGCTTTTAGAAATTTCGCCGAATGTATTAGCATTAGTAGAGTAAAATAGTTCAAATACCACATCAAAAAAGACTTTTCTCTGCTGTACCGTAGTAGTATCTATCCAATCAGCAAAAGTTTTATTAAATTGCTCACTTGTCACTGTGCTCTTCTCTAATCTAACCAAGTCATCCTTTAACACTTGCCACGAGAAAATATCATGCTGTAATATACCTTTCTCTAGGCTATATGATATTGTTATTTTCTCTTTATGATTTAAAATTCTTCCAATAATTGAATCTTGTGGTATGTATGTTTCTATTTTTTTTATAATCTCATCATTTTCATATTGATTAATCATATTTTTGCTAAAGCCTGGGCCATCATAATTGTAGACCTTAATGATTCTATTCTTTATTTTCTTAGAAGCTGTAACTGCCGAATAAATTGCAACATTTCCGCCCTTTGAGTGTCCTCCAATACGGATTTTTTTATTAGGATACTTTTCAGCAATTTGCCCGTAAATATTCTTTTCCTGCAAGTTGACATGGCACATCATCCATAAAAGACATATTAAAATCTTCTTTCCATCCATATAAAGTGCTATCTGTGCCAATAAAAGAAATGTACATTTCCTTATCAGATATATGCACTGTAATAGCTGCGAATTGCTTTTCGTGGTCTTTACTATTTACTCTTACATAATCAGTGACTGTCATATTTTTAAAACGTTCAGCTTGTCCTAAATAAGTAATTAGCTCTTTATCACCATTATAAAGAAATTCATCATTGTCAAAATCTCTCATCTTTTCTGACGCAGATTCAATAGTTTCAATTGGCTTCAAATCAATTTTATTAAACAATAAATATGAAAGTCTAGCTAACACCATGCTATCAACTTCATTGAATTTAAATCTTTTATCAATGGGAATATCGCCTCTCCATAATATATAATCGTTTATATTAGACATCTTTTCTCCTTTACATTGAAACTTTCTCACTATTTTTTTATTTATAATTATACAATATTATTGTAAAATTACTATTGGTGAAAGTCAAGGTTTTATTTGCTATTTATACTTATAATAAATAATTTTTATTATTTATTATAAGTGTATCCCATTTTACTGTGTATTTCCTTATGACAATTTGAACAAACCAATACACATTTCAATGCTTCTTCTTTATATTCTTTCCATGACATAGTATTTCCAGACCCTAATTTAAATTCTTTTATGCTTGGATTCTCATGATGAAACTCTAGTGCATCTATGCATCTGTTATATCCACATATACTACATTTACCACCTAATAATTTGATTGCTTGTAATTTCATACTTCTTCTTAATACTGTTTTTTGATGTTTTCTTGTTGCATTATCTTTCCTCGTTGAATCCCCACTACAATTATAGCAATAAATTCTCGAAAAAGTATTCGTTTCAAATTCATGATTACAAATTTCACATATTTTTTTCATTTTCTACCCTCGTATTGTTTTATTATTTTTATATTGAGATAAATGATTATAATTTAACATAAGTCATTATATAAATCAAGTAATTTTGAAAAATTTTATTTATTTTCTTGTCACTTTTTGTGGGTTTGTTTTTAAGTAACTTGCCACTTTTTGCAAGTATCATTTTAAATACTTTGTCATTTTTAACTATCTTATACATTTATATTTTTTATTTAAAGAACAAATTGATAAATATGTACAATATATTCCAAATATAAAATAAAAACACTATTGCATTAAAAATAATACAATAAAAACTCGAATTGCTTATATATAAAGCATTTCGAGCTTTTATCATTTGGCTCGTTTGACACTTCCGTTCGCGAAGAATACGAGCTTATATTTATAATTATATTTCATAGTTTGATTCTATGGTTATAATTTAACATAATTTTAGTGATTTTGCAAGTGTTTTTTCTTTATTAAATTATGGCATCTGAATTTACAGCTAAACTGGTCTTCCTACATTATCATTTACATGTCTCAAATAATTCAAATAATATATTCTAGCACTTCTTTTAGTCCTATCGACAGTTTCTGTTTCATTATTTTTAATATTAACAACTTTTTTATAAAAGTTTGTTCCACATCATTGACGCACATAATTTATATTTATTTAATTTTACATAATATTGACTATTGAGAGATATCATGTTATAATATATTATATCCATTTTTGGATTTTTTGAAATGTTCTTTGAAAATTGAAAAGGAGGTTCAAACTTGTTTCATCTCAATAAATTATAAGCAAATGGAGGTATTATAACATCATGAGTAAAAAGATTTTTATTGGAGGTGCATGGCCTTATGCAAATAATTCTTTGCACTTAGGTCATATTGCAGCACTTTTACCCGGTGATATTATTGCCAGATACTACCGCAAAACTGGAGCTTCAGTTCTCTATGTTTCTGGCACAGATTGTCATGGAACTCCCATTACTCTTCGAGCCAAAGAGCAAGGTATTTCTCCTGAAGAAATTGCTTTGTCTTATCATAAAGAGTTTTCGGAGTGTTTTAAAGCTCTAAATTTCTCGTATGATTCATATACTTTGACTCATAATAGTTTTCATGAAAAATTCGTCCAAGATACAATTTCTAAGCTAAATGCTAAAGGCGAATTCTATGAAAAAAGTGAGTTGCAGGACTACTGTGAACATTGTCATCAATTTTTGTCTGACAGAGAGATTGAAGGGACTTGTCCTATTTGTGGAGGTCATGCTAAAGGCGATCAATGTGATAATTGCCTTGCAACTTTTGATGCAGATGAACTTATTGACAAGAAATGTAAATATTGTGGTTCTCCTGTGTCTAAAAAGACCAATGTACATCTTTTTTGGAAATTGTCCAACTATCAGAATCAAATTGCAGAGTATGTTCAATCCCATGAACATCTTTGGCGTTTGAGTGCAATCAATGAATCCCAAAAATATCTTGCCAATGGTGGTTTGGTTGATCGAGCAATAACTCGAGAACTGAATTGGGGAATTGATATTCCAATTAAAGGCTTTGAATCGAAAAAAGTATATGTTTGGATTGATGCTGTTTTGGGCTACATTTCTGCGGGAAAGAAATTTTGTATTGAACATGGCTTGAATTGGGAAGACTTTTATAAAGATTCTCTCGATTTGGATTCTTACTATGTCCACGGAAAGGATAATATTCCTTTCCACACCATTATCTTCCCCGCGTTACTTCTTGCCTTAAACGAAAGTTATCAATTGCCTAACCACATTGTTTCAAGTCAATTTCTTAACATTGCCAACGAGAAAATTTCTAAGAGCAAGGGAAATGGAATTGCTGTCAAAGATTTGTTAAAAGATTATTCATCTGACAGTATCCGCTATTGTCTGACTTATCAGGCTCCTGAACTCAAAGATACCAACTTCACGACAGATATTCTTGAACAGCTCCATAACAAATGTTTGGCAGGGGAATACGGAAACTTCGTCAATCGTAATCTTGCGTTCATTGTAAAAAAATTCGATGGCATTATTCCTCAAGGTACTATTGACCCAGACGTAATTTCTCTCATTGAGGAAACTTATAAAAAGGTTTCTACTCTTATTGAAAAAGCCGAACTTAAAAGTGCCATTCAAGAGATTCAGCAACTTGTTAGATTTTCTAACAAGTACTACGATGAAAAGCAACCGTGGATTCAAATAAAGCAAGATGCTAAAGCATTTTATAATACCACCGCAACTTGCATCGCTTTGATCGTAAATATCGCAAACTTGTACGAACCCTTTATCCCTAGTTCATCTAACAAGGTTTACAATTTCTTTGGAATTTCTAATCCTCACTGGGGATATATTTCAATTAATCCTGAGACCACTTTGAAGGACGTATCAATTCTCTTTTCAAAGATTGGTTAAGAGAACAGGAAAATGGGAGAAAAACACTTGTTTATTCTCCCATTTTCCACTTTTAAATACATTTTATCTTTTTATAATTTGAACATTCTACATTATTTTCTTTCAATTTTACTTTCAAATCTTGTAAAACTTTAAACTCTTTAACTCTATCATTATTTGAAAAAATAGTTTTATGTTTAACAAATTTCCAATAGAATCCCGGATGTGTCATAATTTGAATTACATCATTTTCTTTAAATTTTTTCAACTGGTTCCATAAAATATCAGATCTTCTAAAATATCCATACATAGTTCCAATATATTTTATACTATCCTTTTTGCAATTCTTTACGCACATATAATTATTTAAGTACATATCATACTTAAAAAAATAATCATAATTCTTTTTTAATACTTCATCATCAATTTTGTCTTCAGTAAATTTGTAAAATTCTTTAAAAAAATTATTGTTACTTATTAATCTTTTATCTAATAAGTCAAGATTTTCATATGGGATTCTTAAATGTATTTCGTGTTCTAATGATATTTTTTCGAATAATTCTTCGATTTCTTTACTAAAAATATTACAATGATTATGACCATCGATATGTTCTGGAAAAAAATTATAATTACTATAAAATTTATCTAATTGGCATTTAATTTCTTCGCCTATCTTGTTAATGTTAATTGTATTTTCAATTGCATTACGCCAAAATGAAAATTTGGTTTTCTTATAGTGATAACAATGATAGCAAATATCATTTACTCTGTAATTTATTAAATTATCATCTGTTAAATTTATATGAATACCAATACTAACTTTTGTTCTCATTATTTTTATCATTAATTTTCTTAATAATCCAATTTTATTAGTAACTACAACACTTACACTAGTAATGTAGCCTCTAATAACTCCTAAAAATATTCCAAAATCTCTATCTATATCAATTCCAAAGTCATCTGCATTTATTATTACTTTCATTTTTTCTCCTAAATTTTTTATTATATAAATTTATAGGATACTAAAAGTATAGTATCCTATAAATTTGCTAGATTTATGTCTTATCTAAATTTGGGTTGAAACTTTTGATAAAATTTTTTACTTTCGCCCTGTTTAGTTTCGACATTTTTACAGTAATACCAACAACCATTTGTAGGAAAATAATCATTGGGTAATTGAGGTAAATACCTGTTTCTTACATATTCCTTAACTTTTTTCTCAAAAGTCTTTGGATTTAATCCAAATTTGTTAGAAACGGCATTTATTATTGGACTTAATAAATATTCGCCCAGTTTGAAATCATACATATAAGATGCTCTAAACTCAAATTCTCGAGAGTTTTCATCATAACACCTAAATGGATAAGTATTCCAATTAGTTGAAATTCCTAAATATTTGGCTAATAATATATCTCTGTCAACATCCTCCATATCTTTTATAATTATTCTTGAAATCTGATAGTTTGAGTCTAATTCGTACAAACAATTCTGACCATGGAGTTCAGGTCTTAATGCACATTTTAAATTAAGTTCCCAATATGCATCAACGGTCAAACGTAATATATTCCATAAGTATTCTGCAGGTTCTTGCCCACTAATTTCAATAAACTGATTAATAAGTAACTCATCATTTGGTTTCTTTATATCCCTTGAAAAAAGTGAAAAGGCAGGAATAATTGCAACTTTCTTATCCAAACGAGGATACGGTTTAAATTCTCTAAAGATAGTTCCCCATTCAAAAATGGTTTTACCAACTAATCGACTGACTTTCATTGATGTTTCTGGTAAGAAAGCTAAGCTATCAGGTAAGATTTCTCTATCAATGCATTCCATTATTTCATTGCTTGTTTCAATGCTTGCATAACCACTAATATATGATATGTCCCTTGTACATCTGCCAATCTTCGACACATCATATGTTAATTTCAAGAAACCTTTTACGTAATCATTTAAAATAAGCATTGTTCTTCCACTAGCAGTAGGACTTACTACAATACTGGATTTTTCTAGTTTTCTGCCAGACTCATTCAGTATATTTGATTGACTAGAGTCAGGATGTGCATAATTTTTTCCAGAAGAAAATAAGTCATTTTGCTGACCAATTACAATCGTCTGACAGTCATTGTCAGAAAATTCCAATAAATTAAATCTAGACAAACCAGTAAACGGATTTGTTTCATATGACGTCGTATGAATGGATGTAAAACCACTCGGCGAACCTTCATTTACATACCGTTCCATATAAATGTACGCATCATTCAAATTATAAAAGATATTTGTTGCTTTCATGATTCACACTCCTATCTAATATGTATAAATTCATTTGCAAAATTAAATATTTAATTTTGCTAAAGACAAAACAACGGCTGACGTTATTTTATCACCATTTTATGTAAATGTCAATTAATATATAAATCCTAGTTATTTTAATATCTCCTGTGAGAAATGTCCATTCTTAAATGTTATACGATAAGCATTTAATTTGTCATTATGTTTAATAACTTTACATTTTCCATCAATAAATGCTACAGCTACATCATTATCTATGGCCAAACCATCTAATTTATATTCTCTTATATTTTTGAAAAATTGTTCTTTTTTCTCATCAGACTTTTCATCATAATGAACGCAATTTATCATTGGAATTAATCCTACTCCTTCTATTAATTCATAATTAAATTTAAACCAACAATAGCTTCCAGCGCTCATTCCAGCCAATATAATTCCTTTTTCATATGCTTCTACTAAAATTTTATCAATACCAGTCTGTTTCCATATATCTATCATAAATTGTGTTCTTCCACACCCAACATATATTATATCTGATGATAATATCTTTTCTTTTATTTCATTATTTGAAAGTTTATTATTCAAAATTTCTAGATTAGTTACAATTCCGCCTAAACTTTCATATGCCTCCTTAAAACTTTCATAATAATCTTTTCTTTCTTTAGATGCTGTTCCTATAAATAATACTTTAGGATTTTTTTTCTGTGAAAGAGAAAATATTTCATAATCAATTTTGTTGGGTGTATATGGTAAAAACACATTCTCTTTACTTTTTATACCTACTAATCCTCCAATACATATAATTGCTTTCATTATTTTACCTCCTTAGCTATTTTTTCTAATTCATCAATTAAATACTTAATAGTATCTGCTTTTTTTACCAGATTTTTACAACTCGCTATATTTCCTTTATATTCATTAATATTTTGTAAAAATTCTTTCAAATTATTATAAGTAATTATATTAGATGAGTAGCCAATTTTATTGTCTTTAATAAATTTTGCACAATAATTTTGATCATAAGTTGGCAAAGGAATTGCAAAAATTGGTACACCACAATAAAGTGCTTCTGATATTAATGTATGCCCTGCTGTACTTATAATGCAATAGCAATTTTTTAAAACTTTTACAAACTCTTCCCTATCATTCTTTTTTATTTCAACATTAATTCCTTTTTTAATCTTTTTATCAACATAGTCTGATGAAAATATAATAAATTTGTATTTAGTAAAACGGTTAAAAATTGTTATTATGTCTTCAATCTTTTGCTCTATAGGTATATTTATAAATTTTGAAAAGTAAACTAAAATTATATTATCATTATTTTTAATTTTTTTAGCATTTTTTAAATCCTCTCTTATTATTGGGTACAATATTTCAACATTTTTATGCAATAATTTTTGTGGTAAATCATAGAAAGACACAGAATATTTTTTATCTGATTTTGGAAAAAATAGTTTTAATCTTCTTTTTTCTTCTTCACATGAAAAACCATTAATTTCATCTTCTGGCATATAAATGAATTTACTATGTTGGTCTACATTTACTAATGGTTTTCTTAACTTATATGCAATTCTTGCTACAACAGGTTCATAATCGCTGATGCATAAGTCTGGAATAAAATCATCTTTAATTAAATTTTTAAAAATCCATATATTTTTTAGAACTCCTGGAATGAATTTCAAAAAGTTTCTTTTAAAGCAATCAATCCAATTTATTTTTTCACCTTTAAACATTATCATAGGGACATATACATTGTAAGTCTTTAAACCTGCATCTTCAAAAAATTTTACTCCTTCATTATAAGTTAAAATTCTAACTTCATTTCCTCTTTTAATTAATTCTTTTGATATTTCAAATTGTCTTATGCAATGTCCTTTTCCTATACCACATACTCCAATTAAAACTTTCATGATATTCTCCTTAAATTTTATATATTATTTAAATATTACATTCTCTTTTTATTTCTTCATCATTAAAAACAAGTGTGTATGACATATTCATAGGGCATTCTCTACAGAAATTCATCTTTTCATTTCTAAATTTACTCCATTCATTTGATTTCCATAAATCTTCTATATCTGTATCAAAAATATTTCCTACTATCTTGTTCCTATTATATTCAACAGCATTACATGGTAATACCATCCCATCTCCTTCTATAATCATAAAAGAACTTGGTATATCACATTTTTTCTTTATATTATCATCTGGCCAATATAATCCATTCTCAAAATTTTCTATACTATTAAACTTTGTATTGAACATATCTTCTAATTGTTGAATATTAAATTTCTTTAGATTTTCTTCAATATCTAAATTCTTTATTTGATATACAAGATTTGGTACATAATTTTCTTTAAAATCTATTATTTCGTCTTTATTTAGTAAAAACAATTTATTTTTAGAATCCGCTTCTATCATATCAATACTAAGCATATCAGCTTTTAAATCCATTGCTAATCTTATCATCTCACCAATTTTTTTGTAATTATGTTTTGATAATACCATTCTGACATTCAATTTAAAAGGAATACCCAAATCCTTACATTCTTTTACTTGTTTTGTTGCTCTGTCAAATAATCCTGGTAATCTTCTTAATTCATCATGCTCTTTTGCATCTGGATAGTCAATAGATAAATTAACAATAAGCAAACCAGCATTAATTAATTCTTTAAATTTTTCAACAGACAAAAGCCATCCATTTGTATTTAAGGACGCTTTCATTTTATTTTTTGTGATTAGTTCAACTAATTTTACTATATCCCTATAAAGTAATGGCTCTCCTCCACTTATACATATCTGATTAGTTCCTAATTTTTTTAGTTTTTTTAATAACTGATCATATTCTTCAATTGTAAAAACTCTTTCTCGTGTAAATTCTTTACTTCTTGGATTGCAATGTAAACAGTTAGCCATGCAATTTAGAGTTGGTTTTATTGCAACTAAAGTTGGTTTAATATCACAATCATAAAATGTTCCTTCTTCAAAATACTTTTTTGTATAATCCGTATAATAATATTTAGCCTTATAATCTATTTCCATTTTACACCTCAAAATCTAAATTTTTTAAATACCAATCTACCGTCTTTTTTAAACCTTCTCTAATTTTAAATTGAGGGTTATACCCTAATTGCTCTATAGTTTCGTTAATATCTGCCAAAGAATTTTTTATATCTCCTTTTCTTTCTGCCCCATAGATAACTTTTGTATGTCTATTAAGTATACTACATAAAAGTTCATATAGCTGATTTATTGATGTACTTTCTCCACAAGCAACATTATAAACTTTTCCATTTGAAATATCAATAGAAGTACATGATTTAAGATTCGCATCAATTACATTATCAATATATGTAAAATCTCTCCTTTGTTCGCCTGTACCATTAATAATAATCTCTTTTTGTTCTAATAATGCATTAATAAATTTAGGTATCACGGCTGAATATTCTGAATAAGGATTTTGCCTTCTTCCAAAAACATTGAAATATCTTAATCCAATTGTATTAAGTCCATATAATCTATAATATAATTTTCCTAATTCTTCGTCTGATTTTTTGCTTAATGCATATGGTGATAGAACGTTTCCTTCATTTCCTACTTTTTTTATTTTATCTTCGTTATCACCATATACTGATGCTGAAGAAGCATATACAAATTTTTTTACGTTATTAACATAAGCTGCTTGCATCATATTATGTGTTCCTAATATATTATTTTGTGTATAATCTAATGGTTGCTTTATTGATTTAGGTACTGAACCCCATGCTGCTTCATGAAACACAAAATCAATATCTTTACAAATTTTATTGCATAATGAAAAATCGCAAATATCACCATTAATAAATTCAAATTTTTCGTTTTTTAATAATTCCATAATATTTTCTTTTCTACCATTAGAAAAATTATCTATACCTCTTACTCGGCATCCTAGTTCTATACATTTTTCTGCAATATTCGATCCAATAAAGCCCGCAACTCCTGTAACTAAGATAGAAGTATTATGATTGAATTTTATAGACTCCATATTTTAAATCCTCTCTTTTCCAGTTTTTCTTTATCAAATATATGATTCAAGTCAAAAATAATTTTATTATTGTTGGCCTTTTCAAATAAACTTTCTAATTCTTCCATAGTCATGTCATAGTAATTTTTATGTTTAACTGCAAAAACAACTGCATCAACTTTAGGTATTTCTTTATCTAAATTCAAATCATACATTCTTTTTAACTCTTCAGTGTCAACATTATAATCCTCTAAATAAACTTTTGTATTATCACTTCTTAATTTATTTACAATATCCACTACTTTAGAATTTCTTATATCAGGTACGTTTTCTTTAAAAGTTAACCCTTTTACTAATACTTTAGCATCTTCTAACTTAATTTTATTTTTTATTAACATTTTTTCAAGATTATTTGCTATATATTCCGCCATCGAATCATTTACATCTCTTCCAGCAATAATAAGTTCTGGTTTAAAATTCAATTTCTCTGCTTTACTAATTAGGTAATAAGAATCAACCCCAATACAATGTCCTCCGACTAAACCTGGCTTAAAATTCAAAAAATTCCATTTAGTTGACGAAGCATCTAATACTTCTTGAGTATCTATATTCATACAATGAAGTATTTTAGATATTTCATTAATAAAAGCAATATTAATATCTCTTTGTGTATTCTCAATTATTTTTGATGCTTCAGCAACTTTTATCGACGAGACTTTGATTATTTGTGCTTTTATACATTTACCATATAAATTTGCTATGTCTTTTGCTACTTCTGGGTTTGATCCAGATACAATTTTTTGTATATTATCAAATTTGTGATAATTGTCACCTGGATTAATTCTTTCCGGAGAATAGCCCACGAAAAAACCAATATTTAATTTCATTTTAGAAATTTTTTCAATAATGGGAATACATATTTCCTCTGTCGTTCCAGGATAAACAGTAGATTCATAAATTACTGTTGCTCCTTTTCTAATATTTCTTCCAATCATTTTTGTTGCATTTATTATGCAACTTAAATCAGGTTCCTTATTTTCATCAACAGGGGTTGGAACCGTAACAATAATATAATCTGCTTTATTTATTACTTTTTCATCAGTTGAAAAAATTAGTTTTGTATCTTTTAATTCTTTACTTCCTACAGTTTGGGTTATATCTATACCTTTTTTATACTTTGCAATTTTTTCCTTATTTATTTCCAAACCATATGTATTGTATTTTTTTGCAAAAGCTATCGAAATTGGTAATCCTACATAACCTAAGCCTATAATAACTACATTTATCATTTTACGCCTCATTTTTTACTTTTTTCATTTTCATATATATATCTATATATTTCAGCCCAATTGCTAACTTCTTTTAAATATTTACCTTCAGGTAATATTCTGTTATCCTTTGCTCTAAAGTATATTGTTTTGATTTTGTTTTTACTTAATGCTTCACAAATATCTGCGTAATCATCAATCATATAATCAATCTTTTCTTCTTTGCATACCTCAACTTTATCTGGTGTATTCCAATAAATTTTGTCATATTTTATATTTGCTTCTTCTAATTGTTGTTTAGCTATTTCTCTCATTTCCTTTCCAGCGAAATCCCCTCTAGTTGTTATAATTATTATTCTATTATTTTCTTTTAATTTTGCAATGATTTCTTGGGCAAATGGGATTATTTTACAATCTTTAGCCACTTTTATAAATGTTTCATCTATGAATTTTTTTACTTCATCTTTATCCCAATCATATCTTTTCCAAACTTTTATTTCGTCCTTTTTTTTTGGACCATTTTTTTTGAAGATTTCTAAATCATACCATTCCGAATAATTTCTTATTCTATCTTGAAAGTCTAATATAACTCCGTCAATATCAATTCCTATATTCATACTGCTACCACCTTTAAAGTTTTTTTACATAAATAACTGGACAAACTAATTGTTCATTTTCTTTTTTCTTTCTGCTTAATGCTGGACAACAGTCGTCACTTCTTGAATTAATTTTAATATCTTCAACAACTTTTTTTATGTTGATGAAGATTTTTTCTTTATTATCTTTTATGATATTTCCAATACAATATCTCTTATTTCGTAATAGTAAACCACATAAATACAAATCTCCATTAGCATCCATGTGTGGATCAGCAAATTTATTTATGTAATTATTTTCATATTTTAATATTGGACAATCAGTTGAACAACCTGACTCTTTTAATTCTGCGTCCTTTACTCTTGTATATTCATAACCAATTCTAAAATTAGATTTATTTATTTCATCAGCCATTTTATTAAAAATATCTGCACAGTTCATTTCATCAGTACATAACTCAATATTGTCTTTTGCTCTTCCCAAAGGAGTAATCATATATATCCTTAATGTTTTAGGTTTTATTTTTTCCTTTAATATCATTTTCATTAGATTACATATTTCATTTTTGTTAGTTTGTGAAACTAACATAGTCAATGTAAAGCTAATTTCTTTTAATTTTATGAGTACTTCAATAATTTTTTCTAAATAATTATTGTATTTATTATCGTCAATTCCTAATATATCTTGGGTATATAGACTAATACTAAATGTATCAGTTATTTCTTTTAATTCTTCTATCTTTTCATCGTTTAATAGTATTCCATTTGTTAGGAATCCAATTTTCAGTCCTTTATTTTTTGCATAATTCATATAATCAAACAGACCTTTGTTCATTAAAGGCTCTCCACCACTAAATGTTAGTTTCTTTATTCCTATATTATATAAATTGTCTATTGCTCGATATTTATCTTCGTTATTTAATTCGTTTTTTATTTCTTCACCACCACAAACAAAGCAATGTCTACATCTAAAATTACATTTATTTGTCACTAAAAATGTTACCTTTTCCATTTTCTGCCTCCTTATTTAATTCTGGAAAATAATAAAACAAATTATTATTACGTCGGTCATTGTTTATTTTATCCCTAATAAACATCCTTTCAAATATTTCTAGATAAATAACTTTCATAAAATAGTCTATTTCATAAAATTCATCATTAAATTTCTTTTTTTTATAATACTTACTATTTCGAGCGACTCTTTTTATATCATTCAAAGATATTTTCCCGATAAATAAAGTTTTTAAATCAGTTGCTCCACCTATTTTTTTTAAAATTTTTACTATTTCTGAAGGCAATGTTTTATGTATTATATTCTTGTGGTATGTTTTATTGCTATCACCTTTAATTACTATTCTTTTAGCTGTTTCAATAAATTTCCTTCTTAAATATGGATATTGAGTATTTATTCCATAATAGTTCATTAAAATTCCACTTTTTTTAAGAATTTTATATGAAGCCATTTCATATACATCCTTATAAGGCTTAATCGAAACCCCCTTAAATAATTGTGCATAATTTTTTAAATAATATTTTATTTTATCAATGTGCGAGCTTATTGGATGGTATAAATTATAATGTAATACTTGGTCAGCACAATCTCCTAAAATCATATTATCTACATTATTATCTTTTATTAATTTTGCAAGTTCATATTGTAAAAATATTCCTGATTCATAGATTGCACCTTCCAATGCAAATATTATTTCAGGATAATTTATTAAACTCTTATCATCAACAAAATTTGAATGAAAATCTAGATTTTTATAATACTTACTAATAAAATATGAGTTTGGAACTTCATTTCTACCTATTATTCCGCCAATAGAGAAAGCTTCTAGTTTATTATTATTTTTTCTTAAGTTATACACTAAAAAATTAGTATCATATCCTGATGAAATTGTTACCCCTATGTTTTTGCATTTTGAACTATTGCATATTTCTTCCATTGTTTTAACATAAGAAACACTATTTACTTTTTTTATATTATATATATCCTTTACAAATATATTTCTTTTAATTTTGTACTTGGCATTATTTAAATTAATTTCTAAATACTTTTTCCCAGGAACTTTATGTATGAGGTTAACCAAAGTGTCTTTGTTCGTTATAAATCCTTTATCTAAAAACTTATTAACAGATTTTAAATTGATTTGCCAGTTAATATTCTTGTTTTTTATTATTTGTTTCAGTTCATTAGATATTATTATTTCAGTTCTATCATCATAAAAATAAATATTATGATTGCTACCAAAGTAATCTTGAAAAACATAAAGTCTTTTTGTTCTCTTATCAATAATTATTAATGAATATGTTCCATCTATATAATTAACAATTTTTTTCCCGTGTTTTAGGAATAATATATGTAGATTTGCTAGTTCTAAAAGATTTTTCTTAATATCAAAAATTTTACCAATAGAAAATAATAATATATTTTCATCTTCTAATATATTTCCTAACACATTTAATTTTTCTATCTTTAATTCCTTTTGACATTTAATTTTAAAATAAAATTGCTCTTTCATATTTTACCTTTTATATAATTTTTTAATTAGTATAAGTAACTACAATTTCTCTTAAATACAGATTAATTATACCTTTTATCTCTATTATTTTATTTACATAATATCGCAATAGACTTAATATGTCAATATAAAGTACTCTATAATCTTGGTTTAGTAGCATTTAATTTATAAAAAGTTGGAATTCATTCTTTAAACTGTAATCTTCCACCTAATTATTATTCTTTATTTTTATTTTCAATTCTTATCAAAACAACACCTTCAATATATATAATCTCTCCACTATTTCCTGTAGTAAGTCTATTAATTTTAAAGTCTGCTTTTTTAATCTGATAAATTAATTTTTTTGCTATTTACATCCTTTACTTCTATGCCTTTCATATTAATTCTAAATGTTCTATGTGCTTCTCCAATCACAAGCTCATTATTTTTCATTTATTCTTGACATTTTTTCAATCCTTGTTATCTCAAAAATATTATTAATAATATTCAAAACTGTAAATTCTATTGTAGAATAAAGCAATTTTTCATATAGCAAATAAATCACGACAATAATTTATGAATTTAATCCTTATTTTCATCTGTCATTTATTTTTTAGGATACATTATTTTATTATTTTCCAAATTCATATCTTCAAGTTCAATTATTACTTCATATGCTAAATCATGCTTACTTTCTTTTTGATATACAATTCTATTTTTCTGTCTGCTTTTGTCTGCTTATTATTGTATTCTAATTGTGCCTGTAAAAATTCCTTTATATGAAATATTTTTATAAATTCAGATAATTTTTGTTTATTTAATAGCAAAAAAGAAGATACTTCTTTAATTTCTTCTATTTATAATTTTTATCGAATACTAAAACTCCTTTACATCAAAACTTTTAAGTTATTCGACGAAAACTGTTATTGGCTCGTAGAAAATGATTTTATATTTATCATCATATAACTTTCATCATCTAAAATTATTTTTTCTCTTTTCTTTTCATCTAAGCCTATTCTCTCTAATAATTTATTTAAGAAAATCAAATCTATTATCATTATATATTTTATTAATTTATTCTCTTTATATGTATTTTCTATTTCAGATAAATGTGTAAAATAGTTTCTTGTTTTTCCTGCATAATCATAAATATTTTCATATTCACCTGTGTAAACATCATTTTTTTCAAATTTATCTTTATAAATTTGAAATTCGTCATAACTTTGAATTTTTGTCCCAAATGATGTTTTATTTAAGTATTTATTATAAAGATATTCTATAATAACTCTAGGAATTTCTTTAACAAATCCTTTAATATTTTTATTGCTTTTTGCTAAATTATTATTTGATATAAATGCTTTAATTTTTTCTTCTGTATTATTATCATTACCATCAAACAAAATATTTTTTATCTCATTAATTTTCTCTTCATTATTGATTTGTTCTTCCTTAATTATATTTTCTTTATTATACATTGACTCTAATTCTTTGCACACAAGTAAATATTTATCCTCTATAATTGTACTATTAGATGAAAAATAAAAGTCAAATATTAATTTATATTCTTTATCTTGATATAACTTATACCAATTTCCAAATAAGTTACTTATTTCACTTTTTATAACTTCGTATTCTGTAAGATATTTTTGTTCAAAACCTCTTTTATCCTCAACATTACAGGCAAATATAAATCTACTGTATACTTTAAAATTAAAATTATTATTACCAACATAATAATATGGTATTTCGTCTGCAAATCCTATAAATATAGAAAAAAATCGATTTATCATTAAAATGTCTTGATCTATCTCATATAAAGTTTTAGGATTTCTGTATTCTATGCGAATATATAGCTCATTGTATATAATTTCTTCAACTGAGTGCTTATAATTATTCATAAGCCCAACCCATTTCAAAGGGTCTGTATTTTTCAAATTTTCATCAATAGGATTTTTATCTAGCATTTGTTTCATAAGTATTTCAAATCTTTCTTTAGCTTGTTTATCAATTTCTACAATATGTTTCCTTAATGTCTTGTTCATAAACATTATTATATATTCTGCCTTCTTATGATTTTTTAAATACTCCAATTTTAAATGTCCATATTTTCCAATAATATAATCATTTTCATAATTTTCTTTTTCTAAATATAAGTCAGGAATAAAATAATCTCCTTCTTTATGATAAGTTATCTCTACCATAATAAAATCCTCCTAAAATTTAATTTCACTACTTTTAGAACTATATTTTATATCGTTTCAGCCGTCTATAAATATAAATTTTAATAAAGTGTACTTAATTAACTCTTACTGGGTTAGGAATTTTGTCATAAGACAAATTCCTGCTTCGTTGCATTTCTTCGAAATGCTTCCTCAGCTTAAGCTATTCTTCGGTGGTTTCTTCTTTATCTTCTGTTTGTTCTTGCTTATATAAAACTAAATCAGATACTTCTTCCAAATAATCATCTAATTCATTTTTATCTGTAACACCTTTTTCACGATATGATACTGCGCCCAATTTTCCTCTCACTTTACCTTTTGCATCTTTTATAGGAAAATTTTTGTTATTATCAACAAATACTGTTCTAATTAATTTTTCATTTCCTTTTTCTCTTGGCATTGTAATCATACTATCATCTTGAACATAGGAATGAGTCCAATCATAAATATCTTCATAATATTTTACATCATAATATTCTTTTAAATGTTCAACATATTCATTTAATTCTTTCTTTGTAATTCTTGGTGTACTTTTTATTACAGATATACCTTTCATATCATCTGTTGGTTTTGCTAAGTCAATACAATCAGCTTTATTTAATTTTTTTAGTTCATCTAGGTATCTACTTCTAAAATTTATTTTTATAATTTTGAAGCCATCATTTTCTTCATCTTTTTCAAGTATCATTGACTCAATAAATTTAGAAATAAATTCTTGCTTTTCAATTTTAGTTTTTGCATTCCATTCTGCTTTTAAATCTTCTACAAAACTATCACTATTTAATCTGGATTCAATTTCAAAATCTCTATCAGCCATAATCTTCATTAAAGAAAAGTGTTCTGTGTCTATTTCCATATTCTTCATTTTGTCTTGCTCTAATTTATTAAGCTTGTCCTCAATACTTTTATAGTCTTCTGCAAAATCTTCCATTTCTACTATTCCAGACATAAATGCTTTCTTAATTCTATTTCTCTGCTTCTCTAATTCTGCAATCTCTTTATCAATATTTTCTGTGTTAATTTCTTCTTTTTCTGCTAATATAGGATAGAAATATTTTTTAACAACTTCATCATATTCTACTAAGCTAAGAATAAAGTTTAATAAAACTTCTTCTATTTTATCTTCTCTAAAATACAAATGACAATCCGCACAATTATAATACATATATTTTTTCTTTTTACCACCAGCACCTTTACAAAGCATTAACTTACCACATTTAGGACAAATAAGTTTTTGAAAGAATATATAGACTCTATCTCTTGAAAATGATTGCATGTTCTTTTCTTTTTGAATTTGTATTTCTTCCCATTCTGCTCTTGTTATAATAGGAGCTACAACATCTGGATATACTTCTTCTTTACTTGAATCTTTAGAAGTTTTATTTCTAACATAATCTCCTACATATATTCTATTATTTATAATTGTTCTAACTGCTGCCTCAGTCCATTTGTTATGCTCTGGATATAAAACCTTTTCTTCATCTAATATACAAGATATTTGATAATAACTTTTCCCCTCTAAGTACATATTAAATATTCTTCTTACTATATCTTTTGTATTAGGATCAAGTTTAACAACTTTATCTGAATCCCTATAATATCCAAGTGGACAAGTTCCAGGTAGATGACCTGCTTTAATTGCACCACTCATTCCAAATTTTGTTCTTTCAGATACAACTTCTATCTCTAATTGAGAAAGAACCGTTAACATTCTAACAAAAAATCTTCCATTTGCTGTTGAAGTATTTACATCATCTCTTTCACATATTAAATAGCAATCATATTTTTCAAGTTCTGCAATTAATAACTCTAAATCTCTTACTGAACGAGTTACTCTATCTAGCTTATATGCAACAATATAATTTATCTTTCCCTTTCTCATATCGTCCATCATTTCTTGAAATCCAGGTCTATGTTCCATATCTTTTGCACTTATTCCAGCATCTTGGTAAACTTTAAATATTTTATATTCTTTAAAGTCACATAGTTGTCTTAATTTTTCTTCTTGTTCTACTAAAGAAAATCCTTCTCTTGCTTGGTCTTCTGTACTAACACGAATATATATACCTGCAATCTTTGGTTTACTCTCTTGATTTTTTGAATCCATTTATTATATTACCTCCTGAATAACAATATAAATATAAAAAAGAGCATTAGAAGCATCTTGTATTTGCTAAACTAATACTCTAAATATATTTTATGTTGTTTTAATGTTAGTAGAAAAAATAAATACACTTAAAATATTAGTTTACCATATCTTGTAGTTTAGATATTGGATACTTATTTTCCAAATTACTTATGTAGAAATATTCATGATTATTAAAGAACAGAAATAATTTTTCTTTAATAATTACTCTGTGCGGTTCTACATAAGCTAAATTAGTATGCTCAATAATTTTTAAACTACCGTTCTTTATCATTGGTACACAATTATTAAAAGTGCAAGCCCATTTTATCTTTGAACGTAATTCATCAGTCATATTAATTTTTCTTTTAACGATATCTATCATATCACAAAAACCTCCTTTTTTCAAGCATTTCACGAGTTCTTACTATTTGAGGAAATAAATTTATATAAAAATATAAATTAAAATAGTAAAATTTCATGATTTAGAAAACAACTCTATGAAATATTTTTATAAATTTAGGAAATTTTTGTATATTTAATAGCAAAAAAGAAGATAGTTCTTTAAATCAAACTATCTTCTCTCTCTTTATGATTTTTATCGAATCTTAAAACTCTTTTATATCAAGACTTTTAAGTGGTTCGACGAAAATCGTCCATGGCTCCCCGTGTTGGGCTTGAACCAACGACCTATCGGTTACTGCACTACACTAACTTTCATTAGCACTATAAATA
>CANQJH010000004.1 GCA_947624195.1 uncultured Clostridia bacterium
AATCTTACAATAGTTGTTAATGTAGAACTAAATTATCTTTATTTTTTATTAAATAGAATTTACTTTTTTAATTAACGTTTATGTTAAAATTACATTTTTTTACCTCAAATTATTGTTAAATTTAATATTTTGGTATATAATTGGAAATATTATTTTAGAAAAGAGGGATGATTATGGAATATACTTTAGTTAAAGATTTATACAGAAATACAGAAAAATACATTGGACAAGAAGTTAATGTTGCAGGTTGGGTTAAAACAATGCGTAATTCTAAAAACTTCGGTTTCATTGAATTAAATGATGGCACTTTCTTTAATAATATTCAAATAGTTTTTGATGATAAATTAGATAATTTTAATGATATATGCAAGCTAACAATAAGTTCATCTATAATAGTTGTTGGTGATTTGGTTAAGACTGAAAATGCTAAGCAAGCCTTTGAAATTCATGCAACAAATATACAAATATATAAATTATCTGATACTGATTACCCTATTCAAAAGAAAAATACAAGCTTTGAGTTTTTGAGAACTATTGCTCATTTACGTCCTAGAACTAATACTTTCAGTGCTGTTTTTAGAGTTCGTAGTTTGCTTAGCTTTGCTATTCACAAGTTCTTTCAAGAGAGAGGCTTTGTGTATGTTAATACTCCTTTAATTACTGGTAGTGACTGTGAAGGTGCTGGAGAAATGTTTAGTGTTTCATCTTTTGATTTTGAAAATATCCCTAAAGGTGAAGATAATAAAGTGGATTTTTCAAAAGACTTTTTTGGTAAAAATGCTCATCTTACTGTAAGTGGTCAACTTGAAGCTGAGACATATGCTGAGGCTTTTAGAAATGTTTATACTTTTGGTCCAACTTTTAGAGCAGAAAATTCTAATACTGTAAAGCATGCTGCTGAGTTTTGGATGATGGAACCAGAAATGTGCTTTGCTGATCTTTCTGATTGCTTAGATGTTGAAGAGGCAATGATTAAATATGCTATTTCATATGTTCTTGAAAATGCTCCTGAGGAAATGGCTTTCTTTGATAAATTTATTCAACCTGGATTATTGAATAAATTAAAAGTTACTTTAAATGAGCCTTTTGGTAGAATTACTTATACAGAGGCAATTAAGGAATTAGAGAAACATAATGATGAATTCGAGTTTAAGGTTTCTTGGGGTGTTGATGTTCAAACAGAACATGAGAGATATTTGAGTGAAAAAATATTTAAAAAACCTGTTTTTGTTACTGATTATCCAAAAGACATTAAAGCATTTTATATGAAGCAAAATGATGATGGCAAAACTGTTGCTGCTGCTGACCTTTTAGTTCCTGGAATTGGTGAATTAATTGGTGGTAGTCAAAGGGAGGAAGATATTTCAAAGCTCACTACTAGAATGAAAGAATTGGATTTAGACGAGAAAGATTACTGGTGGTACTTAGACCTTAGAAAATACGGTAGTGTTCCTCACTCTGGCTTTGGTTTAGGATTTGAAAGATTTATGATGTATGTTACTGGTATGCAAAACATTCGTGATGTTATACCTTATCCTCGTACCCCAAAAAATTGTGAGTTTTAATATTAAAAAATCTAAATCATGCTTATTTATCTTTCACGAAATACATTTTTAATAGTTGAAATCACTTAAAATCATTTAATTAAAGAGTATAAAAATTTACCTCAAATTAATCTAATAATTTGAGGTGAATTTTTTATTTATTTTGTTTACTTTATTTTTTCTTAGTTTGCTTCTCTGTTTTATTTTTTTTTGCTTTATTTTCTTAGTTTGCTTCTTTGTTTTTCTTTATTTTCTCAATTTGCTTCTCTGTTTTATTTTTTTCTTTATTTTCTTAGTTTACTTCTTTGTTTTTTCTTTATTTTCTTAATTCGCTTTTTATGTTTTATTTATTGCTATTTTATTGTCTTATTTTTTACCACGCTTTTTCATATAAAGCAACAAAGTCTTCCTTGGTTACTTCTCTTGGATTTCCTGGCTTGCATGGATCTTCCATAGCTTTATCAGCAAGCATTGCAAAATCTTCTTTTTTAGCTCCTACATCTTTTACTGTTTGTGTAATTCCTACTTCATTAGATAATTTTCTTAAACAATCACAGAAAGTTTTAATTACTTCTTCTTTGGTGAAGTTTTTAGCATCTACATGTAAAGCATGTATTAATATTTCTCTAAAGTCTTCATAAACTACTTCTCCATTGAATTCCATTACAGTTGGAAGTAATATTGCGTTTGCTAATCCATGTGGAGTATCATAAACAGCTCCTAATTGATGTGCCATTGAGTGAACTATGCCAAGTCCAACATTAGAAAATGCCATACCTGCTATATATTGAGCTAATCCAACTTTATTTATTGCTTCTTGGTTTCGGTCATTTACTGCTGAGGCTAAGTTATCATATATTAGCTCTATTGCTTTCATTGAAAACATTTGTGACATTATATTTTTTGATTTTGTTATATATCCTTCTACTGCATGAGTTAATGCATCCATACCTGTTGATGACGCAACTGATTTTGGCATTGATGCCATAAGCTCTGTATCTACTATTGCCATAATTGGTATATCGTGCTCATCTACACATACCATTTTGATTTGTCTTTCTGGATCTGTTATTACGTAATTTATTGTAACTTCTGCTGCGGTGCCTGCTGTTGTTGGAAGTGCTATTATTGGAAGGCATTTATTTTGTGTGTTCGATACTCCATTTAGTGATACTATATCTGCTCTATCTGGATTTGTTACGACTATACCTATTCCCTTTGCTGTATCTATGCTTGAACCTCCTCCTACTGCTACTATTAGGTCTGCTCCAAACTCTTTGCACATTTTAACTCCATCTAGTACATTTTGAATTGGTGGATTTGGTTTTACGTCGTGATAAACAGTAAATTCTATGTTGTTAGCTTCTAAAAGTTCTGTAACTTTTGAGCTAACTCCTGCATTATACAAAGACTCATCTGTTACAACTAAAACTTTATTAAATCCTCTTTTCTTAATTTCTTCTGGAAGGACTGCTCTTGCTCCCTCACCAAAATATGATGTTTCATTTAAAACGAACTTTTGTATATCCATATTATAAAACCTCCTATAAATTATTTATTTATATCTTTTATATATTGTTTGCAATTTACAACAAATCTCCCCATTGATCTTGAATAGAATCTATATTTTCTTCTACATTTTCTAATAATTCTTCATATTGATTTTCTACTTGAAATTTTCTTTGTATTATGTTATTATACGCTCCTATGTTTATCAAAACTGCTGCTAAAATACATAGTAATATAATAGTAACAGTTAATGACACTAAAGTTATTCCTTTTTCTTTAACCATTATTTCGTTTTTCCTTTCAATGAATTTATCAAATTGTGAATTTATTATTAGATAACATCTTTTATAGCATCACCAATAATTTTATTAATATCCGTCATCATTTTGCTAAATTCTATCTCAAAATCGAAGTACTCTTTTATGTCTTTGTGCTCAATTAAAACATTATATAATTTAGCCACTTTTAATTTTTTATCTTCCTCATCTATTTCTTGGTTATTTTGTCTTTTTATTTCCATAATTTGAACTTCTTGTTTAAGCTTTTCAAATTCTTCTATTAATTCTTTTTTCCCTGCATCAGAAAATAATTTATCTTTTGACTGTTTTAAATTTTTATATTGAATTGAATTCTTTATCTCTTCTGCTAATTTGTTTGTTGTATCATATATTTCCAAAACTATATACCTCCAATCTTATAAGATAATTATTTATATTTTTAAAGAATTTTATTTATACTCTTGTGTAAACATTTATATTTATTACAGTTTTATAATTTTAAGCATAAGCATTTCGTTTTCTAAACGCTAATAGATTTGTAATTTCTCCTTGTGTATTTTTTGCTTTGGTTGTCTTGCGTGCCTTTTCTTGTGCCATTTTTTCTTCTTGCTTTTTAGCTTCAGTTTGGCAAATAGCTTGTTCATATACGTAGTGTGTATCTTGTGCTATTTTATTCCAACTATATAATTCCTTAACTCTTTTAACTGCATTTTTTGACACTGTATCACATAATTTTGGATCAAATAAAAGTGCTAAAACAGAGTCAGCAATTGAGTTGGGATTTCCTGCATAGCTTTTC
Source organism: uncultured Clostridia bacterium (assembly GCA_947624195.1). Taxonomy (GTDB): domain Bacteria; phylum Bacillota; class Clostridia; order TANB77; family CAG-508; genus CAG-793. Next base: position 4,131 of record CANQJH010000004.1, read on the forward strand.
ATACCTGTATATCCGTGCTCTACAATTTCATTTAATCCTCCTACGTCAGAGACAACAGTTGGAATACCTGCTAGCATTGCCTCTAAAGCTACTATTCCAAATGGTTCATAAGTGCTTGGAAAAACTGCTATATCTGCACATTTATACATTTTTTGTACTTTTTTTGAATCACAATATCCTGCAAAATATATTTTATTTTCTATGCCTAGATTTCTAGCTTCGGCCTTAAGTTCATCCATCATGCCACCTTTTCCGCATATAACAAGCTTAGAGTCATGATAGTGTTCAAGTATCTTTGGCATTGCAGAAATTAAATTTTGTATACCTTTTTCATAAACTAATCTTCCTACATATAGGATGATTTTTTCATTGTCCATTGCAAATTGTCTTCTAAAATCATAGTCTCTATCTATTCCTGAAAAATTATTCAAATTTATTCCATTTGGTATAACATTTATTTTTTCAAAAGGCAAACCAAATATCCTTTGAAGGTCACTTTTCATAAAATTACTATTTACTATAACTTCTGTTGATTCATATGTCAAAAGCCATTCTGAGTCATTTATGTATCTTTGTACTTCATCATGTATACCACTATTTCTACCGTTTTCTGTGGCATGTATTGTTGTAACAACTGGTATTTTGTATGCTTCTTTTAATGCTTTTGTGGCATAAGTTACTAACCAGTCATGTGCATGTATTACATCAAAATTACCTTGTTCATTTATTATTTGTGATGCTTTAGATGTCATGTTGAAGTTTAACTGCATAATCCAATCAATGAAGTTATTTGGATGAATCATGTAGTTGTCTACTCTATACACATTTACTCCTTTGTCATTTTCATAATAAGGAGTGTTACCATCTCTGTATGTTATTACTGTTACTTCATGACCATCTTTGATTAGTCTATGTGATAAATCATGTACAACTCTTGCCATACCTCCTACAATTCTTGGTGGATACTCCCATGATAGCATTAAAATCCTCATAATTTTATGCCCCTTTCAACATTTCTTTAGTAATTTTATTTATATGTTTTTTATTTCAATTAGTTTGACATTCTTATACTATTTACATTATTTTATACATATTTTCTACAAATGTAAATAGAAAATTTACATTTTTTTTATTTTTCTATTGTAAAAATTTTTTGTTTGATATATTATATTATGAGTAGATTATAGCTTTTTACTTAGGAGGAAATTATGGCTCGAAAAACGAAAGAAAATTTAGAAGAAATAAACGAAAAAGTAGAAAAAGTTACAAGAAAAAGGACTACGAAAACAGCTGAAAAATCAAAACCAGCTGTTAAAAGTGTTGCAAAAAAAGAGCCTAACTCTACTACTAAAAAGACAGCTAATAAGAAAGAATCTGAAGCTACAACGACCACTGCTAAGAAAGAAGATAAGACTGCTACTAAAAAAGCTACTGCCAAGAAGACAGCTACTAAAAAAGATGATAAGACTGTAGCTAAACAATCTACCGCTAAGAAGTCAACTACCAAAAAAGAAGACAAAACTGTAGCCAGAAAATCTACCGCCAAGAAGTCAACTACCAAAAAAGAAGACAAAACTGTAGCCAGAAAATCTACCGCCAAGAAGTCAACTACCAAAAAAGAAGACAAGACTGTAAATAGAAAATCTACTACTAAGAAATCTACTGCCAAGAAGACAGCTATCCAAAAAGAAGATAAGACTGTAGCTAAAAAAACTACTACTAAGAAAGCTACTGCTAAAAAAGATGGTAAGACTGCTGCTAAAAAGACTACTACTAAGAAAGTAGCTACTAAAAAAGATACTAAAACTACTACTAGAAAATCTACAAAAAAAGCTCAAGCTGAAATTGTAAAACTTGATCCAATTGAATACTATGATTTACCTTATAGATATAATCAAACTGTCGTAAAAGTTTTAGCTCAAAACCCTAATACCCTATTTGCTTATTGGGATATAGCTGATAGTGATAGAGAAAATTTTGAAAAGACTTATGGAAAATTATTTTTCTACAATACAAGACCTGTTTTAGTTGTTCATAATTTAACTGATAATTATACATTTGAAATTGATATAGATGATTTTGCAAATAATTGGTATATACATGTTAGTGATGCCAAATGCCAATATGTTGTTGAACTTGGAAGGCGTCCAAAATATGAACAGCATCAGGATATTCCAGTTAATTATCTTAATGTTGCGTTTTCAAATACTGTAGAAATTCCAAATGACCATATCATATTTTTCAAAGATAATGATAGAATTTATTTTAAAAATATAAAAACTAATAAAATTACTGAGAAAGTATTTAACAATAAAACTGATTCTCATAAAGTTAAGCATATTTATAAAGATTACAATCTTTCAGATGATAGGTTTGATTTTAAAAATCCTTTTTCTCAAAATCCAACCTCTACTGTCTTATAATTTTTATATCAAGCTTGTTATTATCCTTCGATTATATGTGAAAGGAATTATTTTTTGTATGAATAAAGAAACAAAAGGATATGTAAGTTTTATTTTACATGCTCATCTTCCTTTCGTACATCATCCTGAAAGTGAAGATTACCTAGAAGAGCAATGGTTATATGAGGCAATATCTGAGTGTTATATTCCTCTTATTTTAACATTTCAAAAACTTGTTGATGAAGGTGTAGACTTCAGATTTACTATGTCTCTTACTCCTCCTCTTCTTAATATGCTTGATAACAAAATGCTTCAAGAAAGATATGTAAAGTATTTGGAGAAGCATATTGAACTTTCAAAAAAAGAAATAATCAGGACTAAGGATAATCCTAGAATAAATAAACTTTCGCATTACTATTTTGATAGATATTCAAATGATTTACATATTTTCAGAGATGTATACAATTGTAATATAATATCTGCTTTTAAAAAGTTTAATGATTTGGGTGTTCTTGAAATTATTGGTTGTGGTGCAACTCATGGATATTTTCCTATTTTGTATTTGAATGAAAAAACTGTTAGAGCTCAAATTGCTCTTGGTGTTCAAACATATAATAAATATTTTTCAAAACCACTTAAAGGTTTCTGGCTTCCTGAATGTGGCTATGTACCAGAGGCTGATAAATACTTGAAAGAGTTTGGCATTGAATACGTATTAGTTGAAACACATGGTATACTTTATGCTGACCCTACTCCCCTATATGGTACTTATGCTCCTATTGTATCTCCAGAAGGCGTTGTTGCTTTTGGTAGAGATTTGGAGTCATCAAGACAAGTTTGGAGTTCTATTAATGGCTATCCTGGTGATTTTAATTATAGAGAATTTTATAGAGATATTGGATATGATGCTCCATACGATTATATCAAGCCATACATTGCTGCAAATGGAGTTAGAGTTAATACTGGTATAAAATATCATAGAATTACTGGAAAAACTGAGAATAAAGATATTTATGATATTAGGTGGGCTTGGGATAGTGTCGAAAAACAAGCTGGACATTTCTTTGATTGCAGATGTAAGCAAATTGATTACTTATCTCAAAACACGGAAAATCCTCCTATCATTGTTTGCCCTTATGATGCTGAGCTTTATGGTCATTGGTGGTATGAAGGTCCAAACTGGCTTTATACTCTTGCTAAAAAAGTATATTATGATAATTGTAATTTTGAATTAATTACACCAAGCGAATATATTGACAAATACCCTAATATGCAGATTGCTACACCTTGTCGTTCTAGTTGGGGTGCTAAAGGTTATAGTGAAGTTTGGCTTAACCCAACAAACGATTATATTCATAGACATTTGCATACTGCTGGTGATAGAATGTGTGAACTAGCTAGTAGATACCCTAATGAGTCTCAAGATTCAATAAAAGCAAGAATCCTAAATCAATGTGCTAGAGAATTGGTATTGGCGCAAAGTAGTGACTGGCTATTTATTATTACCAATGGAACTATGGTTGATTATGCTAAGAAAAGAATAAAAGACCATATTGGTAGATTTACTAAATTTTATTTATGGCTTACTGAAGATAACGACCTTATTGAAAAAAATCAACTATCAGATGAAAAAATGACTTTTTTAAAAAATGTAGAAAATAAAGACTGTATATTCCCTGAAATAGATTATAAACTTTATATATAGAAAAGCTATCTCTTTCAGGATATAAACAAAAGACTATAATTTTTAAAGCAAAATTAACACCCCTAGAATTTTTCTAGGGGTTCAATCATTTTTTATGCTATTCCTTCATTGTATATATTTTAGTTATTCTTTAAGCTATTTTTATAATTTGCATTTTATTTTTTATGCTATTTCTTCGCTTTGTATGTTTTTACTTCTTTTTGTTTTTTTCTGTTTTTCTGTTTTATTTTCATCTATAATAACTTCTGGCTTTTTATTTTCTGTAACAGTTTCCTTGCTTATTATACATTTCACTATTTTAGGATTTGATGGAATTTCATACATTACATCTCTCATCGTTTCTTCCATAATTGAACGTAATCCTCTAGCTCCAGTCTTTCTTTCTATAGCTTTATCCACTATAGCTTCTAAACTGTCATCATCAAATTCAAGTTCAACTCCATCAATATTAAATAGCCTCTTATATTGCTTAACCAGTGCATTTTTTGGCTTTGTCATAATATCAATTAGAGCATTTCTGTCTAATTCTCTTAACGTAGCTATTATAGGAAGTCTACCTACAAATTCTGGTATTAAACCAAATTTTAGTAAGTCTTGTGGTAACAATTCCTCATAAATCTTATATTTATCTACTTCTTTTGCCGATTTAATATTAGCTCCAAATCCTATTTCTTTTTTACCAATTCTATCACCAATTATTTTATCTAATCCTTCAAAAGCACCACCGCATATGAATAAAATATTTGAAGTGTTAATTTGATAAAATTCTTGATGTGGATGTTTTCTTCCGCCTTGTGGAGGTACTGATGCAACAGTTCCTTCTATTATTTTTAGTAAGGCTTGTTGAACTCCTTCTCCACTAACATCTCTAGTAATTGATGGATTTTCTGATTTTCTTGAAATCTTGTCAATTTCATCAATATATATTATTCCTTTTTCTGCTTTTTCTATATTGAAGTCAGCTGCTTGGATAAGCTTTAATAGTATATTTTCAACATCTTCTCCAACATATCCCGCTTCTGTTAATGTAGTAGCATCAGCGATTGCAAATGGAACTTTTAATATTCTTGCAAGTGTTTGAGCCAAATATGTTTTTCCACAACCAGTTGGTCCTAAAAGCATTACATTGCTTTTTTGGATTTCTACATCATCATCTAAACTTTCATTTCCAATTCTTTTGTAATGATTATAAACTGCAACTGATAATGTTTTCTTTGCCTCTTCTTGCCCAATTACGTACTCGTCTAATACTTTTTTTATTTCTTCTGGTGTTGGTAGTTTAACATCTTCAGCAAGTGTGTATGTTTCTTCATCTTCTACATAATGGTCTGTTTCAAGTATATTATCACATATTTTAATACATTCATCACATATAAAAACACCTGCTGGTCCTGCTATTAATTTTCTTACTAAATTTTGTGTTTTACCACAAAATGAACACTTTATAACTCTGTTTTCTTTGTCAGCCATAAATGTCTCCTTTTATGAATATCAATTTTATCTTTTGTCCATTATTCCATCTATTAGTCCATATTCTAGTGCTTCTTGTGCTGTTAAATAATGATCTCTTTCTGTATCTTGTTCTACCTGCTCTATAGGTTTTCCAGTTGTTTCACTAATTATTCTATTAATTCTTTCTCTAGTCTTTAACATTTGGTCTGCGTGAATTTTGATTTCAGTTGTTTGTCCTGAGATGCCTCCACCTTGACCACTAATCAAAGGTTGATGAATTAATATTTCAGCATTTGGAGTTGCAAATCTTCTTCCCTTAGTTCCTGAAGTTAAAAGTAATGCACCCATACTTGCTGCCATGCCAATACAAATTGTTGTTACTGGGCATTTTATATAATTCATTGTATCTATTATACCAAGTCCATCTGTTACAGAGCCTCCTGGTGAATTAATATATAGTGATATTTCTTTATCTGGGTCCTCTGACTCCAAGAATAAAAGTTGTGCAATTACTAAACTTGCAGATGTTGGGTTAACATCCTCACTTAAAAATATTATTCTATCTTTTAAAAGTCTTGAAAATATATCAAAAGACCTTTCTCCTTTTGATGTTTGCTCAATTACATAAGGTACTAAACTATCATTTAATTCTTTCATAATTATACCTTCCTTTCTTTTCTCAAAACTCACATAATTTGTGATTTAGTTTGCCAATCCTTTAATAGTAGATAACTGAGGCTAATCTCATTTTTTAGAATATTTACAATCTATAATGCTATTTTATTATATTGCATTTATTAATATTTTTTGCTAGTCTATATTGCAATATCTTATGGGATTATTCCCAGATTTTTTTATTTTAAAACTTTATTTTGTCATTTTTGCATTATCTAAAATTAGTTTTACTGCTAATTCAGTTTTTGATGATTCTTCTAAGTATTCTTTTAGTTGCTCGTTCTTTTCAATTTCTTCTAATTTTCTATTGTATTGTTTAGACATTTCTTCCATTTTGTCTTTAACATATTTGGGGTCTGCTTCTATTTTTTCATCTTTAACTATTTGGCCTAATATCAAGCTTGTCTTTACATTTTTTTCTGCGTCTGCTCTGAATTCTTTTTTCATATCTGATTCAGTTTTGCCAACCATTTTTAAATATTGGTCTAATTTCATACCTTGATATTGTAGTCTTTGGCTAACATTTTCTATCATATTGTCAACTTCTAAATCAATCATACCATCTGGAATATCTATTTTTGTATTTTTGCAAACTGTTTCTATTGCAGCATCTTCCATTTCATGTTTTGCTCTGTGTTCGTTTTCTTCTGTCTTTTTATCCTTTATGCTCTTTTTTAATTCTGCTAAAGTATCAAATTCACTAACATCTTTTGCAAATTCATCATCTAATTTTGGAAGTTCTTTTTCTTTAATTTCATGTAGATTTATATGAAATCTAGCGTCTTTTCCTGCCAATTCTTTAGAATAGTAATCTTTTGGGAAAGTAACATTAATGTCCTTTTCTTCACCAATTTTCATACCAACTAATTGATCTTCAAATCCAGGAATAAATGTGTTGCTTCCTATTGTAAGTTGTTGTCCTTCAGCCTTGCCACCTTCAAAAGGTTTGTCATCAACAAATCCTTCAAAATCAATTGTTACTATGTCTTGATTTTTTACAGGTCTGTCTTCTACTGATACCATTCTTGCATTGTGTTCTGCCATATGGTTTAATTCATCTTCAACATCTTTATCTGTAACTTTGTATTCAACCTTTTTTACATCAATTCCTTTATATTTGCCAAGCTTAACTTCTGGTCTTGTTGCAACTACTGCTGTAAATATTAAGTCTTTTCCTTTTTCCATTTGAACTATATCAATTTTTGGCTTGCTAACAACATCAATTTTGTTATTTTTGATTTCTTCATCATATACACTTGGTACCAAATCATTAAAAGCATCTTCATAGAAGATGTTAGCTCCATAATATCTTTCTACAATTTTAAAAGGTGCCTTTCCTTTTCTAAAACCTGGTATATTGAAGTATTTTGCACTTTGCTTAAATACGTTCATAATAGATTCTTCAAATTTAGCAGCTTCTACTGTAAATGTTAACTTAACTTCGTTTTTGTTTTCTGTTTTTTCTTGTTTTACGCTCATTTTACTCCTTACCTTTCTTTTATTGCTAAAACATATTAAAATTTGGTGACCCCTACGGGAATCGAACCCATGATTCAGCCTTGAGAGGGCTGCGTCTTAACCGCTTGACCAAGGGGCCATAACATATGATATTATACTACATAAATGACTCTTAGTCAACAAAATCAACACAGTTTTTAAGAATTTCTTCCAATCTTTGATTTTGTTTTGTTAAATATAAATATCCAATTAATGCTTCAAAAGCAGTAGCATACATGTAGTCCTCTGCGGATGCATGTTTTGGGAGGTGATGACTTTCTGTATTTCTTCCTCTGCGTACAATTTCTCGCTCTTCTTCTGTTAAGTTTAAATTTTTAAGTATATTAGCCTGTGCAGAAGCTCTTACGTATTTAATTGATAAGACATGCATTTTGTGAGGATTTAAGTTTGTACTATTGCTCAAATATGTTCTTATATACATTTCGTAAACACTGTCTCCAACATATGCCCATGTTAGAGGAGACATCATATTTATTTCTTTTTCGTTTTTGGTTATTAGTTCATCTTGAAATTCCATTTTTGTTTTCTTCCTTTTTTATATTTTTTTGTGGTTTATTTTTTGTTTTTGTTTTTTGTTTTGATTTTGTTTTTTGATCTTGATTTTGTGTTTGTTTTTGTTTTTGATTTCGTTTTTGTTTTGTTTTTTTGTTTTATTTTATTTTCATATCATTTTCAACTGATTAATTGTTTTAGATAATTTAAGACAATCTTAATAAGGTCGTTCAATTGATATTCTGCCAAATTTACCTGCTCTAAAATCTGATAATATCATATCAGATACCTTTTGTTCATTAATTCTGCCACCAGAAAGAATTGCACCTTTTTTACGTGCAATTTCATCTCTAATTTCTAAAATGACGTCATACTCATTATAATCGTTTTCTTTATTATTGATTTCTACATTTTTTTCAATACTAGATATATCTATGTTATATCTTTTCTCAACATGTTCTTTATAATTTTTAACAAGAAGTTTTAATAACTCATATGCAATTTCTTCATTATCCACTGCATTTTGTCCTATACTGTTTAAGTATGCCAAATTATTTGCAACTACTGTATTCCCAAGCTTAGGCCATAACATACCTGGAGTGTCCATTAGCTCTATATTGTCATCTATTTTTATCCACTGTTTGCCTTTTGTTACGCCTGGCATATTGCCTACTTTAGCAATATTTCTTTTAGCTAAGCTATTAATAAATGTTGATTTGCCTACATTAGGGATACCCAACACCATAACTTTGGCAGTTCTACCAGTCCTGCCCTTTTCTATGTATTTGCTTGATATTTCCTTGTATAATATTTTAATTTGATTTATTACTTCACTTAAACCTTTTCCAGTTGTAGCCTCCACTTTAATGCAAGGTATACTCTGAGTAGAATAATATTTTATCCATGCACTTGTTATGTTTTCATCAGCTAAATCAGATTTATTTAGTACCACAATTTTAGGCTTATTTTTGCTATATTCTTGAACGTCTGGATTTTGAGTAGACTTTGGTGCCCTTGCATCTACAATTTCTATTATAATATCAATTAATTTTAGGTCTTTTATAATCTGCTCCTTTGTCTTTTTCATGTGACCGTGGATACCAATTTACGCTTGTGGCTGTATATGTTTTTTCATTATTCATTTTTTTACTTCTTTCTTTTATATTTTTATAATTAAAACTACACGTTTTTTACCATAACTTTTTCAGTTGTACGATAATATCGTACAACTGATTTTTTCTTATCTTTCATCTCTTGAAAAATCTGGTGATTCTTCTACTTTTCCCTCTTTTTCATCTCTTGCAATATCTGGTGATTCCTCTACTTTTTCTTCTCTTTTTTCTTTTGATAAATGCCTTACTTCAAGTGATTTGAAAAACGATTTTTCTTTGGTTGTGGTTATTGTTCTATTATATTTGCCTAATGTCCTGTTGTCAAAACCAAAATCAGCCATTTCAACATAATTTTGGGCTATATTATTTAAATCTTGTTTTGATAATTCGTCAGTGCAAAATCCAATATCATGAACAATTTGTTTTCTTGAAATTCTAAATCCATCTGATATTGTTGCACTTTTGTAATTGTAATTAAGTTTATGTAATAAAAACTCTTGATTTTTCTTATAATTTTCTGGATCTATGGCTTTACCATTTTGTATATCTACATCTATTCTCTTTTTCATTATGTCTATGCATTCTGCGTAAAATTCATTAAGTAAATTTTGATTTTCTATTTTTTGCTTTAATGAAAAACCTGAGTCTATATTGTAATCATCAAAAATTTGCATAATTCTATTTAGAGTATCTGCCCCTTGTAAACCTTTTGCTTTTGGAAGTATTGTTTCAAAGTATTGTTTTTCATATTCTCTTCCTTTATCTTTTATTTTGGCAAATTCAATTTCTGAAATGCCTAAGGAGCAAGCCAGCATACTTCCTAGTTGAGTTAAAGCACCGTAACCTGTTGGAGCTAATTGCATGGCGTTATTTTTTTTATAAAGTTTTTCACCACTTCCTAATCTTTCAAATACAGTGTTTGTCCATTCATAAAAACGTCCTTTATTTAAAGCTGCATCTTGAAGTCTTGTTTTTAATTCAATACCTTCTCTATAATTATCATCAGTGTTGTGCCCTAATTCATGAAACAAAGTTGTGGTTACAGGCCAAGATGGTTTTCCGGTTTCTATTATAGAAAACTCTTGAGTTTAATCTTATTTTATTTGTAGCTGTATCTCCCATAGTTGTAATATCACCTAAATCTTCGAATTCTATTTTATCAATTTTTAAATCTATCTGATTTAGTCTTTCTTGAAATTCATCTATATCCCAGTTATATATTTTTTGGCTTCTAATAAAAAAAGGAATAATTAAATGTTTTACTCTACTACTATATTCTGGTTTTCTATCTAACATAGCTTGCACTTTTGATGCTATATATTCCTCTGTTATCTCTTTTGGTTTAGATTGCATAGTTGATGCTAATATATCACTAATTGTTGCATTACCAGTATACACTTGTGCTTTTGCATCTTGTATCATTGCGTCAGTACATCCAGTAAATAGTTGTATATTTTTTTGTAGACCCTCTTTTTCAATCTTTTTTAAATTTGTATTAAAATTTAAATTGTCAATTACTCCTAAAATTGTAGCCGCTTTCTTTTGGTATTCTTCGTTTTTATATGGTCCTTCAAAATTAGGATTTTGAAGAGCTTCAATTGTAAAAGTCTTATAATGAAATAAATTTGCACCATTTAATATATCAGTTACATTATCCTTTCCGCTAACTATCATCTTATTTAAAGCATTATTATATTGAGAACATGCGGCTGTCCATGCAGAATCTTTTTGTAATTCACCTGTTTCATTTTCTATATCGCCATAACAATATTCAGCCATTTCATATAATTGGTACAATCTTTTTGAAATAGGAGCAGTAATTGCTTTGGCAATTCTACCTGCTCTTATAAAATCTTCAATATGATTTGCATAATCTTTCCTGTTATCCTGATTTAAGGCACTTTCAAATTTCATAAATACAGGCAATATTGCTTCTTCCGCTTTTCCATCTTGAAATAATTGCTTATTAATTGTTAGAACATTTGCTTTACTTGAGTATCCAGCAACAATATTACTGGAAGTAAATTCCACATTGGCAATTTTGGTGCAAAGAGTATCCATTTGAGATGTTAGGTCTTCTAGTTTTAAGCCATTATTTAATTTTCCTAAAAAATATAGTTTAATTAATGGCTTTACTCTTTCATCAATTTCTTTTTCACTTAGTATTTTGTTAATTTCTTCAATAAACTCTTTATTCATAAAAATACGCCTTTACTTATGTATCTTTGTAAATATTTTTTGATATAGTTGTAAATGTTTTATGTCACATTTACATTACAAAGTTTTGTATTGATTTTTGTCTGCCCTATCATCTAAGTTTCTATCTAGGTCTTTATTTGCATAAAACCACTCTGTTGACTTATCAGCTGGCTTTTTTGTTTTATCTGATAGTAAATCCATTACAACAACAATTGATAATATAACTGCTACTAATGAAATAAATGCATTTAATCCATTTGTAACTGTAAGTTGATTCCCTTGGATTATTGGCATAACATTATTGTATAAGTAAACTCCATAATATCCAAAATTAGCAACTAGATATATTATTCCAGCGAATAATTTTCTTTTGATTACTAAAGCAATACATATTAATGAAATAAATAGTATTACTATTTCTACTACTTGATTAATTGGCGCTACCATAAAGCTTTTTCCAATGCCAGCCATATATGCTACTACCACTCTAAATAACCAAAACATTATCATAAACATTACTACCATGTAATTTGCTGCTGTTTTCATTTTTTACCTCTTTTTCATCAATTTTAAAATATGTATTATGCGCATAAATTTGATTAAAACCTTTTGCAAATCAAAAGGTCTTAATCTTTAGGAATTATCCTATATTTTTATTCTTCTTCTATGAAATTAAATTCATCTTTAAATTTTTCTTTAAAAATGTCAAATACTTTATTTAAAGTATCTTCATCTTCCACGCTAACATAAGATTCTTGTCCATCTTCTACATCTTCAGCATCTTTATCTTCTCTAAGAATTACAACTTCGTCAGAATCTTCACTTTCAACATCCTCAGCTGGTAACAATATAACGTAGTTTTCTCCATCATATTCTATTAAATCTAAAAATTCAAAGTTTACATCATTACCCATTTCATCTTTTAATGTAACAATATTTGAATCCAAATCTTCATTACTCATGTTTTCTGAAACTTCATTATTGTTTAAATTTTCATCATCCATAATTTTTCCTCCTTATTCTTATGTAAATAATTACATTATACTATTATCATATACTAATTTTAAAATTTTATCAATACATTTTTTGGAATTATTTATAAATTGTTCTTGTTATTATAAGATAAATATAGTTATTTTTGAATACGCCGCGCAGGGACCACCCGTAGCGCTAGCAAGGGTCGAATGAAGCAAATTACATACAAGCGCCCAATGGCATTATGTATTGCATGAAGTACATTAATTGCACAGCCATTAGTGGCCTTATGGAATTTGCGACAGCAAGGCATGAAAAAATAACTATATTTATCTTATTAACAGTTAATATAAATCGTTACCATAAATTCTCTTGTAAACCTTGTAATTATTTAAAATTTTTCTTACGTATGTATTAGTTTCTTTAAAGGGTATATTTTCTATGTCACTTCCATCTTGCCTTAATGTTCCTTCTGCTATCCATTTATTTACATTTCCTATTCCTGCATTGTAGGCAGTTAGCGCTAATTCATCATTTTTATACATTGCTTTTAAATCTGCATAATATGCTATTCCTAAATAAATATTTTTTTCTGGATTATATAATGTAGTTCCAGATTCATACTCCATTACAGTATTTTCTGCGACCTCTTTTGCGGTTTCATCCATAAGTTGCATAAGTCCGCATGCTCCTTTTTTCGAAAGAGCACCTTCTTTAAAATTACTTTCTGCTTTTATAATCGAATACACCAATAGTGGGTCAATATCATACTGTTTTGCATATTTTTCAACATACTCTTTGTAGTCTGTTTTATATATCATCTTTAATATTTTGTTATAGTTAGTCAATGCAACGACAATAATAGTACAACATATAACAAAAAATATTATAATTTTTTTCATTACTTCTCCTTTTTTATCTTTGGTTTATATTGCTTTCTTTTTTATCGCTTAATCTTTAGTTTATTCATATCTCTTCTTGTTTCTATTTATATATGTTTTTATTTTGCATCATACCAACTTTTAGCGTCTGTTACTTCTACTTTTAATGGTACTTCTAACTTAGTTGCATTTTCCATACTTTCTTTTAAAATCTTCTTTGCTTCTTCTTTTTGTTCTTCTTTAACCTCTAATATAAGTTCATCATGAACTTGTAAAACTATCTTAGCGTCTACTTTTGACTGTTCTAATTTTGAGTATACAGTATTCATCGCTATTTTCATTATATCGGCTGCTGTTCCCTGTATAGGTGTGTTCATTGCTGCTCTTTTCCCGAATTCTCTAACCATATAATTAGAAGACTTTAGCTCTGGAATATATCTTCTTCTTCCAAAAGATGTCTCAACATATCCAGTTTCTTTTGCTGATTTAGCAACATCTTCCATGTATTTTTTTATTCCGTCATATTTTTCTAAGTAGCTTTCAATATATTCTTTTGCTTCTTTTCTAGAAGTTCCTATTTGTTCTGCTAAGCCAAAATCTGTTATACCATATACTATACCAAAATTAACTGCTTTTGCCTTTCTTCTCTGCTCTTTTGTAACTTCTTCCATTGGCACATTAAATACTCTTGAAGCAACTTCTTTATGAATATCTTCATCATTTTTAAAAGCATTAATCATATTTTGGTCTTTGGCTATGTGTGATAGTACTCTTAATTCTATTTGTGAATAATCGGCATCAATATATACATATCCTTCTTGAGGCTTAAATGCCTTTTTTATGTTTCTGCCATATTCATCTCTGCTTGGTATGTTTTGCAAATTTGGCTCTGTAGAGCTAATTCTGCCTGTTGCTGTAATTGTTTGATGAAAATATGAGTGTATTCTGCTTGTTGCTGGATTTATATAAGGTACCATTCCTTCAACATATGTTGAGTTTAATTTAGAAAGAGTCCTATATTCTAATATCTTTTCAACAATTGGATGTGCCAACTTTATTTTTTCAAGAATTGCTACATCTGTGCTATAGCCTTTTTTGTTCTTTTTGGCTCCTGGAAGATTTAATTTTTCAAATAAAATATTTCCTAATTGTTGGGTAGAATTTATATTAAATTCTTCTCCTGCTAAATCATATATTTCATTTGTTAAGAAATTTATTTTTTCTTTTAAGTCTTTTCCAAAATTAATTAATTCTTGCTTATCCACTAACATTCCGTTGTACTGTATTTCTCCAAGAACAGTGATAAGTGGTATCTCGATTTCATTGAATAGCTTTAGACTTCCTTCTTCTTCTAATTTTTTCTTAGTAACCTCATATAATTTTTTTATAGCAAAAACATATATTCCTATTTCATTTTTGTCTTCGCTTGCCTGTTCAAATAGGTTTATCTGTTTTTCTGGAATAATAGCATTTATATCTACATTTAAGTATTGAATAGCTATATCTGATAATTTATGTTTTACACTTGTTGGGTCTATATCATACCCTGCTACTTCTATATCGTATTTAATACTTTTTGTCCTTATGCCATTTTGTCTTAAAAGGACATAATCTTCACTTAAATTATATCCAATTTTATCAATATGCTCATTTTCAAAAACTTCTTTCAATTCTTCTAGACTAGGATTTTTTACATAGCAAACTTTTTGTAGTTCATTATCATATATGCCTATACCAATAATATTTTTCTTAATGATTTTTTCTTCGTCGTCAGATTTTTCGGTTTCTAAATAATATATCATTTCATTTTTTATGTTGATGTCTTTAATGCTATTTTTATTAATTGTTTCTACCTTAAATTCTTCAGTTGGCTCTTCTACAACTTCTGCATTTAAGTTAAATCTTTCCATAAATCTATTAAATTTGTAATATTTAAATAACCTAATAACTTCTTGCTTGTCCCATGGTTTTAATTTCAGATCTTCTAATTTAAAAGGTAATTTTGCTTTAGTATTAATTGTTCCTATCTCTCTTGATATTTCTGCTAAGTGTTTATTTTCTAATAATTTTTCTCTAAGTTTTGGTTTGAATTTTAGTCCTTTTTCATCTTTTTCCACTTCCTTATATAATTGAGATACAGTTTTATATTTTATTAAAAGTTCTGTTGCTGTTTTTGGGCCTACTCCCGGCACTCCAGGGATTTCATCTGAGCTATCTCCCATCAGTGCCTTAAGTTCGATTAAACCTTTTGGAGGCATGCCATATTCTTCTTGTATTTTTGCTTTGTTATATATTTCTGTTTCAGTTCTTCCCATTTTGGTTCGTGGAATTCTAATTATAATATTGTCATCTGCCAATTGAAATAAATCTCTATCTCCTGATAAAATGTAAGCTTGCAAATTATCACTAGCAAATTGCTTTGCACATGAGCCTAATATATCATCGCCCTCATAGTTGTCCATTTCTAAATAATTAATATTCATGCTTTTAAGAATCTCTTTTATTTCAGGCATTTGCTCGGCTAATTCATCAGGCATTTTGTGTCTGCTTTTTTTGTATCCTTCATATTTTTCTTTTCTAGTATTAGCACCAGTTTTTGAATCAAATGCAACCAAAATATAATCTGGCTTAACTTCATCTAAATTTTTAAATAACACTGCCAAAAAGCCATATAATGCATTAGTATATTTTCCATTATCTGTTGTTAGCATTTTATTACTCATTATTCCATAAAAGGCTCTATTCATTATTGAGTTTCCATCAATTAGTAATAATTTTTCCATAGATAAATTCCCTTTCTTTTTTATATACTAATATACGCACAGATGTAATGTATCTCCATCAAAGATTAATTGTTCACTAGAATATTCATCCCAATTTTTGGTTTGAAAATATTGTTGGTATTCTGTTTTATTTGCTTCAATTTCTAGGTTATCATTTAAATAATAATCCATTATATGATTTCTTGCATAAACTGTGCAAAGTGCTTTTATAGTAAAACTATTATTTGGGAAATTGCAAAATGTCTGTTTTCGATTTCTATCATAATATATAGATATCTTGTTTATTTTAATTCCATTTTCTTCTTCATAATTTCTCACATCTGTTACTATATTTTGAAGATATTCTTTTTCTAGTTTATTAGAAATGTTTATCATCACTCCATTGCTTATATAATCAAAACCATTTACTACAAAAATAGCGATGGTTATTAATGCAATAATTATTTTATTGTTTAATCTTTTTCCTAGCATAATTACTGATATGCCAATAATTGATCCTACCGCTGGAATGGTTCTTGCTGCTAACCCCAATGTCATTTCTTTAATAAACGTTGATGGAACTGAACAAGACAAAATTGCTACTAAAACAACAAAAAGGTATTTTAACATATATTTGAAATCTTTTTTTATTAGTAAAATAAATGCGGATAATATCATTACAATAATTATAAAATAATTTGGGTATAAGTTCCAGTTTCGTTCTAGTATAAAATTTGTAATAAATAAAAGGCTATATTTGCACCAAATACCTATATCTCTTCCGCTTGCATAACCTAATACGTAGCTATATAATTTAATCATAACCAATGTTACCACAACTGCAATTATGCATGTTAAACACATCCAAGCTAATTGCTTTATTTTTTCTTTAAAAGTTTTATTTTCAAATACAATAAACAAAGTAGATATTGTTATGTAAACATTAATTATTCCTTGATAGCATAGTGCTGCTAGAGGCACCATTAAAATCGGCAAGAGCTTTTTGTTATCTACGATAAGCATTTTAGCTGATAGTACACAAAATAGCGTACCTAAGCAAATAATTCCACTTTCCACATATGCTAAATGCTCTATTGATAATGGATTAAAGATTATTAAATATGCCCCAATAAGCATTATGCATTTATTAAATATATCTTTTTCCTCTTTTGTAAATACTTTGTATATAACATAAACTGAAGAAGATAAGCAAACAATAGAGAATATTCCCATAAAAACAGCTACCACTTTCAAAGGAATATTTAATAAATAACTGAAGTATAGTACTAATGCAGATATAATTCTACTTTCTTCAAAATATTTTAAGCAATTATATCCTTTTTCAACTAGCATTACATATGTATCTGGAACTGTATGAAATTTCAAAAAATTGAAACATAAAATAATACTAAATATTAATATTATTGAATAAATTAATAAGTTTTCCTTTTTTATTTTTTCTCTTTTTATCAATTTCATAAGTTCCCCTATCGTAATCTATACTACATACTTTTTAATAACAAATGCTCCTGCACCTATTATGAATATTGTTCCTGCAATTAAAGCTATATATGTTGGTGATAATCCCGTTACTATTGTTAGTATTACTGGTGCATCATCTATATCATCCTCTTGTGGCTTCTTATTGTTTGGTGTTGAGTCTATATCTGGTGAATCACTTGGGTTATCATCTTCACTTATTTCGGCTACGTTTGTTTTTAAGTTCAAGTTATCTTCGCCATTTATCCATGTTAACACTACTTCTACTGTTGCTGATTCTCCTGGTTGTAATAATGTGTCTTTTAATTGGTCTGTTACTATTTTGTTATCTTCTTCTCTCCACTTTGGATTGTCTGCTTGGTTGAACATTAGTCCATCTGGTATATAATCTGATATCTCTGTTGCGTATCCCTCTATCTCTCCCTCGTTTGTTATTCTTATTTGATATCTAAATTTTACTATTGTGTTTTCTATTCTCTTTTTATTTAATTCAACCTTTACTGCTGGCTCTGGATCTTGCTCTGCATAATGTCCTGTGTCCATTTCTTTTTGTACACCATCTTCGATAAGGATTACTTGGCTTACCCATTTTCTTAATGCTAAATCAAAGTATTTTACATATACATGTTCTACATCTTGATCATCATCTTCTTCTTGCCAATCATCTGGTGTAGAATCTATATCCTCTACTGGTTTGCCATTTTCATCTGTATCGTCACTTATCTCCGCATGGTTTGTCAATATTCTGTCAGATGTGTTTGGCTCTGTTACTAAAAATGCTATTTGTACATCTTTGTAATCTGGTCCATCCATTGTTTCTGCATCATATGCTTTTAACAAGAACTCGCCTGGTTCGCTTTCATTATCTTTTGATAGATAATTTGTGCGTATACTTACTGCCTTACTTACATCTGTTGTTATATTGCCAGCTTCATCATACATTACCCAACCGTATTTCTCATTTATCTCATTGTCTGGAATATACTGCAATCCATCTGGTATATCATCTTTTATTTCAGATGCATAACCTGATTTGGTTCCCTCATTGTATATCCTAATTGTATAAATTACTATATCATTGTTTGCTACTCTTACTGGGTCTTTTGTATGCTTGTATTCCATATCTGTTATTTCTTTTCCATCTACTACAGTGCCATATTTTGAAGCATCTACTTGTGGTATTCTTGAATCGATCGCATCATCATTTACACCAGTTATAAATTTTCTTAATGCTAAATCAAACCTTTCAACAAATAATTTTTCAAAGTCATCGTCATCTTCTTGTCCCTCATAATAGTAGTCTTTTTGAGATAAATCATCATCATTGCTGTTCTTACCCTTATAATCTGGTAATTTGTCATCAGTTGGCAATTTGGCTTTTTCTTCATTATCCCTATCTGGAATATCATATTCATTCTTGCTTTGTGTTATTTCTGCTATATTAGTCAATCTCTTCAATGATGGAGCAGTTGGTCTTACTCTACATCTAACTTTTATATCTCTATAATCTAAAGTACCTTCACCACTAAATCCTTTTAATAAATTTCCTGTTCCATCTCTACTTTGAGATAGATAGTTTGTTTTTATTGTTCTTCCAGTTGAATCCGAATTATCGACACTCCATAAATATTGCTTGTTTATTGGATCATTTGGTAAAAACTCTAACTCTGGTGGTAAATGGTCTGTTATTTCTTCTGCATATCCATCGACTCTTGCTTCATTATATACTCTAATTGTGTATGTTATTATATCATTTACAGATACACTAATTGGTTCTTTGGTATGCTTGTAGTTTGCCGTCGTTTTTCCATTTAATAGTGGACTTGTATCGACCACTGGAGCTCTATCGTATACATCACCTATTTTTAGTTCAGTATCATTTATAGCTGTTATAAACTTTCTCAAAGCTAAGTCGAAAAATGTTCCCGGTAAAACTAAATCTTCATAGTCATCATCATCTTCATAGCCTTTACCTTGTTCTGCTGTGCTAGGTCCATAGTTATTTTTATGATCACCTATGTTGTCTGGTTCTGAGTCCCTATCAGAAACATTGTCATTGTTAGAATCGTCCGTAATTTCTGCGACATTTTTTAACTTTGTATCAGTTGTTTGTGGATTTGCAACTACTTTACACTCTACTTGAACATCTTTATAAGATATTGTATATGTGCCACTTGTTGGATTTTTATTAAATGCCTTTATTAAATTGCCACTAGCATCTTTTTGCTTTGATAAATATTTTGTTCTAATTATTTGGCTATTATTGCTATCTTCTTCCCATTCATATGTCGTATTTATCTGGCTTTGACTTTTAGGCACTAATTGCAAACCATCAGGTAAATAGTCTGTTATCTCTTCTGCATATCCATCTATGTCACCTTCATTGTATATTCTAATTGTATAAACTACATTATCTCCTGTATTTACAGATAATACATTTTTATTATGATTTTTATGTGCTGTAGTTCCATCAAATGCTGCGGAGCTTCCTTCTGCTAATGCTTTTAAACTATCTTGTGTGATATCTGGTGCTCTTGATGGAGTAACATTTTTGCCTGCTATTTGAGTAATAAATTTTCTTAATGCTAAGTCAAATCTTTCAACAAATACTTTTTCAAAGTCATCATCATCTTCCTGACCCTCATAGTAGTAATTTTTTTGAGATAAGTCATCATCATTGCCGTCATTACCCTTATAATTTGGTAAGTTTGCATCAGATGGTAAATTTGCCGTTGCTTTATTGTCTCTATCTGGAATGTTGTATTCATTTTTACTTTGTGTTATTTCTGCTATATTAGTAAACTTCTTTAATGATGGAGCAGTTGGTCTTACTCTACATCTAACTTTTATATCTTTATAAGCTAAAGTTCCACTACCTTTAAATCCTTTTAATAAATTTCCTGTTCCACCGTTACTTTGAGATAAATAGTTTGTTTTTATGGTTCTTCCGGTTGAATCTGAATTATCAACAGTCCATAAATATTGTCTGTTTACTGAGTCTTGTGGTAAAAATTCTAATTCAGGTGGTAAATGGTCTGTTATCTCTTCTGCATATCCATCAATTTCTGCTTCGTTGTATACTCTAATTGTATATGTTACAACATCATTTACGCTAAGTTTAACTGGTTCTTTGGTATGAAAATAATTGGCTGTTGTTTTTCCTTGAAGAAGTGGACTTGTATCAACTACTGGAGCTCTGTCGTATACATCACCTGTTTTTAGTTCAGTATCATTTACTGCTGTTATAAACTTTCTTAATGATAAATCAAATGGTTTAACAGTATTTGTGATTGTATATCCACTTTCTGCATTTCCTGTCATAGATGAAGTATAGTTACTTGGTACTTCTATTTCTTTTACTGAATAATTAATTAAACGCTTTACTGCTTCATATTTATCTAATCCAGTAAAGTCTACGCTCCATCCATTACTAGCATTTAGTTCTAATGTTTTTTTAGGTTCAAATGACTGCCCATCTTTTAATAATTCTACTGTAATTGATGTTGGTTTTTTTACACCTTGTGCACCTGCGTCATTCCAAACTTTATGAACTGGAACATGTGTTTTTTCAGGTGTGTAACTATTTGTAATTGTATACCCGTCTTCTGCATTTCCTGATATTGATACTTTATAGCCTGATGGTGTATTGGTTTCTTGTACTGTATATGAGATTAAATTATCCTTAGATTCATATTTATCTAAGTTTGTAAAGTCTCCGCTCCATCCATTACCACTATTTAGTACTAATGTTTTTTTAGGTTCGAATGACTGTCCGTTTTTTAATAATTCTACTGTTACTGAATCTGTCCTTTTTCCATCTTGATTATTTGCATCTGACCATTCTTTATGAACTGGAACATGCGTTTTTTCAGGTGTGTGACTATTTGTAATTGTATATCCAGTTTCTGCATTTCCTGATGTTGATACTGTATAGCCTGATGGTGTACTAGTTTCTTGTACTGTATATGAGATTAAACTATTTCCCGAGTCATATTTGTCCAAATCGCTAAATTTACCGCTCCATCCGTTATTATTATTTAATTCTACTGTCTTTTTAGGTTGAAACGATTGTCCATTTTTTAGTAATTCTACTGTTACTGAATCTGGCCTTGTTCCATCTTGATTGTTTGCATCTGACCATACTTTATGAACTGAAACCTGTGTTTTTTCAGGTGTAAATTTATTTGTTATAGTAAAGCCATCAGCCGCACTTCCTGTTACTGTAGATGTATAGCCATCTGGTACGTTTGTTTCTTTTATTGTATATACAATTAACTGCCCTACATTTTTGTATTTATCTAATCCAGTAAATTCACCACTCCAGTTATTACTTTCTCGTAATTCTAACGTTTTTTGCGGTGAAAAAGATTCTCCATCTTTTAATAATTCTACTGTTATAGAGTCAGGTTTTGTTGCTCCTGGAGCTCCATCATTTTGCCAAACTTTATTAACTCTTACTTGAGTTTTTTCAGGCGTATAACTATTTGTTATAGTAAATTCCGTACTTGCACTTCCAGATACTGCTGCGGTATATCCAGCAGGAGTATTTGTTTCTTTTACTGTATACGCAATTACACTTCCATTTTCATATTTAGCTAAATTACTAAATGTATATGCCCAATCATTTGCAGCATTTAATGTTGCTGTATTTCCAGTAGGAGAACCATTTTTTACCAATTCTACTGTTATTGATGATGTTCTTTTGTTATCTTGATTGTTTGCATCTGACCATACTTTTTTAACTTTTATGCTGGTGGTTTGTGGTTGTATAGTTTGTGTATCTTGAGCACTTAGACTTTTAGAATTTGTATCAATAACTACAACTGGCTGTTGAGTTTGAGTTGTATTAGCATTAGTTGTCCAATAAGTTAATGTTCTTTCATTTGTATTTGCAGAAACTTCAATTTTTATGCTTCCAGAAGTTCCAGATGGTAATTGTAGATAAAAATTATTTCCAATTGTAGATTCTATTTTATCTTTAGTTGTACTTCCTGTATATTCAGAACCATTTTCTTTTACTATTTTTAGGTTGCTTGCATTAGTTATTTCGCTTGATCCGTTGTATATTCTCGCATTAAAGTTGCTATAATTTGTTGCTTCTAGTTTATATGGTCCAATTCTTACATACGTATCAGTATATGCTACTGTTGCATTTTTTGTAAAAACAAATTTTGATCCAGCTTGCTCATAATTATATCTAGTTTGGTTATCTGGTTCAGTAATTAGATAATCATATAGCGCTCTAAGTGGATTTTCCATTTCTCTACTAAAATATTTACTTTCAATTGAAGTTCCAGTTTCTCCATTACTGTTAGCTACATATATTGTTAGATTCTGTGATGGCTTTTTTCCACCAGTTATATACCAAATTGCAGTTTGTTGTATGGCTTCTATAATATCCTTAAAATACTCTTCTGCCTTATTATTATCACTTAAGCTATTTGCTTCCTTTATTGCATCTATAATCTCAGATTTAGTATAATCAGCTTCTGCTTTTGTTAATAATTCATTAACCGAATTTTCATTCTCTGGTATACATATATTATCTAATAACCACATTAATTTGTTGTAATTAGTGTTAGTTGGTAAAACTTTATTAAAAGTATCACCTATGCTAGAATAGTTTCTCATATTAAAGTAGTTACTATAAGTTACAGCTGTTGAAACAGAGCTTGAACCATCTCCTGTTCCAAACCCTAAATTATTTTTCAAACAATAAATTACTTCATTTTCCGTTCCGTTTTTCTGTGTTGCACTACTTCCCGTTCCATTTACTTCAATAATTTTAATAATTGGGATTTTATTGTTTTCACTACTTTGACCTGAAGTATAAAATCCACTTGGTCTACCATTTCTGCTACTTTGTCCAGATTTTAGGTATAAACTTAAATATTTGGTTCCCGTGGTTCCATAACTGTTGATATTCATAAACGCTAATGTCATCAAAATTGTGAAAACACTTATAAGTAAACACCTAGTTATTTTTTTCATTTTATTTTTCCTCTTTATACTATTATTTATTTAAACTTTATCAATCTTATTTTATTACAAAAGAATATTTTTTACAACAATTTTATTGATTTTATTTTATCATTTTTTGTAAATTTTAGTTTTTTGTTGAATGTTATCCTTTTATTGCTAATTTTATTTTATTATCAGTTACGTCTAATCTTGCAAAACCGCCAATTGGAAAGGTTATAATTGGTGTTGTATGACCAAAGTCAACTCCTGCAATAATAGGAATTTTAGTTAATTCTGGTTTGTTCTTTATCATTTTAGTCCATTTTTCTTTTGTCATATTGCAATTTTTTTGTTCTCTTCCGATTACTAGTCCTTTTACTGTTTTAAATTCTGGCAAATGAATTAAAGATTGTAGGTTTCTATCAAATTCAACCAAAAAATGCTTATCAGCCATACCATCATCTTCAAGAAATAAAATTTTATTTTTGATATCAGGCATGTACTCTGTGCCTTGTAATAAATTTAAAGTACAAAGGTTTCCACCAACAATCTCTCCTTCAGCTGAGCCTTCATTTATTACAAACATGCCATCATTTTTGATAAATTCTCTATTTTCTTGATCTTTGAACCACGCGTCATCACTCCACTCAGAAGACGAGTTTATTTCTATCTCTTTATCTTCAAAAAACATTTTTTTGAAATAATCAAGTTCATAATCAAAGCCTTTAAGCATACCAAAGCTAGAATAATGCGGACCATAGTATGTAACTAAACCAGTTTTGGCATATATAGAATCTAATAATGCCGTAATATCTGAATATCCACAAAAGATTTTAGGATTTTGTTTTATTAAATCATAGTCTATATAATCTAATATCTGGTTTGAATTATAGCCGCCAATTACGGTTAAGATAGCCTTGACGTTTTTATCTCTAAATGCTTCATTTAAGTCCTCTACTCTATGTTCTACACTAGCAGCCACATAATCTTCATCCGCTTCATTAACATACTTTCCGAAAGTTACTTTTAACCCTAACTTCTCTAGCCTCTCTGTTGCTAGCTTTTTGCTGTCTTCACCTATTATCGCCATACTTCTTGATGGTGCAATGATTCTAACTTCATCACCTAATTTTAATTTACTTGGTATCATAAAATACTCCTTCCTAGTATTCATACTATCATACTTTATTTATTTTATCATAATTTTGATTTTGCTTAATTTTCTAATATCCAATTTTTATTACAGCAATTCCGTCAATTATTTTGATAGAATTCTCACTTGGAAAAATCTCCATGTCATAAAATTCTTGACTAAATGCGATATTTTCATATGTTTCGCTTGTGTAAATATTTCTACCTATTCCTAAATTATCTTGTAAAAATATTTGCCATGTCCATTTATATATATTACTAACATCAAAATATGTCAATTTTAAAAGTCTTGGATTTTGTATACTAAAGTTCATTTTGCCAATAATGCAAATTGGTGTTTCGTTTGTAATTTCATCTGTATTTTCAATTCTTTCTATAATCCTATTTCCGTACTGCTGACATTTGTTTATTAAATAGATTTGTTGCCACATATGTTGCATTATCTGTTAAAATAAATGTCCATATAGAAATTAATATAATTAAAATAGATAATACATTTATTTTATCCAATTTTACCAATTCAATTTGTTTTAATAATAGAATAATCGGTAAATACAACCCGGTTGCCATTAACAAGTTCAACTCTTTTCCCTGAGCAATTATTTCTATAATACATGTAAAAATAGGAAACATCAATATCACAATAATCATAAATATTAATTTACAAGGCGTCTTGTAAATTTTGTTATTTATTATTAACGTTATAAAATTAATCACAATAAGCAATAATAAAATTACATTAAATATATGTCTAAAAGTAAATTTAGAACTTTCGATTATTGAATTGGTAAAGTAAAAATTATAAAAAGTAACATATGTATTTTTTATTGAAGGCAATAAATTTTTTAAAGTTTCAAGACTTAGAACTTTGTTTCCACCATTATAGTCTGTAATACTTAAGTTTAAAATTTTAACTATAATATTAAATAAAATATAGTAAATAATTATTCCAACAATTAGAGTTACAATATTAAGTAGAATTTTTTTGATTATATCTTTAAATTTAAGTTCTTTTTCAGTGCATGTATTAATTAAAAATACTATTGCAAGTAATGTTACGATTACACATAAATAAGCTTGATAAAAACCTAAAGTCAGAATTATGCAAATTACAGACAATATAGTATTTTTTATGTTTGTTTCTTTGTTTAAAAAATAAACAGACATTACTGCAAATAATAATGCCAAAGTGTAACTATCTGCGGTATAAGCATACATAAGGGTAAGAGAAAAAGTAGGAGTAACAACCATTAAAATGCCCATCAAAATCTTTACGTAATTTTTCTTCACTTTAAGCACATCTGTTAATATTAGATTAGAAAAAGCTACAATAGCTATTGAGATAAAGGAGGTTAGCGCAGATGATACAACAGTGCCTCTTAGTAAGTCTATAAAAGGAATAAAGAATCTACCAAGAGATATCTCCCACCCTTTAGCTAAAAAAGAGCCATAATGCCAGTATCCATCATACGCTAAAAGTTCATGAGAATATAAAGTAAAATGCACCATAAGTCCAATTATAAATGTTGTAAAAAATACAATTTTTCTGTCGCGGTTAAACCATTTATTTGTTTTTTCTAAAAAATTATCTATCATAAAATTACCATATCTCCTACTGTGTATATTATATAATATAATGTTTTTTGTCAATAACTTTAGGACTTAAAAACACTTAAATTTTCAAAGTCTATTAATAAATTTCTTTTTTACTTCATAAGAAGAGTGAACGTAAATAGAAAGTGTAATTCCTATATTAGCATGTCCTAATACTTCACTTAATGATTTTACATCCATTCCTACCCTGATACACCTAGTTGCAAATGTATGTCTAAGACAGTGATATTTTTTATATTTTATTCTACATGCAGATAATATTTGCCTATATGAATATCTATACACTAACGGCTCAGTGTATTTGTCTTTCTGCCCAGTCAGTATATAGCTATCCTTAGGATACATTTTGCTTGCACTTTTTAAGTTGGGTATTATTAATTTCGAAATTGGGACTTTCCTCTTAGATTTAAGAGTTTTAGGACTTGTAACAATTGTTTTTGATTTTTCATTAGTACTATACAGTCTTTGTACTGTTCTTTGAACATAAATTAATTGATTATCAAAATCTATATCTGACCATTTAAGTCCGCATACTTCACCTATTCTAAGTCCAGAATACAGACTTATTAACATACCGAGATTTTTAAGCGTATTATATTCTAGCAAATATTTTGTTAGTCGGTTTCTTTCTCTCTCAGTAAAAACTTCTATCTCTGTACTTTCAATTTTAGAACTTGATATTAGGTCTAATTCGATTTGAAAATCTTTAAATTTTTTCCTTAGAAACCTTAAAATCGTTTTAAGTCTTATAACTAATTCATTTACATTTTGTCTGTCTCCTAATAAATTATCTCTCTTACTTTTTATATAACTATTAAAATCATATTCAATCAAGTCGGCTAATGTCATGCTTCCTAAGTCTTTTTTAAAATATTTCTCAATAATGTACTTATAATTATAATATGTTGATTTTTTTACATTATTTTCTTTAAAAGCTAAATATATATCGCATCCTTTCTCAAATGTTATATCATCTAAATTAGTCATTTTTTTACTTCCTTTCATTTTACATTTTATATATATTTATTTTTCCATTATATGATTTTTAAGTTTAATCACCTCCTATTATAGTAATGTCAAATTATAAACGATTTAACTATCAAAGATATCCTCTATCATCTCCTCTCTATATTAATTGCAAAAAAGCCATTGTATTTTTACAATGGCTTTTACTATTTGATAAATAGACTTAGCAAGAAAGTTTTTCCATTTTTCTCTCCTATAGATTATCATCTTTTCTCACTCATGTCAATATCCATATTCAATTTTATATATTTTTGTATGGTATTTCGTTTACTCTTATGCATTGAGTTTTGAATACTCCTCTTTATCCTTCAAGATACGTTCATAATACCTATCTTTTTCCGAAAATATGCAGCCACAGTACTTCTGTAAATATAAAGATAATTCTTTGGCTTTTTTCTTTCCTTCCCAAAATCCTTCTCTAAAGTCCCTATACAAAAAATCTATATTATACTCTTTGCTTAGCTTTTGCATATATGTTTTAATGAATTCATGATTTTGATATATGCTATACAAAAGTGTTGTTGAGACAGTATCATAACCGTTTGCTTTAGCATATTCAAACGTCCTTTTTAATCTTACTGGATAGCAGTAATTTGTGCATCTAGCTTTTAGGTCTTTTACCGCTTCTTTGCAAAATTCATCTAAGCCATATTCATCTTCAAATATGGCTGCTACATTTATACTTTTTGCATATTCTTTTAAACAATCTCTTCTAGCCTTGTATTCCATGTATGGATGTATGTTAGGGTTATACCAAAATAGTGTTGGCTCAATTCCTTCTTCTCTTAATTTATCAATGCAATATACGCTACAAGGTGCGCAACAAGTATGTAATAGTAATTTCATCTTTGCTCCCATTTCTATTTCTTTATTTTTCATCTAATTTGTTCAATCTCAATTTTTATTCAATTTTAATTTGGTTGCTATACTTTTTGCTGGTTTCTCTTTCTGGCAAATTAATTCCTAAATGTTTGTACGCTGCGGGCAATGGTATCCTTCCTCTTGGCGTCCTTCCTACAAAGCCAATCTGTACTAGGTATGGCTCATATACATCTTCTATCGTAGAAACTTCTTCTCCTAGCGTAGTAGCCAAAGCGTCCACGCCCACTGGTCTTCCTTGATATTTATTAATTAAAGTATCTAATAATCTTTTATCAATTGCATCTAAACCAATATCGTCTATATCTAGTTTATTTAGTGATATTTTTGCAATATCTAAAGTTATTTTTCCATTTGCTAGAACCGAGGCATAATCTCTTACTCTTTTTAAAAGTCTATTTGCAATTCTTGGTGTTCCTCTTGACCTTTTAGCAATTTCCATTGCTGCTTCTTCTTCTATATCTATGTCTAAAATTTCAGCTGACCTTTTTATTATCGTTTTTAAATCTTCTGGCTCATATAGCTCTAATCTTTCAACTATGCCAAATCTATCTCTCAAAGGTGTAGTTAATGAACCTGCTTTTGTTGTTGCTCCTATCAATGTAAACTTTGGTAAATCTAATCTTATTGATTTAGCTGTTGGTCCTTTGCCAATTATAATATCTAGTGTAAAATCTTCTAATGCTGGATACAATATTTCTTCAATATTTTTGTTTAATCTATGTATTTCATCTATGAATAGCACATCAAATTCTGACAAGTTTGTAAGTAATGCTGCTAAATCACCTGCTTTTTCTATTGCTGGGCCAGATGTTATTTTTATATTAGAATTCATTTCATTTGAAATAATATTTGCTAGAGTCGTTTTTCCTAGTCCTGGAGGGCCATATAGCAAAACGTGGTCAAGAGGCTCGCGTCTAAGTTTCGCAGCCTCTATGTAAACTTTCATATTTTCTTTTACTTTTGTTTGTCCAATATATTCTTTTAGCGTTTTAGGTCTTAAAACATTTTCTTGCTTTTCTTCATTTTCGTTTTCAAGTCCTGGATTTATTAAATCATTTTTCTCCATTACTATACCTCATTTTAGCTAAGTTTTTATAGTATCATTTGCTTTGATACTATTTTGAGCTTTTGTCTTCTAACAACATTTCTCTTTTTTTGTTTTCCTTTAATAATTCTTTGTTGTACTTTTTAATCTGCTTACTTCCTAATCCTAGAATAGCAGCAATAATCAATGCTAAAGATAATGCCTTCCAAATGCCATCATTTATTAGTATTACTGTAAATAGTCCTATTGTTGTGCTTATACTATATAAAATGTATACAGCTTGTTTTTGGGTATATCCGTGTTTCATTATTCTATGATGTAAATGTCCGCTATCTGCATCAAATACTGCCTTTAATGATTTTCCCTTTACTATTCTTCTGACAATAGCGAAAAGTGTATCAAAGATAGGAAGACCCAATACTAAAACTGGTGCAATTAACACAAGCAATGTAACTGTTTTGGCTATTCCTAGTATACTTATTACGGCTAATGAAAACCCTAAGAATTGTGCTCCCACGTCTCCTATAAATGTTTTAGCTGGATTTGCATTGTATGGGAAGAATCCCAATATTGCTCCTGCTAAAGCAGTTATTAAGATTATTGATATTATTGGAGAGTCAGTTGTTGCAAATATTAAAAGTAAAAATATGCAAGAAATTAAAGTAATACCAGATGATAGCCCATCCAAACCATCTATTAAATTAATTGCATTGGTTATACCCACTATCCAGCCTATAGTTAAAATAAAACTAATTGGATCTGGTAATATTCTTCCGCTTATATCGTTAATCCTTATTCCAAAAGCATATATTATTATTGCCGCTATAATTTGAACTATCAATTTTTGAATTGGTTTTAGAGAATGTACGTCATCTAAGAATGTAAATATGCTTAAGAATATCATTCCTGTCAAAAATCCTATCAATTTAAGTTTGTAGTTTTCCGTATCATTTAAATCTAGTTTTCCTTCTATTGACATAGTAATAACAAGATATAAAGCTGATACTAGGAATCCGGATATTACTGCTATACCTCCTAGTCTTGGCATTGGTTTTTTGTTAACTCTCCTATCTTCTGGATAGTCTATAGCCCCTACTTTTTTTGCTAATTTTATTGTGTATGGTGTTACTACAAATGAAGTTATACACGCTAATAAAAATGCTATTGCAATATCTCCCCACATAATATTACCTCCATATTTTAATAATTAAACATATAGCCATCTCTTTCTGCATCAATTTCTTGATCTACTGTTACTTTGTCCAATATATTTAAATCGTTTAAGTTGTATAAAACACCTTGATAACCGATATTATTTAGTTTTATTTTAACATTTTCATTTTCTTTTGTATACTGTTCAAATTCTTCTAATCTAGTTTCTACATATATATTTGATATTTTTATACCTTGGATAGATGCGCACATTACCATTAATGTATTTAAAGAAATTATTATTGCAAATATAATTCCTGAAACAAATGCCACTTTGCTTTTTCTATTTTTAAGTAATTGATATAATGCAATTATTGGAAATACATAAATAAATGCAATATATCTAGCCCACCAATTTCCTTCAAATATTAATAGGATAATTCCTGTTGATAATATTAGTAAAATATATGGTATTAATTTATTGTAATCTTTATTTTTAATCCACTTAATAATCAAGTATATAAAACCAATTGTAGTTAATATAAATATACCACTATATAAGGGACCAAATCCAGACATTCTAATATCTGGTATATTATAATTTTTTATTTCATCTTTCGTAAATGTAAATGGTATTTTTAATTCTGGTTTTGTAGTTTCTTCTGCATCTGTTGGATATGCATTTACTCCTTTTGCAAATAAAGAAATGAAGAATGTTTCTACTCTATTTTTACCTTCAAAAGATTTTGGTGCTTGCGCAGAACATATATCAGCTACACGATCTTTGCCATATAGAGGATAGAACAAATTACCATTAAATATTGCATTTTTTGCATATGATGAAAATCCTACAACCGCTACTGCAATAATTACCGTAACTGCGTAAAAAATTGTTTGTTCTTTTAGTTCTTTTAAGAAACTTTCTTTGCTCTCTTTATGCTTTCTCCAAAGGTTATATAAATAAGATACTCCGCAGAATATACCAGCATAAGCTAAACCGGTAAATTTTATATTAACACTCCATAAAATTGCAGAAGCCAAAATCATTAATGTTTCTACTTTGCTTTCATCTTTATAGTCATTTTTTTGTATATTCAAGCAATATAAAACTAATATGATTGCTAAACCTAAAATTGAATCTACATACAAAGTATTCACTTGTACCATTGTTATTGGATTTACCACTAAAAGTAAAGCAACCAGTATGCCCACAAAAACATTGCTTCTCTTAGCTACATAACTTAAGACAATGCCAAATACTATGAACATAAATAAAAACGTAAATATTTTAGCAGATTCAATATTAGAAGTTATACTATATACTACAGCTCCAAATATTTCAGTAGCTTTAGGATAATGATTTACCCATTTAGTATTTATATTTTCACTAGAAGGTGTAAATGCATTACCTTTCTCCTGTGTAAAGTCTTGTGAATTTTCATATACTGGATTCCATCCGTTTTTTAAACTTCCAATAGCTAATTTATGATAAGTATTACCATCAAATGTACTATCATAGATTCTTCCAAATATGAGAATACCTATAATGAAAACTGCACTTGCTAATATAATACCTATTATATTAGTCAATTTTTTATCTTTTTTGTAAAATAACATAAATGCTACTATAGATACAATATAAATTATTGGTAAGTGCCAAGGAGTAATTGTAACCTTAACAAAAAATAAAATTGTAGTAATTAATATAATTAATGTAATAAACATTAACATAAAAACTGAAGATTTTTTTACAATTTCAATTATTTTTTCTTTCATTTTCTTTTTGTTATGTTACTTATTAACATAACTTTTCCCTTTCTAAATTAAATGTGTTTATCTAATTTTCATTTGTTTCTCTTACTCCGTTATATTCTTTTATTAAATACAAAGGTCTGTTTTTGGTTTCATTGAATATCCTTCCTAGATATTCTCCTACAATTCCAAATAAAAGAATTTGTATTCCAGAAAAGAATAGTACTAATAAGATTATTGCCTGAAAAGCTTGAATTACAACTCCTTCTATGCAACATTTAGCAATTACATATATAAAATATATAAATAATGCCATGAAAGTTGGAATGGCTATAAATGTAGAAATTCTAAGTGGTGATGTTGTAAATGATGTTATTCCGTCTATTGCAAGGTTTACAAGTTTTCGATAATTCCACTTGGTTTGTCCAGCTATTCTTGGGTCTCTATCATATAATATTGCTTTTTTATTGTACCCTATCCAGCTAAACATACTTTTTGAACATCTTTGAGATTCTCTAAGTTTTTTTAAAGCATTTACACATCTTCTATCTAAAAGTCTAAAATCTCCAGTGTCTTTTTGAATTTCAACATTTGTTAATGTTTGTAGTAGTCTATAATACATTTTTGATGTGAACTTTTTAAGCCATGTTTCACCTTTTCTCGATTTGCGTTGTGCGTAAACATCGTCATAACCTTGTTCCCAATATTCCAACATTTTGGGGATTAATTCTGGTGGGTCTTGTAAGTCTGCATCCATAAATATTACTGCGTCACCCTTAGCATAATCAAGTCCAGCTATCATAGCAGTTTCTTTTCCAAAATTCCTAGAAAAATCTACATATGATATTCTGTTATCTTTTTCTCTATATTCTTTTATTAGTTCTAGAGTTTTGTCTTTTGAGCCATCATTTACAAAAAGAATCTCAAATTCATAATTTTGTATACTATTTATCATCTTTTCAATTCTTTCATATAAAAATGGTAATGAATCTTGCTCATTATATGCTGGAATTATAATTGTGACTTTTTTCATTTTAACTCCTCTTTTATTATAATTATCTGTTTTTCTTTTAACAATTTACCTTTTATTTATTGTTTTTACTTTTGACAATTTACTTCTTAATTTTAGACCATGTAAACTTTTTTATTTCTATTGTAGCAATTGGAATTAGCACTATAATGTATGGGATAATATATCTTGATTTTGCCTCCCAAATTATATGGAAGAAAAAGCCTCCAATAAATATGGTTAAGAGTAATATTAATTCATTAGACAAATTTTTTCTATTTTGTATTAAAACAATCATTGTGCATCCAAATATTATCAGCATTAATACTTTTTGTTGAAGAATTACAACATCCTTTGCATTATCCAGTGCTTGTGCTGAAAAATCTTTAACAATGTTATCATTTTGGTCTAATAATATTTTTTTCCTTATAGAAGACTGGTTATTTTCAGTCCACATAGAACATATCTTTGCTAAATAAAATCTAAAAGTATATTGTGGGTTTTCTTTAAAATAATTTAGTCTTTCTTTAATTAGATTTATATAGATTCCATTTGAATTTTCAAAATCGTGATAGGCATAATCTGCATATTCATATGTGTACCACCCTGGCGCATAATCAGATACAGTCATTCCCATATACACATATCCTAATATTGGAAACGATTTGTTTTTATCCAAACCAGCTTTACCTAAATAATAATTTTTAATTAGGCTTGCAGGTACAAAAGTAAAAACTATGAAACAAACTATAGTTAATAACTTTAAAAAAAATATTTTATAATTTTTAGATATTGTAGAATTTTCAATGTTTTTGTGTGCTTTGCTTCCTACATTTGATTTACTTGTTTCATCATTTTTTAGCAAATCTAGAAATAGGTAAATAAGTATTGCTAAGAAGAATATTAACGTATTCATCCTAAGTAAGTAAGATAAAGAAATGCAACCAATAAAGTAAATAATATATTTTAGCTTTCTTTCATTGCAATATCTCATTGCAAAATACGTACCAAGCATTGCTAGTCCCATACTCGAAAAGTCTCCATATACAAATGTACAAAGTACAGGTATTGACCAAAACATAGCAATTAAAGTTATTCCAAGATATTTGTTTACATTATATTTTTTTGATAGTTCTTTACTTATTAGAAATATTGATATTAATGTTACTGTATTACATATTACATTTAAGAATTCTATAATTTTATAATCAGTAGAATTCAATATTCTAAAAATAATACTCCAAATAAATGCTAACGTAATCTGTTGTTGATATCTTTCTACGTATATATCATTAGTTATTGCACCTCCATATGTACTTCCCTCTAAAAATTTCGCTACGTTTCCGTCTTTCATTGCAACTGCTAACCCATAAGTAGTTTTTTGATCTGCAACTGGTGTTCCACTTTTATAATTTATTATCACTACTTGCATTGTTACATACAGAAATATTACTAACCCAAATATGAGGTATTTTTTCTTTATTTTATTAGACTCTTTTTTTAACCCTTTACATATAATAAATACAAGTATTGACAATACAACTGCAAATGTTAAAAATAATAATGTATTGTTTTTAATGGTTACTACCTCATTCATTTGCATAGTTGATGTATAGATTATATTTAGTATGAAAACAAGTGTTACAAGAAATAATCCAATTATGAAAATTAACTTTTTTATAAAATTACTCACTATTTTCTCCTTTTGTTCAATCAATTGTTTAGTTATTTATAATTTACATAAATCATATTAACTAAATATAGTTTTATCCTATATATGTATACTTTTTTCACTGATTAAAATTTATTACACATTAATAGTTTTGTCAACTATATATTGTGGTCTTGCTTTAGCTTCATCATATATTCTTGCGACATATTCACCAATCATCCAAAGAGAAATTAATATAATTCCACCCAAGAAGGTTATAGTACACATTAGTGAAGTCCAACCTGGAGTTAGATTGTTCCATTTAAAAGCGAAAGATAGAATTGAATAAATTAGAACAATCACAGATATGACAACAGAAAGTATACCTAATCCTCCAACCACCTTAAGAGGTTTTGTTGAAAAACTAATTATTCCATCAGAAGCTAGCTTAAGCATTTTTTTTAGTGGATATTTTGTCTTTCCTGCAAAACGTTCTTTTCTTTCATATTCATATGCATATTGCTTAAATCCAACCCAGCTAAATAATCCTCTTAAAAATTTATTGTGTTCAGGTAAAGAGTTGACTACATCTACTACTTTTCTATCTACAAGTCTAAAATCTCCAGTATTTTTTGGAATCTCTATATCTGATAGTTTATTTATCATTGAATAAAATGCTTTTGCAGTTAAAAGTTTAAATGGAGATTCTCCTTCTCTTGATTTTCTTTTACCATAAATTACTTCATACCCTTCTTCCCACTTTTTCATCATATCTGGTATAAGTTCAGGTGGATCTTGAAGGTCTGCATCCATTATAATAATGGCGTCACCTGTGACATATTTAAGTCCAGCAGTTACTGCAACTTGGTGTCCAAAATTTCTTGAAAATGATATTAATTTTATTTTTTTATCTTGCTTGGCTATATTTTCCAGAATTTCTAAAGTCTTATCCTGAGAACCATCATTTACAAAAATTATTTCGTAGTCATACTTTGCTCTCATATCATATAATATTTTAGAAACTCTTTGATAGCATTCTTCTGCAACCTCTTCTTCATAGTACATTGGTATTACAAGTGAAATTTTTTTCATTTTTTTCACCACAATGTTGATTTATTTTGATAATCAACATATTCCTTTCCTTTATTTTCTTACTTTATTTAAATTTTTTAATTTTTTTAGTATGTTATCTACTAATGTTTCCACATTATTTATACAGTAAGCTCCTAGCAAACAGAATATTGGCAATAAGAAATATCCATATCTCGACTCAGCTTCCCATATTATTAGAAATAGTGCAATTCCTACTATTGAAATTCCTAAAACCTTTACTGTTTCGTTCTTTTCTTTTTTTAGCACTTCCATTATAATTCCAACTAGCATTATAACAAAAAGTGTTTTATTAAAATGTCTCATATATGGTCTAAAAAATGCATGTGATTTTGTTCCTATAATATATTTATATGGAATACTTTCAGTATCTAATGTATCCCACCCTATTGTTTCTAACACATCATAACCTTCATCATTCCAGACAAAATTAAATTTGTTAGCTAAAAATTTAATATAACCTAAGGCTCCATAATTTTTTAGTCTTTCTTTTATCTTTTCAATATTTGCTTTTTTCTTTTCTTCATAATTTCCTGAGGAAGCTGTATAATCCGAATCTTTTTGATTATATCCTCCATATCTGCCTTCTATACCTCCATCATCATTAGGATTTGACAACCCCATCATAATCCAGTGAGTTAATGGATATTCTATATCATTTTTTCTTTTGTCTTGTATAATAAATTTCTCACATACTTTGTTAAATCCTGTAATTAAAATTACAAATGTTAAAATAATTATACATAAGTCTTTAAATGTTTTTTTGTTCATATCTGTAAAAATTTTATTTATAATTATCGCAACTAATATGATACAAGCCACTGGTTTAATGCAGTATCCAGCCACACCCATTAAGGTCATCATTATTAAGCTTGTATAGTATTTCTTTTTTGACTTATCTTTATTTTCTTTTGCAATGAGCCAGAAATACAATGTTGCAACAGGAAACAAAACAGATAATGTATCTGTATAAACAATTGGAGCATATAAATAAAGTGGTGCGCAACCAAGTAATAATATCAAAGCATTTAATACTAATTTATTTCCACCTATTTTTTTCGCTACTAATATAGTAAAAACAGCACTTATAAAAATAAACAATATGTTTATGAAATATGCTCCTACCTCACTTCCAAAGAAAAGTTTCATTGATAAGGTTACTATTATTAGTGCTCCCCAGTTATTTGGAAATATTTTATAGTAATACATGTAGCCATAGCTTCCTGTATTAGCAATTTCATGTGCACTTTCCATGATAAATTTAAAATCCCAATTATATTGTACTCTAAAATAATAAACAGATAAATATGTTAACATAAGAAATATTATTAATCCAACAATTGTAATAATCTTAGTAGTTTTATCTTTTAATTTATTTATAATAAATTTGTTACATAAAATTAGCAACATTATTCCAATAATTATACCAACTATATTTCCAATAATATTTACGTTAATTATATGAGAGCAATTTATTAAAAATAGAACTAATATTATTGCAAAATATGCAATAAATGTATAACTTTTATAAAAGAAATTTTTTATCATCATTCATTCCTCCGAGTTAATATACGATTAATGTAATTTTACAGCTTGTTTCAAAATCTCTTTTGCTGGCTAGTGTATGTCCTTCTTTAACTTTTTAATTAATTTTATTAATCCAAGCTTTTGTAGTACCTTTATCAATGCCCTGTAAGGTGCATATTTCCACATTTTCTCTTTAAAAGCATCTAATTTATAATTATCTAAATAACCATAATATAAATTATAATTGTGTATTTCCCAAAGATACTTTACTTGTATTACGAAAAAGGATTTTGTTATTAATTCTTTGCATAAACTGATATTGTTTGCTAGTCCTTTACCATTTTCAATTTTTTGTTCATTAGGATTTTTTACAGTTTGTTCAAAAATAGTTGTCATATTTTCTATCATTTTATCAATTACAAAATTATTTAGTATCCTTTTTCTACATTTTGCTTTATATTTATCTATGTTACTTGTTATTTTTTCTATTGCGGTTGCATAATTATTAATCTCTTCATCTTCATATTTAAAATTATATATTTCGTCTTCTTTTTGCATACAAGGAACTATTATGCCAACATCACTACTTACTAATTCCTTTTGTCCTCCAACATCACTTGATATTACTGGAACACCCATAGAAAGCGATTCATAAGCTGTAAGAGCTAGTCCCTCTTTAATAGAGCAGTTAATAGTCATATCACTTATACTATATATTTCTTTTGTCTCTTCAATGTTTCCTAAGAACATTAACGAATCCGAAAGTCCCATGCTTTTGGCTTCACTTTGCATTTTATTTAACAAGTTTCCATCTCCAACAACTAAAAAAATATAATTTTTATCTTTTAGTTTTTTTACGACATTTAAGAATAGAAATGGTCTTTTTTGTTCGGTTATCCTACATATATAGCTTACCACCATTTTATCTTTTGGTATGTTATACTTTTCTTTTAGTTCTTCTTTGTTATACTTATCCGGATCAAATTCTTTTTCATCCACCCCTATATAAACTGTTTTTGTTTCTTCCGGCTTTCTTCCGAAATGGTCAATTAATATCTTTCTACTATTTTCATTACATGTCAAAGTTTTGTCAATTACAGACTCTGTTTTACTAGAATCTCTTGAATAACCACCGTTTCTATTGTACCACTCTTCCATATGCACATAATCTATAATTGGTGTTTCTGGATGATTTGCTTTTATTAATGGTAAAAAAGCATATCCCATCTCACTATTTGAATTAAATACAATATCAATATTGTTTTTTTCAATTATATAATTGACAAATGCAAACCAATATTTTTGATCTAAAAATGTTGTCAAATCATAAACTCTACATTGTTCATCAAAATGTTGTCTACAATCATTATTACTAACCTCTGTTGTAATAACAGTAAAATTAAATTTATTTTTATCAATTCGTTTTATTAAATCCAAATTAAACTTATCTGCTCCACCTGTAACCATCCATGGAATTATCATTAAAATATTTATTTTTCCATCTCTTTTTGCTTTTAGTTTTGGAATAGATTCAACACTATCAGTAATATCATCCCAGTCATAATCAAATTTTGGATAGTTTATAGCTTCTACAGTATTTTTTATAGTAGACGCAGTTTGATGAACTATTTCCATAGCTCTTTCATGGTTATTTTTTGACCTTTGTAATTCTCCTTCTTCTTTTTTTCTTCTATACCATATTCCATAGAAATTTGCTTTTACAGGGAATTTACCTTTTGATATCATTTTTAGCCATAAATTCCAGTCTTCGTATACACCTTTTTCCTTAATTCCAAATCCGCCTACTTCGTTAAAATCTGATTTTTTTATTAATGATGTTAAAATCAAATCATTTTGAGTTTTCATTTTATTTGAATTAAACAACTTATTCCATGTATATTCCAATCCTTCAAATCCAATCGAATCTGTATAAGCCCATGACGCTTTTGGATTTGTTTCTAATGTCCAGTATAAACACTCCAAACAGGTCGCCTCAATTAAATCATCTGCATCCAAGAAAAATACATATTTTGAATTACTATCCGATTTTTCTACTCCGTAGTCTCTAGCTACTGATGGGCCTTCATTTTTTTTATGTAAAACCTTTATCCTCTTATCCAATGAGGAAATCTCATCTAATTTTTTTAATGATTCTTTATTTTTTGAACCATCATCTACAATTATCCATTCCCAACAAGGAAAAGTTTGATTTAATATACAATAAGCTGTTTGATTTATATATTTTTCTCCATTATAATATGGTGATATTATAGAAATGATTGGTTTAATATTTTTTTCTTGAAATTCTATTTTTTCTAGTTTTCTACCTGGTGTAATAGAATAATCTATATTCATTTTTTCCTCCCTATTTAGTTTTTATAATTCTTCTGCAAATCTCTTTTGTAATTTATTAAAAATTAAATATCCTATTATAGTTATAATTATTCCAAAAATTATTACTCCAAATATGCGTCCTATATCTGGCATTTGCTGGTAATAAAATATGTTTCTATATCCTTCAATAACATACGTCATTGGGTTTAAATTAAGTATCCATCTAAATTGTTCAGGTATTGTCTCAATCGAATACACTATAGGAGTTGCATAAAATAGTAATTGTAAAAATACTCCTATAAAATGTTGTAAGTCTCTAAAATATACTGTTATGCTTGATACTATTAGTGCAAATCCTATTTGCATTATATATTGAGCTAACAATAATAGTGGATAGAATAAAACGTATACTGTTAGTCCCATTCCATATCCTAGAACAAATCCTAATATTATGATTGATGAAATTACAAAAGTTACGGTTTCGCTTGTAACCAAAGAGATTGGAAGTATCTCTCTTGGAAAATACACTTTTTTAATTATATTTCCATTTTCAATCATTACAAATGAACCTCTATTTATTACATTTGTGAAGTATGTCCAAGGTATTAATCCACAAACCATAAAAACAGTATAATTTTCAATATTGTTTCTCATGATTAATGGAAAGATTATTGCATAAACTGTTATTTGCAAAAGTGGATTAATAAAAGACCACAAAATTCCTAAAAAAGATTTTTTGTACTTTCCACCTATATCCTTTTTTATACTTGTCTTTAACAATTCTCTGTATTGATATAATTTTTTAAATATACCCATTTAACTTTTCCTCTCAGTTTTTTCTAATTTATAATGAATTACTTTATTCTCATTTATTACTTACTAAGTTGCTCTTTAGATATTAATCTAGTGCTTCTTAAGTTGTTTCTTTTATATATTCATCAATTACTTCTTCAGTATTTCCATCCATTCTAATTACGCCTTTATCAAGCCATATTGCTCTGTCACATAGCATTTTAGCAGAACCTAAGTTGTGTGTTACAAAGACCATTGTTTTGCCTTCTTCCTTTAGTTCCTTCATTTTATTTATACATTTTTCTTGGAAATGTTGGTCCCCTACTGATAGTATTTCATCTACTAGCAATATGTCTGCATCTACATTTATTGCAACAGCAAACGCTAGTCTCATAAACATACCAGATGAGTAAGTTCTTACAGGGTTGTCTATATATGAGCCAAGCTCAGAAAACTCAATGATTTTATCAAGTCTCTTATCTATTTCTTTTTTTGTAAGTCCAAATATAGAAGCATTAAAATATATATTTTCTCTTCCCGAAAAGTCTTGATGAAAGCCAGCTCCCAGCTCCAATAGTGATGTTAGCTTTCCAATTGTAGTAATTTTGCCTTTATTAGGATAAATTATTTTTGTCATTAATTTAAGCAATGTAGACTTGCCACTTCCATTAACTCCAATAAGAGCAACCGCTTCACCATTTTTTATAGTAAGACTAATGTCTTTCAATACTTCTCTTTTTTCCTTTTTATTTCTTTGCCAAAATAATAACTTTTCTTTTACACTATTAGCCTTATCAAGATACACATTAAATGTTTTATAAACATGCTCTACAATAATCCTATCTTCACTATTTTGCATTTTCTTGCTTACGTTCCTTTCTTTTTAATTAAAATTTTCTATCTTTCTGACTAAATTTTTTATAACTCACTTAAATTTAATATTTGAAATCATACGTTTACAAAATTGCGTTTAAATTTTCACTTGACTACTCAAAATCATAAGTTTTATTTATATGTATCTATATAATAATATAAAACTTGCGTATTGTCAAAATATTAATATCCTTCATCCATAAAATCTACCCTTTTGTGGTCTTTTTTAAATCTCTTTTTAGTAACAAGTAAGCCCGGTATCCACAAAATACTCACCATAAGTTTATTAAAAAAGCCCTTCACATTTTTTATCGCATTTTCTCTCGCTGCCAAGTTTGCAAACAATATATATTGCTTATAAATATACATTTTCTTACTCAAGCTTACTCCCTTTAAATCTCTGTTTAGTAATTCTTTGAAATATTCATAATATCCCAAAGGAGCTACTTGAAATACTTTAGTTATATTTTTTGTATATCCGTCATTTTTGTAATCACCAATTACTATAGCCTCATTAATCCCTATTACGTCATAATCTATGTCCATCTTGTTATACATCCTTGCCTCTGTGACAAACTTTTCATCAGCTTCTAAAATATGTTTATATTTTTTTCTAATTTCTGTTTTAAAAACCAGAATTTTTTCACCTGTTATTTTTTCTTTGAAATATAAGCTAAACATATCACTTCTATGATTATCTTCTGGGAATTTACTGCCACTAATCTTATTTTGTTCATTTTTCTTTAAAAATACTAAAGCATAAACTGTATCATCTTTTAACAATCGGTCTTCATATTTTTTGATTATATCGAAAGCACCTGTTACAAAGTAATCATCAGAATCACAGTCCATTACTACATCTCCTGTCACATACTGCATCAAATTATTAATAGCAGACATTTTGCCTTGATTGGTTTGATAGTAATACTTGATATCAACAATTCCTTGTTTTATAAAATTATCAATTACAAGTTTTGTTTTATCAGTAGAGCCATCATCCATGATTAGCCACTCATAATCAATATTTGAGCTATTATTTATTACTAAACTTGTATATAGTTTCTCTAAGTCTTCGGCTCTATTATATGTCGCTGTTAGTATTGAAATTTTCATTTTTTATATGTAACCTTTCTTTTAAATGATTGATTTAATCTTGTCTATTATATCTTCATAAGTTTTATTATTAATCTCATTTTTAATTAAGTCATTGTCATCTTTTTGTATTTCTTTGGAAAGTATTTTCTTAAGTCCTTGATATATGCCATTTTCTGTATTTTCAAGAACAACTGCTTTATCATAATGATCTATGCTTTCCTTTGCTGGTATATCTGTTATAATAATCTTTTTGTTTAGTATTTTAGCTTCTTCTATTACCATACCATAACCTTCATAATATGAAAGTAGGCAAAAATAATCTGCTTCTTTAATATATGGATATGGATTAGTTTTTTCTCCAAGCAAATAGAAATTTTCAGTTTCTCCTAATTTATCAATTTGTTTTTGTAGCGAATATCTTAATGGTCCATCTCCAACTATATAAACTTTGCTATGTATACCATCTTGCTCTAGCTTTGCATGAACATTTATAAACCTATCTATTGCTTTTGGATCTGCTAATCTAGCAACACTTACTAAATTAATATCTTTTTCTTGGTATGGTAGTTCTATCTGTTCTTTTGATTTCTCAATAATTTTTTTATAATCAATGTAATTTCGAATTACTACTTCTTCAAAATCATTACCATATTTTTCATTAAATTTATTTTTTATGTCTTCGCTTACAAATACAATTTTGTCATACTTTTTGTATAATTTCTTATCAAATGAATATTTTATCTTATCCTTTAATCCTTTTGAAAAGAACTTAGAAAGGTCTGTATGTATCCATGCTATCTTTTTTGCTCTTGAATTTTTAGCAAATAATCTTGTAATAGGACCTTCCAAAAATGCAACATTTACATCATATCCTTCTGGTGCTTTACTTGAAAATAATAATTTGAATGATATCAGCATATGTTTTAATTTGCTATATTCTTTATATGGTTTATTATACATGCTTATAATTTTAATTTTATCATCTAACTCTTTTTTCAGTTCTCCTCCATCATATATTGTAAATACAGTAATGTCATAATCATTAGCTAGCTTATTTACTAAATCAACTAATACTCTTTCAGCTCCGCCAATTGTTAGACTGGTAATACCAAATAAGATTTTTTTCAAGTTCCGCACCTCCTTTTTTATGCTCTTAAAATTCTTTAAATTCTGTAGCATAGCATTTATATTTTTTATTTATTTGATTTTTGTCTCATCTTTTTTAGTATTTATTTATTTTTGTTCCATCTTCTTTTTTCAGCTTTTCGATTTCATTTAATAGCAAAACATTTGAAACTACAATTACAACCATGCAAGATGAAGCAAAAAATACAAATCCTGAAACAGTTGCTAAAACTAAACTTAAAGCACAACCCGATAGATACATCATCAAATTAGAATTAAGTTTTTTAATATGTTTCAATGCTTGCACAACTGAATAAATCATTATTACAATAAATGTTCCTATATATAGTATAAATCCAATTATTCCAAAGTTTAGCGCAAAGCAATGGATTTCGTTTTCCATACGCATTTCTCTAAAATTTGTATTATATCCATTTCCAAATAATATTGTAATAGGATTTTGTTGATGTTTTACTAAAAATACATTGTATATTAATTGTTGCATTCTATTATCATTACTTGCAATATTATGCTCTTTCGTATACTCATATAAATCCACTGTTGCCTGCTTTTGCGCTTCTGACATATAGCCTTCTTCCATAGTTCCATTGACAATGCTATTGTATATATCAAGCATACTAGTTGACACATGTAAAAGCTCTCCAGTTGAGCTATCTATATTATTTTCTGCAAC
Source organism: uncultured Clostridia bacterium (assembly GCA_947624195.1). Classification (GTDB taxonomy): domain Bacteria; phylum Bacillota; class Clostridia; order TANB77; family CAG-508; genus CAG-793. The sequence goes on from CANQJH010000004.1 coordinate 48,598, forward strand.
CTCACTAATTTGTTTCCTTCTTTGAAGTGTTTTAGAACCAAGTAAAATTACTGCAATTATTCCTATTGCAAGTATTGTTAGCCCTGCTATTAAAACCTTTTTGTTTTTACTAAATATAACTTCGTACATTACAAATAAAGCTAAACTAATAAAAAATCCAAATAGACCAACTCTAGTGCCAATAGCAAAACATAGATAAGCTCCTGTCAAAGCAATGGTTATTATCGAAAAGATTCTCCACTTAAGATTTGATGATTTTACTTGTACAAAAGCTACAAATAATCCCAAGCATAAGATTGCACTCAAGCTATTTCCTGACTCAATCCAACCCTTGTATCCAGTGCTTGTCTCTCCATAAGTATACGAAGAAGTATGAGTTATAATTGCAAGTAAAATCGAGCAAATGTACACTGCAAGCATAATCACTATCGACTTTTTCAATTTTTCTATGCCAAGTCTTTTCTGCTCTATCTGCTGAGCAGTATCATCTTTTTGAATTTTAAAAGTATAATAATATGCAATTAAATCCACCATTATAAATGTAAAATTGCAAATGTATTGAATTTCTGTCATCATGCTTCCATACGAACAACCTGTAAAAAGCGGTCTAACTATTAGAAGATGACAAATTGCATAAATAATATATGTCAATCCAATTAGAAATAATTTTAATTTTGTTTTGTTTTTTGATTTTATGAAAATACACAATAACACACAAATGGGAATTATCGGTCTTAGAAATGTTGATATTGATATGTTAGTTTCAAACGCGTTTCTAAATAAAAAACTTGCTATATCAAATATTGGACATAAAATCACAAATAAACACAAAATATTTTGCGTAGTAAATCCACTTTTTATTTTTGAAAATTTTGATTTTTTCCCTGCATTTTCCATGATTTATTTCCTTTTTATTTTGATTTTTTCCCTGTATTTTCCATGATTTGTTTTCTTTTTATTTTGATTTTTTTCTGTATTTTCCATGATTTGTTTTCTTTTTATTTTTATGTTATTCTATTTTTTGCTTTAGTTATTTAAAGCTTAATACTTTAATTATATTTACTTAACCGAAATAAGTAAGACTAAATTTGGATGTGTGTTTATTTTATTTAATCAAAGTAAGTAAACCTAAAATCTTGCAATAAAGCTTGTAGGTATGTTTGTTAACAGTTTTCATGTATACATTTTTCCCTGATTTTTGAGACAAAATCTTATTTTTCTTCCACTCAGGGAATTTAGTATTAAGATTTTGCCAAGTTTCATCAAGAAGCCTTTGCTTAGCCACTTTGTCTTTGATTTGAACCATCCTTTTTAGAGAACTGCAAAGCAAAATCCTTGTATATGTATATTCTAGCTCTTCTTTGTATTCATCATATAATTTTTCCTTCTTATAATAATCTAAAACATTATTTAGCACATTAAATATATGACCTGTTTTGTAATTCTGCTTGTTTACAATAGAATTTTCTCTTTGTATATAATAAATCAGTGGCTCTTTCACAAAACTAAATTTATTAATTTGCGGAATAAGTTTATAAAAAAATTCAACATCTTCATAATTTAGACCAACCGGAAATTCACTTTTTATAATATCCCTTTTAATTAGCTTATTCCAAGCAACCACTCTGCCATAAGTAAGCATTTCCTTTTTATTTTTATAAACTACCCCTGCATCAATTTTCCTTTTCTCACTTTTTGCATCTTTATTTGGATAAACCCAATAAAAATCACACTCTACATAATCAGCCTTTTCTTCAACAGCTTTATTGTACATTTTCTCATAAATGGTAACATCAACATAGTCATCTGAATCAAGGAAAGCTACATAATCTCCCTTAGCATATTTCATGCCATAATTTCTAGCATCAGATAAACCACCATTTTCCTTTTCGACATAAATAATATTTTTATGCTTGTCCAAAAAATCATTAATTATTTTTTTCGAATTATCCCTAGAGCCGTCGTTTACAACAATTATCTCAATATCCTTTAGAGTTTGATTTACCAAAGAATTCAAACATTTATCTAGGTATTTCTCCACATTGTAAACCGGAACTATTACACTAACTTTTGGCATATTCTTAGATTATGTTGATTAAAAAAATCAACACTTCGTCCTTTCTTCGCTTAAAATCCGCATTTTGCTGTCTTTTCAATAATCTCAAACTGCGATAATTTTATATACCATATAATATCACAATTTGCTTATATAAACAAGGAAATTAAGGAATATTTTATAATTTTAAAATTTTGCTTTATTCAATTTTTATTATAGATAAAAAAGCTTTAGACTTATTTCTAAATCTAAAACTTTTTAATTTTTGCAACAGTGTTGCAAAATTTCAGACGCGTCTAGAATTTCTAATCGTCTAGACGTCTAGATAATTTAATATAAATCTTATTTTTTATCTAGTATCTTCTACTTATGCATCTTTTAAACTGTTTTCATTTAACAAAAAATCATATATGCTCATGTATATAATTCCATTATCATCTTGCCATTTTATGAAATGGTCATATACTATAACTATTTTTTTAAAATTATCTCCTACATTTAAAAGTGACTGCAATTCTTGATTTCTTTTTTCTTTATCATCAATACGATATGCTGATTGTATATAATACCTATCACTACCTCTATTAACTACAAAATCCACTTCTAGTTGCTTATAATTTTTCTTGCTTTCTGAGAGATTTTCTCTTTTTTCTATTATACCAACATCAACATTATATCCCCTTCTTCTAAGCTCAGTATATATTATATTTTCCATTATATGTGGCTTTTCTAATTGTCTAAAATTAATTAAGCTATTTCTAATTCCTATATCTACAAAATAATATTTTGAAGGTGTTTCAATGTATTTTTTTCCTTTTATATCAAACCTTTTTGATTTTTCTATTAAAAATGCTTCTTCTAAGTATTTCAAATACAAAGCTATTGTCTTATTAGTGATGTTTTTATTTCCTTTACTTATAAATGTATTATATAGTTTCATCGGATTTGTAAGAGATCCTATACTTGATGAAATGATTTCAATTAGTGTTTTTAGTTCTTCATCATTTCTAATATCATTTCTTTCAACAACATCATTTATATAAACATTATCTTTTTGAAAATTTAGATACTCTATCTTATCTTCTGCATTTTCTAAAGAAACTATAAAAGGTAGCCCTCCATAATTTATATATTGTTCTAATACAGCTATTTCACTTTTGTCCTTATATACTGACATATATTCCGAAAAACTTAATGGATATACTCTTATTTCATCTCCACGACCTCTAAACTCTGTTATTATGTCTGATGATAAGAACTTTGAATTACTTCCTGTAACATATACATCTAAATTTGGTTTCCTTAATAAACTATTTAATACACTCTCAAAGTCTTCTACTTTTTGTATTTCATCTAAAATTATATAATAAACATTATTATCTTTTATTTTATTCATAATGTATTCATAAAGTTTTTTTGGATTTGTATATTCTTCATTTTCTATGGAATCTAATTCTAATTTAATAATGTGATTTTCATCTACTCCGCTATTTATTAAATAGTTTTTGAAAATAGGATCTAATAGATATGATTTTCCACATCTTCTGATACCAGTTATTACTTTAATTAATTTATTTTCTTTTTTAGAAATTAATTTATTTAAATAATAATTTCTTTCAATTTCCATACTCAAATTCACCTCTATTATATATTTTTTCTTCTAATTATTTCTCTTTACTTTAATATTATATACAAAAAATATTATTTTATCAATATCTATTCCAAAAAAAGTGTCCTTTTCCACTATTTTAGGAATAGCAAAAAAGGACTTTTTTATTTCATTAATTGTATATATTTTTTCACTCATAACATAAACTTCTCCCTTTCTATATTGTATCAAATAAATTATTTTTTCAATGTAAAAACTTATTTAGTTTACAATACTAGCAATATATTTTTCAGTGCTTTTTATTATCGGCTGTGAATTGTAACAATATATTCATAAAATATTTTTATGTTTACAAGATAATTTGTATACATAATAATTAACAAAAAATTATTTAATTTCCATAATAACTTATCAATTATTTTAGTCGATTTTTCGTTATCTTCCAACCCATTGAAAAAAGTTATTCACAGAGTTATCCACAGTTTCCACAGCATAAAATTCGTGTCATATTTTGTCGAATATGTTTTACATAATATTTTTAGTGTTACAGATTTGTAAACTTATTATTTCATAATTGTAATATTTATGTAAAATTTATTGTCGCCTTCACGCCAGCTTTTGTTCGATTTACTGCGCTTTTCGTTGATTTTTTTATCAGTTTATTGGATTTGAAAGTTTTTCACAATTCTTATACCTTATTTTACACTATTGTTTCAAAAGCTTTACGTACGCGACGTTCTTTTGGTTTACATTTTAAAAAGTTATCCACATAAAAACTGTGGATAACTTTCACTTAAACACAAAATTTAAAATTAGTCAGTTAAAAGCAACTATTATACCTTTCCAACCAAAAAATCCATTATTAAAGTAAAAAACAACCTCGCAAAATAACTGCAAGGTTGACTTTTATTAACTATTTAATTTATATATGATGTACAAAATTATACATACTTCTATGAAAATTACAAGTGGAATATATCTCTTAAAAATCTTCTCATCTTTGCGATAATTAAACATTTCTGAGCCAATCATTATGCCTACGAATCCACCAAGTATTGACAGCAACAAATAGGTAGTGTCTAACCATTTTTTGTTCATTTTAACAATATTAGTTCTTATATTAAGCCAAATAAATATATATGAAATTAAATTAATCAAAATAAAATATCCAATTACAAAATTAATCATATTCTCTCCTTATCCAAATAAACTTATTTGATTGCTCTGGCTCATACCATCTAGGCAACCTGCTTTTTTTAACATATCTACTCCACTTGCTCCTAGTTTTGCTCTTAATCTTAAATCATCTATTGACATAAATTCTCCATCTTTTCGTGCTTCCTCTACACCTATTGCTGCAACTGAGCCAAATCCCGGAATGCTATTAAGTGGTGGTCTAATTCCCTCATCTTCCATTTTAAATTTAGTTGCATTTGATTCGTACAAATCTATTGGTAAAAAGTTTATTTTTCTTTCATACATTTCATTTACTATTTCTAAAGTTTCATACATTGCATTGTCTTTTTGAGTAGCATTGTTTCCCAAAAGTTCTATTTCCTTCATTTTATTTTTAACTTTTTCTTGTCCGTGACACATTATTTCACTGTCAAATGCATCTGCTCTAATTGTAAAATATGCTGTGTAATATGCCTTTGGAATATGTACTTTAAACCATGCTATTCTAAAAGCATTAGTTACATAAGCAGCTGCGTGTGCTTTTGGAAATAAGTACTTAATTTTGTTGCAAGAATCAATATACCACTCTGGAACATTGCACTCTTCCATTGTTTTTTTATATCCTGCCCATTTTTCAGGCTCTTTGCTAACTTTTCCTTTACGCACCAACTCCATTATTTTAAATGCGGTATTTGGTGCCACCCCTTGCTTTATCAAGTATAACATAATGTCATCACGAGTACAAATAGTTTCACTCAAAGTTGCGGTTCCATTGTTGATAAGCTCTTGTGCGTTTCCAAGCCACACATCAGTACCATGTGATAGCCCTGATATTCTAATCAATTCCTCAAATGTTGTAGGCTTAGTATCTTTAAGCATTCCTCTAACAAATTTTGTTCCAGACTCTGGTATACCATATGTTCCAACCTCTGACTTTATGGCTTCAGGTGTTACTCCCAATGCCTTAGTTGAAGAATAAATTGACATTGTTTCTTTATCATCAAGTGGTACTTTTGTTGGGTCTAATCCAGTTAAATCATAAAGCATACGAATAACAGTTGGATCATCATGTCCTAGAATATCCAATTTAAGTAGGTTTTGGTCTATTGAGTGGTAATCAAAATGTGTAGTTATGATGTCTGAATTTGGGTCGTCAGCAGGATGCTGTACTGGTGTAAATTCATAAATTTGTCTTCCCTTTGGTACTACAATAATTCCGCCTGGATGCTGACCAGTAGTTCTTTTTATGCCTGTGCAACCTTTTGAAATTCTTGAAACCTCAGCATTGCTTGTTGGCTTCCCTTGTTCTTCAAAGTATTTCTTTACATAGCCAAATGCAGTTTTATCAGCTACTGTACCAACTGTACCAGCCTTAAATGTAGTTCCTTTACCAAATATAACTTCTGTATATTTATGTGCTTTTGCTTGATATTCTCCTGAGAAGTTTAAGTCAATATCTGGCTCTTTGTCGCCATTAAATCCTAAGAAAGTTTCGAAAGGTATGTCCATGCCGTCTTTATCTAATCTATGTCCGCATTTAGGGCACATCTTATCCGGCAAGTCAAATCCATTTTTTATACCATAATCAGTGAAATCAGAATACTTGCACTGTGGGCATCTATAATGAGGTGGAAGTGAGTTTACTTCTGTTATTCCAGTCATATTAGCCGCAAACGATGAACCAACAGAACCTCTGGAACCAACTATATATCCATCTTCATTAGACTTCCATACAAGTTTTTGTGCAATTATGTACATTACGGAAAAACCATTTTTTATAATTGAATCTAGCTCTCTGTCTAATCTGTCTTGTACTATTTGTGGAAGTGGGTCACCATATAATTCATGTGCTTTCGAATATGCTATCTCTTTAATTGTCTGTTCACATCCTGGAATATGTGGAGGACATTTTTCTGGAGAAATAGGTCTAATTTTCTCACACATATCAGCTATTTTGTTTGTATTAGTTACAACTACTTCATATGCTTTTTCTTTGCCTAAATATTCAAATTCTTCTAGCATTTCCTCTGTTGTCCTTAAATATAAAGGTGCTTGCATATCAGCATCGTCATATCCTTGTCCTGCTTGAATTATCCTTCTATAAATTTCGTCCTGTGGATCCAAGAAATGCACGTCACAAGTAGCACAAACTGGCTTCGCTAATTTTTCACCCAAATCTACAATTTTTCTAACTATATTTCTTAAATCCTCATCACTTTGTAATGTACCATTTCTTACAAGGTACTCATCATTTTGAATTGGTTGAATCTCCAAATAATCATAGTCTTTTGCAATATCTTCTATATCTTCATCAGATTTTCCGGCAAGTATTGCTTGATACAACTCCCCTTGGTCGCAGGCACTTCCTATTATCAACCCTTCTGAATATTTTTTCAAAATCGATTTTAAAATAAGAGGTCTTTTATAAAAGTAATTTACATGTGAAATAGAAACTAATTTGTATAAGTTTTTTAGTCCTACATAATCTTTTGCCAAGATTATAATATGATGGCTTTTTAACTTTTTAAAATTAGCTTTGCCAGCCTCTTTGTTGTCAATATCAGCAAGCTTTTTAATTCCTTGCTCCTCTAGCATTTTGCACATTACATTAAACACTTTTACGGTTGTATCAACATCATCTAATGCTCTATGTGCTACTTCAACTTTTATGCCAAGATTTTCAGCAATAATTCCTAATTTGTATTTTTTATAATCTGGAAATAAATCTTTGGCTAACCTTAATGTATCTAAATAAGTGTAATCAAATTTTAATCCTAGTTCTTCACAATTATATCTTAAAAATCCTGTATCAAAATCAGCATTATGTGCAACCAAAACTGAGTCTCCAAAGAATTCCAATATTTTAGGCATTATCTCTTTTATGGTTGGAGCATCTTTTACCATGTCATCTGTTATATTGGTTATTTCCTGCACTCTATAAGGAATAGGCTTTTCTGGGTTTACGAAACTTGAAAAAGTATCAATTACTTCTCCATTTCTAATTTTCATTATACCTATCTCAGTAATTTTTTCTGTTCTAAAAGAAATGCCAGTTGTCTCTAGGTCAAATACACAGTATGTAGTATCTTTCAAAGTTTGTCCCTTGTCTTTAGTAATTACTGGGTCCTTATCAGATACTAGATATCCTTCTACCCCATAAATTATTTTTATCCCTGCTTTGTCATAGCCTATTTTCTCCATTAAATGATGCGCATCTGGAAAAGATTGCACAACTCCATGGTCTGTTATAGCTATTGATTTCATGCCCCATTTTATGGCTCTATTTATTAAATCTGTTGCAGAAGTAACTGCATCCATTTGGCTCATTTTTGTATGCATGTGAAGTTCTGTTCTCTTAACTTTTGCATTATCTGTTCTTACTGCTTTTTTTATAGGCTCTGTTTCAACTACTGTGCTAGCTACAATAGTGATTTCCTTTGCAAAATTATCAAAGCCAGCCCTTCCGCCCACTTTAACGCATGTACCAGGTTTTAATCTTTTTAAAATTGCACTTTTTTTATCTGGCATTGCAAAAATCTTGCATGTTATAGTAGTTGTTCCATCATATACATCAAAAGAAATTAAAAACTTTCCCGTCTTTTTTAATTCAGTAGGGTCAGCCAAATTTACAATTTCCCCAATGATTTGAACTGCCGAGGTGTCCATGCCAATATCTTCAATCTTAATTAGTTCTTCTTTTATGTTGCTATTTCTGCCATATATAATGCTTGGATCTTCTTGCTTTTCATCTATATCACCATTATTATCATGACTACTTGTAGAATTTTTAACAGATTGATAAGTATTATTTGGATTATTGTCTTTACCATATTTGCCATAGCCATTGTTGCTATCGTAATTATTTTTATTTATTTTTTTCTGAAGTTTAGATTTATCATTTAAATTGCTATTACCTTCTGCTTTCTGTCCATTTGCATCTTCATTTTCTTTATGCATTTGCATAACTTTAGCTGAATTTTCTGCAAATTCCTTTATTATATTTTCTTTATGTTGCAAAAATTCATCTTCATTTTTTTGAGTATTTTCTTCTATAAAACTAACATTATAATTTTTCCCATAGATGTCCTTTATGAAATTGGTTATCTTCGTATTAATTCCTTGCTTTTCAAGAATATCCTTTCCCTTTACACTAAGATGAGTATTTATATTTCCGTTGCTAATATCGATATTGCTTCCTTTTAGAAAAGCTTTAATAACTGGAACTTTTTTTGATAAATGTGATAGTATTTCCTTCCAGTCCTCGACCACTTTTTCATCCATCTCCTGTTCAGGAAATGAAATTTTGAAATCTACTTCATTAAAATTAAATCTTTTTTTTGCATATGTTTCAAATTTATCAATTTCAGAAATTGGAACTAAATTATCAGACTGCAAAAAAAGCTCTAATCTATTTGTTTTTTTATACAAATTAACATTAGAGATTTTTGCATTTGCAAGTGCAAAACTATCTGTATTATAATCACTAAAAACCATTTTAAATTCTTTTAACTGTTCCAAAATTGTGCCCCCGTTATTTCTCCATTTTATTTAAAGTGTTATAACATTTTTGCTATATCATTAAAAGCTACAATTACCGAAAATACTATTAAAGCTATAAATCCAAAAGACTGTATACTTAGTTCAATATTTTTATCTAAAGGTTTCTTTCTTATTCCTTCTATGATAAGTAGTACAATTTTCCCGCCATCTAAAGGAATAATTGGAAGTAGATTAGTTATGCCCAGTGATATTGATATAATTGAAAGTAAATATATAAATTCAGCTAATCCTGAGGTTTTTGATACCATGTCAGATATGCCAATTGGTCCAACCATATCATTTATACTTGTTTTTCCGCCAAACAATTCTGCTAGTCCAAGTAACATGCTTTTAATTAATTCAATAACTGCATTAAATGAATATTGAACTGCATTAATAAAATTTGGCTCTCTTATAATTAAATATCTCACAAAGATTAATATTGCATAAGCTATTATTCCAAAAATAATATTTACTAGAGCTCCTGCTGCTACGACAGCTATTCTTTTTGGAATACTAGCTTTGCTAAAAGAACCTTTTACATCTGACTCTTCTTCTTCGCCCTCCAGCTTCACAAACCCACCTAATGGAATCATCCTAATTTCATACTCTGTTTGTTTGCCTTTCTTCCTCCATATCTTGGGGCCAAAACCTATTGCAAATTCATTTACTTTTATCTTGCATATTTTAGCAACAATATAATGTCCAGTTTCATGTATTAATACTAAAAAACCTAGCAAAAATATTATTTTTAAAGTTGTTAACAAAAGTAAGTCTCCTCCTGCATTTTTATTCAAGTTATATTATAAACAATGTTAGTAATATGTATGCAAATGGGATTATAAATATAACGCTATCAAACCTATCCAACATACCTCCATGTCCTGGTATAAGCGCACTAAAATCTTTTATATTGCAATATCTTTTTATAGCTGAAGCAGCTAAATCCCCAATTTGTCCGATTAAAGTTAAAGCTATCAATACAACTGCTATTACTAAATAATTAATAGACAAAGCAAATACATTGTTTATAATTATTGTATAAATTAATCCCAATACCAAAGCTCCTATTATACCAGCCACACTACCTTCAATAGTTTTATTAGGACTAATTTCTGTAAATTTATGCTTTCCAAATTTTCTTCCAATAAAGTATGCAAATGTGTCGCTTCCCCAAGCTGCAATTATAACATACCATAAGTATATCTTTCCATTTGGTTCTATACCTTGTATTAAATCTAAAAAGAAAAATGTAATTGGTATGTAGCATATTCCAAATAGTGTTATTGCTACATCAACAATATTCTTTTTCCCTTTTGAAAAGAATAACTCTGTCGCTAATACTAATATACTGATTGGTATAATGCATAAAGCTGAAGCCCACATTGTAGTTTTGTCTACAAAGTTGAGCAAAACTATAAGCACGCAAAATATGTATCCAAGCCATGTTGATGGGTTCGCTTTCTTTCCATTTTGAAAACATGTAAAATATTCATATAAGCATATAATTGATAATGCAGAAATTATTATGTCAAATACTATCTTATTTGCAAATATAAATACTACAAGAACTAACGGAAAACCTAAACATGCACTTATTACTCGAGTAATTAAACTTCTTTTCTTTTTTTCCATTTTCACACTCTACTTTCTTATTTTTTTAAGCTTTCTTGATTACAATATTTTTTGCCTTTGCCCCAAATTTATTTTCCTTTTCTTCTCTGTCTATTAGAATAAGATGTTATTGCTTCATCTATATCTTTGGTAGTAAAATCCGGCCAATACTTATCTAAGAATAGTAATTCAGAATATGTAATTTGCCATGGCAAGAAGTTACTTATCCTATATTCACCACTGGTTCTAATTAATAAGTCCGGATCCTCTTGTCCATATGTATATAAATTATCTGAAATTACATTTTCATCAATATCTTCAATTTTTAGTTTCCCATCTAAAACACTTTGTGCTATTTTTTTAGTTGCATATATAATCTCTGCTCTTCCACCATAATTAAAAGCTATGTTTAATTGCAAACCTGTATTATTTTGAGTTCTTTCTTCCATCTTAATCATTTTATTCTTTATATTTTCAGGTAAAGCTTTTTTATCTCCAAGTATTCGTAGCTTTATGTTCTCCAAATCTGCTGTTTTTAAAAATCTATCAAGATAAAGATTTAACAGATTGATTATAGCCCCAACTTCCTCTTTGGTTCTTTTCCAATTCTCTGTAGAAAAGGCATAAACGGTTAAGTATTTCAAGCCTATTTTATTGCAATATTTTGAAATTTCTTCTAATACTTCCGCTCCTTTTTTGTGTCCTAACGGAGTTTCTAAATTATGCTCTTTTGCCCATCTTCGATTGCCATCCATAATTATGGCAATATGTTTAATATCAGAGTTTTCCATTTTATAAGCCTCCTTGCTAAAGATATATTATTTATGCTTTTTAATAGTCATTGCTATTTTTGCAAAGTATTTTACACTGTCATTATTTCTGCTTCTTTTTTAGCAAAAACATCGTCTATTTTCGCTATATTTGAATCAGTTGCTTTTTGTATCTTATCTTCTAAATCTCTTTCTTCATCTTCTGAGATTTCATTATTTTTTAATTTTGCCTTAGCTTCATCCATTTCATCTCTTCTAACATTTCTAACAGCAACCTTTGCTTCTTCTGCTAGTTTCTTTATATCTTTTACAATTTCTTTTCTTCTTTCTTCTGTAAGCTCTGGGAATACTAAACGTATTAATTGACCATCATTAACAGGATGTATACCTATATCAGCTATTTCAATTGCTTTTTCAATTTGTGAAATAATACTTCTATCCCAAGGTTGTATAACAATTAATCTTGCCTCTGGTACTGAAATACTTGCAACTTGATTAATTGGTGTTGGAACACCATAATATTCTACTTGTACCTTATTCAAAATTGCCGGATTTGCTCTTCCAGCTCTTACTTCTTGATAATTGTCTTGTAAATTTACAATTACCTTTCCCATTTTTTCATTCATTACATCTAAACTCATATAATCCTCCTAATTATTATTAATCAACTTTTGTGCCTATATTTTCCTCATTTGCAGCCCTAATTATATTTTTAGGGTCACTCATTGCAAAAACCACAAGAGGAATCTCGTTATCTTTGCAAATAGAAATTGCAGCTGAATCCATAACTTTTAAATTCTTTTCCAAAATTTCTTGATATGTTACATAATCTATCTTTTTAGCAGATGGATCAACTTTTGGATCTGCTGTATATACTCCATCAATTGTTTTAGCTACCAATATTGCATTAGCTCCTATTTCAGCAGCTCTTAACGCTGCCGCTGAATCTGTTGAAAAGAAAGGACTACCTGTTCCACACGCAAATATTAAAATTCTTCCTTTTTCTAAATGTCTCATTGCTCTTCTTTGAGTAAAAGGTTCTGCAATTTGTCTCATTTCAATTGCAGTTTGAAGTCTAGTAGCTATGCCTCTTTTTTCTATTGCATCTTGAAGCGCAAGTCCGTTCATAGCTGTCGCTAACATCCCCATATAATCTGCGGTTGTCCTCACCATGTTAGGTCCATATTTTCCTCTCCAGAAATTACCACCTCCAACTACAATGGCAATTTCAACACCCATATCATATAATTCTTTTATTGCATCACATATTCCATTTATTGTATCTTCATCTATGCCTGTTTTATTATCTCCCGCAAGCGCTTCACCGCTTAACTTTAACAATACTCTTTTATACAAAATTTTTCCTCCTTATTTATGTTAATTATTATTTCAATTTAACCGTATTCTATCATATATAAACTAAAACTTAAAGAGAATATGAGAAAATTTTAAAATAAAATTACAATTAACATTACAAAAAGGTGCAATTGTAGTTGCACCTTCTTTAATATATAATATTATCTAAATTATTTGATTACATATCATATTTCTTTGACTTTACATAAGCAATTGATCCAATTACAACTGCTACTATTCCTACTACTGTAATCATATATATATCATTTTCTCCAGTTTGTGGTAAGTCCTTCTCTGTACCTATATCATTTATTTTAACAATATTTGACTGAACATTTCCTAGTGTATTGCCAGTGGTATTTCCTCCATTTACTCCAGGAGTTACAGTTCCTGTTACATTTCCGCCAACATCATTTCCTAAAGTATTTCCACTAGATGGCGATGGAGTTGGTGCTAGATTTAATCCAGTTGCATTAACTACTCCAGCTAAAACAAATAAACTTACTAAAACTACAACTAAAGTTACTACTACATTTTTACTTAAATTTTTCATCATAACGTTCTCCTCACTTTTTTCTTAATTGATAATATTATTATATCTAATTTTTTTAAAATTATAGCATGAAAATAATTACAATTTCATACTATAAATATTTTATACTTATTTTTTTTATAAGTCAACATTTTTTTACATATTTTTTTATTTTTTTTCAAATTTTTTGTTTTGTTATATTTTAACGTGAATATCATTGTTTTTGAGCATTAAAAAATAACTTGTTTTATCAAAAAGCTTAAGTTGCAATTAACATTTTAAACATTAAACTTAAATTCCACAATGTCGCCTTCTTGCATAACATAATCTTTTCCTTCCAGTCTAACTAGTCCAAGCTCTTTTACCTTTTGATAATTTCCGTTTTCTATTAAATCATTATATGATACTATTTCAGCTTTTATGAAACCTCTTTCAAAATCCGAATGTATTTTCCCTGCAGCCTGTGGCGCTTTAGTACCTTTCTTTATTGTCCAAGCTCTAACTTCTTTCTTACCTGCTGTCAAAAACGACATTAGTCCTAACAATTCATAACTTGCTTTTATTACCTTATCTAGCCCAGATTCTTTTAGCCCAAGAGCTTCAAGCATTTCTTTTTTGTCGTTCCCATCTAAAGCTGACAATTCTTCCTCAATTTTCACACATAATGTTATAACATCAGCATTTTCAGATTTTGCATATTCTTTAACCTTCTTTACATAATCATTGTCTTCTTTTCCAATATCATCTTCGGAAATATTAGCAACATACAAAATTGGCTTCATTGTCAAAAGAAAAGCATCTTTTATAATTTCTTTTTCATCATCAGTCAAATCAATAGTTCTAGCCGGTTTACCTTCTTGCAATACATCCCTTACTTTTTTAAATGCATCTTCTTCTAATAAATATTTTTTATCTCCCTTTGCAAGTTTAGCAGCCCTTTCTATTCTTTTATTAACTGTATCTAGGTCTGCCAAAACAAGTTCTAAATTAATTGTTTCTATATCCCTAATCGGGTCAACATTTCCGTCAACATGAACTATGTTTGAATCATCAAAGCATCTTACAACTTCTAGTATTGAATCAGTTTCTCTAATATGTGATAAAAACTTATTTCCTAGACCTTCTCCCTTACTTGCACCTTTTACTAATCCAGCAATATCAACAAATTCAATTATAGCATGTGTTACCTTATCAGACTCATACATTTTAGCAAGCACGTCTAATCTTTCATCTGGAACTGGTACAACTCCAACATTTGGCTCGATTGTGCAAAATGGATAATTAGCACACTCCGCACCAGCATTTGTAATGCTGTTAAATAATGTACTCTTACCCACGTTTGGCAAACCAACTATTCCAATTTTCATATTAAATTTCATTCCTTTCTTGCTTCTATTCAAGGACACATATAATTATGAAAATTTAAATGTTTTCAAATTATTTTTTCCTACTAGCTAAATTATTATACTACAAAATATTACAATTTACAACATTTACTTCACGATATCATACACGGTCTTTGTGTCATCTGACTTTGCTGTATTTTTTTGCAATTTGACTCCAGATTGCAGACAAACTACTGGACGCAACCCGTTTCCGTAAGTGCCGCGATAGGTGCCGCCGCTCACGATGCCGTAATAGCCCACGCCCAACACGTAGTTAGTGTCACCGGCAGAAGGCGACGCCAACCAATATCCATAGCAATTGCCTTTTACACCATTTGCAGTTACACTTAATTCGGTTTGTGGGAAAAATACATTGTAATTTTTTGCTATAGTGTCTTTTTCAGTTGTATTAAAACTTGAGCCACTTTTTGTTATATAATAATATGTTGACGTTTGGTTTGCATCAGCTCCTACATAATATCCATCTCCACTTGTTTTATTCCCATTTGGATATACTTTTCTAAATCCGTCTTCTTCATCTACCACTGCGTTCCATGCTTTACACCACATCTCTACGGTTGGTCCGCCTATCGCCGCATAACCGTATTTCCCTTTTGCAAATCCTGCCCAATTGGCTGTATTTAATAATGTTGATGTGGCCGCTGAATTTGGATTACCGCTTTTACTACTTAAAGTGTATCCAGTGTGCATAAATAATTCTATTGGATCAGGACTTAATCCGTCTAGCGGCTGGTATGCAGGTGCACTACTTCCCCAATTTGCTGATAATGCCCCATATCCTGACGTCCTTGATGGAAACATTCTAGCTCCATTGTCTTTATCTTCCATTGCTGCCTTTAACGTCTCATTTTCCATTGGCACATAGTCTGCTGCTATTAAGTAGATCATTCCTTTTACATCATCACTGTCATTTGTATCAGTTCCACCAACATAAAATAATTTCCAGTCAATTGTGTTTTCGTCCCCGTCTAAATCTACTCCATAGTTTACATATTCTCCATAATATTTCTTTGGATTTGTTGTCAATTCCCCATCATCTATTGTCTCAGGTCCTTTTAATGATTCTAGCACATTTGCTATTTCTTCACTTCCTTGTTGTAATGCAAGGTCTTCTTTGTCTGCTGCTTCTTTATAAGCACCACCCCCATTCCTTGCCATTTGAAATAACCCATTCTCTCCTAGTGCCATATTTAACGTCACTCCTGCCAAAATTAACATTATTATAACAGTTATTACTAGCGCAATTAACGTTATACCTCTTTGTTCTGCTTCTTTTTTAATTATTTTACCTCTCTTCATTCTCTTGTTTTTTACCTCCATCATTTTCTTCTTTAGTCACTTTTTTATAACTTATTTAAATTATTATTAAATAATTAGTTTAATAATAATTTACAATTACATATATTCCAATGTTATCAATGGGTATGACTTATTTGCTAAAATCAAAAGTTAAAAAATTTTATCAACTAGCTATTGACAAAAATCTACTAATACCATATACTTTAAGTGAAAAAAGTTATTATTAAACTAATTATTTTATAATAATCTTTTATTTTTATGTTTTTATTGTCAATATTTTGCACAAAAAAGTCGCTGTGAATTTAATTGCTTAAACTCACAGCGACTTTTTTTATTCACTATACTAAACCACCATCAAACTTTATACTTCTTTAATAAACAAACAAAGAACCCTTCCATTTTTTTAGATGGCATAATTTTTATTGCTTTTACAATATCTTTGGAACAATTTTTAATTGTTGGCTTTAAAGTTTCTTTGACATTTATGTCAACTTTTAAAATTTCTAAATCAAAATTTTTCAATGCCCAGTCAATAACTTTTTCATTTTCTTCAGCATTTAAAGTACAAGTAGAATACAACATTGTACCACCTTGTTTCAAAGCCTTGTATCCACTTGCAAATAATTCTTTCTGCAAATTGCTTAAATCATTAACCATTTTTGTAGACCAATTTGAATAGCTTTTAGGAAAATCTACTAAAAATCTACCTTCGCCACTACAAGGAACATCAATTAAGACTTTATCAAAGCTTGCTTCAAATTTATCACCAATAATTCTACCATCACAATTACTAATTTCAGCTATCTTTACTCCCTGCATATCAATATTATATTTCAATTTTTCACATCTGTATTTATCAATTTCATTTGCCAAAATATAGCCATTATTCTCCATCATGCAAGCCATTTGAGTAGTTTTACTCCCAGGAGCAGATGTTAAATCCAAAACTCTCTCCTCAGCTTTTGGATTTAAAATTAATGGTGGGAGCATACTAGGCAAACTCTGGATGTAAACCAATCCATTTTTGTAAAAATCTGCTTTTTCTAGATCTTTCTCACTTCGATTTTTAATTACATAAGCATCATTATAAAAATCAACTTTTTCAAATTCAATGCCTAGATTATCAAAAATTTGCTCTATATGATTATTGTTCGATTTCAACGTATTTACTCTAAGTGTTGTAAATCTTTTTTCTAACATACCAGCTAGTACTCTGTTAGCTGTCTTTTCATTATACTGTTTATATAAATTTTCAATAAAATCCATTGGCAATTTTAATTTAGCTGTAGTAATTGAATTCATTTAATTTCCACCCTCCATTTAATAGGGATTATAACATAGAATAATTGTAGTAGTCAAAATTGCCATTTGTAAATTCATCAACATATAAACTATTCCTGCCTATAGTAATTTATTTAATAATTTATTGTCAAAAATTAAATTATTTTCATAATATATATAAATAATGGTTTTAACCATTTAGAAAGGAATATAAATATGGAATTAGATGAAAAAAAATTTGAACCAGCATGCCCAATAGTTGACGTTGACGGTTATATAGCTAATGGAAAGCAATATGATTTAGACATCACTTTAGCACAAGATAATAGAGATGTTATCTATGGTGTTGTAAGAAATTGCTTCAAAGATCCAGTTAAGGATGCAGTTGTAAAGCTTGTTGAAGTTGAATATAAAATGGGTAGAAAGGAATTAAAACCTGTTTCTCATACTTTTACAGATGATGATGGCGAATTTGTTTTTGGTCCTCTATGTCCTGGTAAGAAATACTCAGTTCAAGTATGGGCTAATTCGGTTGACCATGTTAAAATTTGTGCTAAATGTCATCGTGAAGGAAGATGTTTACAAGGTGTAAAACTTGACTGCAAATATAAGACAGAATTTGACGCAGACTATGATTACGAAGATAAATTTCCTTGTATGAAAGAAGAAAACGACAAACACGAAGATGACAAAAAGCCTGAATGTCCTCCTAAAAAGGATGATAAAAATTGCGGTTGTGGCAAATACTAAAACTAAGTATTAATAACTACTAATAAAGGTTAAGAAAAGCAGTAAGTTGAGATTTAACTCTTAACTTACTGCTTTTTACACAAAATTTAAGTTATTCTTTTTGCTTAACTTTAACTAAATATTATTCTTTTTACTTGCCTTTAACTTAGATTATCATTTTTACCTAGGTTTAGCTTAGCTTTTTATATGTTAATTTATTTTTGATTATTCCCTTTATCATTTATTTAACTAGGTTTCAGCTAAGAATATTTTTAATTGCAAAGATAGCTTTTCTGGTTGGTTGTAAAGCTGTATAGTTTGCAATTACATATTTTTTTACTTTCGTCTTATACAAAGCTTTTACCGCTTCGTCCAAGTCCAGATACGCTTCGATTTTGTTTTCATCAAAACCACTGGTTTTAATTCTTATTGCTATATCATATGCTCTTTGCCCTGATGTGATTATTCTAGTTACATTATTTATATTAAAGTTGATGTCCCATATCCACGATACATCAAATCCGTCCGCTATGTTATCATTTAATACAAATAATAGTTCTTTTTCGTCTTCATCTTCATTTAATATTCGTAAACTGACATTTGCTCCTGTTGGATTTTTTGCTAGATTTATTAAAGTTTCACAGCCATTTATAGTTACTTCTTCACATCTTCCATTGTCTAATTTAAAAGTTCTTAAGGCTTCTTTAGCGTCTAAATTATATAATTTAGCAAATGCAAGTGTAGCTGCATAATTATAAATTGTGTAGATGCTATTTGCTAGAGTCTGATACTCTGTGCTTTCATCCTTGACTGAAAACTTTCCTTCTTTTACATCAACGTTTTCAACTTGTAAAAATATTTCATTATCTCCATATCCGCATGTTGGGCATTTGAACTTTCCTATATGAGAATATTGATAATACTCATACTCCAGCCTTGTTTTATCAAATGGGCAGAACTTTCCTTCTCCGACTTCTTTTTCTTGCTCTGTTGCAAATTCATATTTATCAACACTATAATAATAAACATTTTTATTATTAGGATTTGCCCTTCCAAGCCTTGCAACATTGGGATCGTCGTTATTCAAAATTAGGTTTCCGTTGTATGTTTTTAGAAATTCATTTATTTTTAGTATTAAGGTTTCTTCTTCTCCATTTCTATCTAATTGGTCTCTGAAGAAATCTAGTATTATTAAAGTATCTAATCTAATTTTTTTGAATACTATTGGTACATAGCTTTCGTCAACTTCTAATGTAACATAATCTGCTTTTACTTTTCCTGTAATTGTGCTGTTTTTTAAAAGAGTAGTTATTATGCCTGTTTCCATATTGTTGCCTTCTGTATTGCTTACAGCCTTTTTCCCTGACTTTTTTATAATATAAGAGATAACATTATTAGTTGTAGTTTTTCCATTAGTTGCAGTAATTGCAATTACAGGACATTCAATTTTAAAATATTTTATTATATTGCTATTTAATTTTTTTGCTATTTTTCCTACAACATTTCCGCTATTCTTTTTAAATATTCGAATCATTGAACTTAATATTTTACAAAAAATTAATACTAACAGATTATACAATTCCCTATCTCCTTTAATCTCTTCTTATTTATTACACTATTCCTTATTTCAATAGCTTTACCATTCTTACATTTTTTATTTCAATTTTATTCTTTATTACTCTACTCGTTTTTATTTCAATTTTGGGCTTTATTACTCTACTTGTTTTTGTTTCAATTTTGGGCTTTATCACTCTACTTGTTTTTGTTTCAATTTTAAGTTTTACTATTTTTTACGCTTTACCTCGTATACACTATCTACCTTGCCAAGCTTACGTACAGCTTGATTTAAGTCCTCCAAATCTTTTACTTCTATTGTAATTTCTATGATTGCGATTTTTTCTTTATTAGATTTTGCATTTATTCCAACTAAATTTACATTTGAACTAGAAATTACATTGATAATATCAGCTAAGAGTCCTTGTCTATCATTTGCAAATATGTTAATTTCTACATTATAGTTTGTTTTCTTTTCTTCATCCCAGTATACATCAATTATTCTACCTTCATCTTGAAATAGTTCTTTGATATTTTTGCAATTCTTTCTGTGAATTGTAACACCTCTTCCTCTAGTAATGTATCCTACTATTTCGTCTCCTGGAACTGGTGAACAGCACTTTGAAATCTTTACTAGGCAGTTATCTATTCCCTTAACTATGATTCCTGTTTTAGATGATTTTGGTCTTACGCTTTGATTTAATTCTTCTAGTTTTTCCTCAAAATCTACCTCTTCTTTATTAAATTTTCTGTACTCCTCTAAAGTTCTTGCAATTATTTTACCTGCTCCTATTGAGCCAAATCCTACAGCCGAATACATTTCGTCCAAGTTCTTGAAACCATATCTTTGAAGCATAGGATTATAATATTTTTGCAAAAATAGTTCCTCATGACTCATGCCTATTCTTTTAATTTCTTTTTCAATGATTTCTTTGCCCTTTTCAATATTTTGCTGTCTTTCATGCTTTTTAAACCATTGCATTATCTTGTTTTTCGCTGAAGAACTTTTTACAAATTTAAGCCAGTCTCTGCTTGGTCCTTTGCTGTTATCACTTGTTACGATTTCTACTATATCTCCATTATTTAACTTTGTAATAATAGGCATCATTTTACTGTTAATCTTACAGCCAGTCATCTTATTGCCAATTTCAGCATGTATATTATATGCAAAATCTATTGGGGTGCTTCCTTTTGGAAGTGTTTTGATTTCACCTTTTGGCGTAAATACATATACTTCGTCCTCAAATAATTCTGTTTTCAAAGTTGTCAAAAATTCTTGAGGGTCTTGCATATCTTTTTGCCACTCTAAACTCTCTCTAAGCCATGATAGCTTGTCCTCAGTAACTGTAACATTTTCCTTCTTTCCTTTTAAAAAGCTTTGCTCCTTGTAAGCCCAGTGCGCAGCAATACCAAATTCAGCGATTCTATGCATATTGTATGTTCTAATTTGCACTTCAAATGGTGTTCCACTAGGACCTATCAAAGTTGTATGAAGTGACTGATACATGTTTGGCTTTGGAACTGCTATGTAGTCTTTGAAACGACCTGGCATTGGTGTGTAAAGCTCATGAACTACTCCAAGAGCTGCATAACAGTCTTTTACTGAATTGACTAAAATTCTTAAAGCAAATAAATCATAAATTTGGTCTAAGGTTTTGTTGTCTCTTTGCATTTTTCTATAAATTGAATAAAAATGCTTTGCTCTTCCTGTAATTTCTGCTACAATACGCTCTTTTTTTAGATTTAATTTTATTTCTTCAGTAATTGCATCAATAAATTTTAATCTTTCTTCTCTTTTTTTATTAATTCCTTCAACAAGCTCTCTAAATTCCTCTGGATACAAATATTTAAAAGCCAAATCCTCAAGTTCCCATTTTAGAGAATAAACTCCGAGTCTGTTAGCAAGAGGTGCATATAATTCTAGTGTTTCCTTGGCATTTGCTATTTGTCTATCTCTAGATAAATATTTTAGAGTCCTCATATTATGTAATCTATCTGATAATTTTATTAAAATTACTCTGATATCTTTACCCATTGCCAAAAACATTTTTCTATAATTTTCAACTTGTTCTTCTTCTGCACTTACATAATTGATTTTTCCTAATTTAGTTACACCATTTACCATCTCTGCTATCTCTTCGCTAAACTCTGTTTTGATGTCATCTAAAGTTACATCTGTATCTTCAACTAAATCGTGCATTAAAGCTGCGCAAATGGTTGCGTCATCTAATCCAAGAGTTGATAAAATATAAGCAACTTGAGTAGGATGAACTATATAAGGTTCACCTGATTTTCTTTTTTGATCTCCATGGTGTGACACTGCATAATCATATGCTCGAGTTATAAGCTTGCTATCTGATCTTTTATTATGTTTTTTTGTTTCTTGAATTATGTCTTTCAAATTTCTTTCTATAACCTCTGCCATATTCGTTAGCTAATGTTAGCATTAAGACTAACATATCCTCCTTCCCACTATTGCAAACTCAGTCCTTAATTAAAATCACCTTAGATTGACTTTCTTAAATCTTTAAGGTTTATTTGTATTTTATCCATATTGTTAAAACTATTTATTTCTAAGTTTCCTACTACATCAATTTTATCTTCAATTTGAAAATCATCTGCATAAGTTCCTAAATTAAATCCAATTACATCAATTAAACTATTGTCACTCTTTAATGTTAATTTTAAATGTTTTCCTTCTGACAATGTCCTAATTGAAACTATTTTTAACCCCTTTATCATTACCAAAGGCTGAGCATTTGCTTCTCCAAAAGGTTCTAATAAGCTTAGTTCCTTTACGGCTTCTATACTTATATCTTTTTCTGTAACTACTTCATCTATCAAAATTTCTGGCACAAGCTCTTCAGTAATTTTAGATGAAGCATACTGGTTAAATTCATCTTTAAAATCATTGAAATCTTTAGTATCTAAAGAAAGTCCTATTGCCATACTGTGACCACCAAAGTTTTTTAAATGTGTACTACAAGCAACAATCGCCTCATGCAAATCAAAACCGCTTATGCTTCTTCCAGAGCCTTTAGCATTTTCCCCTTCAAAGCAAAGCAATATACTTGGTTTATAATAATTTTCTGTTATTTTTGAAGAAACTATGCCTATAACACCATGATGCCAATTTTCTTTGCCTAAAATTATGCAAGGCTTATCTGATTCTTTTTCTGCAAGAATTCTAGCTTCTTCATAAATTCTTTTTTCTGTTTCTTGCCTTATGCGATTATATTCTTCAATTTCATTTGCACATTTCCTTGCTTCTATTGGATCATCTGTTAAAAATAATTGAAGTGCAATCTCTTGATGTCCCATCCTGCCACAAGCATTGATTCTTGGTGATACTCCAAAAGATATAGCATAAGAATCCAATTTTTTAAATCCCGCTGTTCTTAAGATTTCCCTTAACCCAAGATTCTTTGTTTGTTTAACCAACAATAAGCCAAGCTTTGCAATTACTCTATTTTCATCTACTAAAGGAACAATATCTGAAATCGTGCCTATGCATACAATATCCAAATACTTCAAACACTCATTTTCATTAATTTTTAGCTTTTGTGAATATGCTTGAATTAATTTAAAAGCAACACCACATCCTGCAAGCTGAGTAAATGGATATTTATTATCTTTTCTTTTGCAATCCACTACTGCAACTGCATTTGGTAGAGTATCCAATGGCTCGTGATGGTCTGTTATTACAACATCAACTCCAAGTTCTTTAGCCAAACTTACTTCATCAATAGCTGTTATACCACAGTCTACTGTAATTATTAATTTATATCCTTCTTCCGCAATGTTTTGAATTGCTTCTTTATTTAAGCCATAGCCTTCATCGAGTCTGTTTGGAATATATGCATCAATATTGATTCCTCTATCTCTAAAAAATCTTTTTAAGATAGTTGTACTGGTAATTCCATCCGCATCATAATCTCCGTAAATGATAATCCTTTCGTTATTTTTTATGGCTAAGCAAATTCTATTAATTGCCTTGTCCATATCTGGCATTAAGAATGGATCATAGAAATCTTTTCTAGTTGGATTCAAATATTTTGTTATTTCCTCATCAGTTAGATTTTTTTTAGAGATTACTTTTGCTGTAATGGAGCTTAAATTAAATTTACTTGCAATTTCGTCTACTCTATTTGTTGTTTCTTCTTTTATCCTCCATCTTTTCTTCATTTATATCTTGTATAACCAATTATATAGAAATATTAATCTATTTAATCAATTAATTCCTTTCTCCTAGTTTTAATAATTATGTCAATATTTTATACCTTTTTAGATTTTTTGGCAATAGCTATTTTTACTTCACATTGATATTTAATGGCACGAAATTGAAATATTTTTTCAATCTCGTGCCATTGTCTATTTTAACTTTTTTATTTTAAAATTGTTGGTAATATACAAAATGATAATATGTTAAGCTACTTTGATTCCTGTGTTCTTTACTTCTACCACAAAAGGGGTTTCGTCATTTTCATAATCTTCAACTGTTATAATATGTGGTTCTATTCTATAATCTATTCCTTTTCTTAATATCATTAACTTTACTTCTTCATCAAACGTATCTGTTTTTATATCATCCGTAACTACAGCTATATCAATATCACTATCTTCATTATTTGTTCCTTTTGCATAAGAGCCAAATAATATTATTGCAACCACATCATAGTTTTCTTTTACGACGGTAATATATTTGTCTACTATTTTTGCTATATCTTTATTTATTAATCTTCTTTTTGGTCTAACATCTTTTTTAACCATAATTTTACCTCCTCAATTTTACTTATTTGTTCTGTTGTATATTTATCTGTACATTTATTAAAAAATGCTCTTTTATAATCATCATATCTTGTGCTTAAATTAAATGTTGTTATTTCATTTAAAGTCATTTCTTGTTTTTCTGTTAATTCTAAATTCAATTTTTCTGCTAAATATAATAAATCATGAGTTTTTGGAGCATAAGGAGCTCTTTTATTGTTTTTCGCATATATAGCTTTTAATAATTTTTCTATTACCATTTGCCCAAAAAATAGACAATAACTATTTTTTTTATTATTATATAATATTTTCATTACATTATAATCTTCATCAGAGCTTTTAATCCAATAATTCATTAAATCTATGTTATTCATATTATCCTCTCTTTCAACCTATTTTTATTATACCATTAAATTTAAAATTTTACTATATATTATTGATAATTTTTTATGCTAGGTTTAAGTTTAAAAGTAAATTCCATTTTAATTATAATAATGGAAGTTAAGTTTAAACCGAAATTCCATTTTTATGGA
>CANQJH010000005.1 GCA_947624195.1 uncultured Clostridia bacterium
TATAATGCTTGCAATGATTTTAAAGCAAAATCAGGTGTACCTAAAAATACTATCTTCATTATATTTTTTCGCATAATGCAATAAACATTATGCGAATCTCCTTATACCTTATTTAGGTTTTTGATAAAACCTATAAAAATTACTTTTTTATTAACTCTTAATTGTTTGTATCTTCTTCGTTTTCTAAATATTCAAGTGTTCCCGGTTCCATTATATCTACAAATAATTTGCCATCTAAATGATCTATCTCGTGACATAGTGCTTCAGCCAGCAAGCCCTTTCCTTTAACTGTAATAGATTTGCCATTTTCATCTAAAGCTTTTACAGTAACATCATTTGGTCTTACAACTTTTGCAAACTTATTTGGAAAACTTAAGCAACCCTCTTGAAATTCCTCACTGCCTTTGGCCTTTACTATTTCAGGATTAATTAGTTTTAAAGATGGGGTTCCATCATAATTTACATCTATTACTATAATTCTTTTCAAAACTCCCACTTGAACTGCTGAAATTCCAACTCCATTTGCAGCATGCATCGTTTCGTCCATATCATTTATTAGTTCTCTTATTTTATCATCAATTACTTCAACTTTTCTTGATTTTTTTCTAAGGATTTCATCTCCCTCAAGTCTTATTTCTCTTAGTGCCATTACTCCTCCTTTTATTGTTATATTCTTTACTGTTATTTATATTTCATACAAAATGCAATAACATTTTGCTATAATTGCTCCTATTATAAAAATTTACCGAAAGTTCCTTGGTTTATTACTAACATATAACAAAAATACTATAATCTCCAAAGTTTTTAAACAGATTTTAGATAATTCCTAGAGCATATTGTTTGGATTTAATTCAACTGCCACTCTAGCTGTTGTTGTTTTCATTTTGTAAAATTCATTTAAGCTGTCATTTAGTAAATTTTTTATTCTCTCATCATATTTGCATTTTATGATTATTCTCATACGAAATCTGTCTTTAATTTTGTCAATTGGTGACGGTACTGGGCTGTAAAGCAACAGTCCAAATTTTTCATCAATTACCCTCTTCTTCAAATATGCATGAATTTTTTTTGCAACAGCTTGCAATTCTGCTATATTTTTAGCAGACATATCCATTACTATTATATCGCAAAATGGCGGATATTTCAACTGTTTTCTTATATCTATTTCTGTATTGTAAAACAAATTGTAATCTTGTGATTTTGAAAATTCTATTGCATAATTGTCTGGATTGTATGTTTGAATTATAACTCTGCCCTCATCTTTTTCTCTACCTGCTCGCCCAGCAACTTGAGTTAAAATTTGAAAAGTTTTTTCATTAGCTCTAAAGTCGCCAATATTTAAGCTTCCATCAGCTGCAATTACTCCTACTAAAGTTACATTTGGAAAATGATGACCTTTAACCACCATTTGAGTTCCTATTAAAATGTCAATGTTTTCATCTTTGAATTTATTTAAAATTTGCTCGTGTGAGTTCTTTTTTGATACTGTATCAACATCCATTCTAATTGTTGTTGCATCTGGAAACATTGCTTTTATTTCATCTTCTAACTTTTGAGTACCTGCTCCAAAATATTTAATATTTTTGCTTTTGCACTCTGGACACTCAGTCAGTTCGTTTTGTTCATACCCACAGTAGTGGCATTTAAGTTTATGCTGATATTTATGATATGTTAAAGTTATATCACATCTTTTGCATTTTACAGTGTATCCACAATCTCTACACATTACAAATGTAGAAAACCCTCTTCTATTCAAATATAGAATTGTTTGCTTTTTCCTTTCTAAATTTTTTTCAATTTCTTCTTTTAGTTTTCTACTTATCATTGACTTATTGCCAGAAGATAATTCTTGTCTTAAGTCAACTATTTCAACTGTTGGAAGTGACGAATTATTTGCTCTTTTGGTTAAGCTTAAAAGTTTATAATCTCCATTTTGGGTTTTATAAAATGAATTCATATCAGGAGTTGCACTTCCTAAAACAAGTGGAATATTTTTATTTTCAGCCAAATATTCTGCGACTTCTCTTGCATCATATCTAGGTGCCATCTCTGACTGATAAGATTCATCATGTTCTTCATCTATAATAATTAATCCCAGATTTTGTGCAGGGCAAAAGATTGCTGACCTAGCTCCTATGACTATTTTAGCCTCTCCAGTTTTTATCTTGTTCCATTGGTCATATCTTTCCCCTATTGATAGTTTACTATGTAAAACTGCAATTTGTTCCTCACCAAATCTTGAAATAAATCTATCCACTGTTTGAGGTGTAAGAGAAATTTCCGGAACTAACATTATGCTAGTTTTGTTTTGTTTTAGCATTTTGCCAATTAATCTTAGATAAATTTCTGTTTTTCCCGAGCCTGTTATACCATGCAACAAATACTTTCCGCTATTTTGAATTGAATTATAAGCTGTTTCTTGCTCATCAGTCAAGTCCAAATCCACAGTTTTCACAACTGCCTTGTGCAAAAATGGATTTCTTTCAACTTGCACATTGTTAGTTTCCAAGTATCCATTTTTTATAAGAGTTTTAACAATGCTACTCGATGCATCAGTAAAAAGTTCAATGTCTTGCACAGTCGCATTTCCATTATTAATAATAAACTCTAAAATATTTTTTTGCTTTTCAGATTTTATTTTACCCGCTTCAATGTCTTGCTGGGTTTCTTCTACATCTTTTGCCAAAGTAATAAAATTAACCGTTTTTTCTTTTACTCTATTCGAAATATTTTTTGATGTTCTGCCTGGTGGTAACATCAGCCTTAAACAGTCTGCAATGTTACAAAAATATCTGCTTGCCATCCATTTAGCAAGGTTTATGTATTCTTCAGCTATTTGCTCTTTTTGAAGACTTGCTATAGGTTTTACTTTATACTCTGAATTTTCTTTTATATTGACAACTATACCCTCTTCCAAAGATTTTTTGTTTCCAAAAGGCACAAAAACTCTAGCCCCAACCTTTACTTCCATATCAACTGGGATTTCATAATCAAATATTCTGTTCAAAGTTTTCACACTACTATCAATTATTACTTCTGCTATCATTCCTAGTCCCTTTTCATATGCCTCAACTCATGAGCTTTTACAACATTATTCATAAGCATTGCAATTGTCATTGGTCCTACTCCACCAGGTACCGGTGTGATGTATGATGCCTTTTTAGAAACCCCGTCAAAATCAACATCTCCACAAAGTTTACCCTCATCATTTCTATTCATTCCAACATCAATGATAACCGCTCCCTCTTTTACCATATCAGCTGTTATAATTGCCCTTTTTCCAACTGCTGCAACTATTACATCTGCATCTTTTAATTCTTCTTTCAAATCTTTAGTTTTTGAATGGCAAATTGTAACTGTCGCATTTTTAGAAAGCAAGCATTGAGCCATTGGCTTTCCTACTATATTGCTTCTTCCAACTATAACAGCTTTTTTACCCTCTAAATCTATATTATATTTTTCAAAAATTTTCATAATTCCATATGGTGTACAAGGAACAAATCCATCCTCGCCAATCGTTAATTTTCCAACATTATATGGATTAAATCCATCCACATCTTTTTCAGGAGAAATCCTTGCAAAAGCCTCTTGTATATTAAGTCCTGCCGGAATCGGACTTTGTAGTAAAATTCCGTCAACTTTTTCATCATTATTAAGTTTATCAATAAGCTCCAATAATTCTTCCTGTGTTGTTTCGTTTGGAAGTAAGTACTCTTCAAACTTTATTCCCACTTCATCACAAGCTTTGCTTTTATTACGCACATACACTTTTGAAGCCTCATCGTCACCACATAAGATAACTGCAAGCATTGGCGACAATTTTTCTTTTTCAACTTTTTCTTTTAATTTTAGTCTAATTTCCATAGCCAATTCTTTTCCATTTAATAATACAGACATACTACTTATCTCCTTTAATTAAAATACATATTTTGATACCTTTTCTTATACATACTTTGATACCATTTCTTACACATATTTCGATACTATTGCTTGTACATATTTTGATGCCGTTTCTTGTGCATATTTTAATATCATTTGATATCATATATTTGCTATAACTTTATAACTACGCTTTTATATTATCATAATCTACTTGCAAAATCAATTACTATTTATCCATTAATACATTTATTTTCTTGCACTTAAAATTCATAATTTCTAGCTAAAAAATAACTATACCTATGATTAGATTTAACATAAATATAGTTATTTTTAAACAAATTATGTGCTTGCTATTCAGCC
This sequence comes from uncultured Clostridia bacterium, assembly GCA_947624195.1. GTDB lineage: Bacteria > Bacillota > Clostridia > TANB77 > CAG-508 > CAG-793. Next base: position 4,243 of record CANQJH010000005.1, read on the forward strand.
AAAGCATTAGTCTGTTAGCTAAGAATTGTCTTCTTTATTTTTTCTAGTTCTTCTTGGGTTATTTGGGTAATCTTTTTTATTAATTTTTCATCTATTTTATTCTCTAGCATTGATTTCACTATTTCTTTAGTTTTTTCAGCTTTTCCTTGTTTTTTGCCACGCTCTTCGCCTATTTTTTTGCCGCGTTCTTCGCCTATTTGCTCGCCTATTTTTTTGCCACGCTCTTCACCTATTTGCTCACCCAACTTTCTTCCTTGTTCTTCTCCTTTTGCCCTTATTGCATTTTCATCCCATATCGCTTTCTGTCTTAAAAAGGCTAGTCTTTCCATTTCTTCATCTTCAGTCATTTCTTTAACTTTTACTACCGCTTTCTTAATCTCTTTATTCTCATCCATTATTTGACTCATCTCCTTTGCGTTAGGATCGTCTATGAATATCATCCATTGTGCTTTCTCATTTCGATTGTCTTTCTCATACATTGCTTTCGCTCTCTTTAAGTTTATTATACGCATTTCAAAATCGTCTGTCAAGATTTTCTCTCGTTTTTTCGTCTCTATGATTTTCCATATTGTTTCCATTTCTTTGAATTCTTCTAGCTCTTCTAACTCAAAATCTATTGTTATTTTGTTTATTTTTTCTTCTAATAATACTTCTACAAATGATTTTGTTATTTCTTCATTGTCTTTGCTAAACAAACATTGAAATACTATGTCTATCTTATGCAATTAATTTTATTATCACTCCCCTCATGCTAAATAAAAAAATTAAATATAAGAAAATTAATATCTCATATTGTATGACATTATTTACCATTTGTCAACAGAAATCGTATGACTAGATGTGACCTTTTTCGACAAAAAAATAGTGCATAAATTTTATTATTGTTTCAAAATTTACAACTATATAATACACTATCAGTACAAACATAAATATATTGTCTTCGAATAAGCCTCGCAGGGACCAACCGGAGCGTCAGCGGAGGTCGAATAAAGCAAATTACATACAAGCGCCCAATGGCATTATGTATGCTATTGGAAGTAAACTAATTGCAAAGCCATTAGTGGTCTTATGGAATTTGCGACAGCAAGGCATGAGAAGACAACTATATTTATGTTTTTTATAATTTATATGAAAAGACACCTAATATTTATTTTGTCATGATCATCAACAACTCATAATTTTTAACATTACAAATTGATTACAAATAATAATTTTGTGTTGATTATAAAAATAGTTTATGATATAATTTAACAAAATTAATTATTTTTTTAATATTGTTTATACTATATATAAATTAATTATTTAAAATTGATTTATATAAATAAACATAATAAGGAGTGAAATATGAAAAAATTTTTTAAAGTTACAATTTTATTATTAGTTGTTCTTTTAATATCATCAGTATGTTTTGCTGCTGAACCAGTTGCAAAAGGTGATGCTACTATGATATTAGTTGAGGACAATGTTAATTCAATGACATTTGGACGTTATGGTGAATTTGAGAAAAAAATGACTCAAATTGATACGCAAAACAAAACAATTGATATTAGACTAACTGCTGAAAATCATCAAGAAGCTTTAGCTAATCTAAATGCAGAAGTCGTATTATTAATTGATGCTTCAAACAGTATGTCTACAAATCGTGTAGTGGTTAATGACGAACCAATGACCAGAAAACAATTAGTTTTAAATGCTGCAAGTCAATTAATTGACCAATTACTTACTAGTACAGAAAATATTAAACTAGGCGTTGTAGAGTTTGCTACAAGTACTATTCCATCTGAAGAAGGAACAGATAAAGACGCTAAGATAATTACTTCAACCTTAACCGATGATCCTGATGAATTAGAATCTGCACTATCTACTGTAGCTAGTGATACAATGGGAGCTAGAACAGATATTGAAGTTGGATTAGAGACAGCTGAACAATTATTAAATACATCTGATAATTCAAGTGCTAATAAATACATTATTGTTTTAACAGATGCTATTCCTAACACAGCAAAAGGTGTCAAGTCAGATACTTACACAGAAAAATCTGCTGACCCTACTAAAGCTAAATTAACTGAATTAGACAGAAAAGGCATTAATGTTATTTCTATGTTGATTAATATATCTAATGATGATATAAAAGTTAGTGGTAGACCTGAGCAAGCAACATTTAAAACATACAAGGACGTTGCTGAATACGTTTTTGGTACGGTTTTGAAACCAACAGCTGGTTCTGTATACTATGTTACAGATGAGCAAGTTGTTAATACTGTTACAAAAAGTATTTATGGCGAATTAATACCAGAAAATGAGTATAAATTAACAAATATAGTTATTAAGGATTACTTTCCTCAAAATATTATAGACAATTTTGACTTTGCATTACTAACTAGTCCTGAAATTGGAGAAGTTACAGCAGAAGTAAATAGAAGCGATAATTCTATTACTTGGACAATATCAGAATTAGAGCCTGGAGCAGTTGCTACATTTACTTATAGATTAACTTTAAAAGAAACATTTTCAAGTGATATAGTTGGATTAAATCTACCAACAAATAGCAATGTAACAATAGATTATGAAGAAAATGAAGTTCCTGGAGAACAAAAACATAATAACAAAGCCCCTGTTGTTGCTTTAGATGTTCCTGCTCCAAAAGAAATTCCTCAAACAGGTTCAAATATACCAGCCATTTCTGCAGGTTTAGTTTCAGTTGCATCAGTAGTAGCAGTAGCTAGCTTCATAGTATTTAAGAGAATTAAACTAAAATAATTAAACGATAGTTAAATATATTATAATAAATCAAAAAACATAAAAAATAGTTATTTGCGCGGCGTATTCGTAGATAACTATTTTCTTTTTATTTTGTTTAATAATAATTAATCATTGTGTTACATCATCTAATACTTTTTCAATGTCTTCTAGATTTTTTGTGTTACCATTTACAAAAATTACAGTGTCTCCTAATCTTTCTATAACAATGCAATACTTCGCTGTAATTAGACTGTAAACCAATCCCTCTTTTTCATTTTCTTCAATTACTTTACTTTTTTCTTTTTGTTCTTCAAATGAATTCTTATATACATTAAAAAATGAAGTTGCATATTTATCATCTGATAGCTTAATATATCTAATATTTATTACAGAACCTTTTGCTAAATATGCATTTGTGATTACAAATGATTCATTTGAATTATATTTATGTGTTTCGTCTATTACATTGTACCCATCTCTAGTCATAATCTGTTCAAATGTTTCAGTACTTACTGCTTTTTTCTCTTTTCTAGCAAATATAATTATTACAGTTATCGCTATCACTAATACTAATGCAATACTAATAATTATAAGAATATCTTTTAGATTTTTTTTAAATTTTTCGTTTTCTATAAGAGTTCTTTTCATATAAAATTTAACTCCCTTCTAAAGGCATACATAAAAATCAATGAACATTTTCTCGCAAACTATTTTTGCCTTTTTTCATAAGTTCACATGTTTTTACTAATTATATTTAATATAACATATCAAAAATAAATATACAAGATTTTATTACATTTTTATAAATAATTTGGATATACTAAAACTAAGAAAATATGTGAAAGGATTTTTTTGTATGTCTTACTGGAACAATAACTATAAAGAAAAATATAATTTTGATAAGCTTGATAAAAATATCTCAACTGACATTTGTATAATTGGTGCTGGGCTTTGTGGTCTTACTACTGGATATTATCTATCTAAAGCTGGTAGAAAAGTTACAATTATTGAGCAGTCTAATGTTTGCTCGAGAACTAGCGGTTGTACGACTGGCAAAATTACAAGTCAACATGGTTTATTTTATGATTACTTAATTAAATCTTATGGGGTAAATTTTGCTCTAGATTATCTTGAGGTCAATCAAGATGCTATTCAAAATATTAATCAAATAGTTCAAGACGAAAAAATAAAATGTGATTTAATAAATTCATCCTCTTATGTATTTTGTGATAATAAGAGTGATTTAAGCTTATTTAATCAAGAAATATCAGCTTTAAATCGTATAAAAACGGAAGTAAATAATCCTTCTAATTATCAAGATTCAAAGAAATCAAAAGGTATTATTTTTGATGCAAAGTTTATAAAAAAATTAAATATACCAATTAAGAATTATGGTGGAATTGAATTTAAAAATCAAGCAATGTTCAACCCTAGAAAATACGCTTTTGGCTTAGTACAATCTATATTAAAAAACAATGGTGCAATTTATGAAAATACAAAAGCGACAAATATCAAATATGAAAATAACTTATATAAAATTACGGCAAATGGTAAAACGGTTACAGCGCAATATGTTGTACTTGCAACGCACTTCCCTATCAAAAACTTCCCTACATTGGTAATTTTTCTAAAATGCTTCCTAACATATATGTTGCTACTGGTTTTAAAAAATGGGGTATGACTCTTTCTAATGTCTCTGCTAAAATAATATCTGATAAAATTTTAGGAGTTAAAAATAAATATGAATACTTGTTTTCTCCTTCACGAATTCAAGCTATTAAAAATTCTAAGGCTTTTGGTGAGCAGATGAAGGAAACAATTTATTCAATCGCTATAAACAAATTGAAACTACCTAATGAAACTTTAAAGGATGTCAAAAATAATACTGGCAAAATTGTTTTATTTAATGGTAAGAAAATAGGAGTTTATAAAGATAAAGATGGGACTTGTTTTTTAGTAAAGCCAATTTGTACTCATTTAAAATGTGAGCTACAATTTAATTCTACTGATAAGACTTGGGATTGTCCTTGTCATGGTTCAAGATTTTCTTATACTGGTGAAGTAATTAATAATCCGGCAATTTTCAATTTAGACACATTGTAAAATTTAAAAATAAAAAAATGAAAATTCATTACCGTATGTACAATGAGGGTATATTCATTTTTTTTGATAAAATTTTGTAATGACTTTTCAGAGTAAAATTAGCTTGTTAATTCAATAAAGGGTAGAATTTTTGTCAAAAGTGTGTTATAATTGATTTGTAAAATTAAATTATAACATTTTTGGGGAGGTTTTATTTTGAAAATTACAACTGATAGTGAAACATTAGCAGAAAACAAAGTTCTCATACTGTATATATTAAATAATGTAGATAAGCCTATTACAAGTGACGCTCTTTATAGTATTATCACATCAGCAATTGACTTAAATTATTTTTACTTTCAACAGTTTCTTTTAGATTTACTAGAAGTAAAATATATATTAAAGCATGAAACAGAAACACAAAGTGTTTATGAAATAACTGAGGCGGGCAAAAACACTTTAGATTTAACTTTAGACATTTTGCCTGGTATTATAAAATTAAAAGTGGATACCAACTTTAAGTCTAATATTGAATCATATGAAAACAAGGAATCCGTAATTGCTGAATATACTCCTAAAAGTGAAAATGAATATGAAATAGAGTGTAAAATTGTAGATAAAGGAGAAGTTGTTTTTACAATTAAATTAATGGCATACTCAAGAGAGCAAGCTCAAAATATAGTAGATAATTGGAAGCAAAATGCTAGTTCCCTTTATCCAGAATTTCTAAAAATTTTGACTAATACCAAAGACTAGACAATACCTTGAAAAATAGCTTTTTATTCCTCTTTACTGTCAACAGCTTCATTTTCTAATTCCTCAATAACAACTTGCCTATTGCTATCAAGTTTGTATTTCGGAAGTTCCGGCAATTCTTTTAAAGATTTCAAACCAAACATTTTCAAAAATTCATCAGTAACTCTATATGTCATAGGCTTACCTGGTAAATCTGCTTTTCCTGCTTGTTCAATTAAATTATATTCTAATAATCTATACATAGTACCACTAGAATCCACACCTCTAATCATATCAATATCAGCTTTAGTACTTCTAGGATTATATGATAATATTGCTAGAACCTCTAAAGAAGCTTGCGAAAGTGTTGGTGCAAGTCTTTTATCAAATGCAGTATACAAATACTCATGATATTCTTTTTTAGATGCTAGTTGGTATCCATCTTCAACTCTAACTATCTCTAACCCTCTATCATCATGACTATATTCCTCTTGCATTTCCCCTATATATTTTATTATATCATCAGAACTTAGCTCCAATATTGTCATAAGTTCTTTTATTTTAACTACTCTACCTGTCGAAAACAATATTGCTTCTATTATTCCTTTTATTTTGCTCTCTTCCATTATTTATCCCTTCACTTTTATAAGTGTAATTATACCACCTAAAAACACCCTTGGTCAAGGAAATGTCTAAAATATCTCACTTATAACTCAACCGCTCCAATAATTCCAGCATCATTTTTTAATTCCGCACAAATCAAATCATACTTGGAATCCTTATTAAATACATACTTCTTCAAGCTTTCTTTAAGTCTAGGCAAAAATATATCCTCATAATATGAGAAGCTTCCACCAAAGCATATTGCTTCTGGTTCAAAAATATTTATAATGTTAGATAATCCTATGCTTAAATTATCTATGTATTCATCTATTAATTGTACCACTTTATTATCATCAATATTATTTCTTAAATATCTTTGCAACTCTTCTGATTCTATATCACTTTTTAGTCCCAACTTTTTTATTGCAAGCTTTTTAAATCTTTTCATTGAGGCATATGTTTCAAAACATCCTTTATTTCCGCAGTTGCATTGGTTTCCGTTTTTGTTAATTATCATGTGTCCGAATTCAAAACCCGGATGAGCCTTTGGTTGTAGTAGCTTTCCACCTAGAAATACAGCACTTCCTACTCCAGTTCCTATACACAAAAATACACAGTCATCATACTTTTTTAGGGCTCCGAACTTCTTTTCTGCAAATCCTGCACATTTTCCGTCATTTTTTAATTTTACTTCTGTCCCATATTTTTCTTTTAGGATTTTTGCGATTTCAAATTTTTTTATATGCAAATTTACTGTATTTACAATTGCTGTTTTACTAGGGCTGCCCGGTACAGCAAGTCCTATTACTGAAATGTCTTTTTTGTTAAATCCGCTTTTCTCTATTAACTCTTCTATTTCTTCATCTATAATATTTATAATAATTTTTTGAGCTTGTTTTTCGCTTTTTATATTTGCAGAACTTATATCTCTAGCGACTTTGTCTATTAACACACCTTTATTATCGACAATACCAGATGCTATATGACTTCCTCCTATATCAATTCCAATTTTCATTTTTTCTCCTCTCTTTCATAATTTGTAGCTCTATACTTTCCAACATATCAAAGTTAAAACAGCTCGTAGATTGTTGAAAAATTATTCTTATACGCAATAGGACAATGGATATAATTTACCTCCATTGTCCTTTGATTTAATATTATTAGAAACCTGCTGCTGAGAATAGGAATGTTCCCATGTAAACTTGTATACAAGGTACTAAAACTACGATTGTAATAAAGATTAACATTATACCAATTATACTATACATTACTTGTGGTAACACTTTTACTATTCTTTGCAATATAACGTCTATATCCATATCCATATATTCTACTAATTTATCCATCATCGTTGTTAGGTCTGTTTGCATACCTATTTTTAGCATTTCTAATGCCATAGTGCTAGCTAATCCTGAATCTTCAAATGGTTTAACCCATGACTCTCCAACGATTATATTGTTTATTGATGTTTCTATTATTGACAGCATAACATAATTTTTTATGACGTTCTTGCTTACCTCTAGTGACTCTTGAATTCTCATACCATTTCTTAAGTTTAGTAGCATCGCCTTAGATAGTCTTGAAAAATCAATAGCAAATATCAGACTGCCAAATATCGGCATTTTATATTTAAAATAATGCCAATTATATTTTCCTCTTGGTGTTCTTGTATACATGAATGCTCCTACAATTACTGCTATTATTGCGATTACTGGAATATACCATACATGTTGTAGTTGTCTTAAAAATGCTGCAAAAGCTAATGTAGGTCCTGGCAACTTTTCTGTACTTCCTATTGCATCAAATGCACTTTGTATATAAGGAATTATATATACACTTCCTACCATTAAAAGTACAAATAGAAATACAAATTGTGCAATATTAGGAATTAATATTGATTTAATTTTTTTAGTTAATGTTGTCGATGAATCTATATATTCTACTGCTTGTCTTAAAGACTCCTCTAATGAACCTGAAAGTTCTCCAACTTTTATCAAGTTTATATAAATATATGGAAATACGTCAGTGTAATACTCCATTGTTGTATACATGTAATCTCCACCTTCAACTCCTGACTCTATATCTTCCAAGATTCCCCTTAGTGTAGGATTCTCTGTTGACTGTATTAGAGTTTGTAGTGCATGAAGATTGTTAAATCCTGCCCTTTTTAACAAGTAAAAACTTTGTGTAAAAATTACTAAATCTCTACTTGTAACTCTTTGTTGTCTAGAGATTGCCATACTAATTCTCTCTTTTGTTGAGAAGCTTCTTTTATTTCTGTCTTTTGCTATATTAGAAGAATTTGCAATTTTCATTAATTCTTCCATATTAGTTCTTTTCAATCTATCTTTTTTGCTGTATTTACCAAAACTAGTCTGAACAATATCAATTGGTGTCATTTCATTTGCTTTAAGTCTTTTGACTAAATTTTGCTTACTTTTTTCTGTTATTCTGCTTCTAATTATTACACCGTTTCTATCTACTGCTCTATATATATACTCTGGCATATTTTATTCTCCTTTTTTCGAAAGTTTTTGTCTATTTGGGTTGCTCATCTTTTTTCATTCTTAATTGCATTATTGTTCTGTTAAGTATTTCAACATTTTTTTCTTCAATCTGTGCTTTTGCTTGATCTAATGTGATAACGTCTGATACATACAACTCAGCTAAAGCATTTATTAAACCGATACTTCCATTTCCTGAAGAACTTTGTATTGCGTCTTCTATTTCTGAAGCAGTTAATTTCTCTTTTCTTAATATACCCGCAATTACATTGTCAACAACCATTACTTCTGGAACTAAACTAAGTTCTCCTGTTTTATTTTTTATTAATCTTTGGGAAATAACTAACTTTAATAATGCTGCTATCAAATATTTTATTGTTGTCTGGTCTCTTACTTCATAGAAGTTTATCATTCTGTCAATTGTTTCTGCACAAGATTTTGTGTGTAAAGTTCCTAATACTAGATGTCCCGATTCTGCTGTTTCAATTGCTGCATCTAATGTTTCTCTATCTCTAATTTCTCCTATAACCAATATGTCACAGTCTTCTCTAAGAGAGTTTTTGGTTCCTATACTGTATGCAGGCATATCTCCTCCAGCACCTACTTCTTTTTGAACTATAATTGATTTTTTAGATGTATGTTTATACTCTATTGGGCTTTCAAGTGTAAGAATCTTTTTGTTTTGTGTTTCATTAATATAATTAATTAAAGCATTTAATGTTGTTGACTTCCCTGAGTTAGTTTTTCCTGTTACTAAAATTAGTCCTTGTGGTTGAGCAGTCATCCTTCTTACTATATCGGGAACTCCTAATTCTTCATAAGATGGTAATTCATTTCTAATTAATCTAGTTGTTATAACTGGGACACCATCTGAATAACTTATATTTATTCTTAGACGAATATCATTAAACTCTTCTGAGCAATCCAAAACTTTTCTTTCTCTAAATGATTTATCTTTTTCAATATTTCCTTTTAGAAAAAAGTCATATGCTTCCCACATATCTTCATTGGTAATTTCAGCATATTCATCCAATGTTTCTAGCTCTCGATTTACTCTTACAATAGGCTTCAGTCCACTTACAAAGTGTACGTCTGATGCCCTCATTTCTTCCGCCTTTCTCAAAATATCATTTACATCCATTATAGTATTTCCTTTCATTTATATCATTTTAATAAAATAATAGTTTATCATTAAGTTCTTCCAATGTTGTTATTCCTTCAATTACCTTTTTAATTCCATCAATTAGCATTGGTTGATAACCTTCTTTTAAAGCTTCATCTCTTATTTCAAATGTGGAAGCATTTTTTATTATTAAATCTTTAATGTTATCCGATAGTAATAATGTTTCAAATATAGCAATTCTATCGAAATATCCACTGTTATTACACTCTTTGCATCCAACAGCATCGTAGGTCACTTTATTATCAATATCAAAGTTAATATTATATTTTTCTCCTATTTTATTTATTATTTCTTTTTCTTGTTCGTTAAAAGGTCTTTCTCGTCTACATTTTGGGCATAATTTTCTAACCAATCTTTGTGATATTGATGTTGCTAAAGTATTTGCTATATCATAATTAGAAACGTTCATTTTTCTTAATCTTGATATAACTTCAACTGCATTTAAAGTATGAATTGTTGTTAAAACGTAATGTCCAGTTTGTCCAGCTTGCATTGCAATTTCAGCAGTTTCCTCATCTCTAATCTCTCCAACCAAAATGATATTAGGGTCTTGTCTTAGAACAGTTCTTAGTGAACTTGCAAATGTAGTTTTAGAGTCTATTTCAATTTGGTTTAGTCCATGAATTCTTATTTCTACTGGGTCTTCAATTGTTGTTATATTAATGCTTTCTTTATTTAGAAAATCTATTACACTATATAAAGTTGTTGTTTTGCCTTCTCCAGTAGGTGCTGCAATTACTGTTATACTATTTCTTTTATCAAACGCATCTTTTACAAGTTTTTCATCTCTTGGAAAACCTAATTCAAATATCCCTTTAATGGTTGTATTTTTCTTTAATAATCTAAGAACAAATTTTTCACCATATATGTTTTTCTGTGAAGATACACGGATATTATAATCAGGATACATTATAATTCTTCCATCTTGAGGTTCTTGCTTTTCTTGATGCATATTAGATATAGATTTTAATCTTCCTATTACCTGTACCTGTTTATCTTTATCTATATGAGCAACATCAAATAAAATTCCATCAATCCTATATCTTACTCTTATATACTGCTCTAAAGGCTCAATATGAATATCTGATGCTCTTTGTTGCATACCAGTTTTAATGATATTATCAACTATAGTTGCACCATTACTACCAGTATCTATTGAATCAGTCGAAACTTGGTCTAAATCCTTTAATACCTTTTCTACTAATTCTTTAAAAGTAATATATGACTCCATTATTAGACCTTTATTAAGCATTAAAAGTCTAACTCCTTCTATTTGGCTTCTATTTGCAGTACTTGCGAAGCATACTTTGATTATACCATTAGAAACCTCAAAAGGAACAGCCAAATCCTCTTTTGCAGTATCAAGTGAAATATAATTAGTTACATTTAACTTTACATCACTTGATTTTAGTAATATTGTTTTTTCTTCTAATATTTCCCCCATGGCTGTTAACAGTTTGTCTGGGTCTACTAAATTTAACTTATAAAGTATATCACCTATTTTTTCTTTAGGATTTTGCTGTTGATATTCTATTGCCTTTGATATATCGTCTTTAGTGACGATTCCCCTTCTTACTAATTCAATTCCTAAGGGTGCTCTATTTGATGCCATCTTTTCTCCTTTCCATCCATTACCAGTATCTTAAAACATAACTAATTGTTTTACTATAATTTGGATTATCTACATTTTTTCCAGTCGATATGCTTACTTTAATAATTTTTTTATTATTTTCTGTGGTCGCCATAGCTGAAAATGATAATATGTTAGTTGCAATTTTTTCTTTATTTTTGTATATAGATTTTTCTTGTATTCTGTAAGTATAAGTATTTCCACTTTCAAGCACTATTGTTACTCCATTTGAATCACTGTTAACAATAGCATCTTTGCTTTCTTTTACATCTTTTACAAAATTAATATTAAATTTATTAAATTCCTCTGAGCTAATGCTATTTGAATTAATATTACTCATATTATTGTATACGTAACTACTTAAAGACGCCAGTAATCCAATTGTTACTGAAAATATAATTATATACAACATGAGTGCTACTAAAGTTACACCTTTTTCCTTTTTCATATTCTTACTCTCTTATTTTTATTTTATTTATTGGAAAAGTTACTTGTTTTCCTGAAATAGTATATACTACAGTAATGTTTATCTTTTTTATGATGTCTTCTGCAAATCCCCCAGTTTCATCTGAATATTTTGATAAAGAATATTCCACATGACTTTTGTTTTTTGTTTCGTTAAAGTAATCATTCATACCAGCTTCACTTATCATCTGTCCAACTTTTTCTTCTGTTATTGAATCATAATTTTCTAAATCAATTTTTTCAAAAACATCTGTTATACATCCAACTGCTACTTCATGAATTTTAATTGTAACAGCATTTACATATATCTGATAATATAAATTTACAATTGCAACACTGGATATTATAAAGATAATTAATCCAGTAGCAACGTCTATTCCAGTAACACCTTTTTCACTATTTATTTTCATTTAAACACCTATCTGTGATAAAAATATAACAATCCATACAATTGCATTTGATATACATATATAACTTGCAATTGGTAGCTTCTTATTATATTTTTTCCCTTTATACATAATTTTATTTATTAATAGTTTGATTGATATAATCAAAAGAGTGTAAATAATAGTTAGTATTGTTCCAATTTCTAAGCAAAAGAAATTTAATATAATGCATAAAATTACAGCGCTTATATCATAATCATTTTTAGCTTTTTTCTTTAATCTTATTGTACTTATTACTGTAAGAAGTGCAATTACCACAAAGTAAATAATGATTCTAACTAAATTAAAATTATAAACTATAAAATATTGATATATAATATTTAATAAAGATATTACAATACCATATATCAGTACTCCTTTATTAATTTCATTATGCTCTAAGTCTATGCCAATTACCAAAAATAGAAATACAATAAATAGTATTCCCAATATTAATTCAAGCCCCTTAAAGGTTAATATTGTATTTATATTTATTCCAATTCCTAAGGCAAGTACAACAAATGCTAAGCCGGTAAGTATCTCAATTAATGGATACCTAAAGCTTATTTTAGTTTTACAATATCTACACTTTCCTCTTAAGCAAACAAAACTTACTATGGGAATTAAGTCTAAAAAAGATAATTTATGGTTACATTTTGTGCAAAATGAGTTACTATATAATATATCTTTATGTAGTGGTATTCTGTAAGTTGCAAGAGTTAAGAAGCTTCCAAAAAGAGTACCAATTATAAAGATTAGTATATATATTAATACGTTCATTTATCTTTTTCCCTTTCTTTTGAAATAGAGGCTACCTAAATACGATCTTTATTTAGGTAACCTCATATTTAGTGCTATTATTTAAATAATAGGTTGTTATTACTACTTTGCTACTTGGTTTGTATCTAGTAAGTAGTTATGGTATAGTTGCGTTAATGCATTTTCAGCAGTATTTAAAGTTGTGCCTTCTTTAGTAGCTTCTTCTTTATAGGCAGCTGCTGCATTGCTTGAATAATGGAATAATCCATTATCTTGTAATGCTATTGTTAAAGCAACTCCTGCTAGAATTAAAAGAATTATAATAGTAACAACTAAAGCAACTAAAGTAATACCTTTTTCATCCTTAAACATTTTATTTTCCCTCCTTAGTAAAATTTGTGTTATATATATATTTATTATAATAAATATAACCTAATTAAATTATTTTGTTCCACTACCAATTCCTGATGCTGTGTAGTAGTTATCTGTTGTATTTCTATCAACCACTGGGTTAGATGTCTGCCCTTCTGTCGTTGAAGGAGTCGTACCTTCTGTACCTGTTGGTGTATCAACTGATTCGGCAAATGGGTCTACCTTACCTGGATTATAACTTCTTTCACTTCTATATAAAGATAAGTCTGCATCTGTAACTGTGAAAATAGTATTTAGTGGTTCAAGTTCTTCTTGATTATCTTCTTCAATTTCTTTTGCTACATCCTCTGGTGTAGAATATGCTGTTATTTTACTTGGAATAATTTTATTATTAGGTAAGTATTGATAAAATATTAATGCTAAAATTAATCCAACAGCAACTGTAATCAAAAGAATAATACATATTTCTTTAATAATTGTTTTAAACATTGTTTACTTCCTTTCGTTTTATTCTACATAAACAGTTTATTACTCATCTGATACTGTTGTATTAGAATTACTTCCTTCTACATCTGTAGATTGGGTTGTATTAGACTCAGTTGTATTAGACTCGGTTGTATCTGATGGAGTTGTGTTTGTTGTGGTTGTAGGAGTCTTTGTTGTATTTTCTCTTTGAATCTTTACATCCTTTACTACAAAAGTAGCTTGACCCTGTGTCATGTGGAAGTTGTCAATTATAAAGTCTAAATTAGAATCATTTTCTATTTCATACATAAACTGTACTATTGCTAAATACTCGCCTTGAGCTGTAAAATTTAGATTTTTGTAGTCTTGATTTTGTAATGTTGAATTTGCCACTTGCATTTCTAATGTGACTCCTTGACTTGTTGCGTGATTTCCGATTCTGCTCCACAAATATTCAATCGTATAAGTCTTTGTTTGTGTTGCTTGTCGAATTTCACTCTCGGTGTTTTGTGATATAGCATCTAAATAATTCTTTTTTGCTTTAGAAAGCGCTTCAACATCTGTTTGAAGTTTTGTAAGGGCACTTGTATAATTATCATTTTGAGTATTAGCTGCTGCAATTGATGATGTTAACTCTTCATTTTTTTTGCCTATTCCATCAAATCCATATACTTGAAATGGTCCTATGCTCAATCCATTTTTCATAATTAAAATCATTAGTATCAATACTAAGACTAATAATGAACTTAATAATGCTTTTCTCATTGTTTTCCTCCATTTCTAATATGTTCTTAGATTTCCTTCTATTGTTACTATAACATCATTGCCAGTCTTTTGTCCTTCTGATGACACAATATCCTCTAATATATTAGCATTTTTTAGTTTAGCTTTAAAGTATGCTATTTGTTCGTACTTTTGTGATTTAACTTCTAGTGTCATATGTTGTTTAATAGTATTTCCATCTGTAATTTCAGTATTATTTATTGATATTAGTGTAACTAATTGTGGTATGTTATATACAATTTTGTTTAGTAAAGTTGTTATTTGATTTTTTCTTCCTCTTGCAGTTTGTATTGAAGAACTAATGTCTTGCAGATTAGAAGTATATCTTTGGTAATCTATAGTTTTTCCGGTAATTTTAGTATCATCCTCATTTAATTTACTTAGCTGATTTGAAATATAACCTCTAACGTCTTCGGCTTCTGCAATTTTGTTATTTATCTGTCTTACTATCCAACTAGATGCAATCATATATAGTATTATTATCATAACAACTGTTATAACATTTCTTAGCAAAATCATTTCTACTTTATCAAACTTTCCCTTCAAGTCCGATAAGTCAAAATTAAAACTTAACTTCTTTTTGACTTTTGGTGTATTGTTGTTTTTACGCTTTAGTGAACCTATATCTTGAGTCAAGAAGGCTTTTAAATCTAATTTCCAATCTCTTCCCAAGAAATTTAGACTTTGTATACCCTCTCCCAGTCCTTGCATTGCTAAGGCAATAGCTGAATTTACTTCAATGTAGTCTTTTACATTTACATTCATATTCATATGTTGCTCTATAAAATATGGTTTTAATATTTCTACTTTTGAATTTTTAAAATATTCCTTGAAATATAGGTCAATATTATTAATTACAGCTCCAATGCCAGTAATATAAATAACATCCATATTTTTGTATAAATCTCTGTAGCTTTGTACTTTTTCAACTATTTTATATAATGCAGGTACAATATATTGTAGATATTCGTTATCTCCCATAGAAGAATAGTCTGTTTCCATAGTATAAATAGTAGTATTTTGACAAACTTCATAAGATTTAGAAAAAGAATTTTCCTTTTCATTAATTTTATCCAATGCCTCTTTCATGCCTTCTTCTATTGTATCAACACTGTATATTGCTTGATTTATAATGGTTGTAATTGTTGTTTGCTCGTCTATATTAACAATCATATAGTTTCTATTTTTTTCTGCTTTTATCAAGTTTGGAAGTGTTGTAGGTAAAGGAACTAATGTATCAATGCTTCCTTGTCTAAAGAAGTTCTGTATTTCAGCTATATCATTTTGAGTATCATAAATATAAATAATTTTACTTAAATCTTGATTTTCTATGTTATTAGTATAGATATATTTACCATTATAAACTTTGCTATTAAAATGATTCTCTACACAAAAAGATTCGAATTCAGTTTTAACAGCTTTCTCCAAATACGTTTTATTTGCTAAATTAAAAACGTCAAAATAATAGTATTTTTCATTTGACAAATTGCAACTTATTGGAATTCTAAAGCTATTAGTTTCTGATATTATTTGTTCTAGTGTTTCAGTTATGTTACTATAAAACTTAATTCCATATGCTTCAACTGTAAAATTGTTGCTATCTTTTTTGACTTTAGCATATCTAACTAATTTATCTGTAATATCAATTCCTAAGCACTCTTGCATTTTTTCCTCTTTCCTCTATAGTTTTTTCATATTTTTACAATTATCTGTGGTTTATTTCAATTTACAACATTATATATAATTATTTTATATTTTTTTTATATAAAGTCAATACATTTTCATTTAATGAAAACAAAATGTAATATTTGTAATTTTAATGATATATTACCATATTTTTATCCAAGAAATATTTAAAAAATTGTATAAATATAACTCATATTATATCCTATTTTCGACATAATATGAGTTATTTAAAAATTTATTTTTCTCTTTCTTTTTCGTTATAGCTTATTTGCATTGCATCTGTTAGATTTTCTACTACATTGTAAGTTTTTCCTAAATGATTAATTAATTCTTCTTCTTTTTTACTTAATTTTGTTTTTATTTCTTTCGAAGATCTTATTTGTATTCTTCCAATTACTTTTGAAAAAATGTAATCATTTTCAACTTTTTTAATTATATTAGGGTTAATCTCAACAGCAAGATTTAGATATTGAATCGCCTTAATTGTATCATTTTTTATTAAATGTATTTTAGCTAAATATAAGTATGCATTTGATTGAATTTTTTCATCATCCGTATTTAAACTTTGATAAAAATATCGTTCCGCTTCATCATATTCTCTAAAAATCAAGCAAATTTGTCCAAGATTTAAATTTGAGATATCCTTAAACGAATTGATCTTTGCTGCTTTTTCATAATATTCCCTAGCATTTGCAAAATCGTTGAGTCTAGTATACGTCATACCTAAAGAATAGTAAAGCTCGTACTCTGCTGGCGAATACTTAAGTGCTTCATTATAAACAAGTATTGCCTCTTTAAAATTTTCATTATCATATAGTATATTGCCTAGCATCAAACTAGCTTTATAGTAATCAGGCTTCATATTTAATAAATATTGTAATAATTGTATACCATATTCATCTTTGTTATTTTCATGATAAAGCTGTGCCAATTTGCAATATGATTCATAATCTTTTGGAGAAATTTCAATAAGTTTTAAGTACTCTCCTTCCGCCTTTTCCTTTTCGTTGTTTTGCTCATATAGTTTTGCAAGCTTTTTATGTGACATATAGCTATGTGGATATTTTTCTATATTTTTCAATAGCATTTTCTTTAATGCATTTTTATTTTTTCCCGCTTTTGCAATATTTATCAATTCATCCATGTATATATTTTGGCTTTCTAATACTAAAAATATAATTGGCAGTATTATTGAAATCAAATACATAAAACACATTACAATAAAGGGTGGATTTTTTCTAGCTAATATAAATATGAATCCAATTAGTATTCCTAGAAATTCCATTCCCAACATATATACGTAATTTGAATTTTTTTTCTTGAACAGTCTAGCAAATGTATCTATAAAGACAGAAACTACAAATATACTAAAAATTATAATTTGTATCATAACTATTTCTCATAATCAATTATCCTAACTAAATTGATTAATCCTTTCTAATTTTTACACTATATATTTTACTACAAAATCAGTATTTTTTCAATATTTTCTAGGTATTATTATTAAAAAGGAATAGTAACAAAGCTAAAATCTTCATCATACATTATAATATGAAATTATTAAAACTTGGTTCTACTGGTCCAATGGTAGAATTTTTGCAAAATCTTTTATATAGATTAGGATATTACTACGGCAATATTGACGGTATATTTGGTGAGGATACTAGAAAATCAACATCTATGTTTCAGCGAAATTATGGATTAACTCCAGATGGTATAGTAGGCAACAAAACTTGGAAAGCGCTAGACCCATACATAAATGGAGCATTAGGATTTATAGTTCCAACTAATATTAATTACAGTTCAGAAATTTTAAAAATTAATATTAATTCACTAAAAAAAATTTACCCATTTATTGAAGTAGGTAACATAGGAAAAAGTATATTAGGGAAACAAATACCTTATATAAAAATTGGAAAAGGATCAAAGGAAGTATTTTATTCAGCTTCATATCATGCCAATGAGTGGATAACATCAGTCGTCCTTATGAAATTTATTGCTGATTATTGTTATGCTTATCAACAAAACTTATCTATTTTTAATTATCCAGCAAGACAATTGTATGAAATAACGACTGTTTATATTGTACCAATGGTAAATCCAGATGGAGTTGACTTGGTTACAGGTGAAATTACTCCAAATTCAGAAATTTATAACTTTGCTAAGCAAATCTCTAATAGCTTTCCTCAGATACCTTTTGTTGATGGATGGAAAGCAAATATTAGAGGTGTGGATTTAAACTTGCAGTTTCCTGCATTATGGCAAAATGCAAAAAGGATAAAATATGCACAAGGATACAATCAGCCAGCCCCAAGAGACTTTGTTGGATACGGTCCTCTTACAGAGCCAGAATCTTTGGCTGTATATAATTTGACCTTGCAACATAATTTTAGGTTAGTGTTAGCATATCATTCTCAAGGCAAAACAATATATTGGAGATTTCAAAATTATAATCCACCTCAGTCTCTTGAAATAGGAGAAAAATTTTCACAAGTAAGTGGATATACTCTTGAGGATACTCCATATAATTCTAGCTTCGCTGGATATAAAGATTGGTTTATTCAAATGTACAATAAGCCAGGATATACAATTGAAGTAGGTCTAGGCGAAAATCCATTACCTATATCTCAATTTAACGAAATTTATAGTAATAATTTAGGAATCTTAGTTTTAGGATTAGTTGTATAATTTTCACCATGTTCAATTACCCAAAATAGACAGTGTGAAAGCACAACAAAAAAATATTGAATTTTATAAAATTAGACTTTAGAACTTGATTTTTCATGTTCATCCAATACATCAACAAATAATGGACTATCGAAGAAATCTTTTAACTCTATATTTAAACCTAAACAAATATTGAACAAAGTTGTCAAAGTAATCGTATTACCTTTGCCTGTCATAAAGTTCATCAATGTAGAATAAGATAAATTGCCTATTCTCGATAGTTCCATTAAATTTAGATGTTGAGATTTTACTAAGTTAATTATTCTTTGTCTTACAGCAACTGAAAGTAACATTTAAGTTTACCTCTTTTCTATAAACTCGTTTGAATCAACATCAGCTGTTATATTTTTAAACAAATCATCATCAAAAAATTCTTTTAAACTTATTTTGCTACCTTCACAAATATGCAAAAGAGTAGTTAATGTAATACTTGTACACTTTCCATTTAAGAAACTACTAATAGTTGAATAAGCTATTCCTGATCTTAAGGCTAGCTTGTGAATTGTAATTTTGTTTTCTGCTGCTAGGTTAATTATCCTTTGTTTTACTGCATTTGATAAAGTCATGTTTATTACCTCGATTCTTAGATTTTTTTCAGTATAACAATTGTGGTTAAAAATCGTTGACGATAAAATACTAAAAACGAAAATAATATAATTGTTTATTAAATTAAAAAATCAAGATGCTAACAAAACACCTTGATTCTATGAATATTTTTATTATGAAATTTCTATATGAAAATTAGCCATTTCCACACGAGTCGATTAAAAAAATACCAACCTAGTCATATTTTTGATATTCTCCATTTTTATAAATAAACTTGTTCCCTTTTTTAGCAGCTTCATATAAATCTTTTGGAAATTCTATTTCTTCAATTCCTTCTATTCCACTGTCTCCCTTATCACTCAAATCATATAGCCAAATTCTTCCTTCATGTTTTTCATCAGCTTCATAAATATGCCCATCTATTCTTTTACTGTCTAAATACTGATCTTGCTCCTCTATTTTTTCCTTAAGCATATTGTTTATCTCATTTTCAATAAACTCTGTATCTTCTTTGTCTAAAACAAACTCTTCATCCTTTTTTCTCAAAACACTTCCCAAGTGTGTATTTTCAGGCAAATCATCTATTTTCTTTGTAATTACATTATGACTCTTACTTGAATTACAAATACACAAATTATATGCGTTATCTTCGACGGCATTTGCATCATACACATAATACATTTCTCCCTTATTTTCAGTCTCTGAAGCATATTTTTGTAAAATGTTTGCTCTTTCTAGTAGCATTTCATTCTTGTATTTTGAAATAATTTTTTTATTTCCTATTTGCAAATTATCGTCAAGTAAATTATTCCAATTTTTATTATTATCAGAAAATTTTGAACTATTTATTAAATTTTTTTCTAAATAATTTGATAGTTCTTTTATAAAATTTTGCACAAAATTATTCTCCTTTAAATTATTAAACAAATTATTCACTAAGTCCAAACTCATTATATAATCACTCCCTCGTTATTAATTTTTATTTTGAAAAAATACTATTTGATCTAATAGTATTAAGAAATAACTCCCGATTAATTATATATTATTTACCATAAATTTACAATAGACTAATATAAAAAATTTAAACTTTTACTTTTAAATATTCTTAAAATATAAATATTAAACCATCACTCTTTTACATGGCTTTCGCCTGTAGCATAATCAATAACTATTCCTGGTTGAACATTATAGCAATACACATTAAAATGAATTCCTGTACCAGAATCTTCAACTGACCAAGCTTCCATTTCTACCCCACTTGCTAAAAGATTATTATTTTCAAAAATAGGAGTTACACGATATAGAACATGATTATTTTCATTCTTATTTATGTACTCTGCCACTTTATTTTCAAAAGGCAACATACCCTCTGTATTTAAATATCTTGTACCTGTTATCAAATTATTTTTATTAGCATTTTCACCTGCAAGCTGCCAACCAATTATGTGACAACGATTATATAAATATTTATCTTTAATTAAATTATCATATCTTTTTTGCACCCAGCCAGTTGGCTTAATACCTCCAATTTCTCCTCTTTCCTCATCTTTTGGAGGCATAATTTCTTTACAAATATTAGCATATCCTACTCCGCTTCTTCCTAAATAATCTAATTCACTATATTTTTCAAAGGGTTCTGTCGTATATTCTCCCTCTACAAAATATGGAATATTATTATTAATTTCAACATAAGGACTTGATAAATATTCAGGGATTGTAGATAAATCAAATATCACATTTGAACTATTCGTATCAACATAATTATTTAATCCAGCATTTGCCGTGTCAATTTGATTTGCATTTTGTCTTATGTACCCATAAATTGAAATGCCAATTAAAATTATCACTGCAACAGTCATCTGTCCTAAATTTAATTTCTTATATTTTCTTGATCTTGCCATAACATTTACTCCATTAGATTTTTTACTATTTTAACATTACGGTGACAAATTCTCAATATATTTTTGATGAAATATATAACGATAATTTAGGAATTTTGTTTTTAGGATTAGTTGTATAACTTTCACTAGGTGCAATTACCCAAAATAGACAGTGTGAAAGCACAACAAAAAAAATATTGAATTTTATAAAATTAGACTTTAGAACTTGATTTTTCATGTTCATCCAATACGTCAACAAATAATGGACTATCGAAGAAATCTCTTAACTCTATATTTAAGCCTAAACATATATTGAACAAAGTTGTCAAAGTAATCGTATTACCTTTGCCTGTCATAAAATTCATTAATGTAGAATAAGATAAATTGCCTATTCTCGATAGTTCCATTAAATTTAAATGTTGAGATTTTACTAAATTTATTATTCTTTGTCTTATAGC
Source organism: uncultured Clostridia bacterium (assembly GCA_947624195.1). Taxonomy (GTDB): domain Bacteria; phylum Bacillota; class Clostridia; order TANB77; family CAG-508; genus CAG-793. Next base: position 26,288 of record CANQJH010000005.1, read on the forward strand.
AACCGAAAGAAACATTTAAGTTTACCTCTTTTCTATAAACTCGTTTGAATCAGCATCAGCTGTTATATTTTTAAACAAATCATCATCAAAAAATTCTTTTAAATTTATTTTGCTACCTTCACAAATATGCAAAAGAGTAGTTAATGTAATACTTGTACACTTTCCATTTAAGAAACTACTAATAGTTGAATAAGCTATTCCTGATCTTAAGGCTAGCTTGTGAATTGTAATTTTGTTTTCTGCTGCTAGGTTAATTATCCTTTGTTTTACTGCATTTGATAAAGTCATGTTTATTACCTCGATTCTTAGATTTTTTTCAGTATAACAATTGTGGTTAAAAATCGTTGACGATAAAATACTAAAAACGAAAATAATATAATAAATTATTATATGCAGAAAACAAATTTTATAAACATAAGAGGAACCCAAATTCTTGATTTAAACAAAATTGAAAAAATATATTTTTAAATAAAAAAAAAAGAAACCTCTTGCGAGGAAAAGAAAAATTTTCTTTTTTATATGAAATTGTTTGCAATTGTCAATTATATTTCAATTTTTCAGCGAATAATATAATAAAAATCAAATAGTTCGTGCCAAATTTTTCTAAATTTAAAGAGCAATATTAAATAAAAATATTGCTCTTTTATTATTTTATATTAAATTTATTTACTTTTTTTCAATATTTTAGCTATTCCTAAAACACCTAACATAGATATTAACATGAGACTAATCCAAGTCATAATAATATCCCCTGTTTTTGGATTATCGGTTGAAGTATTTGATGTTTCAGCTGATGTGTCTTTATTTGACTCTACTGATGTTGGATTATTTTGTGATCCATTATTTGATGAATTAACATCTTTGGCTAGTTTTTCAAAGTTACCATCGGTTAGCAAATATTCGCTATTATGAGTAATATTAAAATTGTAGTAGTCTTCTTCATCTATTTTTATATTTTCTTCTACTAAACTATAAGTATTTCCATCTGAATAATATAAACTTAAGTCTTTTGCTCCGAATAATGCTCTTAGTGCATATTCAGGTTTTATTCTAATTAATGTTTTGCAAGGTAATAATCCATTATTTGCAAATTCAATACTTAAGTAATTAGTATAGTCATTTGCATATGTAATAACATCTTTAACTCTTGCATCTACATATTGTAATTCATTAAGTGTTTTTTCTAAATATTCGTCAGTGTTTAAGTATCCTTGTTCTTTCAAATATGAAAAATATTTTTCTATTTCTACTTTTTGAAGTTCATGTAATCCATTTAATAACTCTTCTTCAGTATAATTATCCCAATCAGCATTTCTCCAATAATCAGCCTCTAGATTTTCATTAAATTTATATTCTGGCAAAATAAATTTACTATATATTTTTTTAGAAAATTTTATTTGCATATCTATATCTTTTGTTTCATTTTATTTTCTATAATTATAATATAAAAACTTTAACTGCACAATACTTTTTATATAAAAAAAATCAACCATTTTACTGATTGATTTTTGTATCTATCTGTTCCATTAGTTCGAACAGATACGTCGTTGGTGCAGATACCCGGAATCGAACCGGGACGGATTATTAGTCCGCAGGATTTTAAGTCCTGTGCGTCTACCAGTTCCGCCATATCTGCATGCATATTCAATTAAGACAATACTTATTATAATACTTTTTCATCTACTTTGTCAACTACTTTTTTAAACTTTTTATCTCCTTATATAACGCTTATAAAAAGATAGGCTATCTCTAGCCTATCTTATATGAATTCATATGTATAATATAAAACTCATCTAATTATTTTTTATTAACAACTTCTTTTAAAGCTTTTCCTGCTTTGAATACAGGAGCCTTTGATGCTGGTATTTTGATTTCTTCCTTAGTTTGAGGATTTCTTCCTTTTCTAGCTGCTCTCTTTCTTACTTCGAAAGATCCAAAGCCAACTAATTGAACTTTGTCACCTTTCTTTAAGCTGTCTGTTACAGCTGATACAAAAGCGTCTAAAGAAGCTTCAGCACTCTTTTTTGTTTCTCCTGTTTTAGCAGCCATTGCTGCGATTAAATCAGATTTGTTCATTTAATTTACCTCCTATTAAGATACAAATATGTTATAGAATTAAGATTGTACTCTTACTCTACTACCTTATTATTCGCCAATTAAAAACAAAATCCTTCTTTTTTTTTATTTTTTTCACTTTCAAAGTCAAGTGTGCCTAAGCTTTGCCAAAGTTTGTGACGTGTAAGTGTTTATTTTACAAGTGTTCGAGCATTACTATTTTTTCTGAATTTAATAAAAAATATTTCATTTTTATTTAAAATTTTTACTAAAAATAACGAAATAATATATATAATTAATCCTAAAATTAATGAAATTAATAGTCCAACTATATTATTTATATTTACACTTAAAATTTTATATGCTATTTGTGAGCTGAAAATCATAAGTGAGCTACATATTAATGGTTTAATGAGGTTTGATTTGTATATTGTTATATTTGTATATTTCTTAACTGCTATTAAACTTATCGTAAAAATGACACTATTATATGCCACTGTAGCTATAGCTGCTCCTTTGGTACCACCTATTGGTAAATTTACTTTTGGAACTAATATGTTATTAAGTAATGCCTTTACTAAAACTCCACACGTTACTGCAATTATTGGAACTTTTGATTTCCCTATTCCGTATAAAACTACATTTAACATTTGTGTAATTGTAATGAATAGTATAGAAATGGAGCTAATCTTTAATATAACTGCTCCACTGGATGCGTTTGGAAATAATAGTTTCAAGATTTCTTCACCATAAAATAGGAAAGTTACTATTATTGGTACTGTTAACGTTAAGCCAAATGTTATTGATTTATTGATTCTATCTTCCCTCTTTTTTAAATTACTTTTTGAAGCTACAATGCTTGGCAGTAATGCTGTTGTAATTGCTGAATTAAATGATAACGGAAAGCTTACCAAAGTTTCAACTTTTCCGCTTAATATTCCATATTCTATTTTGGCTTGTTCATAACCTATTACATCTTTTAATTTATTTACTATTGTTGTAGAATCAATATTCTTAGCTATTGTTCCTATTACAGCTGTTAGCGAAATTGGTACAGCTACCTTTACTATTTCACTAATTATTGTAAGTGTTCTAACTCTTGTAACATTTGCACTACTTTTTATGTCTATTCCTATTTCGTGTCTTTGTTTTAAAAATGCTTTATACAAATATAAAAATTCACATATATTCGCTACTGTTGATGACAAATTTGCACAAGCAGCCATTACTGTTGTGTTTGTGTTGGACATTAATACAACTGAAATTTCTATAAATATAATTGTAGATATTGTTCTCGTTATCTGGTCGATAGACTGTGCTTTTGCTGTGTCTTTTTGATTTTCTCTTCCTCCAAAGTATCCTCTAAAAACTGCAACTATTGTTGAAAAGAATACAGAAGGTGCTAGGGCTATAATAGAAAGTTGCGCTTCTGGTATTTTCAAATAATAACAGGCTATTTGCTTTGAGAAAATAGCAAGAGTTAAACTTCCACATAGTCCAATTATGCTAAAAATTAATACAGATATTTTAAATATTTTATATGCACCCTTGTGGTCTCCTCTTGAACTTCTTTCTGCAACTAACCTAGATATTGCTCCTGGAATACCTATTGATGAGAAGCTTATAATTAAGGAATAAACCTGAAATCCTGCTGATGAAATTGCGTTACCCGCGTCTCCAAAGCCATTTCTATTTGTTAAGTATAATTTATGTACTAATCCTAAACACTTTACAATTATTTGTGAAATAAGCAAAGCAAAAACACTTTGCCTAAAAGTTTCTTTATACTTTTTACTCATGTTTCCTTCCTTTTCATTCAATATTAGCTTGCCTTTTAAAATATATGTGCATATCTATTTTAAAATTACGGAAATGTAAAGTTTAGATGTTTCATTAATACTAAAAATATGAATATAGGTTATTTTTAATTAAGCAATCATCTATGAGCATTAATTTTTATAAAAAAAATTCCTTAAAAGTATTGTTTTTTTTGTCATTTTGTAGGATAATATAAGTATATAGTTGAAAGGATAAAAGTATGAAATTATTAGATAAATTTTTAAAGTTTTTAAAAACTGATCGAAATACTTTTTTTACATATATATTAACCCTAATAAGTGCATACATCGTTGTAGATAGAGTAGTTGAATTTTTACTTATTGTATTTACTGGTGTAGCTTCAAATTATTGGGGTCCTATTGCGTACGCGGTTGCATTTCTGTGTCCTATATTTGCATTTCTATTTTCATTCTCATCCAAGTTTGTTACTTGTGATGACGATAAATTAGGTTTGCTATATACTTATTTTGTAACCTTATATGTATTAATAGTTACAATGATAACTGAATGGATAAATGAATTAATATGGATTGGTTTACTATCACTTCCTGGCTATACAACTATAGTTTCAGAATTTGCTTATTTAATTAAACCTGCCCTTTCATCAATAGCTTTAGCACTTCCATTGTCTACGGCTCATCTAGTTTTCAAAACAATATTTACTGGAATTAATGATTCAAAAGCTATGAAAGATTCTATTTTTGATTATGATGGAATCAATCTTTCTGATAAATCTATTGGTGTTGGTGCTTATACTAACGAAATTTTTATTGGTGTTGATAAAGACCATGGTCATGACGTTAAACTTTCTGAAATTAGAAGATTTGAGTCTACTTTAGTAGTAGGTGTTTCAGGTTCTGGTAAAACATCATTAATATTTGAGCCATGGGTTGCTCAAGATATTAGTAAAAAATACTTCTTTAGAGAAACCTCTAAAACACTTGCATTTGCTGCTCTTAAGACAGGTATTGCAACTATCAATGCACCTTATGATAATGAATACATAAATAAAAACTTTACATTAAATATGTTAGTTCCTGTAGAATCTAGAAAGAGCACATTTAATAGTTACTTTAAAAAGTTAATATATTTTGATGCACCTAGCAAACCTATATATAAGAATCTTGGTATAACCTATATGGCTCCTGATTATGAGACTATATCTAAAGTTAAAAATGTATGTGATAACTTTGGTGTTTCATACAATCTTGTAGACCCAGACAACATTGATTCAGTTGGATTAAATCCATTTGCATTTGATGATCCTGTCCAAACGGCTCTATCAATATCTACAGTTTTAAAAGGATTTTATACAGACAAAAATCCAGAGATGGCTCAAGCTTATCAAGAAAACTTGTCAAACCAGATTATTGAAAACCTAGCTATTCTTTTAAAAGTAGCTTACCCTATTTTAAATAATGGCAAACTACCAAATATAGATGATATGCTTAAACTATTAAATCATTTTGACTTAATAGAAAAACTATGCAAGATTTTAGAGCAGGACCCTGAACTATCTGAAAAATATTCAAATCAAATTGGATACTTTAAGAAAAACTTCTACCATGATAGTCCAAATGTAAATGAAATGCAGAAAATAATTTCCATACCAATGTCTCAGTTAGATACATTACTAAGATATCCTGGTGTAAAGAATATATTATGCAACAGAAACAATAATTTAAACTTTGATAAGGTATTAGAAAATGGAGATGTTTGCTTAGTTTGTACTCGTCGTGGTGATTTGGGAGAAACAGCCCATAAAGCCTTTGGTTTATTCTTCTTATTGTTAATGCAATTTTCAGTATTAAGAAGACCAGGAAGTGAAAATACTCGTATTCCTCATTTCTTATATATTGACGAGTTCCCAGACTTTATCTGTCCTGCTACTGAAACAATATTTACTGTTTATAGAAAATATAGAGTAGCAACAGTTGTTTCTGCACAGTCACGTTCACAGTTGCTTTCACATGGTGAAAAGCTAGGAAATACAATAATATCAAATTGTAACAACAAAATCGTATTTGGTAATAATTCACCTGAAGACAATGAATGGTGGTCAAAAGAACTTGGAGAAAAGAAAGAGTGGACAATTACCGAAACTGGATTTAATGAAACTAACTTAAAATATGATCCTAAGAAAAATGCACAATATGGCTACAAAGTTAAATACATGCCTGGTAAAGTTCAATCTTTGAAATTCAAAAAATGTATGTATAAGATAAAAAGTGTCAAAGGTGCTCTTGAAAATGGTACAGCAAACCTAGATTTCTTACCAGCTAAATACAAAGAAAAACAAGATATTAAACTATTTAACTTTACTAAATTCACAAGTGGTATATCTGAGGATACATCATCTAATACAAAAAGAAGAAACAATTTATTATCTAACAATGACCATTTCAATGATGACTCAAATGGTAATATTGATCCAATAAAAATGGATGATTCAGATTTGACTTTTGAAATAAATAACAATGATGCAATAACATTTAACTTTAGAAAAAACGGGAAAAATAATAACTAATATTAAAATGGCAAAACTAAACTGATAGTAAAAAATAATAATAAATTAAAACAGAAAATAGTTATCTTTTCATGCCTTGCTGTCGAAAATTCCATAAGGCCACTAATGGCTGTGCAATTAATGTACTTCATACAATACATAATGCCATTGGGCGCTTGTATGTAATTTTCTTCATTCGCCCTACGCTAACGCTCCGGTTAGTCGCTGCGCGGCTTATTCAAAAATAACTATTTTCTGTTTTTAATTAATAATTTAATTCAGTTTTTTTGTCATTTTAATTTTTACAATATTAGGCTAAAATCTTAGCTTCCACATTTCTCATCTTGTATTTCCCATTTTCCTCAACAAAGTCATACAAGCTCTTACTTAAATTATCATTATTTTGATGTAAATCTGTTGTATAATAATAACTTATTTTTTCTATTTTAATGTTGTTTGTTACAAGTACCTTGAAGGTTTCTGCCATATGTCTATCGTCTTCACATATAAATACCAATTGTGGGATAGATAGGAATCCCGAATCTCCTGGTACAAAATTATCGTAAAAGTCTTTCCAAAGATTCATCCTTTCTATTAATTTATTTTCCCAACCTTCATTTCTTCTTAGTACTTCAAAAACGAAGCTTATTTTTCTTCTATTAAAATCTAAATCAATACTGGCAATTGGTTTGAATTGTTTACTTAAGGTTTTAGCTTGAATTAATGGTTTTAATTTAAATTCTGAGAAAGCCTTAACTTTTCTCATATACGCAATGACTAATTGATTGCCTGCCAACTTCTTCTTAATCATTTCAACTGGTTTTGCATTGTCACTTGGTTGCCATTTGCATTCGATTTCTCTTGAATTTAGTAAATACTTGCCCATTTTTTCCATACAATAAACTCTATATATACCGCTACCTTCTGGTGAAGTAAAATAATATCTAGTAAGTATCTTGCACTTGATTAATTGGTCTAGTTTTACATTTAACTTATCTTGATTTTTAATGTCTGCTTTTTGATATTCTAATAGTTGAAACAATTGCCTTGATGTTAAAAATTCATATTTATTTACTAATTCTAAAATTTGAAAATGTATATCACTTATATGTCCTAAGTTCATCTTTTGAAGTATTTGATTCATCGATACATAACCATCTTTACCGTCAAATACCTTAATTTCCCCTTCTCTCATTCTAAATGGTGATACTGTTGTTTTTATTTCATTATCTGCTACCATATAACTTCCTCCTACAAAAATTATTTTATAGATTTGACCTATTAATAAAATAGGATTTTTGAGTTGTTTAAATTTATAAACATCTCTTCTACACTTTACTATTATACCACTTATGTTAACAAGATACAAGTGTTAATTTGATTTTCTTTTTCTCAGGTATAATCTTTTTTATCCTTACTATTACTTCTTTTCCGTACTCGATATCCTTTTTATAATCACATAATCCTACAAGGTTAGGTTTAAGTTCTATAAAAATTCCATCTTTGTTTTTTGTAATTTCTTTTGCAATGCCCTTTACAATGCTTCCTTCTTCAAAGTCTTTAATGTTATCTTCCCAACTTCCTAGCATATCTTTGTAAGATAGAAAGAACTTCTTATTTTGTTTATCGATTTCTTTAATCTTCACTTTTATTCTTTGTCCAACTTGAAGTCTCTCCTCAGGCGACTTCATCCTTGCTACTGAAATGTCATTAATATATAAAAGTCCAGAGGTGCCCCCTCCTACTTCTATAAAAGCTCCATATGGTTTAATACTTCTGACAATTCCATCCACAATATCACCCTGTGATAGATTATTAATTATCCAATCTAGGCTTTCGTCTTTAACTGCCTTTCTTGAAAGAATACAAGTATTTTCTTGCTCTTTAATATCATTTATTTTAAATTGAATATAGTTATTTCCTTTAACCATTTGTCCCAATTCCTGATTTGGAATAATACCCTTAATATTATTTCCCAAATCAATATAGACATTGTGGTTATAATCTATATTATGAATTTTTCCTTCTAAGACCGCATTTTGTTCACGAGCCCTTTTTAGTTCTTCAATTGAATATTTATTATTTTCTTGATTCCAACCTTCTGGAACAAATCTTTGGTATATCATTTTTATCATCCTTTGTTTTTAATTTTATCTTAAAATAAATTAATTTTTATTTACTAGGTTTTTATAAATTGAGTTTATAATTATAAGCGTATTTACTTTAATAATTTACGTATTTCGTCTTCTGTCAAGTATCTCCACTTCCCTAGTTTTAAATCTTTTACATCTATATTTCCGATTTTTGCTCTATGTAACGCTAAAACTTTCTTATCTATAGCTTCACACATTTTTCTAATTTCTCTATTTTTCCCTTCATGAATTGTAATCTGTAATCTTGATAAATTTTTTTCTTCATCAATTTTTAATATTTTAACTTTAGCAGGTTTAGTCAAATATCTCTTATTTTCTACCTCTGCGTGATTTGCTAAAAATTTATCATTTAAAATATCATTGCTCAAATTAATTTCAACACCATCTTGTAATTTTTTTACTTCATCTTTTGTTATTTTTCCTAATAAAGTTACATTATAGGTTTTCTCAATTTCATTCTTGGGATGTGTGACTTTATTTATAAATTCTCCGTCATTTGAAAGGATAAGTGCACCAGATGTATACATATCAAGTCTTCCTACTGGGACTAGCCTTTCTTTTACTCCTTTAATTAAATCTGTAACTTTATCTCTATCAAACTGCTCTTTCACAGTAGTAACATACCCTATCGGTTTGTTTAACAATATGTATACTTTATTTTCTTCTCTTTTTACTATTCCGCCATTATATTCGACAGCATCATTTTCTGGGTCTACTTTTATTCCTAGCTCTTTAATGACTTTTCCATTTACTTTTATTTTTCCTTGGGTCATCAATTCTTCCGCTTTTCTTCTTGAACAGATTCCTGCTTCTGCCAAAAACTTTTGAAGCCTTATTTTTTCCAAATTTACGTCCTCCAACTCTTTTATTCTATTCATTAAAAGATACCTGTTTTTTTGTTTCATTTATTAAAATATTTTCTTTTTACTTCATTTATTACAACATACATCCTTTTTTGTCTCATTTATTAAAAAACATACGTCCTTTTTGTTTCATTTATTTACATATACATCCTTTTTATTTCATTTATTAATAACATACATTCTATTTTTCAATTTGTGCTTGCTTCTAGTTTACTAAGCACATCTTCAAAATATTGTGGAAGTTCAGCTTCTAAATGCATTCTCTTTTTTGTAATAGGATGTGTAAACTCTAAAATGGTACTATGTAGCATTTGTCCATGTACCCCAAATTCATTTTTACCATTTGCATACACTTCATCACCTACCACTGGATGTCCTATTTTAGCTAAATGCACTCTAATTTGATGAGTTCTGCCAGTATCAATTTTAACTCTCAAAAGTGTGTAGTTTCCATATCTTTTAATTACCTGTATGTGAGAAACTGCTTCCTTCCCATCTGGTCGTACTTCCATCTTTTTTCTGTCTTGTTTGCTTCTTCCAATTGGCATATTAATTGTTGCAGTATCCTCTGAAATATTACCTTTAACTAAAGCCGTATATATTTTAGTAACTCTATGTTCCTTAATTTGATTAGAAATGTCCAGATGAGCCTCGTCACATTTCGCAACAATAATCAATCCTGATGTATCTTTATCCAGTCTATGCACTATTCCTGGCCTAATTTCTCCACCAATTCCAGATAAAGTATCTTTGCAATGATTTAATACCGCATTTACAAGAGTTCCTTCATAATTGCCACTGGCTGGGTGAACAACCATACCTTTAGCTTTATTTACAACTAAAATGTAATCATCTTCATAGATTATATCCAATTTTATGTCTTCAGGTTTAATTGTTGTTTCCTTCGGTGGTTCTATTCTTATTTTTACAACATCATTTTCTTTCAATTTATAAGATTCTTTTTGATTTTTGTCATTTACCAGTATGTTCCCATTTTTTACTTGTTTTTGAGCCATACTTCTTGTAAAATGCACATCAAGGCTTGCTACAAATGTATCAAGCCTTTGATTAATATCTTCTAAATTAACCTTATAGATTTTCTCTTCCATTTTTACATCCTATATTTATGTTATTTTGATAACCTATCATATATTACGAAATTCGAATCTTTATATAATTCTTTGTAATTATCATCTTTTTCTAAAAGCATATTTAGTTTAGAATTTGTTTTACATATTACATGAGTAACCCCGTAATTTTGAAATTTTGTTTCATACCAAGTAGATATATTAGAAACGTTTAAATAATCTGAAAATATATCTTTTCCTTCATACTTCTTCTTTTCCTTGTTATACGTTCCATTAAATTCTGGAGTGTATAAATCACAACGAGAATCAATAAATACTGGTACATCATTTAAAAGCATGTAACTTCCATAATTGTAGTCATTAAATATTTTTATATTTTTATAGTCTAAGTTTTCTTTTATCCACTCAACCGCTTCTACTGGATAACTACTTGTATTTACAAACTCTGAATTAGCATATTTTCTATAAACACTAAGACTAATAACGATAATTAGACAAATACACAGAGCCTCTCCAATTGCACTTGTTACATATTTCATAAATTCTTCTGTTCCATTTTTGTCATACATATCTAAGAAATTTGCAATCATAGTACAAATAACAGTTCCACCAAATAACATAAACATAGAAACTTGTCTTCTTGACATTAATGCAAGTAAAGTTAATCCTCCAAATAAGAACACATCTCTTAGCTTAATTTTTACCTTTGTAAATATAGCCAAAGCAAATGTTATAGCAATTGTTACGAGAACAGGAATATTATTAATTAGTGTTAAAGGCAAATGCTCACTTATGCTGTCAGTTGTATTGCCTTGCATTATCTTATAAGTATACATGTAAGGCATGTCCTTTATTGGGGTAAGCAATCCTGTAAACAAGCATATTATCATAATAAAAAATAGTTTAACTACATTTTTGTTTTTTTCAAGTACAACTTTATACGGCTTTTTTCTTCTATCATTTTGTTTAATTAAATCCAACTCGAAATTAGCATTTGATTTTTCTAACTTTTTATTTAATTTTTGCAAAATTGTTTGATATTTTTCTATATTTTCTTGTTTAGCCTTTTTTAATTTCTTGTTTGCAGATTTTATATTAGCCTTTATCCACATTTGATACAATTTATGTGGAATATGCCAATCTAATATTGAAGCTATCGCATACTCTGCTATAAATGGCAAGTATAACACAAAGTAAAAAGGAAATACCGCTGAATGAACATTTGCTATAATTATTGGAATGGCTATCAGTCCTATTGCATACCTTATTTTCGGCTTTTCTAGGAATTTTACTATTAATAGATAAGTAGCTACAAAAAGTACAAACGTAACTAGCTGAGCCCTTGCGGCAATATATTCTTTCATTATTATCATTTGAGCAATAGTAATCAAAAATGAAATAATATGATTCTTAGAAACTTTTTTGTTTGTAAAGTACAATAGTATTCCAAGAATTACTGAAAGTACAATAGTAGATGCATATAATCCAGTGTATCCACCAGCAAAGTCATATATCAGTGACATTATCAAATCATATAACCAATGTGGATACATATATGGTAAATTTTCATGCCAAGAAAAATGATCTTGATAATCTATTCCATTTTGCCTAATTAATTGTCCTATCTTGATTGTATAAAATGTATCATTTTGAAATGTCCTTGGCACTATAGCTATGCAAAATATTGTTATGCAAAATATTGCTATTATGTTAAATGACAATTTTACTAATTTTGTATCTTTGGTTTGGTCACTCTTTTCTTTTTTAGTTTTAATTACCTTTGTCTTTTTCGCCATTATATATCTCCTTATTTAGACTGTCTCTTTGTAAATATCCTTATCGTTTTATATTATACTACAATCATCCGTAAAAATCCATACATTTTCATTAAATTATAATTACAATTAACATAGCTAAAAAATTAAATATAGGTTATTTTTTAGCATCTATTAATGTTACTTTAATGTTACATTTTTTTAATAATTTTGTTATATAATTTTAAACCTCTATAGTGTATAATATTTGTATGTTAAACAAAGGAGAATTTTAATGAATTCAGTTGAACAAGAATTAGAGAAAAATGGTATTAAAGTTATATGCCCTATAAATACATTTAATATCAACGAAATAGCAACGTATGTTGCTAGACTTCTTTGCTCTAAATTTCCAGACTTTAAATTAAATTACAATGACATGTTTAATCGTATAGCAAGAATTAATATGTTCATTGCGGACATGCCTTCAGGAATGTCTGACGCTTGCTATTTTTACAGAAATACGTCAATATATTTTAGAAAAGGTATCAGCTTTGATGATATAAAAAAGCTCGCTTTTCATGAAATAGTGCATCACTTTCAAGAAATCAAAGATTCAAAAGGAACTCTTCACAGACTTGGACTATGTACTTATCTAAGAGTAAAAGCTTACGGCTCTGCACTAAACGAGTCAGCAGTGCAGCTTATGTCATCATTTGCAACAGGTGAACAACGTGATACTGTTACTTATTATGGGGTTACTTTCCCAACAGACAGTCCTTCGTATTATCCATTACTTTGCAATTTAATCAAACAAATAGGTTATTTAACTGGATTTGCAGTTTTATTTGAAAGCACTTTCTTTGCAAATGACAGATTTTTTGATAAATTTAAATTTTTATTTGGTGAGAAAGTGGCATTTAAAATACAGCAAAACTTTGATAAATTGCTTGACATAGAAGAAAAAATTGTCAAAATAAATATGAAAATACAAACAACAGATATGTCATACTTCAGATTTAAAAATGCTACTGACACAATAAATAAATATAAGTCTCAAATTAGACAAACTTTTTTTGATACCCAAAATTTAATTTTAACTACTTACTTTAATAATAGAATTCGCGAAGTAAATACAGCAGATGAGATTGAAAATTATAGAAAGCAATTATATAGTTTTAGCAATTTAATTGGAACCAACGAAACCTATACATTTTTTAATGATTTTTACTTTTCAAAAATGGCAGAAATTGACCAAAAATATGAGAAGCTTACTGGCAATACTCAAATTACTGTTGTTAAAAAATATTCATTTGCTAATTTATTTAGTTCAGTTAAAAAGCTATTTACCAGAAGTAGTATAAAGCTTGAAGACAATTAAAAAACAGATAAACTTTTGCTTATCTGTTTTTTATTTACTATTCAACCACTTTTAAAGCATTTAGATTCGAACCAATTATCCATAGTACACTATCAACACTATATGTTTACAATGTATAATTCCATCTAACAGGTTTGTAAAAATTTTATAATACTTTCTGCTGCATTTCTACCTGACCTTGCAGCATACGCAACCGTAGCTTTTTCTCCCACAATGTCTCCTCCTGCAAATACTTTATCTAATGATGTTTGCATATTTTCATTAACCTGCACATAGCCCCATTTATTTTTCTCAAATTCCGATATCTTACTCTCATCTGGTTTCGAGCCTGTTGCCATTATAACGTAATCCATGTCAATTATGTAATTGCTATTTTCTATGTTTACTGGTGACAGCCTAGTTTCTCCTTCTTTTTGAACAAGCTTGGTTTTAATTAATTCAATTTTATCTACTTTGTTTTTTCCTAAAATTTTTACTATATTATTTTGAAATAAAAATGTGATACCTTCTTTTTTAGCATCTTCTATTTCTTTTCTTTCCGCAGGCATTTGTTCTTCAGCTCGTCTATAAATAACATAAACTTCTTTAGCGCCAAGCCTCTTTACTGTTCTTGCTGTATCCATAGCAACATTACCACCACCAATTACAGCAACTTTTCGTCCATCATAATTTGGATGATTATTAGTCTCAAGAAGTGTATTTCCACCATACACACCGTCTAATTCTTCACCTTCTATGTTCATTTTAGTAGGAATATTAGCACCAATTCCAATAAAAACAGCGTCATATTTTTCGCACAATTCTTCTATGCTAATATCTTTTCCCAATTCTATATTTGTTTTAACTTTAACACCCAAGTCAAGTATCTTTTCTATAGTCTTTTTTACCACTTGTTTGTCAAGTCTAAAGTCTGGGATACCATGAGTTAGTATGCCACCAAGCTCATCAAACTTATCATAAATAGTAACTTGCACACCTTTTCTTGCTAAAAAAGCTGAACAAGTTAAACCTGCTGGTCCCGACCCTACTACCGCTACTTGTTTATTTATTAAACTTGCATCTAAATCTGTTGGTATGCTCAAATTATTTTCAATAGAATATTTGCCAATAAACTCTTCCATTTCTCCAATAGAAACACTTTTGCCATTAATACCTCTTATACAACTTCCTTGACATTGCTTTTCATGAGGACATATCTTACCACATATAGCTGGAAGTACCGTTGTCTTTGACAATATTTCAAATGCTTTTTTTAAATCTTTTTCATGAATAAATCCCGGAATATCATTATTAAGCGGACACCCTTTATTGCTACAAGGTTTGTTAATACAATTCAAACAATAATTTCTTATTTCTTCTTGGTTCATAAATTTCTCCAATAATTTATTATTTATTTTTTTATAATTTTTTCATTTGCTTCTGATTTCTATTTTTGTTGATAAACTTCCCAATTTATATTGCTAAATTTTCTTCTTTTGCAACATCTTTTAATAATTTAAGATCTTTCCAAAATTCTATTTTTTTGTTTTCATCTCTTAAAAGTGCTGCTGGATGCCATGTTGGAAGATATCTGATCCCCTTTTTATCTGCCCATATGCCTCTTTCTTTGGTTATAGAATGCTCTTCTCCCAGTATGTTCTTTAAAGCTGTACTTCCCAATAAAACTATAATTTTTGGCTTAACCAAAATTACTTGATTTCTTAAATAGTTAAGACAACTTGTAGCCTCATCTTTCTCAGGTACTCTATTTTGAGGAGGTCTACACTTTACGATATTAGCAATATAGACATTGTCTCTGTTAATTCCTATTCCATCAAAAGCTTTGTCCATAAGCTGTCCTGCTTTACCAACAAAAGGAACTCCCTCTTTATCTTCATCTGCACCAGGACCCTCTCCAATAAACATTATATCTGCATCTTTATTGCCAACTCCAAAAACTATATTTGTTCTTCCAGAATTTAATTTACACTTATTACAATTAATTATACTTTTCTCTAAATCTTCCCAATTATCAAACATTTTTACATCCTTTTTTATTATAGATTTTTACTTAATTCTTTGTCATTGTGTATTGCTTTTTTCTTTAGCATCATTAGTCCGATATTATTTTTATAGTTCTGTCCAAATATTCTATATGAAAAAAATTTATCATTTTCGCACATTGTACATATTTCACTATCTATTATGTTCTGCTTTAATACACCCATTTCCTTTAGCATCAACTTATTAATTAAAATTGTATCTATTTTGTATTGCTTTCCCTTTTGATTTGTCAAATCTGTTTCTTCTATTATTGGAGATTTTTTAATATAATTATAAAATTCATTTTGAAATATATCTACTACATCCTGATTTACTAAAAAATGATCTTTTCGTAGTGATGGACCTATACAGCAAATTATGTTATTCACTTTACAATCATAGTCTTTAATCATAAGAGATATTGCATTTTGTATAATTCTCTTTGATGTACCTTTCCAACCAGAGTGAATATTTGCTATAACCTTATTTTGGGGATCATATAACATAAAGCAAATACAGTCTGATGTTGAAGTTAATATTGCTTTTTCTTTTTTATCTGTAATTATCCCATCTGTATTTTCTAGTGATACTTCTTTATCATTTATTTCAACTATGTTGTTTGTATGTGTTTGCTTTGTTTTTATAATATCTTCTTTAGAAAAATTGAAAGTATTTGCTAATATTTCAAAGACTTTATTGGTATTTTCTATATCTTTGTTTAGACCGATACCATATGTTTTCAAAGTATATGCATGTGTTAATTCATCTTGAAACTCTAGTAATTTTTTAAATTGCATATATTCAATATCGTCTTTTTTTACAAAAACAACGTTACTCATTTATTGCCCTTTCCTTATAATATTATCATAAAAATTATGATTATACAATAAATTATATGCTAGTTTTTCTCTTTTTTGCATTTAAAGTACTTGAAAAGATAATTTGTATTTATGTTTTTTTTAATAATTTATATCAAAGCCCAAAAATTATTTTCCTTACATATTGTATTCTTCTCTTTTTCGTGTTATATTATATGTATCACAAAGGAAAATTAGTTTGAAAGAAAACATATCTTTCAATTCTATATACACCTTGCGAATAGAAAGCAAGAAGGGAATAAAAATACTATGCTAGAAGAGAAATACGACTTTTATAGTCCTAGTAATATTAAGATACACGACTTAGATAATACTATTAAAGATAGCCTATCTGTTGTAGAAAGATTAGATTACTTTACAAAAGTTCATAGTGAAAATGTCTCAAATTTATCAGCCCGTATTTGTGAATATATGCACTGTAACAATAAATTTACTATTCACTGCTTAATTGCAGGATATATCCACGATGTAGGTAAATTGTTTATTCCTCATGAAATTCTTGCAAAAAACGGAAAGCTTACCAATGAAGAATTTGAAATAATGAAAACTCATACTACACTTGGATATGAATATTGTATGAAAGATATTAATTTAAGGCCTTATTCAGATGGTCCTTGGTATCATCACGAGGCTTTAAATGGTACGGGGTATCCTAGAGGGCTTAGAAAAAATGATATTCCATATTCTGCACAAATAATTAGAGTTGCTGATGAATATGATGCTTTAGTTACCAAAAGGCATTATACAACTCACGTTAATATTTCTGAGACTTTGAAAGATTTAATCAAAGACGCTGAGCCTCCTAAAAACATTGTTGCTCTTGACCAATTAAAAGAAAATGAACACCTTGGCAAAATTAATGATAAACCTCTAAAAGCGTTGTTCAAGGCAGTTATAGATGATATTTTATATGAAATTAGTGGAGTTATGAACTATGTCGATTATCTAAATTCTCAAATAAGAAGATTAGAAAATATCATGAAATATGAAAAGAAAATGTTAAATGCTAAAAAGCCAACTCAAAAGGATTATTATAAAACTGGAATGCAACTACTTTTGGAAAAGGGCGAAACTCTTGATAATTTTAGACAAATTTACCAAGAATACAAAGACGCGCTTGTCTTAAGAAAGAAAAGAATTGATGATTTGTATAATGAAATAAAAATTATAAAAAGGCTAAAAATTCACATCTAATTATCAATGAATATTTTTAGCATAAATGTTAGATTATATAATAAAAATCTTTCTTAATGACTGGAAGATTATATGTAACAAAGCTCTGTGCCACTTATGACACAGAGCTTTTTATTCTAAACCTATGCTAACGCCTAAAGCATTGTTAATTTGGTTTATTATACTTTGATCTTCTATATGACCAATTTTTTCTTTTAATCTGCTTTTATCAATTGTTCTAACCTGCTCAGCAAGTATAACCGAGTCAGTTTTTAATCCTACATTTTGAGAGCCTATTGGTATATGCGTTGGTAATTTTGTTTTTCCTAGTTGTGAGGTAATAGCAGCAGCTATCACAGTTGGACTATACTTATTTCCCATATCATTTTGTATAATAACAACGGGTCTGATTCCTCCTTGCTCAGATCCTACAACTGGGCTTAAATCAGCATAAAACATATCTCCTCTTTTTATTGTCATATTTTCTTCTCCATTATATAAATTAGAGATGATATATCTTAAATATTTATTTCAATCTCATTATATAATATGTAAACTTTTATCTTATTGTTATTCTCCAACACTTCTAATTTTTCTGGTTTCAGTTTTTCTTTATTTACATATAGTTTAGTCCATACATCATAACGATTTCTGTCAGTTTTTACTTCCATTAAAATAGTATTTTCATCAAATTGCGTTATTCTCTTTTCTTCTTGGTTTTTATAACTTTCTATAAATTGTGTTAAAAATAAATTATTTTCTGATAAACTTGGGTAATTCTCATATATCTTACTAAGATTTAATTCTGTATTTTTAATTTCTAATTTTCCATTAGAGTACGTCATTTCAAGTCCTTTTATTTCATCTGGAGCTAATATATTTTGCTTCTCATAATCTTGTTTCACTTCTTGCATGATTGTATATTCATTTTGATTTCTATTGTTAACTATTGTTGCACTTAAATTTGCCTTATAAGATCTAATATTTAAAATATACTTTTCTATCTCTTCTATACTTTTATTATTTCCTATTTTTTCATTTTTATAATCTTTATTTACACAAATTTTTATAATAAATCCTACAAGAACAATTATCATTAGAATAATGAAGAAAATCAAAACTGTTTTTTTCGAAATTTTCATACTATACTCCTATTTAGCAAATTTAAATAATATTATAGTTTTTACCTCTTGTTGCTTTGGTCGCAAGCCTAAAGGTTGCTGCTCCATTTGTGCTTCGCTTTGTCAATACGCGAAACTTCAAACTATAATATTATTTAAATGTAGTTTTAGAATAAAAATATATTCTCTCTATATTATATTGCAGTATTTAAAAAGTATGATTTTAAAGTTTCCTCCACCTCTTTCTTCGTGTCCAAATGATTTATCAAATCTCTTATTTGTGAAGCATTTGGCATATTTTTTAAATAGTAACAAATATGTTTTCTCATTTCTTTTACACCGACATTTTCGCCTTTTTCTTCTACTTCTAAATTAATATGTTCTATAATAGTATCAAGTATTTCTTTGCTTTTTATTTCTCTTATTGGATTACCAGCCAGATAATTTCTTACCTGTTCAAATATCCATGGATTGCCTAAACTTGCTCTTGATATCATTATTCCATCACAGTTAGTTTGTTTTAAAATTCTTTCAGCATCATATACAGTTTTTATGTCTCCATTTCCTATTACAGGAATGCTCACATTTTCTTTTACTTTTTTTATAATATCCCAATCTGCAGTTCCTGAGTAAAACTCTGCTCTTGTTCTTCCATGTACTGTTATACCTTTCGCACCTGCTTTTTCAATTGCTTTTGAAGCTTCTATTGCTGTTATATGCTCGCTATCCCAACCTTTTCTAATCTTTACTGTAACTGGCAAACTAGAATTATCAACTACAGCTTTTGTAACATCATATACTTTATTAATGTCCAAAAGTAGCTTACTTCCATCTCCGTTTTTTACTACTTTAGGAGCTGGACACCCCATATTAATATCTATAATATCTACATCATAATTTTCACTAATATATCTTGCACTATATGCCATTGATTCAGTATCACTTCCAAAAATTTGGACAGCAATTGGCCTTTTTTCTCCTACAACATTAAGCAATTTTTTAGTTTTGTTGTCACCATAAAAAAGAGCTTTACTACTAACCATTTCTGTAACAACTAACCCCGGATTATATTTTTCGCATACAATACGAAAAGCCCTATCGGTCAAACCTGCCATAGGGCCTAAAATAATATTATTTTCTAGTTCTACATTTCCTATTTTTAAAGCTTTATTTTTCATTTCTATTTTCCTACTTATATTGCTTAGTTATTCATTTTACTTTTTGAAAATTATTATATTTAATTCCTACTCTTATCTGCTTCTTGCCCAGAATTCTCCGTCCCTCTTGTCCCACAAATATGGCTTTTTGTCTTCTGCCACTTATATTTAAAAGCATAGCTATCATGATAAAGTTGCTAAGAAGTGAGCTTCCTCCGTAGCTTACCAATGGTAAAGGAACTCCTGTTATAGGCAATAGTCCCATTGTCATTCCTATATTTTCAACCATATGGAAAAAGAATATTCCCGCTATTCCTGCTGCAATAATAGTGCCTAAATCATCCTTCGCTGTCTTGGACACATACAGCGCTTTGGTTATTAATATTACATATAATATAACAATCGCTCCTGCTACAATAAAGCCCAGTTCTTCTCCTATTACAGAAAAGATAAAGTCTGTTGATTTTGGATATAAAAATCCTAATTGAGTCTGATTACCTTTTAAAAATCCCATCCCCAAAAGTTCACCAGCTCCTATTGCAATTTTAGATTGAGTTAAGTTATATCCTGAACCTCTAGGATCTAGATTTGGATTTAAAAATACATCTATTCTCTTTTTTGCGTGCTCTGGCAACGCAAATTTATATACTAATGGTATCGATATTGCCAAGATTAATATTGTAGCAATAACATACCTTTTATCAATTCCTGCAACAAATAACATAAATAAAAATGCAACAATAAAAGCAAATGCTGTACCATAATCAGGTTGTTTAACTATCAATGCTACTGGTATAGCAAATATGATTAATAATAAAAATAATCTAGTTGGTCTACTTATTTCCTTTGGTCCTTTTTTCTTCATTTTTGACATTATTAATCCCAAAAAGATAATCAATATAACCTTTGCAAATTCAGATGGTTGAATAGAAAAAGAACCAAATGTAAACCAGCTTGTTGCTCCAGATATTGGGTCGGTAAATAGTACAGCCCCTAAGCTTGCTAGAATTAATACATACAAAATTGGTGAAATTTTAGCAATTGTATCATAGTCAATCACTGTAAAAATAATTAAAAAAGGTATGCTTATTCCAATCCAAGTTAACTGTTTATAAAATTCTTCTTGCTCTGAACTTTCGGTTGCCGAATAAATTGCAAATAATCCTATTATTACTAATAGGATTGTGCATATTAATATAGACCATTCAAGATTTTTTGTTATCTTTTTTTTCATTGCAGTTCCTTTACTTTTGTTTTACTTTTTGCTTTTTATTATTTCTGTTGTTTGCTGTTTTAGCTTTAATTGGCTCTTTTACAGCATTAACAACTTCTTTATTTTTATTATTTTCTTGTTGTTCTACTTTTTCATTTTTCACTTCTTCTACTTTAGCCTCTTCGGAATTAGATTTTTCTAATTTAACTGCTTTAGATTTAACTTCTTTTACTTCTTCTTTCTTAGCTTTGCTTTTAGCTGAAACTTTTTTTGATTTATTCTTTTCTGTCTTATCCTTGCTATTTTCATTATTGCCTATTTCTTCAAGTTTAATCTTATTTGTAATTTTTCTTGTAGTATTTTTAATTCCTACAATAGGGATGTTAGCATAAAGTGCTGGTGCGCCTGTTGTTCCATCACTATTCTGTTTGTTGGTTAACTTAACATCGATTTCTTTTTCATCAATGTCTATGTATTTCTTTATTACTTCAATAATTTCTTGTTTCATCATTTCAAGGAAATCAGCTGATACATTAGCTCTATCTTGTAAAAGAACTAAATGCAATCTCTCCTTTGCTTCATCCTTATTTAATTTACTTGGGTCAAGTCTCTTTCCTTTACTTTTGAAAAAATTCTTAATGTTTGCAAACATTTCCTATTCCTCCACTCAAATGTAATTTTTATTTTTTACGGTTTCTTCTCATCCTACTCCAAAAACCTTCTTTTTTTCTACCTGGAATTGTTACTTCTATATTTTCGCCTAATATTCTTCTAGCGATTTCTATATAAGCTTTTCCGGATGGTGCTTTTTTGTTAGATACAGCAGGCTCACCTTTATTTGTCTGAGTTATGATGTTTTCATCCTCTGGAACAACACCTATTAGGTCTATTGATAATAAATCTAATATATCCTCTACATCCATCATTTCGCCTTTTTTAACCATTTCAGGTCTTAATCGGTTTATAATCAGTTCTGGATTTTTTATCTCTGACGCCTCTAAAAGTCCTATTATTCTATCAGCATCACGAATTGATGAAATCTCTGCATTAGTTACTACAATTGCTCTATCCGCTCCTGCAATTGCATTTTTGAATCCTTGTTCTATTCCTGCAGGACAATCTATTAAAATAAAATCAAACTCTTCTTTTAATTTACTTGTTAAGTCTTTCATTTGCTCTTCATTAACTGCATTTTTATCTCTAGTTTGAGCTGCTGGCAATAAGAATAAATCAGTAAATCTTTTATCTTTTATAAGGGCTTGCCTTAATTTACATTTTCCTTCAACAACATCAACTATATCGTATACTATTCTATTTTCTAGCCCCATTACAACATCAAGATTTCTTAAACCAATATCAGTATCAACAAGAACAACCTTTTTGCCTTTAAGTGCTAGGGCTGCTCCAAGGTTAGCAGTTGTAGTAGTTTTACCTACTCCACCTTTTCCTGATGTTACGACTATTATTTCACCCATATTTTCCTCCTTGTAATTATTACGTTATGTGTTAGAAATTAATTAGTCCTTTTTATAAATTACATATATATATTATATTTTCATTTTTAATAAAAGTCAATGTAAAAATACAAAATTGTTACAAAAATATTACATTTTTTTTACTAATTTAAATTTAGCTATAAAAAAGAAACCTAATCCTTACGGAATTAGGCCTCTTTGTAGGTAATTAAATTTTCAAAATTACTCAGCTTTTTCAACTTTCTCATCGTCAGCTTCGTCGTCATCGCCTGTGTTAACAAGCTCTAAACTTGCAATAGAAACTTCATAAGCTACTCTAGGTTCAATAGTTCCATCATCATGTTTTTTCTCATAATTTCTAGATTGAACTCTTCCAATTATTTTAACCTCTGTACCAACATCCATCTTTGAGCAGAATCTAGCATTTCTTCCCCATGCAATACAAGGAATATAGTCTGACTTGTTGTATGCTCTGTTTACAGCTAAAAGTAAATCTGCAATTTCTCTTCCAAATGGTGTTTGTCTGTAAATAGGAGGTTTACATATATAACCTACTAAGACTACCTCATTTGATAAGAAATCTTTACTTGCAACAACTTCTTCATCTTGGTTTGCTAAGAATTCAATATCCTTTGCAAAAACAGTTAGAATTAATCTGTTTTTATCTTTTTCGTAACTGTTGTAAGATCTAAATTGTCCTTTTACTTTTACTTTCTTGTCAACTACAAGTTCATCCTCTTTAAATAATCTTTCTGAAATTGTAATTGGAATATTATCGTCATTTCCGCTTAGTCTTGGAACACTTAGATTAAATGTATAAAACTTTTCTCCATATATTTCATGACTAAATACTTTCTCATTTGTAATCTTTCCTACTAACACTAAATTGTTATTCTCCACATAATTTGTTTCCAACTCGTTTCCCTCCTTAATTTTTGTTCTCGTGTATCCTATTTTTTTAAGCTATTTATAATTATACTACAAAATTTTGTTTTTGTCTACATAAAAAGTTAAAATATTTTTATTTTTGTAATTTATTTGTAACATTTCCATTTATTTCATTAATACCCGACTTTATGTTATTTGTTTCATTTACTATGTTGGTGCTATTTTCGACTTGATTGTCACTAACGATATTAGTAGAAGTCGTAATAGTTTCATTATTCTTACTTGTCATAGCAAACGACATTATAAATAAAAATGCAACCGTACTTAGAGATATTAAGTATGATACAATTTTTTCTTTCCTCAATACCATAAACATAAAATTACCTCCAACTAATTTATATTCATATTAATTGGAGATTATTACAATATTAACCTTACTATAGCCTTTTACTCTTTTCTCTTAAAGTTTCTTTTCCACAAAAGGTACATTTTCCAGTTAGTTTATTGATTTTCTCTCTTCTGTTTTTTTCCTTGTCTTTTCCTAAAAAATTTTTTGTTTTTGTTTTAGTTGTTTTAAGTACAATTTGGCTATCAGTCCATATCATAGAATTCCATTTTTTACAGTATGTGCATGTACGTTGCCTTGCATCCCATCCAAATAAAAATATTAAAAATACTATTGCAAATGGTATAAGTATATAGTGAATTGCCGTTAGTATATATAAAATTGCTAGTATAATTATTAATATTAAAGGAATTGTATAAAAAATCAGTTCGAATTTATTAGCATTTTTTTCATTTTCTTCTATCTCTTTTTCTGATACTTCTCTTTCCTTTATTTTTTTGATATTTATTGATTTTTTCATAAAATCCATCTAATATAAAATATTACCAATTTGATTTTATTTTATACATTCCTTTCCTATTTACTATATCTTTTTTATTTTACCACACATTTTATAGAAAAGGAAGAGTAAAAATCAGATTACTTAAGAATTTTTAGTAACCTGATTTTTATAACCTATATAAGGCCCATTTTTTTCATCATTTTTTTACCTTGTTTCATCATTTTATTTGGTCCCATTGTACATTCTGCATAAATCATAGCGGCTCCTGCACTTATTACCATACCAGTTATCATTCCTTTTACAAATTTCATATTTATTACCTCCTAAAAGTATTATGTCTTTTTTATATATTTTCTATACCAACAAATTGACTGATAAATAGCAATTAATATAATAAAAATAGCAAAACCTTTTCTAAGAAAATTGACATCTATTTTGTTAGCAACTATCGAACCACCTATCGCTCCAATTATACCTGATATAGTTAATGGAATTGCTACTCTCCATTTTAGAATGTGATTTTTTATGTTTACAATTGAGGCTATTATTGATGTTGGTATAAAAAATATTATGTTGCTTGCTTGTGCTATTAATTGATTAACACCAAAAAAACAAGTTAAAAATGTAATTAGTATGGTTCCTCCACCCATACCCATTCCACTAACTATTCCTGAAATTAATCCAATAATTATTTCTTTCATTTATTAAATGTTAGAATAGCTGCATAGATTAAAAATATAATAAAAATTAGTGATAAATATTTATCACTTATCTTTTTTAATATTTTTGCTCCTATCCAGCCACCCATTAATCCTCCTATTCCGCATAGTATGCCCATTTTGAAGTCAACATTTCCTGCTTTATTATAAAAAAACATACTTGTAAGTACCATTGGAAGAATACTAAAAATAGCAATTGCTCTTGCTTCTTTTTCTTCAGTTTTTACAAAATAAACTAGACCCGGCACAGCTATAAGACCTCCGCCAGAGGCGAAGAGCCCACTTAAAAAGCCTGTGCATATGCCTAGCAAGATTACTTTAATTTTTGACGTTTTTGTTTCTCTATCCATGCAATTATTTTTTCTAATGTTTACAATTTTTATACCTTTACACAAAAAATAACTGTATTCATTTTTCTATGTGTTTATATTTTATACAACAAAAATGAATATAGTTATTTTGGAATAAGCCGCGCAGCACTCAACCGGAGCATTAGCGTAAGGCGAATGAAGCAAATTACATACAACTTTTTTTATAAAAATTTAAAAATTTTTCATTTACAACGTATCAATTCTAATTTCTTTTGGTCTTACTTTTTTCAAATTTTTTGAAAGCTCATATTCTCTAGCTTCGTTCCATCTCATTACTTTGATGTCTCTATACTTTTCTAGGACTGCATTGTATTTATCATGCTCTTCTTCCCATACCGACTCTGGTATTTTGTCAAATGCTTCAAACATTTTTTCCGCTTCTGCCAAATAAATAACCTGCTCTTGAGGTGACATTTTGTCATATCTTTTAGCAAATATGGCAAGCTTATCCAAGCTGTCATTTGCTTTTATAAATGACATAAAGTCTTTTATTTTAATTCCAGCATTACGCATTTGAAGCACTGACATTGATACCAAAATAACTATAAACATTAGTAAAATAAATACAATCGCTAGAATCGTCACTTAAGCTTTTCTCCTTATCTTTAGAATTCACAATTTTATTATAACATTAGTTTTTAAAGATAGCAAGAAAATGTTAGACATATTATATACAAAATTGCATTACTTTTTTACTTGACCTAAACTTAGATTTAGTTTTTTCATTAATATTTAAGTGTATTTTTAAAGTATTTATTTAATTATAATTTCTTCATCTTTTGAAGTAACTTCTGCCTTTTTGCTAATTTTGCCGTCAAGCATTGCCTCAGCAATCTTATCTTCAATCATTGTTTGAATAGCCCTTCTTAGAGGTCTTGCTCCATATGAGTCATCAGTTCCTTTTTTTGCAATTAAGTCCTTTGCTGCATCATCTACTTTTAATTCAATTTCTTGAGCTTTTAGTAATTTTTCAACTTGATTAATCATAAGGTCAACAATATTTCTAATCTGGTCATTGGTTAATTTATGGAATACTATTATCTCATCTATACGATTTAAGAATTCGGGTTTAAACTCTTTTTTTAGTTCTCCCATTACTTCTTTTTTAATGTTTTCATATTCTTTTTCTTTGTTTTCTTGGTCACCAGCACTTGTAAATCCTAAAGTCTTTTTGTCTGTAATCATTCTAGCGCCGACATTTGAAGTCATGATGATAACAGTATTTTTGAAGCTTACTGTTCTACCCTGGTTATCTGTAAGTCTTCCGTCATCTAGTAATTGCAAAAGCATATTCATTACATCAGGATGAGCCTTTTCAATTTCATCAAATAATATTACTGAATATGGTTTTCTTCTAACTTTTTCTGTCAATTGTCCAGCTTCATCATATCCAACATATCCTGGAGGTGCACCTATTAATTTGGCTGTTGAGTGTGCTTCCATGTATTCAGACATATCAATTCTTATCATTGAATCTTCAGTTCCAAATAAGCTTTCTGCTAACGCCTTCGAAAGTTCGGTTTTTCCAACACCTGTAGGGCCTAAGAAAAGGAATGATCCTATAGGTTTGTTAGGGTCTTTAAGTCCCATCCTACTTCTTTTAATAGCTTTGGCAACAGCTGAAACTGCCTCATCTTGTCCTATTACTCTCTTGTGTAGGTTCTCTTCTAAGTTTTTGAGTTTCTCATTTTCACTTTCTGAAACTTTAGACACAGGAATTCCAGTCCATGCAGCCACAACATCAGCTATGTCGTCATAAGTTAGATTTTGTACTTCTTTTGAATTTTTATTTTCCCAATCTTTTTTTGCTTTTTCATAATCTTTTTTCATGCCGTTTTCTTTGTCCCTTAATTTAGCAGCTTTTTCAAA
Source organism: uncultured Clostridia bacterium (assembly GCA_947624195.1). Classification (GTDB taxonomy): domain Bacteria; phylum Bacillota; class Clostridia; order TANB77; family CAG-508; genus CAG-793. The sequence continues at coordinate 53,661 of CANQJH010000005.1, forward strand.
ATCTTGTACTCTTATAGCGTCTTCTTTTGATTTATCAATTTTCTCAATTTCATCTTTAATCTTTCTAACTTCGTCTGGTTCAGTGTAGTTTTTCATCTTAACTCTTGAAGCAGCTTCATCCATCAAGTCAACTGCCTTGTCTGGTAAAAATCTATCATTAATATATCTTGAAGAAAGTTCAACAGACGCTTTAATTGCTTCATCAGTAATTTTGACATTATGGTGAGCCTCGTATTTGTCTCTTAATCCATATAAAATTTGAATTGTCTCGTCTTCTAATGGTTCGTCAACTGTTACTTTGCTAAATCTTCTCTCTAAAGCTGCATCTTTTTCGATATATTTCATGTATTCTTTTAATGTAGTAGCACCAATTAATTGAATTTCTCCTCTTGCTAAAAGAGGTTTTAAAATATTTGCAGCATCAACTGCACCTTCTGCTGAGCCTGCTCCTACTATTGTATGAATCTCATCTATGAATAAAATTACATCTTTGGCCTTTTGAACTTCTTTCAAAGCCTTTTTTATTCTCTCCTCAAAATCGCCTCTGTATTTTGCGCCAGCTATCATGCTAGATATGTCTATCGAAACGACTCTTTTTCCTTTCAAAAGTTCAGGCACATCACCTGCTATTATTCTCTCTGCCAAGCCCTCTACTACAGCCGTTTTGCCAACTCCAGGCTCTCCTATTAAACAAGGATTATTCTTTGTTCTTCTTGATAAAATTTGTATTACTCTTTGAATTTCATCTTTTCTTCCTATTACAGGGTCTAGCTTTCCTTCTTCTGCGCTTTTAGTTAAATCAGTTCCGTATTGGTTTAATGTAGGAGTAGAATTAAAACTACTACGAGTTTCTGTTTTTGTAGTGTGATTCTTATGTTCTGATTCTTCATTAATAATCTTCATAATATCATTATAAAGATTTTGAGGATTTACATTTAGTTCTAATAAAATTCGTGCTGCTACACTATCCCCCTCTCTTAGTATGCCAATTAAAATATGCTCTGTTCCAATGTTTTCACTTCCAATTCTTCTCGCTTCTATAAAAGCATTTTCAATTACCTTTTTACTTCTTGGTGTAAATCCTATTGATTCAGGGTCTTCAATTGGCTCTTCTGTTCCTAATATGCCTTCAATCTCTTGCCTAATATCATCAGAATGTATACCTTGATTTTCTAAGACTTTGCTAGCAATTCCAGTACCTTCATCAGCTAGTCCATACAAAATATGTTCTGAACCTATATAATCATGTCCTAATTCCATAGCCATTTCTTGAGCTATTTCTAAAGCTTTTTCTGCTCTTGCAGTAAATTTATAATACATTATTCGTCCTCCTTTATAATTAATTTAACTATTTTGGCTCTTTCTATTTCTTGCTCTTCTATAGAAAGCAATTTTCCTACTCTTTTTTGGATACTTGCAGGCTTAGTTTCAAGCATCAATTTAGCTACTTTAGTATCGTTAAGTTCGCTAATAATTCCTAAATCTGTTCCTAATTTAACACTTGAAATAAACTCCGGTGTTTCGTTTTCTGAGAGTTTAACTGCATTTGATAAAACTCCAAAATCTCTATACACCTTGTCCTCTAAATCGACGCTTTTCTTAGCAAGAAATTTCCTTGCTAATCTCTCTTGCTCTATTACTTTTTGAGAAATCAACTTTAGATTTTTTGTAATTTCCTTTTCTGTTACTCCTAAAGTTTGATTATTAGAAATCTGGTAAAGGTCTCCTTCCACTTTTGAACCTTCTCCATACATGCCTCTTAAATTCATACCTAAATTGTTGACTGCATTTAAAACTTTGCGTATATTTCCTGTGATAGTTAAGGCTGGAAGATGAGCAAGTACCGATACTTTAAGCCCTGTTCCCACATTAGTAGGGCAGGCTGTTAAATATCCATATTTTTTATTAAAACTATAAGGAATAAGTTTTTCCATAGTTTGGTCAATTTCTATTGCTAAATTTATCAAATTTTCAACTTCCAAGCCAGAGCTGAAAACTTGAATTTTAATATGATCTTCTTCGTTTACAACTATGCAAATATTTTCTTCATCATTTATAATTATAGCTGAATACGGATTTTTTGACTTAGCAAACTCAGGACTTATCAAATGCTTTTCTACTAAAGTCTGCTTGCTGATTTCATCTAAATCTTTTAAGTCAATAAATTTAAGTCCATATCCAATGGAAGGAACTATCTCTTTTAATTTAGAATTAATTGATCTTAGTTCTTCTTCATTACACTTTTGCACAAAAGGAACCCCCTCAATATTTCTAGAGAGTCTTACTCTTGAGCTGATTATAACATCAGAATCTTTACCACTTTGCAAATACCAATTCATTACTTATTCATCTCCTTTATTTCATCTCTAATTTTAGCAGCATCTTCATAGCGCTCTTCTTTTATTGCTTTTTCCAAATCTCTTTCAAGATTTTTCTTTTTATTTTCTTTGTCACTCTCCTCACTATTTGCTTTGTTTTCCTTTTGGGGCTGTTCTATTTCAATTTTTTCTGCCTTGCCATTTGGCAACCTTCCTACATGCTTAGCAGTTCCGTGAAGATTTTTTAAAAGAGAATCTATTGGATTGGAAAATACCTCATAGCAATCGCTACATCCAAATACTCCAGTATTAATGAAATCACTATATGTCATACCACAAGTCTTGCATTTTAGCTCATTAGTTTGAAGCATTGGCAAGAATTCCGTTTCTGCATAATCATTGAAGAAATCTCCCAAAAAGCTGTTAAAGTTAATTGGAAGTTCCAATTCATCTACTCCTAATTTTTTAGCACATTTGCTGCAAAGTGCTATTTCCTTTTTATCACCATTTATAATTTGTGTATATCTAATATTAGCCTCATTTTTTCCACAATTTTGACACAACATGTTAATTACCTCCTTAAAATTAAACTAAATTTATAAGCATGTTCTTTAAAATTTTCGCTCTTAACTCATCTTTATCGTTTTTAGCAATACTCAAAACTTTATCATTTGTTGCACTTTTTATAAGCCTAGCCACTTTTTCATCAATTACTTCATAGTCTAAAAAATTATTAACAAAAATATCAACTTCTTTTGCACTTATTTTATTCCCAATGCTTGTGATGATATGCATAAGATAGTCACTTTTGGTCAGATTGACTTTTTGTATCCTAATGTATCCTCCACCACCTCTTTGACTTTCAACATAATATCCCTGCAATGGCGTAAATCTTGTAGAAATTACATAGTTGATTTGAGATGGTACACAGTTAAAATGCTCTGCTAAATCATTTCTTTGTATTACGGCTGATTCTTCATCCTCTAGCATATCTTTTATAAACTCTTCAATTATGTCCGATATTCTCATTATTTCACCTCTCTTTATACCTGAAATTTCTATTATTTTGGTTACTTACTTTATAAAAATTTGCTTTATTCTTTTGTTTGACTTTTTCTATAATTTTGTCTTTATCTTTTGTTTTTGTCTTTTTTGACTTTGACTTTCTTTGACTTTTATTATTATACTACCTTTATTTTTAAAATGCAATAGTTTTAAAAAAAAATTTTCACACTATTTATGTTTTGGTAGTTTGTGAAATTTTCTAATTCCTTGCACTTTCTTCCAACTTTATTGAATAAAAGGCTACAAGTATATATTATAGCATTAGAGGTGATAACATGAGTAAATTATATGATAGATATTTACATTTAAAACAAATGGATAAATCCAAAATTTATTTAATAAAGAGTGGTATTTTTTATATCAGTTTAGATGAAGATGCCCTAGAACTTGCGGAAAAATTTAATTTTAAATTAACTAACTTAAATGATTCAATTATAAAATGTGGTTTTCCTGAGACTAGATTAACATATTATACTAATCTTATGGATAAAATGAACATTAAATATGAAATTGATTCAAGTCAGTCTACTGTTTCGAAAAGAAATGAACTTTTAAAAAATAATAAAAATTTTATTGACAAAATTGCGTCTCTTGATTTGGATACCATTTCTTTTAAAGAAGCTCACAACATATTGTATATACTAAATACTGAGGCTAAACAAATATTATCTCAATCTGAAAGTTACAAACAGTAATTATTAATTGATTTAAGTAATTTATATAACTTTAAATTTTAATTTGAAAAAACATTTATTTTAATAAATAGAAAGAAAGGAATCTTTATTTTGAATAATACAACAAATAGCAAACTTGTAATATATCCTAAATATATGGATTTAATATATTACTCTAATGATATAGTAAGAAAGTTTCCTAAAAGTGAGCAATTTGCCCTAGTAAAAGAAATCAAAAATTCTCTTTATGTAGGATTACGATATATTATTTATGCCATTAAACTTTATAATAAACAAGATAAATTAAAGAATTTAAGGGAGCTAGACATTCAACTCACTTTACTTAAAGTGCATATCAGAATTGCATATAAATATAAATACATATCTTTGCAAAACTATCAAACTTGGGGTACATTAATTACTGATGTATGTAACTTACTTGGAGGTTGGATTAACTCATGCCTAAAAAAATAAGAACTTGCTTTGATGAGAAAAATACTTTTGAAAATTTGCTACATGCCCATTATAGAGCCCGCAAACATAAATTTTCAAAAGATGAAGTTATCAAATTTGAAATGAATTTAGAATATAATCTAATTAATCTAAAAAGGAGCATAGAAAATAATACATATAAAGTAGGTAAATATAGGGAGTTTAAAATTTATGAACCCAAAGAAAGGATAATAAAGTCTTTACCATACGTGGATAGAATAGTACACCAATGGTATGTTGAAGAATTTGTCAAACCTTATATAGTTCCTAGATTTATATTTACATCTTTTGCTTGTATCGAGGATAAGGGAACCCATAAATCTGCTGATTGTGTTCAAAAATACATGCGTACTTTTTTGCGCAATCATGGTGACTTTTGGGTTTTGAAATGTGATATAAGAAAATTTTTTTACAATATCAATCCTAATATTCTATTAAATATTATGAAAAAATACATTAAAGACAAAAAGCTCATGGAATTTACTAGATTATTAATTTTTGGCAGTAGGGATGACGATGATTCTATTGGCATACCTATTGGGAATTATACTAGCCAATATTTTGCTAATATATATTTAAATGAGCTTGACCAATATGTAAAAAGATCTTTAAAATTAAAATATTATGTTAGATATATGGATGATTTTGTTATATTATTAAAAACGAAAAAGGATTGTATTTATTATAAAAAAGTAATTTCAGATTTTCTAAAAAGTAATCTTCAATTAGAATTAAATAGTAAGTCGCGATATTATCCATATAAAATGGGTGTTGATTTTTGTGGATATAGGATTTATACTACGCATAAATTATTAAGAAATTCCTCTAAAAGAAAGATAATGAAAAAAGTAAAAAAGTGGAATTCTCAATATCATGATGGAACATTTGACCCTTCTTTTTGTAATAAAAGTTTGCAATCTTGGTATGGTCATGTTTCCCACTGTAATAGTTATCATCTTACCAAAAAGATAATAAATAAATGTGATTTTTTAATTAATGATAGCTTTTATGAGAAATCTGAAAATAACATTATACATGACATTGAAGAAAATAAAAAAATGTAACCTTGGATTTTCGGTAATACCTACTCAAACAAGGTTACTTTTAATGTGTTTATGATATAAAAACTAGTTTATATCAAAGGAATTAGACTTCTTTGATACGAGTCCAGTAGTCCCGAAACTTTATGTCATAACTCTCGGCAACGTCCTTGAACTGTTGCCCATCCGGGATGAAATCCTCTATGATTTCTTGCGTATCGAAGTGAGGCTACACCGCGAGAACTGGACGGAACCCATGATTGTTGTTCGCATTGCCATTGTTATCGTTCCATGCAAAGACACCTGCATTAGCTCCATTGTTCCAATTGCCTCCGCGTTTGACGAAAGGTTGAGCACAACAGTCCAATCCCTATATATAATATTCAAGCGTTTTTAATTTTTTGACGAAATTCTATTCAGAATTTCGTTTTTTCATGCGTATGTACTAGTTCACTTTTTGCAATTACCAATTGCTATTTTCTCAGGGCACTAAAGAGAAAAAGAGGTCAGGGCATTTTCAAAGTGAGGCTACACCGCGAGAACTGGACGGAACCCACGATAGTAGTACGCACCGCCATCGTAACCGCACCACGCAAAGACACCTGCACTAGCTCCATTGTCCCAACTGCCTCCGCGTACGACGAAAGGTTGAGCACAATGGCCTATTAAGACATAGTCGCTGTTGTAATATCCTTTTCCACCTTGGAAGCCGGTGGCAGTTTCATTTGATATGAGTATCCAGTCATACTGACCATTATCATTAACTCCATAGTAAGAATAATTACCATCTTTTATTACCTCATATCCTGCATCTCCTATATGATTTTTCATTAAATCGTACCTTGCTTTTGTTAATTCTTGTCTTATTGGATTTAAAGTTTTATCATATTTTGATGTACTACTATCATAATTTTTATTCCATAAGTTTGCTAGATCTTTATATGTCGTTTTTTCTTCATTTCCTACTTCATATTTATTCCAATATTTTTCATATTCATCTTTCAATGTACCGTCTGATTTAAATACATCTTTTGCCTGTCCATTTAAATTTGATGTTCCATTATCATAGTAGGCAGCTACGTATTCCCATGCTCCTCCGCACATATCATATATGCCTGTTATATTTCCTGTGGTACTTTGGCTTACATTTGCTACGTAATTTTGTCCTCCTGCCCATTCGTGATATATATTACTAGCTGCATTATCTTCATGCTTATTGTTTATAGTTGGTACTACTCCGTATTGTGATGCTGCTAAGTATGCTACTGCTCCCCATTCTGTGTTCTTCATTAAATGGCTATCTGTTTTTCCTTGACTTAGTCCATATATGTTGTCTGCTCTATTCATATTCAAGCAGTTCATAAACACGTTTCCTACATTTATGTATCTCCATGTCTCTGCATTTGGTAGTACTTTTACTGTTTTTGTTGTTACATTATTATTGGCAGTCGTATTTTCATTTGTTTCATTCATACTTGCTTCAAACTTTGCTACCCATATTCCAGTTAAGTTATTTCCTCCAAAACTAAATGCTGGATGTACTACCTTTGGGGTTGGTTGTCCTTCATTTGCTTCACTTAAATCATAACTATATCCGTATCTATTTCCTTCAAAGTCTGTACTTCCTGTCCCTTGTATAAAGCTTACATCAAATATTTTTTGGGTTGTTCCCTCTGTTCCATTTGAGTCTGTATGATATTTTGTTATACTATATGCAAACCTTGGTATCCATACAAACATACTTCCTAACTCATCTTCTTCTACTTCTGTTGTTCCGTCGTCTGTATATCCACCTTCTTCATCTGGTTTCCCTTTGGCACTTGCCTTGTATGTTCCATCACTTAACATTACATTTGCCCATGCCAAATTTGAAGCAGTCTTATATTCATACCATTCGTCGTCATATTCATTTGTTATTACCCACTTTTGCTTAACATTGTCATACTTTATAGGTATCATTCCATTTGATAGCTTTGGTCTATTTACTCCTTTTAAGTTATTTACTTCTCTATTTACATCATTCATATCTTTTTCTAATTCTTTTAGTGCATCTTCTTCCTTTTGTGCTGATTCTTCATAACTTTCTACTGCACTTTTTGCCATCTTAAATAGTCCATTATCTCCTAATGCCATGTTAAGTGTTATCCCTGCTAAAATTAACATTATTACTATGGTTACTACCAACGCAACTAGCGTTATTCCTTTTGGTTCTACTTTTCTTTTCATTTTTTTACCTCTTTTCATTCTCTTGTTTTCTTTACCTCCCTCTTTTGCTTATTTTTTCAGCTACTTCATTTGTTCTAATTTCAACTTTTACTTCCTTCGTTTTTTTACTTCTTGCATTCTCACTTTTCCTCCTATGTATAATTATTTTTACAAAACCTTTGCATTGTAATGTGTAATCTAGATGTTTACATAACCTCCTAAAATCTTTATAATTAACGCACAAAAAAGCCATGTATTTTAGATTCCACTAAAACACATAGCTTTATTTTCTATGTTTTCATTTATTTCTCTTATTTTTAAACTATTTGTGTGTGTGTGTGTGTGTGTGTGTGTGTACTCCCGCAAGGGTTTCAAGCTTTTTCATTTTGCTGTTTACTCCTTTTTCTTATGTTTTTACTTTTACATTTTTGAGCATTAAAGTTTAATTACTTTTGTACAGTCTTATTTTATCATTAGCAATATTTTACTATATTAAGTTTTATGTTGTCAATAGTTTTTATATATATTTTTTTACTTACTTTTTCACCTGACGTTTCTGTAAAAATTTTCAAAATTTTTTATATCATTATTGATTTAAGAACTTATGTTTGATATAATATTTGTTAAATTAATGTAATATTTAATAGGAGGATATGCTATGGATGAAAATGAAATTGAACTAAAAAATAATAGTATTATTCATAAAAATAAGTCACTAACTAGATTAGATTTATCCTTTCTTAAACATATAGAATTAAGTGAATATAAAAAAAGTAATTTATTAGCCTATTGGATTCATGATTATGCTGTTTATCATGACGAAGAAAAATATTTTGATACTACAAAAATTAGAACGTTTAAACGTGGAGATATTGTAAAAGCAAATCTTGGATTTAATATTGGTAGCGAACTTGGTGGATTACATTATTGTATCGTTTTAGATAAATATGATAATCCTAAAAATGCTTCTTTAAATGTGATACCCTTAACATCTAAAAAGGCAAATAAAACATATTTAAATTCTTCTGTTAATTTAGGAAAAGAAATTTATAATATTCTTAATTGCAATCTTGCAAAAGAAAATGATAAATTGAATAATTTATTAAAAGAATTAGAAAAACTTAATGATATCCCTGAAAATGTTCAAAATGTAATTAAAATTGAGCAAAAATATATAGATAAAATGAATAAAGAAATAAGTAAGATGAAACAAGATAGTATTGCTTTGATAAATCAAATAACTACTATTAGTAAACAAAGATTATTTGATGATATTATTTTAAGAAAAGTTCATTTATCAAGTAATAGTCTTGATTTAATAGATACTTATATTGTAAAATATTTCACAAAATAAAAAATAGGAGAGTTGCTTCTAAACTCTCCAAAGTCTTATGACGCCCGTATATTACAAAGTAATATAGGGAAAATTTGAACAATTTTTCAATTGCTCCTACTATATATATTATACACTTTTTTGAAAAAAATGCAAGTTTTTTTGATATATTTCTGCTTTTGTAGTATTTCCGTGTTTATTATATAGAGGCTACACCGCGAGAACTGGACGGAACGCATGACCGCCGTCTGTAATGCCAGAGTAACCAAACCATGCAAAGACACCCGAACCATGCACACCGCCCCAAAGGCCCCGCGTAGAACGAAAGGTCGAGCACAATGGTCCATTAAGACATAGACGCACAAAAAAGCCATGTATTTTAGATTCTACTAAAACACATAGCAATTAGCTTTCTACATTACACAGCTTGACTTTGCATTTCTTTTTTTATCTTTGCTAGTTCTTGCTCATTTGCATTTGTATACTCTTTTATTAAATCGTCTTTTACTCTGCCCTTTATCATTTTTCTTATAATTTTTAGTCTTTCTTCTATCTTTCCAGACTTTTTACCATCAACTAGTCCAGCTTTCCTTCCTCTGGCTATTCCATCAGCTAAGCCAGCTTTCCTGCCTACGCTTTTGCCTTCCTCAAACCAACTGTCTCTTTCTCTTATTAATACTTCATCAATGTGCATCATTTCTGTTCCCTCCTCCTCTAATTTTTTTAGAACTTCTTTCAGTTCTTTTCTATTTATTTTTAAATCTCTTGAAAACACCGCTATTACATACCTTTTTATCTCTTCTTTGGTCTCTTTCCCTATTTCTTTTTTCAGTATTTTCCTTATTGTCTCTTTAAGTTCTTGTATGCTTTGTACTCTCTCTAACAGTATTATTTTGGACAATACTGTGTCTGCTTCTAGTAATTCTTCTTCTTCAAATTCGTTTGTATCTACTAGTTCATAGTCTATTAGACTTTGGTTTAAGTATTCCTTTAGCTCTCGTTGTTCTTTTTCTATCGCTTCTTCTTCTTCTTTCCATTTCTTTTGTCCTGTATATAGTACTATCCCTATTACTACTGGTTGTTTATATCCTTTTGCATTTATTTGCTTCTCATCTAATGCTTGCCTGATTACTAAAGACTTATACTCACACATCCTTATTCTCATCCTTGGATCTATTGCTCTTTGATGTTCTATTATTATATATATTTCTCCTAATTCTTTTCTATTTACTATTTTATATACTATATCTGATATTTTGTTTTTTAGTTCATTACTTACAAAACTATTTGTATAATTTTCGATGTTTGCTTCTTTTAATTTGTCTTCTTCTTTTAGCTTTAATGATTTATTTATAAATATTTTTCCTTCTTTTTTGTTCATTAAAACTTTTCTTATTTCTTTATCATGTGGATTATTTATGTATTCTTGTATATACAATACTTCTATTCCTCCTTTATTATAGAAAATTTTTTCTTATTTTTCAATACTTTTTGTTAAATATTAATTATTTTTCGTTAGAGTTTTTATTTCCATTGTTTTTCATTACTTTTTGTTATTATCAACTGTGAATTGTAACCTATAAATTCATTTATTTTTTCACTTGATGTATTTTCCGTTAGTGATAAAACTGTAATTTATTTCATAATAAACACAGTCGTATTTGAAAAGATTAATCTTATAATTTTAAACTTTTAATTTGGGAATTTTTTTAGAATCTCAAAATTAAATGAATAAACTAATTTAGATATTGAAATATGCATATTTTTCGTCATTATATACCATATTTTGTCAAATATCAATAGGATTTTTAAATAATTTTCATAAACTCGTCGACAAAATTCGACAAGTTTGAAGTGCACCCCATTCTTAGGACAAATATAAAAAAAGCTATCTTCCTTCAGTATATATACAAAAATTTACACACTGAACTCTGACAGGCTCCAAGCCATAGACTTAGATAAATAATTACACAACTAGGCGCATATAAAAGTAACCTTGAATTTTCGGTAAATACCTACTAAATCAAGGTTATTTTTTATGTGTTTATTATATAAATAATTTTTTGCGTATCAAAGTAAGCTACCCTACTAGAACTGGACGGAACGCAGGATTGTAGTAAGCATTGCCAACGAGACCGTACCAAGCAAAGACACCTGCACCAGCTCCATGGCTCCAACCGCCTCCGCGTCCGACGAAAGATTGAGCACAATGGCCCATTAAGACATAATCGCTATTGTAATATCCTTTTCCACCTTGGAAGCCGGTGGCAGTTGCATTTGATATGAGTATCCAGTCATACTGACCATTATCATTAACTCCATAGTAAGAATAATTACCATCTTTTATTACCTCATATCCTGCATCTCCTATATGATTTTTCATTAAATCGTACCTTGCTTTTGTTAATTCTTGTCTTATTGGATTTAAAGTTTTATCATATTTTGATGTACTACTATCATAATTTTTATTCCATAAGTTTGCTAGATCTTTATATGTCGTTTTTTCTTCATTTCCTACTTCATATTTATTCCAATATTTTTCATATTCATCTTTCAATGTACCGTCTGATTTAAATACATCTTTTGCCTGTCCATTTAAATTTGATGTTCCATTATCATAGTAGGCAGCTACGTATTCCCATGCTCCTCCGCACATATCATATATGCCTGTTATATTTCCTGTGGTACTTTGGCTTACATTTGCTACGTAATTTTGTCCTCCTGCCCATTCGTGATATATATTACTAGCTGCATTATCTTCATGCTTATTGTTTATAGTTGGTACTACTCCGTATTGTGATGCTGCTAAGTATGCTACTGCTCCCCATTCTGTGTTCTTCATTAAATGGCTATCTGTTTTTCCTTGATTTAATCCATATATGTTATCTGTTTTATTCATATTCAAGCAGTTCATAAACATATTTCCTATATTT
>CANQJH010000006.1 GCA_947624195.1 uncultured Clostridia bacterium
TACTCCTGCTAAGATTAACATTATCACAATTGTAACTACTAGCGCTACTAATGTGATTCCCTTTTGTTCTACTTTTCCCTTCATTATTTTACCTCTTTTCATCCTTTTGTTTTTTACCTCCTTTTTACTCGTTTGTTTATTACCTTCATTGTTTTCTTTTTTCAGTGTTTGCACTGTTTTTTAGCACTTTCTCTGTTTCTTTTTTCAGCACTTTCATTGCTTCTTTTTTTAGTTCTTACACTGTTTCTTTTTTTGCATTTTTTCAAAGCTTTAATTTCATTTTCTACTTACTTTATTTTTTTACTTCTTGCATTCTCACTTTTCTACCTATATATAATTATATTTACAAAACCTTTGCATTGTAATTTATAATCTTGATGTTTACACAACCGTATAAAATCTTTATAATTAACGCACAAAAAAGCCATGTATTTTAGGTTCTACTAAAACACATAGCTTTATTTTCTATGTTTTCATTTATTTCTATTATTTCTAAACTATTTGTGTGTGTGTGTGTGTGTGTGTACAGCCTCAAGGCTTACAAGCTTTTGCATTTTTACTTTCTCCTTTGTTTATTTGGCAAATAGAAATTAACTCCTAGATTTTGGTTCTACTATCGTTTTATCACTTTAGTTTCTACTGTTACATTTATATTATCATAACCCTTTTGCTTTTTCAATTAATATTCGATAATTTTATATTACATTTTTATTACATTTCAAATATCGGATCCAAATTTATCCCTATTGAGGCACCCTTCGTTATATAAATATTATTAATTCTTTCTTTCAATTGTGTCATAAATGGCGCTATCTGGTCTATTCCATAATCATTAAGTATTGCGCATGAGCTTTCGTCAAAAGTTTCTATTGTTCCTATATCATTTGTAAAATTAATATTTCCTCTATAGGAATAGTTTGCAACTTTTATACCGTTTATGGTTGTTATATCCATTAATCTACTAATATTGTTTTCGGCAATTGTTCCTTCTAGTTTAGTTTTTATTTCAATTGATTTGTTGATGTCATCTTCAGTATATGAATACTTCAATATTCTATAATCATCTTCTTTTCCTATGGTTAGCGCTTTATCATTTAGTTCTAATATTACAATGTTTTTATTTCCTTCACTTAAATGTGTTAGTCCTAATGTTAACCCATTAATTTTAATTGTAGTTTTTACATTTCTCTGTTTATATTCACTTACAGTTATTTCAATTGTTTCAGCACTTGATGGATGTAGCCTTAATTCTTCTATTTTTTCTCTCATTTTTATATTTAATGAATTTATATTTGTGTATTCATCATCAAAATTTAAAAGTTTAAGCTTTGATGTGATATAATTCATCATTATGCTATCTTGAATAATTTTTGAATACATTGTGTCTTGTATATTAGCGCTTTCTTCATTTTCTAATTTTAAATCATATGATGTAACATTGTATATCCCACCATCAATTTGTAGCTTTTCGGAATATTTGCTAAATGCTGAGTCTTGTGTACTATTTTTTAACAAATTGAAATATGAGTCTACATGTGATTTTTCTACTTTAGACATTTCTAATATTTTATCAAATTGTAATTTTGTAATTTCATTTGGCACATAGCTTTCTCCTACTATTGCGGAGCTAATCTCTTTTAAATTTTCATTTTTTATTCCTATATAGCCATTTGAAATTAATGGGCTACTAAATGCATATACATTTTTTTCTCTGGCTAATGATATTTTAAATAATTCATTGATATTGCTGGTAATAGTAAGATTATAATTTGCCTTTTCCTTTTGGTTGTTTACTTTTCCATCTACTCTAAGTTTTAGCTTATCCATTATACTACTATCTGCTATATTTGATGAGGATTGTACTATCATCTCTCCATTTTCAATGTATGGAGTGGATTGTTGCGCTTTGTCGAAATCTTCATAATCAGTATTGTTCAAAATCTCTAAATTACTGTTTACATTTCTAAAATATCTAAAAAATGCTCCTCTTTTTGTTCTAAAAATATCAGTGAAGAAGAATAATATTGCAAATGTTATTGCTAATATTATTATTATGGATACTATTACTATTATTTTTAGTTTTAAATTTTTGTATTTCATTTGTTATTTTATGATTTTAATTTAAAATCATTGTCTCCTTTCTTTGATTCAATACTTCATACATTACTATTCCGGCAGATACTGATGCATTTAATGAATTGATGTTTCCTTTCATTGGAATTTTAACTAAGAAATCACAATTTTCTTTTACTAATCTGCTTATTCCAAAGCCTTCACTTCCAATTACTATAGCTACTCCTAATGTGTAATTTTCTTGGTTATAAAAAGATTCCCCATCCATATCAGTTCCATATATCCATACGTCATTTTCTTTTAAATATTTTATAGTTTCTGTTAGATTATTTACTCTTGCTATTTTCATATACTGCACTGCTCCTGCTGAAGTTTTACTGGTTGTTGCGTTTACTAAAGCTGATCTTCTTTTTGGAATGATTATGCCATGTACTCCTGTACATTCTGCGGTTCTTATAATTGATCCTAAATTGTGCTCGTCTTCTATTCCGTCTAATATTAGAATAAATGGCTTTTCACCTTTACCCTCTGCGAATTCAAGTATGTCTTCAACTTCACAGTATTCGTATGGTGGTACTATTGCTATCACTCCTTGATGATTATGAGTTGTTGCCATTTTGTCTAGTTTCGATTTTTCAACTTCTGTGTAAACTACTTTATTCTTTTTTGCGAGGGTAATTATTTCGTTTATGGAGCCATGTTTTTCTCCCTTTTGAATAAATAATTTGTTTATATCTTTTCCAGATTTTAATAATTCTATTACACTATTTCTGCCTTCTACTTGGTCTTCATTTTCTATTTTATTTTCTTTATGATTTTGTTGCTTTCTAAAATCTTTTTCCATTCTGCGCCCTTTCTTTTATCTCTTATTTTTTTGTCAATTTGCTTGAGTTTGTCAATCTTTTATTGCTACTTGATTTCTTTATGTTTTAACTCTTTTTGTTTTATCCCCTTTTTATCTATTTTTGTTCTTATTCGTTCTTGTCACTTGCTTTAAGTACATTTAGAAATGCTTCTTGTGGTATTTCTACATTTCCAAATTGCCTCATTTTCTTTTTACCACGTTTTTGTTTTTCTAATAATTTTTTCTTTCTTGTTATGTCTCCTCCATAACATTTGGCAAGTACATCTTTTCTTAGTGCTGATATTGTTTCTCTTGCTATAATTGTTCCACCAATTACAGCTTGTATTGGTACTGCGAATAATTGTCTTGGGATTTCTTCTTTTAATCTTTCGGTTAATACCTTGCCTCTGTTATAAGCATTTGATTTATGTACTATAAATGACAATGCGTCTACTGGCTCATTGTTTACATATATATCTAATTTAACTAAATCAGATTTTTTATATTCTTTAACAGAGTAATCAAGTGAAGCGTATCCTCTTGTTTTTGATTTTAGAGTGTCAAAGAAGTCATAAATTATTTCGTTTAGTGGAAGTTCATATTTTAGTGTTACTCTAGTTTCGTCTAGGTATTGCATATCTATATAAATGCCTCTTCTTATTTGACATAATTCCATTACATTTCCTACATAGTCCTTTGGCACCATTATACTAGCTTCTACATATGGTTCTTCGATGTAATCAATTTGAACAGATGGTGGTAAATCTGATGGGTTATACAAATCTTCTACTGTTCCATCTGTTTTGTGTACTTTATATATAACTGATGGTGCTGTTGTAATTAATCCTAAATCAAATTCTCTATCTAATCTTTCTTCTATTATTTCTAAATGTAATAATCCTAAGAATCCGCATCTAAATCCTGAACCTAATGCTGTTGATGTCTCTGGCTCAAATACTAGAGCTGCATCATTTAGCTTTAATTTCTCTAATGCTATTTTTAAATTCTCATAATCTGCTCCATCCATTGGATATAGTCCGCAGTATACCATAGAATTAACTTCTTTATATCCTGGTAGAGGTTCGTCTGCGGGGTTACTTTGGTTAGTTATTGTATCACCTACTTTTATGTCTTCCAAACTTTTTATGCTTGCTGATATGTAGCCTACTTCTCCTGCTGATAGTTCGTCTGCCTCTACTAGTTTTCCTGGTTCAAAGTATCCTACTTCTGTTACAGTAAAGTGGGAATCATTAGCCATTAATTTTATTTCATCTCCTACTTTTACTGTTCCTTGTTCTACTTTTACATATGCTAAGGCCCCTTTATAATCATTGTAAATAGAGTCAAATATTAAGGCTTGCAACTTAGCATTCCTATCTCCACTTGGAGCAGGTATTTCTTTTACTATTTTTTCTAGTACATCTTCTACATTAAGTCCGGTTTTTGCAGAAATGCATGGTGCATTTTCTGCTGAAATACCTATTATGTCTTCTATCTCTTTTTTTACTTCTTCTGGTCTTGCACTTGGCAAATCTATTTTATTTATTACTGGTAATATCTCTAAGTTGTTGTCTAATGCTAAATAGACATTTGCTAATGTTTGTGCCTCTACTCCTTGAGATGCGTCTACTACAAGTACTGCTCCTTCACATGCTGCCAAGCTCCTTGATACTTCGTAATTGAAGTCTACATGTCCGGGAGTATCTATTAAATTAAGTTCATAAGTATTGCCATCTTTAGCTTTGTATTTCATTCTAACTGCTTGTGCTTTTATTGTTATTCCTCTTTCTTTTTCAATTTCCATGTTGTCTAGCACCTGTGATGTCATTTCTCTTTTTGAAAGAGCCCCTGTCATCTCGATAAGTCTATCTGCTAAAGTCGATTTTCCATGGTCAATATGTGCAATTATACTAAAATTTCTAATTAAACTTTGGTCTTTCACAAATCTGCTCCTTGTATAATGAATTTATATTTTATTTAAAATGCTTACACTTTTACATATATATACTAACATATTAATTGTTTTTTATCAATAACTATATTCATATTTTAGAGTTTAGACCATATCTAATAGCTTACTTGTAAAATATTCAAAAACATGTTATAATTAATTTTGTGGTTTACAATATATATTTTTCCCTTATTTATTTGCAATGGATGTTTCATTGCAATTAATATAATCTAATAATTTAGAAAGGTGGACCTAAAAATGTCAAAGCAACAAATCCAAGATTTGGCAGTGCAAGTCAAAAATAACATTCAACGCCTTATGTCCCTTGACGAACTTGAGCGGAAAGATTTGAGGGATAGCTTGAATCAAGATTTGGCAGTACAAACAAAAAATGACATTCAACGCCTTATGTCTCTTGTCGAACTTGAGCGGAAAAATTTGAGAAATGACTTGAATCAACAAATGTTAACTCTTGGCCAAGAGCGTGATGACCTTCAATACCATATTTCTGAGCTTAATAATCATCTCATAACCACTCGCCAAGCAATTTGCCGAAAGTATGGGCATGTATTTCAATCAACTGTATATCATAGAAAGATTTTTCCGACTCGCTTTAGTTATGTTATTTACGATGATGTCGTTCAGAGGTGTGTATGTTGTGGTATAATAAAACACTCGACCAAGATACCTGCTCCTAAAGATGGAGAGATTGAGCCTATGCCCAAAGAAATGGAAGAGGCCATTGAGCATGATCTTTCTCCCATTCAGCATGAAATTGATACCTGTTTTTTAAAATTAGCTGACATACAACGCAAAATTGATGCTATACAAAACCGGTATTATGACGACATATGTAGGATTTATGGGCATTCTCATGTCTTGACTCAAGCAGGTAGATCAATTTGTCCGTGGTGTGGCAGGGAAGTTGATGAAAACCAAGCCAGTTTCTTGGAGTATTTAGATAAATTAATCAATTTGTAATTTGGCATTAAAACAAGGGCATCCAATTTTGGGTGCTCTTGCTTTATGTTCTTTATCATTAATTTTTTTATCTTTTTACTAATTGCTATTCTTCTACTGCATTTACTTATTCTTCTTTTTTACTTGCCTTTGCAAATTTCTTAAGTTTTTGATAAACTAAATAATTTATTGTGCCTGGAATATCTTTTTTCCCTGCTGGGACTCCGGTTAGTATCTCTATTCCTTCTTCTATTGTTGATATCGCATAAACATGGAATTTTCCATGTTTAACTGCTTCTACAATTTCTTTGTCAAGATTTAAGTTTTGTATATTTTGTTTTGGTATCATTACCCCTTGTGTTCCGTCTAATCCATTTAATTTGCAAATATCAAAATAGCCTTCTATTTTTTCATTAACTCCACCAATAGCTTGTATTTCACCTTTTTGGTTTACTGATCCAGTTACTGCTATGGCTTGATTAATTGGCACATCTGAAAGACTTGATAATAGTGCGTAAAGCTCTGTTGATGATGCACTGTCTCCATCTACTCCGTTATACAACTGTTCAAAACATATACTTGCTGTAAGGGATAGAGGCATTTCTTTTGCAAACATTTCTCCTATATATCCATTTAAAATTAATATACCTTTTGAATGTGAAGAGCCTGATAAATCTACTTCTCGTTCTACGTTAATTATTCCGCTTTTTCCTATATAGGTATTGGCTGTAATTCTAACTGGTTTGCCAAATGTGTAATCTCCTACTGTCATGACAGTTAAACCGTTTATTTGTCCTACTTTGCTTCCTTTAGTGTCTATAAGCAATACTCTTTCTTTTATCATTTCAGTATATTTGCTATCATATTTTTTTACACGATTTTTTCTTTCAAATAGTGATTTTTCAATATACTCACTGGTTACAACCTTTGATTTATCAATCTTTGCCCAAGTTGCCGCTTCAACTATGACTTGTGCTAATTCTCCAAATTGTGTAGATAACTTTTGCTTATCATCTGCTAGTCTACAAGCGTATTCTGCTAATCTCGCAACTGCTCCTCTATCTAAATGAGGAAGTTCCTCATCTGAGCAAAAGCCGTGCACAAATCCTGCTAAATCAACTAAATTGCTATCATCCAATTTTGCTGAGTCTTCAAATTCCACTTTAATCTTGAATAATTTTCTAAATTCTTCATCAACAGATAATAGTGTTTGATAAACGTTTTCACTTCCTATTAGAATTACTTTTAAATTAAGTGGTATAGGCTCTGGCTTTAATGATACCAATACCATAGATGATTTTTGTTCTAAAGAATTATCTATGCCTATCTCTTTATTTCTCAAAACTTTCTTTAAATAATCATAGCATAATGGATTTGTTAGCAAATCATTTGCTTGAAAAATTATATAACCACCATTTGCTTTTTGTAAAAGTCCCGGTCTTATCATAGTGTAATCTGTTTTTAAAATGCCGTAGTAATTTTCATATTCTAGTCTTCCAAAAAGATTGTTAAATGAATAGTTTGAATCCATGATTACTGGAGCACCTTCGCAATTACTATTATCTATAAATACATTTACTCTATAATTGTCCCATGGCTTAGTTTCTGGTACTTTTGGTGCTGGAGTATCTGCGGTTTTTTTATCTTCTTCTAAAAACTTAGATATATTTTTTAATATGTCTTTTTTTACTCCATCCAAGAAGGTAGTAATCTTTTTATTTCTTTTAAAGTTAGATTTAATATAAGATATATGTCCTTCTATCGTAAGTACAGCTATGTTAGACTGCCACTCTGAAACCTTTTTTTCAGACTCTGCGTCTAGCTGTTTTATAGCAGCTATTACTTCTATTATTTGTTGCTGAACAATAGCAGACTTATCTTCATATTCTTTTTTTAATTCATCATCTAATTTATCAAATTCTTCTTCTTTTATAACTTTTCCATCAATCATTGGCATCATATAAATGCCATTATCAGCTGATTTTACTTGAAAGCCATATTTTGAAGATTTTTTATTTAAATTTTCTAGCAGAGTTTCTCTTTTTTCTTGATATTTTTGTGTTATAATGTTTTTTTCTTTTTCAAAATCTTGATTTTTAAAAGTATTTTTTATATCATTTCTTATTTCTTTTATAAACTTGTCCATTGCTTCTTTGAAGTTATTTCCTTCGCCTGCTGGCAAGCTTACTGCAACTGGTTCATTTGGGTTTTCGAAATTATATATATAACACCAGTCTGGTGGTGACTTTTTTGTTTTGGATAATTTATTTAAATAATTTTTGGTGTATGTTGTTTTGCCTGAGCCGGAAGGTCCTTCTAGGTATACATTATACCCCTTCGTATCTACTGTTAGTCCAAATTCTAATGATTCTATTCCCCTTTGCTGTCCTAATCCCTTATACCTTGTTTCTATTTCTTCAGTAGTTTCGAAATCAAATACATCTGGATTACATGTGTATCTTAAATCTTTGTATGATACTTCATTTGTTTTTTTCATTTTTTCCTCCTAAGATTTTATAGTAAATAAATATTTATTTATGTATAGATTATGTTGTTCTATGCTTTTTTACTTCATCAATTTTTTTCAATATCATTTATAATTATCTTCTTATCTTATTAATACATCTTCTTATTTATTATACAATAATTTATAGTGTCATTAAAATTGCATCATCTTTTCCTTCATAATATTTTTTTCTCATTCCTACTTCTTTAAAACCAAATTTTCTATAAAGTTTTATTGCTTTAGTATTGTGTCCATTAACTTCTAAATTTATTTTTTTTACATCATTTTTTCTAATTATATAACTTAGCATATTAGACGCAATTCCTTGATTATATTTATCAAGTCTTACAACAATATTCATTATTTCCATTTCGTCAAGAATTGTTTTTGTTCCTACAAAGCCTACTATTTCATTATTTTGCTTTGCAACAATATATTGAGAATTTTTGCAGTCTTCTTCTAAAGTTTTGTAATTCCATGA
This sequence comes from uncultured Clostridia bacterium, assembly GCA_947624195.1. Lineage (GTDB taxonomy): Bacteria > Bacillota > Clostridia > TANB77 > CAG-508 > CAG-793. The sequence continues at coordinate 8,816 of CANQJH010000006.1, forward strand.
ATTAGGAAATTTATCATAATCTAACTTAATTTTTTCTAAGTCAAGAGGTGATAATTCCAAGATAGTAATTTTGTCATCTTCACCTTCTTTCTGTCTTTGAGCTTGTGGCTTTCTTAAATATAGTGGAAATAGTGAGTTAGAGTCACCATAGTCTCCTATGTCGTATTTTTCTTTAGCTGCCAGTCCAATTGCCTCAGCCATTGTTGGCAAATCATATACATATTCATAATATACTGTATCTTTTCCTTGAGCCTGTTGCTTTGAAAATTTAGCATTAAGAAGGGGATTTAGATTTTCTTCAAAATCATCTCCTACAATGTATAAAGGATTATCAAAATTAACATATTCTACTACATCTGATATATTCATTATTTCGGGATTTTTGTATAAAGATAAATTTCCATTTTGTACTCTGTAAACTGCACAATATACATTTTCATTTTTGGCATCTATTATGGAAAGTATCTTACAGTCTTTTCTACCTTTTTTGATTAATGCTCCATAGGCTAATGCTTTTAGAGAATCTACTCCTGCTATTGGTATATTTTTGGCGTCTGCAAAGGCTTTTACTGTGGCCATACCAATTCTTATTCCAGTAAAAGAACCTGGCCCTCTTGAGCATGCTAAAAGGTCAATATCGTCCATAGTTAAATTAGCTTCTTCAAATAGGTCCTTAATCTTTGGCATTAATGTTTGAGAGTGTTCTTTCTCTGATTTACTCGAAATTACTTTTAGAGTTTTAGCGTCTTCCAAAATAGCTACAGAACAAATCTCTCCTGATGTATCTATTGCTAGAATTTTCATATCAACTTTCATTCCTTTCTAAAGTAATACATAGATATGAAAGATTATTTTCTTTCACACTACTTATTCTTTGTATTTAGCGAAATCCATATTTTCATACTTTGTACCAAATGTTTCTATTTTTAAGTTTCTCTGTTCTTCTTCTGCTCCTTTTTCAAACGTAATTTTTATATAATCATTTGGAAGAATATCTTCTATTAATTCTCCCCACTCGAAAATGCATATTCCTTTATTAAAGTATTCTTCTCCTCCTATATTTTCAAATTCATAAATATCTGCTAGTCTATATAAGTCAAAATGATATACATCTATTTTTTCATTATGGTATTCATTTACTATAGTAAATGTTGGACTTGAAATCTCATCTTGCAATCCAAAATGCATTAGTAGACCTTCTACAAACTTGGTCTTGCCTGCTCCTAATTCTCCTGATAATACTAAGACATCTCCTTTATTTAAATCTGCTGCTAAATTCTTGGCAAACATCTTTGTTTGTATTTCGCTAGTGCATATTACTTCTTGCATTATCCGTACTCCTTTTTATTTTTATATTTTATACATCATCTTCTTTTTTAGACATGTTAATTATAAAATCTATTGCTTTAGAGAATTCTTCCAATATAACGGTCTTTATTGTTGTTTGCTTATCTGAAACATAATCATCAATGATTTGTTTCAATTTATACATATTATCTTGTTCTTGTACTATAACAGCTTTATTTTTATTGGCTCTCGATACTAGCTTTTCTTTTATAATTACTATATCTTCATTGCTTGCACAAGATATTCTTTGGAAAACTGAGTATGGGTCACTATATTTAAATATTGGTATATCCATACACTCTTTATCAAATCTATCATAAAATATTTCCATTTTCATTGGTATGTTCTTGAATATATCTTCTGCCTTCTCCTTATACATCTTGTCTTTTAGTTGAGCATTTAACTCGTTAAACCTTTCTAATATTTCTTTCATATCAAAGCTATTGTCTTCTACATATATTGCATCAAGTTCTTCTTCTGGATTTTCACAATAACTTGAAGTTACTGAAGCTATATTTAATCCGTTTAAAAATATACTTTTTAAAGTTTCTTCGTCATATAAAATTAAATCTTTGTTTAAGAAATACATAAAATATGCATACATTTTTACTATATCTATCAAATCAATCTTGCCATTTTTAACTGTGTCTAGTACATCTTCAACTACTTTTGGGAATTCATCATCAGATATTTTCCAATATTCTTCAGTAAGCAATCTCTTGTATCCTGGAAGATTACTTGTATCTATTGTGTTGATGATGTCTTCCATGTCTCTTTTAAAGATTTTCATGTCAAAAATTCTTGTTCTTACAAACAATTCTATAAATTTGAAAAATCTGTATTCACTTTTGAAATTGTAGTAATAGTTATTGTCAAATTCTTTTATATAGAATTGCCTATTGTCCATAAATACTCTTGAAGATACAACTATTGATTTGTATTCTTCGTTATCTTTTACATTAACAAATTTATCCTTAGTAATTTTTCCTGCTTTAATTTCAAAAGATATGGCTATAGTGAATATTAACATAGTTTGCAAAATTCTATTATTTGTATTTGGGTATGAAGTAGTAACCATATCAAATACTTTTTTGAAATCTGCTAATGCGTGTTTTAAAATTCTTAGATTTCGAGTTCCACTTTTTTCAAATGTTGATGTAATTAGTCCAGTATTTGACTTTAAAAATCTTATTAGGTCAGGATACTTTTCATATCTCATTAATATTCCATTAATAATATAAGCAAACTCTGGTCTATATTCAAAAGTTTCACCGATTAATTTTTCTTTGATTCTTTCATAGTCGTTTGCTTTATCGAAAACATCTTCTATTGTGTCTTTTATTTTTTCAACCATAGGCTTGTCTGTTGTAAGAAGTTTGCTTTCTTTATCTAACAGATAAGTTGCTATGAAAGTTTTCATTTCTATGTTGTTACTTTTTAGCTTTGTAGATAATTCTTTTTCATTACAAATTATTATAGTTTTTATATGGTCATGTTCTACGAAATTATTAATGTATCCTAAAATATCAATAACATCAACATTTGCTCTTTCCAAATCATCAAAGCAAAGTACTTTGTCATCAGTTGAAAAGAAATTTGCATAGTCAATTTTATCTCCATTTTGAGTTACACCAAAGAAATTAGCCATATCTAATCCTGTTTTTGCATATTCAGGAATTGTAGTTTGTCCATTTGAATTCATATATTTTTTTAAGTTCTTGTCCATTAGCTGAGTAGTTTCAATAAATATCTTTTTGCTAATTTCCTCTAAATTAGAAATTCCATAAAGTGACATATATATGGTAGTAAGGCTCTTTCCATTTACTTGCATTGATTCTATTTTGCTTCTTATTTTATTGTTCCAAAAATAAGTTTTACCACTGCCCCACTCACCATTTATCATAATAGCGTAATCTGTATAATCTGACCTAACATAGTCTAAAATGCTTTCTACTAAATCATCCATTATTCTTTCCCTTTCTTCAGTCCATATAATCTTTTGCTAAAGCAACTATTCCAACTTCTAATGCTCCTGCTTGTAATAGCACTTTTTTACACTCACCAATAGTACTTCCTGTTGTATAAATATCATCAAATATTATTATTTTTTTACCTTTTATTAAATTTTTATTTTTTACTTCATATATTCCCTTTACATCTTTAATTCTGTCTTTTACACTTTTTGTGCTTTGAGGTTTTATGTTTTTATTTTTTGTCAAAATATCTTTTATGTAGAGTAAACTAAGTTTATCTAAAGTTTTAACATTAGTCAAATTTTTGGCTAATTCTCTAGCAATTAAATCCGATTGATTATATCCTCTTTCATTAAATCTTTTTTTATGTAATGGAACTGATGTTATTATATCATAACATTTTACAAAATTACACAATTTTTTATTTTTTAATAAACTTTCTGCGAAAGTTTTATATAGATATGCTTTGTCATTAAATTTATACTTTATTATTAATTCTCTAATAATCCCTTCATATTGGTAAACAAAGAAAATATTTTCATGTTGTTCCTTTATTTCGAAGTTCTTTAATTTATTATAGCAATCATCACAAATATAACCGCCAAGTTTTCCACATATTCCGCACTGAATGGGGAAAATTAAATTAAGTATGTTTTCAAAAAAATTCAATTTATGCCTTTCCTTTAGTGCCCCAATGTTCCTAAACCTCTTGCAACTTAAATTTTAACCCTGTATTTCTTTTTTTAGTGTTTACATTGTTTATCATAAATTCTACAGAATATTTACTTCCAATTATCACTAATCTATTTTTTGCTCTAGTCATACCTGTATAAAGAAGATTCCTAGTAAGTAGCATTGGAGCTACTTGCATAATAGGAAATACTACCTGATTAAATTCACTTCCTTGTGATTTATGTACTGTTATTGCATATGAGTGTTCTAGCTGTTCTAAATCCGGTGTTTCATATATCGCAATTTTGTCATCGTCAAACTTTATTTTTACTTTTCCTTCTGAATTATCGATTTCAATAATTTGTCCCATTTCACCGTTAAATATTCCCGAACCGATTTCCAATCCTTTTACCCAAGTCATATCATAATTATTTTTTGTTTGCATTATCTTATCGCCTTCTCTAAATACAATATCTCCAAATTTCTTTTCAGCTTTATAATCTTCATATGGGTTATATTTTTCTTGCAATAATTTATTTAATACTTTCGTTCCTAAATCACCTTTTTTTGTAGGAGTTATTATTTGCATATCAGATTCGTACATATCTAATATCATTTCTTGTACTTTTTTCTGGTTATTTTCTGGGATAAAGTCAAAATCATCTAATGTATCTTCTTCTTCATCTTTTTCTTCAAAAAAGTTAATACCGTCATTTACTTTATGTGAATTAACTATTATTTTGCTTTTTGCTGCTTGTCTAAAAATCTTGTTAAGTATAGTGTATGGTATTCTTTTTGATTCAATCAAATCTTTTAAAACACTGCCTGGTCCTACTGAAGGAAGCTGATCTATATCTCCAACTAAAACAAGTTTCGTTCCTTTAAATAGTCCCTTTAAAACATAATTCATCAAAAACATATCTACCATAGACATTTCATCTATAATAACAACATCTCCATCTATTGGAGTTACTTCCAAATCAGGATTTGGCTTATCATCTGAAAGCTTTCCTATTTCTAAAAGTCTATGTAAAGTTTTGGCTTCTTCTCCTGTAGCTTCTGTCATCCTTTTGGCTGCTCTTCCAGTTGGTGCACATAAAACTACTTTCTTGCCTTCTTTTTTATACAAATCAATTATTGTTCTAATAATAGTAGTTTTTCCTGTTCCAGGACCTCCTGTTATAATTGCAACATTATTTTCATTAATTTGTTCTATTGCTTCCTTTTGTTTTGCAGATAAATCTATATTGCTTACTTTTTTTATTTCTTTTTGAATATTATTTATCTTTTTTATATTTTCTGCTTGTTCTATAGCAATTATTCTATTTGCGATATTCTTTTCTGTTTTATAGAAATCCATTAAGTATATCCAGTCTTGTAATCTCATTTCTGTTTTTCCATCTGTTGTTGACATTTCTTCTCTAGTCTCGACTGCAATTTGCTCTTTAGCTCTTAAATCTTTTATACCATCTATAACATCTTCTTCTGATATACCCAAAAATTCTGTAACAAAGGTTATTAAATTGGCTTCTAATACACAAGAGTGTCCATTAATCGAAGCCAGATTAAGTGCATGCCTTATTCCGCTTCCTATTCTTCTTAAATTATTTTTTTCGATGCCAATGCTCAAAGCCATTTTATCTATTTGTGTGAAGTCAACTCTAATGCTTAGCTCTCCTAAAATATATGGGTCTTCCTCTATCTTTTTTATGGTGTCTGCACCTAATTTTTTGTAAATAGCTTGTGCACTTGCAGCTTGTATGCCAAACTTCTCTAAGAAACCTACTATTTGCCATAGTTCCCAATTTTCAATAAAACTTTCTGATATCTCTATAGCTTTTGTTTTGGTTATACCTTTTATTTTTGTTAGCTCTTCAGGCTCGTTTCTTAAAATTTCTATAGTAGCTTCACCAAATTTATTTAATATTTTCTTAGCAGTAGCAGGTCCTACTCCTTTTATAACTCCATTTGCCAAATATCTCTCTAAAGCTTCTTTGGTTTCAGGTATAATTTTTTCAAATGTATCAACCTTAAATTGCTCTCCATACTCTGGATGTGTTACGAACTTTCCAGTTACTTTAAGGCTGTCACCTTTGTTTACAAACGGCAAATAGCCGACAATTACAGTGTCGGCATTTCCCATATAAAACGATGCTATACAATAGCCATTGGTTTCATTTTTATAAATTATATCTTCTACTTCGCCAGTTAATTCCTCCATTAAGTTCTGTGTTTCCTTTTCTTATTGTTTTCATGCTCATTAAGAATTAGATTATTAGTATAGTCCTCCCATTGGAGCGTCTTGTTCGTGTTCTCCTGAACAGCATTTCTTTTCTGGAATTTCTGCAACTATGCTTTCTGTTGTTAATATCATAGAAGCAACTGATTCTGCGTTTTGAAGTGCACTTCTTGATACCTTAGTAGGGTCTACTATTCCAGCTTTTTTCATATCAACATATTTTTCTTCTTTTGCATCAAATCCTATACCGTCTTTTTCCTTTTTAACATTTTCTAATATTACGGCTGGCTCCAATCCTGCATTTATAGCTATTTGTCTAACTGGTTCTTCAAGTGCTCTTAAAATAATTTTTCCACCTATTTTTTCATCAACTGGTAATTTTTCTACAGTTTCTTCAAGCTTTGGAATTACATTAATATATGCAGTTCCACCACCTGCAACTATTCCCTCTTCTACTGCTGCTCTTGTTGCAGATAAAGCATCTTCTATTCTTAATTTTTTATCTTTCATTTCAACTTCTGTAGCAGCTCCAACACCAATTACAGCAACTCCTCCAGCTATCTTAGCTAGTCTTTCTTGTAATTGTTCTTTTTCGTATTCGCTCTTTTCTTCAGCGATTTGTGCTCTTAATTGTCCAACTCTATCAGCTATTTGTTGTTTGTCTCCAGCACCATCTACAATTATTGTTTTGTCTTTTTCTATTTTAACTTGTTTTGCTTTTCCAAGCTGTTCTATTGTAACGTCTTTTAGTTCTAGTCCCAAATCAGATGTTATAACTTCTCCACCTGTTAGTATTGCTATATCTTGTAACATAGCTTTTCTCTTATCTCCATAACCTGGAGCCTTTACTGCAACTACATTTAATACTCCTCTTAGTTTGTTAAGTATTAATGTTGACAATGCTTCTCCCTCTATATCATCACATACAATAACAAGTTTGCCTGAAGCTTGCATTAAACTTTCAAGCAATGGTAGTATTTCTTGGATATTTCCTATTTTTTTATCTGTAATTAAGATATATGGATTATCCATATCTGCTATCATTTTTTCTGTATCTGTTACCATATATGGTGATACATAACCTTTATCAAATTGCATACCCTCAACAACGTTTAATTCTGTATTTGAAGTTTTAGATTCTTCTATTGTTATAACTCCATTTGTAGAAACTTTTTCCATAGCATCAGCTATTAAGTTGCCTATTTCTTCGTTATTTGCAGAAATGCTTGCAACTCTTGCAATATCTTCTTTTCCATTTACAGGTACACTGATATCTTTTAAAATTTCTACAGCTTTGTCTAAAGCTTTATCCATACCTCTTTTTATTGCCATTGGATCAGTTCCAGCTGCAACATTTTTTACACCTTCTTTAATCATACTTTGTGCTAAAACTGTTGCTGTTGTAGTACCATCTCCTGCAACATCGTTTGTTTTTTCTGATACTTGTCTTACAAGTTGAGCTCCCATATTTTCAAATTTATCTTCTAACTCAATATCTTTTGCTATTGTAACACCATCATTTGTAATAAGTGGTGCACCAAAATTTTTGCCTAGTACTACATTTCTTCCTTTTGGTCCTAATGTAACCTTAACTGTATCAGCTAACTTGTTTACGCCATTTAATAATTTTCTTCTAGCGTCTTCTCCAAATTGTATATCTTTAGCCATAATTTATCCTTATATAATATTTTTATAAATATTATATTTACCTTTCTCCATTAATTTTTTAGGTTTAATGGTACCCTTATATGTTTGCAATTTTTTTATTTTAATGAAAATTTTTATTTTCATCAGATTATTCTGCTATTGCTAAAATATCTTCTTGTCTTACTATAACATAGTCTTCACCTTCATATTTAACTTCTGTTCCTGAATATTTATTTAGTACTACTCTATCTCCTTTTTTTACATACATTGCCGAAAGTTTACCATCAATCATTTCACCTGGTCCAACTTCAACAACTACTGCTATTTGTGGTTTTTCTTTACTTCCGCTTGAAAGTATAATTCCACTTTTAGTAGTTTCTTCTGCTTCCTCCATTTTTACAACGACTCTGTCACTTAATGGTTTTAACATAATTTATCCTCCTTATTTTTAATTTTACCTTTTATACTTAGTTTGTCATTATATAATTTATGCAATAAAAAAATTATTAGCACTCACTTATAACGACTGCTAATAATTTATATCTTTTTACGGTAAATGTCAATAGAAATTGAACATTTTCACATAATTTTCACAATATTTTATTCATCCTTTTATAATTTATTGTAAATTTTTTACTTACAAGTTTGTCAATTATCTATGTCTTCTTTCATATGCTTTTTTTACAAATTCGGCAAAAAGTGGTGCAGGTCTATCAGGTCTAGATTTAAATTCTGGATGGAATTGACCTCCTATGTAAAATGGGTGATCTTTTAATTCTACCATTTCTACTAGGGTTTTATCAGGCGAGGTTCCTACTATCTTAAGTCCTGCTTTTTCCATTTTTTCTCTATATTTATTATTATATTCATATCTATGTCTATGTCTTTCTGAAATAAGGTTTCGTCCATAGATTCTACGTGCATAACTTCCATATTTTAAGCAACATGGATATGCTCCTAATCTCATCGTTCCACCTTTTTCATCAATATCTTCTTGCTCTGCCATAATATGTATAACTGGATTTAAGCAATCTTTATCAAATTCTTCAGATGTAGCATTTCTTAATTTAAGGACATTTTTTGCAAATTCTATAACAGCTATTTGCATACCTAAACATATACCCAAAAAAGGAACTTTATTTTCCCTACAGTATTTTGCGGTTAATACCATACCGTAGATTCCTCTATTTCCAAATCCTCCAGGAATTACGACACCATCCAATTTGCTTAATTTTCCTCTTACGTTTCTAGTTTTAAGTTCTTCACTATCTATGTACTTTATTGAAACTTTTACTTTATTAGCAAATCCTCCATGTTTAATGCTTTCAGCTACTGATAGATATGAATCCTCCAGCTTGGTGTACTTTCCTACTATTCCTATTGTAATAGTTTCATTGCTGGCATTTATTTTTTTTATATTGTTTACCATTTTAATCCAGTTTTTGTTTTTCTCTTTATTATTCTTTAGTTGTAACTTATTACATATGGCTACAGCTAAACCGTTTTGTTCTAGCATAAGAGGAATCTCATACAAATTATCTACTGTGGAATTTTCTATAACATTTTCTTTTTTTACATTACAATATAAAGCAATCTTTTCCTTTATGTTTTCTGGTATAGGCTTATCTGTTCTTGCTACTAATATATCTGCTTTAATTCCAAGTGACTGTAATTCCTTTACAGAGTGTTGTGTTGGCTTTGATTTTAATTCATTAGAACCACTTATATATGGTAAAAGTGTAACATGAACAAAAGCACATCTATTGTCTTCATTTTCTTGCCCTATTTGTCTAATAGCCTCTATCATTGGTCCACTTTCAATGTCTCCAACAGTTCCCCCTATTTCGGTAATTACAATGTCTGCACCTGACTCTTCAAAGCTATATATTTTTTCTTTAATTGCATCAGTAATATGAGGAATAACTTGTACTGTTTTGCCTAAATAATCTCCTCTTCTTTCTTTTTCTATAACTTCTTTATATATTTTTCCACTGGTTATGCTTGAATTTGCTGTTAAACTTTCATCTGTAAATCTCTCATAATGTCCTAAATCCAAATCAGTTTCTGCTCCATCATCTGTTACAAATACTTCTCCATGTTCGTATGGACTCATTGTTCCTGGATCTACATTTATATATGGATCTAATTTTTGATTAACAACCTTATATCCTCTATTTTTCAATAATCTTCCCAATGATGCTGCAGTTATTCCTTTTCCAAGACCTGATACAACTCCCCCTGTTATAAATATGTACTTTGTTTCCATTTAACATAATCCTCCTCTTGATTATAATCCCTATCTTGTTTAATAAAAAACTACTTATCATTTGATTATTTTGAAAAATTTTTTTCTATTGTGCTTTTAATAAACAAAAAGAAGACTAAAAAAAGCGTTTTTTTTTTAGTCTCCTTTTTCTTTTTATTTAAGTTCTTTTCTATTTTGATCTATTTCCTTAAGTACAGATTCTAAAGATTTAGACAATGATTTTAGTATTCCGTCAGCATAATCTCTAGCGCCACCAGTAATTTGTCTTGCATTTTCATTGGCTGCAGACATTATTTGATTCTTTTGCTCATAGGCTTTTTTGGTAATTTCGTGTTCATCTATCATTGAAATTATTCTATTTTCTGCCTCTTTAACAACGTCATCAGCTTCTTTTTTAGCCTCTGCAAGGATTCTCTCTCTTTCTTCTTTTACCCATTTTGCTTGTTTTAATTCATCTGGTAGCTTGAGTCTAATTTCTTTAATCAAATCTAGTATCTCTTCCTGGCTAACAATACATTTGTCAGATAAAGGCACTTTTTTGCTATTTTCTATTAAGTCCTCTAATGATTCCAATAATGTAAAGATTTCCATATCAGTTCTCCTCTTTTATAAATATCAAATTTACTCTTCCATATTTTCTCTTATCTACTATTCTTATGTTTTTTAAATTCTCTAAGCCTCTTTCGTCTCTACATATTTCATCTGTTTCGATAATCATTATTCCATCTTTATTTAAAATGCCTTTTTCTATTATTATTTTTACACTTTCTACTGACAAATTATCCTTATAAGGTGGATCTATGAAAATAATATCTACTTTTTCTTTTATTTCATTTAAGCATTGTTTAAAATCTTTATTAAATATAATTGACTTTTCTAGTAATTTAGTTTTTTCTAAATTTTGTTTTATCATATTTATTGCATGCTTATTTTTATCACAGAAATATGCTTTTTTGGCGCCTCTACTAATTGCTTCTATTCCTAACGCTCCACTTCCAGCAAATAAATCTAGAACAACCGTATCTTTAATAGCATTTTGCAATATATTAAACAACGATTCTTTAACTCTGTCAAGAGTTGGTCTTGTTAATTCACTATCAATAGAACTTAGTCTACTGCCTCTCGCGCTACCACTAATTACTCTCATAATCCTATTTTATCCCTATTTTGCTAATTGTCAATAGCCAAAATTAAATTGTAATAATTCCTTAACGTATATGTAATACAGTTATTTTATCATACTTTTTTAATAAAATAAAGAGATAAATGCTATTTTTTTGCATTTATCTCTTATTTTTATTACAAAAATGTAATTTTTAATCATCTGTTTTTATCTCTTTTAGTAATTCTAGTTGTGAAATTAGTAATGATTCCATCTTTGCTTTATATACATCAAAGTCCTTTTTTACACTTTCCAATTCTTTCTTTTTATCTGTTATTTCTTTGTCTAGACCTTTTGTAGCCTCTTTTGCTTTAATTTCAGATTCTTTGATTATTTGCTCAGCTTGTTTTTGGGCAGCATTTTTTACTTCTTCAGATGCTGACTGTGCTAGAAGCAATGTACTTTGTAAAGTTGATTCTATTTGAGTGTAATGTGCTAGTTTTTCTGTTAATTCATCTACTTCTTTTTTTTCTTCTGCAACTTGTTTATATAACTTTTCATAATCTTTTGTTAAATCATCTAAAAATTCATCTACTTCTTCTGGGTCATATCCATTTAAAGTCTTTTTAGAGAATTTTTTGTTTTCAATTTCTAAAGGTGTAATCATAATTTCCTCCCTAAACAAGTCCTAAGTTTCTTTACTTAAGATTAATTGTTTGAATTTCCTTTTAACCAAGATACTGGTCCTTTTGATTCTTCTTTAGTTGTTGAAGAAATTTCATAATTATAAGGAGCAACAACAAAAATTGAATTAGATATTTTTTGCATATGTCCTTCTAGTGCATGAACAGCACCACTAACAACATCAATTATTCTCCTTGCTACATCCTTGTTTACATACTCTAAATTTATAATTATTGATTTTTTATCCTTCAATAAATCACACACTTCTTCAGCTTGTTCAAATTCAGTTGGTTGCATGATAACCATCCTAGCTTGTGGTTGCATTGTTACAACTTTACTTGATTGCTTCCTTCCAAGACCTAAAAAGCCTCTTGATTCTTCTTCATCTTCCTCAACTGCTTCTTCTTCGTAATCTTCTTCATAATCCTCATCTTCTGCTGTGTTCATGTTTATCATATTCCACAACTTATTTACTACGTTTGCCATCTAAAAATAACCTCCTATTATTTTTTCATTCGTTATACGACTAATTCTAGTATCTAACTTTTTTAAATTATTGTCAATACATTTTTTCAAATGTAATTGTTATTTAATCGATTTGTAACTTTTTTGTAACATTATTTATTAAGAATATATATCCTAACTAACATTTTCAATTTGGTTAATGGTAGGTTCAATAACTAATTCATCATAAAGCATTAGTGAAGTTTTCGCATTTTCAGCCACTTCCAAATCTTTAATTTCAGAAGTACTGTAATTACTTACTATTGAATAATCTTCACCTTCTTTTTTTACTTTTATAAGAACTTTCTCTAAATAACCTGCTCTAGTTCTAATTACATAATTTAGATTATTTTCGTGTATTATAGCTGAATTTGGTACTTTATATCCAGAGCTGTCCCACCATATTATGTCAAATATTATTTTTCTATATAATATAAGTTCATCTATGCCTTCTGTAAAGCTTATGACAAGTGTTACTTCTACATCATTATCTCTATTGATTTGAACTATTTTGCCATCTACTATCTTTCCACTTGGAAGAGTTATTTTGAGACTGTCTCCAACTTCTGCTACATTTGCTTCTGGAGTTCTTGACGTACAAGCTATGTAGCAAATAAAATTATTTATAATCTTTCCTGTTTCACTACTTGTTGACACTATTTGTCCAGTTTTTAAATTTAAATTCGATAAAAATTCTTTATTATAACTAGAAAAATTATCTGTTTTTAAAACTTCCTCTAAACCATCTACCCTATAAGAAACTAAACCACTTAATGGTGCTGTTACATACTCAGCACCAGAGTTTAGTTCATTTTCATACTGACTTCTTTCATCTATTAACTTTTTTAGATAAGAACCTGATGGGCTTAAATCCCCTGCTATTTTTGCTTTTTTTGTAACATAGTTACTAATTTCCTTTTTAGTTTCTTGTATTGATTGAATACTGTTTAATTTGTTGATATTACTTAGTTTTTCGGTGATTTGATTATCTAACAATTTAGTATCTGATGAAAGCATATCATCATGATTATTTTCCATAGCTTCTTGAATTTTTATATCTAATGTTTTTATCTTTTCTTTAAGATTATTTTCTCCACTTGAATAATATCTAAATATTGATTCCCCTTTGGCTACTCTCTTGCCTTCATCAATAATTTGTTCCATACCATTTTTGTAATTTTCACCTTTTACTATTGTTTCATCTCTAATTATATAGCCTGTATCAGTTTCTTCTTTAGATATTTTTCCTTCTTTTACAATTACTGTTTTAGTCGGATTTTGTATTAATTTTATAATTGAAATTATTGCATAAATTGCAACTATAAGTAGCACGCTAAAACCTAATAAAACTTTCATTTTATTAAGTCTTTTCTTTCTATTCTTTAGTTGCTCTGCATTATTTTCTTTCACTTATTTCCTCCAAAATTGTATTAGCATTTTCTTCTTTTGTATTTTTAATACCATCAAGCCATATTGCGTTTTTGTATGACCTAAACCAAGTAAGTTGTCTTTTAGCGTATCTTCTACTTTCTTGCTTGATTTTTTCTATCATTTCTTCTTTTGTTAATTCATTATTTAAATATTGGACTACTTCTTTATATCCTAATCCCTGCATAGCAGTTGGGAATTCTTGATATTTTCCCACAAGTTCTTTTACTTCATCTATTAGCCCTTGTTTGATCATAATGTCAACTCTTTTGTTTATTCTATCATATAAAATATCCCTGTCCATACTTAAAACAAATATTTTATAATCATATTTTAACTCTTTCCTTGATTCTTTTTCAAGTTCTGTTTTTGTTTTTCCAGTAGTATGATATATTTCAAGTATTCTCGAGATTCTTTTTCTATCATTTGGGCTAATTTTTTGCATAGCCTCTTTATCAATTTTTAGTGCCATTTCATATAGTTCTGGCAAATCTATTTTTTCTAATTTATTTCTATATTCTAAATCATTTTTTTCTTCTTTATATTCAATGTTATATATTAATGAATTAATATATAGTCCTGTTCCGCCGACAAGTATAGGAGTTTTTCCTCTTGACAAAATATCTTCAATAGCTTTTGTTGCATCAGATTTAAAGTCAGCTACAGTGTACCTTTTATCTGGTGAAACAAAATCTATTAAATGATGTTTAGCCATTTTTTGTTCTTCATCTGTTGGTTTGGCAGTCCCAATATTCATATCTTTATATATTTGCATTGAATCGCACGATATAATCTCTCCATTTAGTCTATTAGCCACTTCAATGCCAAGCGATGTTTTACCAGACGCAGTTGGTCCGCATATTACTATTATAGTTGGCTTACTCATTAATTACAGCCTCCATCTTATCAATTTAAAAATACTGTGATATATACCTTTTTATATTTATAAATTCAATAATTAATAAAACAATATCTATGATTAAACATATAATTATTCTAGTTCTAAATTGCCTTTGATCTATATCTTCTAACTTCCATTTATTAATTTGCATAGCCAAAGGGCAAGCCATCAAAATCATATTAATTGGAAATAGTGTAAAAATAATCATTGGCTTCATAACATTAGATACTTCTTCCATTATGTTACCTGGTTGTCCTATTGAATAAATAATATTTGCTAATACTAAATTAACTATTATCATCACAATTGTTGTTATAATTTTGAAAATAATATCAGTCCCATTTAGCAACTTTAATAAAATAATTATAGAAATTATACTTAAAATTGTTATTAAAATAATTATAATGTTTAACATTTAAATTTTAACTCCTTGTTCCATTATTTTAATTATGAATTGTTGAATTGTTGAATTTTAGAAATATACAAACTTTATATTGGTATTATCTTCTAGAAAATTTCTTTTCTATATCATTTTTAGACATTTTAATTACAGTTGGTCTTCCGTGAGGACAACTAAATGGATTTGGAAGTTTTAATAATTCTTGCATTAAATTATCTACTTCTTCTTTTGTAAGTGCCATATGTGCTTTTACTGCTGCCTTGCAAGCCACTGTTGCTAAGAATTTGTCTTCTAATTCTTGCTTAGCTGTTCTAGCAACAGTATTTATTTCGTCCAATGTTTCCAAGAATATTTCCTTAGTGTCATAATCCATACAAAATTCAGGCACTCCTGTTAATTTAATTGTGTTGTCCCCAAATTCTTCAACCATAAATCCGGCTTTTTCAAATAGTGTTTTGTTATCTCTAAATATGCCCATTTCTTTATTGTTTAAATTAATTATATCTGGCAAAAGCATTAGCTGAGAATCTTTTTCTTTATCTTCATAATAGTTTTTCTTTACTTTTTCATACATAATTCTTTCATGTGCTGCGTGTTGGTCTAATATGTATAAATCATTGTTGATACTCAAAATAATATATGTGTTAAATGCAATTCCTATGAATTTATATGGCATTTTATTTTCACTATCATCTGATTCAAACATTGAGATTTCATTATCTTTAATTGGAGATATTGGATACTTATCTTCTTCTTCAGCAATTTTTTCTTTATATTGTTTTTGTGCTTCTTCAATATTTCTGCCAAATAATTTTTTGTACATCTCTTCAAAAGAGATTTCTTCGTGTTCTTCTACTTGCTCTGCTTTTTCTGTTTCTACATCATTTGCTGTCTTTTCATCTTCGTTAGCTTTGACTTCATCAATTGGCTCTATCTTGTTGTCTTCACTAGGCTTTTCTTCTTCGCTTAGTGCTGTCTTGATTTCCTCACCTTGTTCTGGATTAACCCCTCCGTCCACTTTAAGTTCTTTGCTTTCCTCTTCCTTCTTTTCTCGATTGTCTTTGGCATTCTCATTTTGTCCTGTCTTTAATTCTACGTTTGGTTTTGTTTCTTCATTTAATTCTTTGTCTGTCTCAGCCTTAACTTCTTCATTACCTTGGGTTTCTTTGGTTTTAACGTCTTCCTCAGATTTCACTCCTGTGTCAAGTTTGGCTTCTTCATTTAAATTTGCTTCTTCTCTTAAGCTTGGCGCCACACTTTCTTCCTTCTTCTCTTTTTGCTCACTTTCCTGACTCGTATTGTTTTTATCTCTTTCTAGCATAAAAGCAGTAAAACTATTTAATCCTTTTGTTATTTCTTCTGGTGTTGTTGCTTTGGCAATTTCCTGCACAAACTTTGTTCTAGTTTCCTCATCAAGTCCTTTTATTGTATTTTTGAAGTCACTAAACTTTGGTCCATTATCTACACTACTCTTTTCTTCTTGCATAGAATTTTGGAACGTTTTATTTAATCCCCATGCTTCAACTCTATCCTTATTTTTTACCTCTTTTAAAATATCATTTGGTGTTAAATCACTATAATCTTTTTCAGTATCTGATACCAAGTCGCCTTTTAATAAAGTCTCTTTAATTGCGTGATATACTGCTTTAAAAACTTTTCCTTCTTCTTCAAATCTAACTTCTAGTTTAGTTGGATGCACGTTAACATCAACTTTTTTCATGTCCATATCAATATTTAAAATTAGAAATCCGTGTTTTCCAATTGTAACCAGCCCTTTAAAGCCTTGCTCAGCAGCACTTGTAAGAGTTTTATCTTTTATGTATCTGTTGTTAACAAAAAATAATTGGTTTGTCCTATTAGAGCGTGAAATTATTGGCTTGCCAATAACACCAGTAATATGCATATCTTCATATGTATAATCAACTGGCAAAATATTTTCTACTATTTCTTTTCCAAATATTGCATAAATAGTATCCTCTATTTTTCCGCTTCCATTAGTTTGTATTATTGTCTTTCCTGAATTTATTAATTTAATTGCTATACCTGGATTAGCCAAAGCTATCCTTGTAATAGCATCTTCTATATAACCAAGTTCCGTGAAGTCTTTTCTCAAAAATTTATATCTAACAGGTGTATTATAAAATAGGTCTTTTACTGTAATGCTTGTACCCTTTGACGCTCCTTCTTCGTGCTTGTCTACTATATCTCCACCTTCTACTACAACTTTATATCCTAGATCACTATCTACTGTTTTTGAAACTAATTCAACTTTTGATATAGCTGCTATGCTTGCCAATGCCTCGCCTCTAAACCCCATTGACTTAACAGTTGCTAAATCGTCAGCTTTTCTTATCTTACTTGTAGCATGTCTTTCAAAAGCAATTTCCATATCATCAGGCATTATACCGCTACCGTCATCTATTACTCTAATATAAGAAATACCACCATTTTTTACATCAACAGTAATATTTTTAGCGCCGCTATCAACTGAGTTCTCAACTAGCTCTTTTACAGCAGACGCAGGTCTTTCAATAACTTCTCCAGCAGCTATTTGATTAATTGTTAAATCGTCTAACAAAACAATTTTACCCATTATTTGTTCCTCACTTTCAAAATTCAAATAAATTATATCATTTCAAAATATTTTTGTACAGTATTCGTAACCAAATTATTTTATTATGAATAATATATACCATACTAAAGATTTCAAATCTTGATAGGAGGTATTAAAATGAGAGGTTGTTGTAACGGTGATATGTTATGGTTCATTATCCTAATTGTATTACTATGCTGCTGTGGATGTGGCGGTAGAGATAATGACTGTGGCTGTATGCCAACACCACCTTGCTGTGGTAACTAATTATCAAATTAATTGATAATTTGCATGTAAAGACTTTTTTAGGAAAGGAGGCCTATTTAATGCAAGGATGTGGAAAAGATAATGATTGCTTCTGCATAATAATAATACTTCTATTGTTATGCTGCTGCGGTGGAAACAAAGGTTTTTGCTAAAATTAAATAAATACATTTTCAAATATTAAATTTCTTATTCACTTTTTAATAAATGAGTATATAGAACAGTTTGTATAAGTTCTATATACTCAAATGCAAAAAGCAAAGATTTTCTATATTATAATTAGAAAATCCTTGCTCTTTGTTAATTTATAAATTAGTCCAGTAGCCTTTTAAAAATATTTGCACTATCTAGCTGTTCCCAAGTGCATTCTATTGTCTTATCTTTATCTAAATATCTTCTTCCAAAATGTCCACCATTGCATGTTTCACTATAAATTGGGTTTCTTAATTTAAGCTTATCAATTATTCCTTTTGGTGACAAATCAAAATTATCATAAATAGCTTTTATAATTTTATCTGTTTCTACTTTGTTAGTATCTTTGCAATTTATAAAAATTGAAATTGGCTCTGGAACACCAATAGCATAAGATAGTTGCAATAGGCACTCTTCTGCGATTCCTGAGGCTACAATATTTTTCGCTAAATATCTTGCCATATAAGCTGCACTTCTATCAACCTTTGTTGGGTCTTTTCCAGAAAAAGCACCACCTCCATGTGGAGCATATCCACCATAGGTATCTACAATTATTTTTCTTCCTGTAAGACCCGCATCGCCTTCTGGTCCACCAATTACAAATTTTCCAGTAGGATTAATCAATACTTTGAAATCTGTGTTCAAATTATACTCTTTTGCAACTTTTACCATTATTTCATTTTTTATGAAATCCTTAAATTCGTTTTCATCAAAATTTTCATCATGTTGGATAGACATTAGCATTGTATCAACTCTTGTAGCTTTGCCATTTTCATATTCTAAGGTTACCTGTGACTTCATATCTGGCTTAGCAAATTTAAATTTTCCGTTCTGACGATATTCTGTTGCTAACATTATTAACTTATGTGCCATAGTAATAGCAAGTGGCATATATTCTGAAGTTTCGGAATTTGCATATCCAAACATTATACCTTGGTCACCAGCTCCTCCTACGTCAACGCCTTGAGCTATATCAGGCGACTGCTTGCTAAGTAAATTTATTACTTTTGGAGTATATGTATAACCTATTCTTTTAATCGTTCTTTTTACTATATTATCTACATCTATTTGTGCATTGGTCGTAATTTCTCCTGCTAAAATTACGACATCATTCTTTGCCATTGTCTCACAAGCTACTCTTGAATATTTATCTTGTTTTAAACATTCGTCCAATATACTATCAGAAATCATATCGCAAACATGGTCTGGATGTCCTATTGACACAGCTTCTGATGTAAAATAGTATTTTGTTGTATTCATTAAAATTTCATCCCTTTCTTGCTTAAACACAAACCTTACATAAAACTGAAAAATTTAATTCTATGTATTTTGTATAATTCTTTATTTTTTACTTTTTTCGTACCTATATATTTTAATATGAAACCCTATAAAAGTCAATTGATAATTTCACAATTAATATGAAAATGGTGCAATCTGTAGAAGATTGCACCTCAAAAGGTAAATTACCTTTTAACCACCAATTTTTACCTGTACCTTTTAGTGATTTTAAGTCCAGTTCGATAAATAATTATCATCCCAGCAAAAGAATAGGGAATCCCGAAAAACATCTTGATAACTTGGCAGAAGATTTTCCATGACTTTTCAGCTCCTACCATCGTGTTGCTAATTTTAGATATTTCGTTGATTGGTCCTACTCCAAATACCCACCCCATCAATCCAATTCCAATAACAATGGAGCCAAACATGATAAGGTACCCCGAGAGTCTAATTAGTTTCCGTTTCAAGTGAAATCCTCCTTTGAAAAAAATTGGTTTGAAAATTGGTCTAACACAATTATATCATAAAAAATTCTAAAAAGCTAGTACTTTATGGAAATGCTAATTATTTTTATTTAATTACAAAATTGCATTTACTTTTTCACTTGAACAATTTTTATTAAAAAGTATTATCTTGTCGTCTTTTTTCTATACTTTTAAAATTATTTAACAACTATGTTAATTAATTTCTTAGGTACAACTATTTCCTTTACTATAGTTTTTCCTTCTATTTTCGCTTTTACATTTTCAATTTCTTTTGCTGCTTTTTTCATTTCGCTTTCTGTATATGAAACCGGAACCTGTACTTTTCCTCTCAATACTCCATTGACTTGTACTACCATTTCATATGTATCACCTTCTAATTTTGATTCATCATATGTTGGCCAAGGTTCATATGCAATTGTTTCTTTATTATTAAATACTTCTCTCCATATTTCTTCTGTGATATGTGGAACAATTGGATTCATTAATTTAATAAAGTTTTTAGCATATTCCAAATTCCATGAGTCCTCTTTATATACTGCATTTACAAATATCATCATTTGCGAGATTGCAGTGTTAAAATTCAATTTTTCATAATCTTCTGTCACTTTTTTTACTGTTTGATTATAAATTTTATCTAAATTCGAATTGTCTTTATATTCTCTTTTTTCTTCATGATATAATCTCCAAACACGCTCTAAGAATCTTTTTATACCTCTAACTGCCTCGTCATTCCATGGTTTGTCAGCCTCAAGTGGGCCCATAAACATTTCATACATTCTAAGAGTATCTGCACCATATTGCTTTACTATATCATCTGGATTTACAACGTATTTTGGAAAACGTTTGCCCATCTTTATACCATTTGAGCCCAATATCATACCTTGATGTACTAATTTCTTAAATGGCTCTTTTACACTGACCAATCCTTGATCAAATAAAAAGTTATTCCACATTCTAGAATATAGTAAATGTCCAACTGCATGTTCTGGACCGCCTATGTATAAATCTACAGGCATCCAATGTTTTATTAATTTTGGATCAGCAAACATCTTATCATTATTAGGATCTAAATATCTTAGGAAATACCAACTTGATCCAGCAGAGCCTGGCATTGTAGATGTTTCTCTAACACCTTTCACACCATTTATCTCAACATTTTTCCATTCAATAGCATTTTCTAAAGGTGCCTTACCATTTTTTCCTTTATAGTCATCCATCATTGGAAGTATTAATGGTAATTCTTCATCCTTAAGGACTATATCTTCTCCATTTTCTAAATGAACAATTGGAATAGGTTCTCCCCAAAATCTTTGACGTGCAAAAATCCATTCTCTAATATGGTAATTATTTGTCTTTTTGCCACATCCCATTTTAACTAATTTTTCTGTAATAGCTTCCTTGGCTTCTTCAACAACTAATCCTGTAAATTCTTCACTATTAATTAATTTGCAATTATTATTTAAATAATCTTGTTTTTCAAAAGCACATTCTGTAGTATCTCGACCATCTATTACTTGAATCATAGGCAAATTATATTTTTGTGCATATTCAAAATCTCTTTGGTCATGGCTTGGAACCGCCATAACAGCTCCAGTGCCATAACCACCCAAAACAAAATCTCCTAGAAATATTGGCACTTCTTTTCCATTAATAGGATTAATTGCTAATATTCCTTCCAATTTAACACCACTTTTTGTTTTATTAAGTTCTGTTCTGTCAAAATCAGATTTTTTTGCAGTTTCTTCTCTATATTGCACAACTTCATCCCAGTTTTTTATTCTATCTTTTAATTCATCTACTAATTCATTTTCAGGTGCCAACACCATAAATGTGATACCATATATAGTCTCTATACATGTAGTAAATATTGAGAATTTGCCACCATCTTTGATTTTAAACTCAACTTCTACGCCTTCAGATTTCCCAATCCAATTTCTTTGCATCTCTTTGGTAGATTCTGGCCAATCAAGTTCATCTAATCCATTTAATAGTTTTTCAGCATATGCAGGCATATCTATAATCCATTGCTTCATATTCTTACGTACTACAGGATATCCGCCTCTTTCACTCTTACCGTCTATGACTTCGTCATTTGCCAAAACAGTACCTAATTCCTCACACCAATTAACTGGCATATCAATTTGTTTAGCCAGTCCAGCCTCATATAATTTCTTAAATATCCATTGAGTCCATTTATAATAGCTAGGATCACTAGTAGATATTACTCTATTCCAATCATATGAAAATCCTAGTCTTTCTAATTGACCTTGAAATGTTGCAATATTTTTTTGTGTAAATTCTGCTGGATGATTTCCTGTTTGTATTGCGTACTGTTCAGCTGGTAGTCCAAAAGAATCGTATCCTATTGGATGAAGAACGTTATATCCTTGCATTCTCTTCATACGTGACATTATATCTGTTGCAGTATAACCTTCAGGATGGCCTGCATGAAGACCTACGCCAGATGGATATGGAAACATATCTAGTGCATAATACTTAGGCTTTGAAAAGTCCCATACATCCACTTTAAATGTATCGTTTTCTTTCCAATAGTTCTGCCATTTTTGTTCTATTTCTCTGAAATTATACATTTTACATTTCTCCTTGTTATTTTTAATAAATTATAACAACAAAATCTTAAAAAATCAATATTTTTGCTCCTTAAAAATAAGTCGCACAAATATTGATATTTCAATCATTGTATGTTTTTTACTTGGTTGGGCTGGCTAGATTCGAACTAGCGCATGCATGAGTCAAAGTCATGTGCCTTACCACTTGGCTACAGCCCAATATATAATGGGGTGGAATATGGGACTCGAACCCATGGTCTCCAGTGCCACAAACTGGCGCGTTAACCAGCTACGCTAAATCCACCATTTTTGTGCTAATGCACAATATTTATTTTACCCCATTTTTATAATATTGTCAACTATCATCTTGAAATTTTGTATTTTTCTTTAAAGTCTTTTCATTTGACGTTTTTCTTTGCAAATGTATATTACCTTTTTTGTTAATGCTTTATACACTTTTAGTTATCTTGAATTTGTTTAGTCTTCCTTTGCCCAAATT
Organism: uncultured Clostridia bacterium; assembly: GCA_947624195.1. Lineage (GTDB taxonomy): Bacteria > Bacillota > Clostridia > TANB77 > CAG-508 > CAG-793. The sequence continues at coordinate 31,860 of CANQJH010000006.1, forward strand.
ACAAGTCTAGCATTTACATCATCAGTACATGTTGTAAGTGACACTTCTCTCTTTCCAGCCGTATCTCTAGCCGCATAATCAAAATCACTTGATGAAGTGTGATATATATTGTAAATTGTATATTTTATTCTTGTTCCGTTTAAATCAGTTATATATATTAGATCTCCATTTTTTAGATTTTTATTTTTTGAGAAAAATGTTCCATTTCTATAATTGTGTCCGGCAATTACTGTGTTACCAACTTTATTTAACCCTACACCATATAACACACCTACTGAAACCTTCATTGATGGATCCGTTGCTCTATCTAAAACTGGATAGTTAACTTTAATAGCTGGTATCTCTATTTTTCCTACTACGGCAAAGCCTTTATAAGTTTGTCTCGCAACAGTACCTCGTCCGCCGCCTCCTGATGTACCAGTATTTTGGATATCATTTACATTTATTTCAAGTCCTACAATATTTTCATCTTCAACTTGATTTTCATTATTGTTATTATTATTTATTATAAGATTGTCAAATTCATCTACTGCTTCATTAAGTCCTGCATTAAGATTATGTCTATGAATGGCATCATATATCCAGAAACCTATTATTATGCATATTGCAATAACAACAATTATTAATATAACTGTTAGAATTTTATTATATTTTTTTTCTTCCATTTTTATTAGCTTTTATTAGTCATAAAGACTAATGTCTTCTCCTTTCTTTCTCGAATGTAAGATTATATACTTTCGTTTTAATTATAACATATATAATTTAATATATCTACTTTATTAGTTAAAAATTTTTTATTTGATTATTCTAAAATTGCCTTTATTCTTCTAACACCACTTGATGACGCTTCTTCTTTAACTATTTTAAAATGTCCTAACTCTCCAGTATGTTTTACGTGAGGACCACCACATAGTTCTTTCGACACATCTCCAATAGAATAAACTGTAACTTCGTCAGGATATTTTTCGATGAACATACACTCTGCGCCTGACTTTATTGCTTCATCTTTTTTCATTGTTTCTACGGTAACATCTATGTCTTCACCAATCCATTTATTTACCAATTCTTCTACTTTTGCTTTTTCTTCATCAGTTAGCTTATGGTCACAGCTAAAGTCAAATCTCATTCTTTCTTCAGTAATGTTAGAACCTTTTTGATGTACATTATTGTTTATAACTTGCTTAAGAGCGGCATTTAAAAGGTGTGTTGCTGTGTGATATTTTATTTCCTTTTCACCAGTTCCTGCTAAACCACCTTTAAATTTTTGTTCACTTCCAAGTCGAGATTTATTTTGATGTTCTTTAAACAATTTATCCACTTCATCCATATTAACTTCTAAGCCGTTTTCCTCTGCCAAATCCTTAGTAACCTCAGGTGGAAATCCATAAGTTTCATAAAGCTTAAATATATCTTCTCCGTCTATTGTATTTTTTCCTTGTGCTTTAATTTTATTTATGACTTTCATAAATTCTCTTTCACCACGGACTAGAGTTTTCATAAACTTATCTTTTTCTTGAATAATTACTTCTTTTATAGTTGCCTTTTTATCAACTAATTCTGGGTACAATTCTTTTAATGTTTCTATATTTAATTCAATTAATTCGCCTAACTCATTTAAATCTATTTCAAGTTTATTCATTTGCCTTGTCATTCTACGAATTAATCTTCTTAATATATAACCCCTATCTATATTGCTTGGTCTACCACCATCGCAAACTATCATTATACATGCTCTTAAATGCTCTGCTACTATTCTTCTGCTTGCCAAATCATCTTTTTTTGATAATTGTTGTAGCTTATCCATAATTGGTTTAAAAATTTCTGTGTCAAAAGGCGTTTCCTTTCCCTCAAGAAGCATTGTCATTCTTTCCAATCCAAGTCCAGTGTCTACATTGTGCTGTTGTAATTTTGTATATTTACCATCTTTTTTTAGATATTCCATAAATACATTGTTCCATATTTCAACATATTTACCACAGCCACAAGATGGTTGACAGTCTGGTGAGCAAGGTTCTTTGCCAGTATCATAAAACATCTCTGTATCAGGTCCGCAAGGTCCCTCTTCTCCTGCTATCCACCAGTTATCTTCTTTTCCATAAAAATATATTCTTTCTTCAGGAATACCAGCTTTTTTCCAACACTCAGCAGTTAAATTATCTCTAGGGCAATCCTCATCACCAGCAAAACAAGTAACACTTATTTTTTCGTTTGGTATTTCTAGAACTTTAGTCAAAAATTCATAACTCATTGCTATTGATTCTTCTCTAAAGTAATCGCCTAGTGACCAATTTCCAAGCATTTCGAAAAATGTCAAATGACGATTATCGCCAACTTCATCTATATCATTGGTACGCAAGCACTTTTGATAATCTACAAGCCTGTTTCCTACTGGATGTTTTTGACCCAAAAAATATGGAACCAAAGGTTGCATACCTGCTGTTGTAAACAATACTGATGGATCATTTTCCGGAATCAGTGGCGCACTTGGTATTATTTTATGATTATGATTTTTAAAAAACTCTAAATATTTATTTCTTATCTCAATTGCTTTCATTTAATTTTCCTCTCAGCTTTATTATTTATTCATAATCTAATATTCATAGATTATTGTACACTATTTTTATTTATTGAATAATAAGATTATATCACATTTATTGGTTTTCTGTAAATACATGAAAATAGTTATTTTTGAATAAGCCGAGCTTAGCTGCCAACCGAAGCGTTAGCGCAGGGCGAAACAAGCAAATTACATTAAACCACATACAAAATAATTGCTAGTAATTGCAAAAGAGTAGCCACAACTACGCAAAGGTGAAACATAGAGTGCATATATTTTTTTGACCTACCTATTCCATAAAGTATAGTTCCTAAAGTATATACTATGCCACCTGCTAAAATAAGCATTGTTCCTGTAATTCCAATTGCTCTAATCAGTAAATCCATCCTAAAAATTATAAGCCATCCCATGACTAAATAACATATCATTGAAAATACTTTAAATTGTTTTAAATCAATTGCATTTAATACTATTCCTAAAATGCCTAAGCCCCAAACAATAGCAAGCATAATCCAACTGGCAGTTGGATCTACAAGTCTTATTGGGTTTAAAAGAATTGGTGTATATGTTCCAAAAATTAAAACATATATAGTGCAATGATCCAATATTTGCATTACTTTTTTGGCCTTTAATTTTGGACTTAGCCCATGATATATACTTGACATTGTATATAAAAATATCATGGATATTCCATAAATTATACTGCCAACTATTGCATAAGGATTTTTGTGGATTATTGATATTACTAAACAGACTATCATACCAATAATACCTAATGATCCTCCTACAATATGAGTAACCATATTGAATATTTCTTCACCTTTTGTATATGTAGGTAATACTCTGTCATTTAACTTTGTTCTTGGCATAATGCACTCCTTTTTAATCTAGTTTTCCAATTAAACTTAACTCGTCTACATCATAAATTTCAACTGGAATTAGCTGGTTTTCCAAATTGTCATTTGTTTTAACTTTGACTAAAATATAATTTGAAGTATGACCTTTAAAATAACCATCACCATCTTTTTCTTCAAATAAGACCTCTACACGTTTTCCTATGTATTGCTTATTAAATTCAATTTCATTTTTATTTGATAGCTCTATTAGCTTTTGACTCCTCGATTCTTTTACACTTCCATCTATCTGTTTTTCCATTTTTTCAGCAACTGTTCCTTTTTTTGGAGAATATTTAAAAACGTGCATCTTATAGAATTTTATTTTTTCTAAAAATTTATATGTCTTTTGAAATTCTTCATCAGTTTCTCCGTGGAAATCCAACAATTATGTCAGTAGTTAGAGCCACGTCTTCAAAATTATTTCTAAGTAAATTGCATATATTTTCGAATTCAGATGTAGTATATCTTCTATTCATTCTTTTTAATGTTTCATCACATCCACTTTGCAAAGAAAGATGAAAATGATTACATATTTTATCTAATTTTGCTAATCTATTTACAAATTCTTCGGTAATTAATTTTGGTTCAATTGAGCCTAATCGAATTCTTTTTATTTCATCTATTTTATTAATTTGTTCTAGCAATTCTATCAATCTAAATCCACCTGAAGCTAAATCATCCTTTGGATTAAATGCAATAAATTCTTCTCTATAGCCATACTTTTTTCTAAAACTTTTAACCATCTCATCAGAAAAATCTTTTCCATAAGATGCTATATGTATGCCAGTTAAAACAACTTCTTTTATTCCTTTTTTTGAAATTTCCTTCACTTCATTAATTATATTTTCTGGATTTCTACTTCTAACTTTTCCTCTTGCATACGGAATAATACAATATGTGCAAAATCTATCACATCCGTCTTGCACTTTTATAACTGCCCTTGCTTCTTCTGTGTATGTTGTTGTTCCAAACTCATCGTATTTATTATGATGCATAACATCAGATACAATTGTTTTTTCTTTATTTGAATTTTTTAAGTAATTTTCTACAATTTCAACAATGTTATTTTTTTCGTTAACACCGATGATTAAATCCACTTCTTTGATTTTTGAAATTTCTTCTTTTGCTACTTGCGCATAACATCCAGAAGCAATAGTTATTGCATCTGGATTAATTTCTTTAGCTCTTCGTAACATTTGTCTAGATTTTCTTTCAGCTATATTTGTTACACTGCAAGTGTTAATTACATATATATCTGCTTTTTCATTTTTTGGTACTAATTCATAGCCATTATTTATAAAACTTTGTTCCATTGCATTTGTTTCATATTGGTTAGTTTTACATCCAAGGCTTATAAAGTGAACTTTCATTTTTATTTACCTTTCAATTACTATTGTATTTATTTGCTTCATTAAAATTATAATTAATTTTATTTGTTTCATTTATACTAATTTTATTTGTTTGCCACATTTTTCTTAAATTAACCTTATATATTATACTATGAATATGGCTATTTTTCAAGTTCTCTTTCGATTTTAAGTATGCGATTATATTTTGCAACTCTTTCACTTCTACAAGGTGCACCCATTTTTATTTGCTCAGCATTTACTGCAACTGCTAAGTCTGCAATAAAGGTATCTTCGGTCTCACCTGACCTATGAGATATGATTGTTTTATAACCATTTTTTCTTGCTAATTTGATAGTTTCTAATGTTTCAGTTAAAGTGCCTATTTGGTTAGGCTTAATTAATATTGCATTAGCGACTTTATTTTTTATTCCCTTTTCTAGCCTTTTTCTGTTTGTAACAAATAAATCATCACCAACCAAGTCAACTTTTTTGCCAATTCTACTGGTTAGCTCTTTCCAGTCTTTCCAATCTTCTTCTCCTAGTCCATCTTCTACTGACATTATCGGATATTTTTCTGTTAACCTAACTATATAATCTATCATTTCAGCTTTGGTTTTGTATTCCCTGGATTTCCAAAAATAATATCCCTCTTTTTCAATCTTTTTTGCTGCTTCTCTCATTTCAGAACTAGCAACATCTAATGCTATTTTTACATCTTTGTCTTTTTTATACCCTGCCATTTCAATAGCGTCAATTATTAATTCGATTGCTTCTTCATCACTTTCTAAATCAGGTGCAAAACCACCCTCGTCTCCGACTGAGGTTACTAAATCTTTTTGTTTTAAAATTTCTTTTAAGACTTGATATATTTCTGTACACATTTGCATGCATTCTCTAAAATCATCTGCACCAACAGGTACTATCATAAATTCTTGTATATTTAGATTGTTGCCTGAATGTTTTCCTCCATTTAAAATGTTCATCATTGGAAGTGGAATAGTGTTTCCTGATATACCACCTATATACCTATAAAGAGGAATCTTTAAGCTATTAGCTGCTGCCTTTGCTATCGCTATTGATACTCCTAAAATCGCATTAGCACCAAGCTTTGACTTGTTACTTGTTCCATCTAGTTTAATCATTTTTTCATCAACTTTTGTTTGATTATATGCATTCTCTCCAATTAATTGCTTTGCAATTTTTTTATTGACATTATCAACTGCTCTAGTTACTCCATATCCATTGTATTCTTGAAAATCTGCATCTCTTAATTCCACCGCTTCAAACGTGCCTGTTGAGGCTCCTGATGGAACCATGGCGGTTCCTGTACTTCCATCTTCAAGAGTTACTTCTACTTGTACTGTTGGGTTTCCACGGGAATCAAAAATTTGCATTCCTTCAATATTTTTTATTGGCATTTCTTTCATAAAAATCTATCCTTTCTGTTTGTATAGTTTTAATGAAATTATTGCCAATATGCTTTAATTTATACATTTAGAATCTACCACTTTTCGATTCCTAAATTAATTCTATTACTTCTAGTTTCTCCTAAAATTTTAGCTATAGTAAATCTTCCTTTTCCTCTTATAGTGATAATTGTACCTTCTTCAATTTGTATTGAATTTCTTAATTCTTGTTTGAAGTTGACAAATATCCTCTCCTGTTCAATATATGTATTTGCATCATTTCTAGAAACTTTTGCTAGTTCTCCCACAATTGCATCTAACCTCATTGACGGTACATTTATCTTAAATACTTGCTTTGGTTTTTCTACATATTTTATTTCACTAATGTCTAGACTTTCAACTTTAGATTTATGAAATCTTTTTAACCCAGTCAAATTATTTAATACGAATTTTTCTATGCTAGACAAAATAACTATATCAGCACCATCATCTCTTACCAGAATATCACCAACTTTTTCTCTTTTAACACCCAACTTCATTAAGGCACCTAAATAAGTCCCATGTTCAAAAGTTTTCCATAGTTCTTTTGGGAGTGTTATTCTAATAACAGACATAACTTGCCCAAATATTTTGTCATTACTATATGTATCGGGAAATAAGAAAAGAATTGTTCTTTCTGCTTGTTCAAAGCCTCCAAAGAACTTGTAATTTGATACTTTTCTTTTATTTAAAATATCTTCTAATAAATACTTTTGAGATAAATCTAAAAAATCAGTATTTTCAAATCTATTTCTAGCCTCTACCAATTTTATTTTATCTAGTGTTTTAGCTATGAGAAGCTTGTCCTCATCTTTCTGCGACTTGGTTAATTCCACTACTTTGTTCATTTTGTTCTCCTCTTTTTCCAACTAAAATACATGCATATAACATAACTGCTAAATTTGATCCTAAAATTATTCCTACAAAACATCCTAAATAAAAAATGGTCTTGTCCTCCTTTTTTACTATCTTATATTAATTTATTCATTTTTTATTTTATTATTCATTTGTTAATTTATTTTTTTCTTTTTATTCATTTGTTTTTTTGCTTAATTATGTTATTTGCATATGCTAAATTATATAATGTATTTATTAAATTTTCAACATATAATTATACGGCATATATTAAAAATAAATATGGAGTTCTTATCAAACATTGTCCCCCATATTTATTTTTATAACTATAATAAAGAAGTTAATATATTTATACAATATTTTCCATTATTTGTCAACAGTTCTAATTAAAAAATTTTTATTTTTTCTTGTAAAATTAATAAATTTATGTTAAAATACAAAATAGTTACTTATATTGGGGTATCGCCAAGCGGTAAGGCATCGGACTCTGACTCCGACATTTCCTGTGTTCGAATCACAGTACCCCAACCAATAGTTAAATAATAACAAAATTGCCCACAAAAATATGTGAGCAATATTTTTTTAGTGGACAAATTGTGGGCAGTGGGTAATTTTTTATAGATTTTTATCAATTTATGATTTTGTAAAAATCGTTATAAATATCTATTTCATAGCTTCTTCTACGGCTACTGCTATTTGAACAGTTGCACCAACCATTGGGTTGTTTCCCATGCCTATTAATCCCATCATTTCAACGTGAGCTGGAACTGATGATGAACCTGCAAATTGTGCATCTGAGTGCATTCTGCCCATTGTATCAGTCATACCATAAGAAGCTGGTCCAGCAGCCATATTGTCTGGATGAAGTGTTCTTCCTGTTCCTCCACCACTTGCTACTGAAAAATATTTTTTTCCTTGTTCTAATCTTTCCTTTTTATATGTACCTGCTACTGGATGTTGAAATCTAGTTGGATTTGTTGAATTTCCAGTAATTGAAACATCAACATCTTCTAAATGCATTATTGCCACTCCCTCTCTTACGTCGTTGGCTCCATAACATCTAACCTTTGATCTTTCTCCATTTGAATAAGCAATTTCTTCTACTACACTGACTTTGCCAGTAAAGAAATCAAATTCTGTTTTTACATATGTAAAACCATTTATCCTTGAAATTACCTGTGCAGCGTCTTTTCCAAGTCCATTTAATATAACTCTTAATGGCTCTTTTCTAACTTTATTGGCTGATTTTGCAATTCCTATAGCTCCCTCTGCTGCTGCAAAACTTTCGTGTCCTGCTAAAAATGCGAAACATTTTGTGTCTTCACTTAATAGCATTGATGCTAGATTTCCGTGTCCTAATCCAACTTTTCTATCATCTGCTACAGATCCTGGTATACAAAATGCTTGTAAACCCTCTCCTATTGCTTTGGCTGCGTCTGCTGCTTTTGTGCAACCTTTTTTTATTGCTATTGCTGCTCCTAGAGTATATGCCCAACAAGCATTTTCGAAGCAAATTGGTTGAACTTCTTTTACCATATCGTAAGGATTAAATCCTTTTTGTTTGCATATTTCTAATGCGTCTTCAAAATCTTTGATATCATATTTTTCCATTACTGGCTTTATTTGATTTATTCTTCTTTCATAACTTTCAAATGTAACTGCCATTTTTATTCCTCCTAATTTTTTATTTATTACCATTCTTTTCTAAGGGACAAGTCCTGTTGGAAAAGAATTAAATTTTGACTAGAAAAACGAGTTTAAAATTCATGGGGCGTACTTTTCTGTACGTTAATAAATTTTAAATGAAGTTTGACAACGCCAAAATTGTAATTGTTTCCTAACTACTCTTGTCTTGGGTCTATTTTCTTAACTGCCTCATCAAATCTTCCATATGTACCAGAAGCTTTTTCAATAGCTTCCATAGGATCTACTCCCTTTTTGATACCGTCCATCATTTTGCCTAGATTTACATATTTGTAACCAATTATTTGATTGTCACTGTCTAATCCTACTTCTGTTATATATCCTTCAGCAAGTTCTAAGTATCTAGGACCTTTTAATTTGCTTGAATAAATTGTTCCTACTTGGCTTCTATGTCCTTTTCCTAAATCTTCAAGTCCTGCACCTATTGCTAATCCACCTTCTGAAAAAGCTGATTGGCTTCTTCCATATACAATTTGTAAAAATAATTCTCTCATTGCTGTATTTATAGCATCACATACTAAGTCAGTGTTTAGTGCTTCTAATATAGTTTTGCCAACCAATATTTCACCAGCCATAGCGGCTGAGTGTGTCATACCTGAGCATCCAACAGTTTCAACTAAGGCTTCTTCTATTATTCCATCTTTTATATTAAGTGTAAGTTTGCAAGCTCCTTGTTGAGGTGCACACCAACCTATACCATGTGTAAATCCTGATATATCCTTAATTTCTTTTGCTTTAACCCATTTCCCTTCTTCAGGAATTGGTGCTGGTCCGTGGTCTACACCTTTTTTTACAATACACATATTTTCTACTTCTTTTGAATAATTCATCTTCGTTCTCCTTTCATGCGTTAAATTTTCGCTTTTTATTCTTCTTTTCTTATTATTAATATTCAGCTTTTATTTTTTCTATATCATCAATATTCAGATTTTGTATTTTTTTATATTTTAAGTATTTGGTTTTTAATATCTTCTAACTCTAAATTTTTGATTTCTTCAACAAATATTATTGGTTTAGTATTTGTTACTTCTTTATAATATTTTACGAGATTTTGCTCTTTTTTATTTAAACTATCAATTGATAAATTTAAATATTTGTAACACCAAATTATATGCCTTTGTTCATCAGAATATTTAGAACTTCTTAAATTATCATAATGAAATTCTATTGTAAAAAGATTTTTTTCTATGATAATTGTTGTGTTACTCCATGGAGTTTTTACGTATTGTTTAAGTCTCTTAACTTTTGTATATAATTTCGATAATTCTTCATTATATGTACTTTCATCTATGCCAAATTTACTGGCTATTTCATAACAATTTACTGGCTTAGATTTAATCAATTTTTTAGGGAAATAGTAAAAATACATTTCCCCTTTTAAATTTTCTATGAAACTCGCATATAAACAAATTTTTTCCCATTTTTCTGGTATTAAGTTAGTTATCGAATTATATATATCTTTAAATACTTTTCTTACTCCAGTTTGCAAAATATATACCTCTCTTATTAACATTAATAAATTTTTATTATTATAAGCAAACTTTAATTATTCTCTTACAAGCAAGCTTTCTCCTGTCATTTCTTGTGGTTTACTAATGTTCATCATATCCAACATTGTAGGAGCTAAATCTGCTAATTTTCCATCTTTTATTTTTACATTTTCCATTCCATATAAAATAATAGGAACTGGATTTGTTGTGTGTGAAGTAAATGGCTCCCCTGTCTTATAATCCAACATTTGCTCTGCATTTCCGTGGTCTGCTGTGATAATTGCTTTTCCATTATGTTTAGATAATGCGTTAACTATTTTTCCAACGCACTCATCCACTGCTTCTATAGCTTTTTCAGCAGCTTCTAGGTTTCCTGTATGTCCTACCATATCTGGATTTGCAAAGTTCAAAATTATACTATCATATTTTTCTGAGTTAATTGCTTCAATTACTTTATCAGTAACTTCATAAGCACTCATTTCAGGTTTTAAATCGTATGTTTCAACTTTGGGTGAAGGAATTAAAATTCTGTCTTCGCCTGGATATTGTTTTTCTTCTCCACCATTAAAGAAAAATGTTACATGAGCATACTTTTCAGTTTCTGCTATTCTAAGTTGTTTTAAACCTTTTTTACTGATGTATTCTCCAAAAGTATTTTTTAGAACTTCTGGCTTAAATGCTACTTTTACATTTGGCATTGTTTCATCATATTGTGTCATACAAACAAAATTTAATTTAAGTTTTTTTGTTTTAAATTCTTTGAAATCTGGATCAACTAATGCCCTTGTAATTTCTCTTGCTCTATCTGGTCTAAAATTAAAGAATATAACAGAATCTCCATCTTCAATTGTTGCAACAGGCTTTTCTCCATTATATATGACTGTTGGCTCGACAAACTCATCAAACACCTCTTTTTGATAAGAACTTTCTATGGCTTGTATTGGAGATTGGGCTTTTTCACCTTCACCATATACTAAAGCATCATAACTTTTTTGTACTCTCTGCCATCTTTTATCTCTATCCATACTATAGAATCTTCCTGAAATAGATGCAATTTTGCCAACACCTTTTTCTTCAATTTTTTCTTCTAGTTTTTGTATATATCCTTCTCCTGAAGCTGGCAATGTATCTCTTCCATCCATAAAGCAATGGATAAATACATCATCAAATGATCTACGTTTTGCTAGTTCTAGTAAACCATACAAATGTCTTTCATGGCTATGTACACCACCATCAGAAAGTAACCCTAAAATGTGTAATTTTGTTCCTTTTTTCTTACAACTTTCAATTGCATCTACTAGTTCTGGTATGCTAAAAAAATCACCATCTTCAATAGATTTTGTAATTCTTGTAAGTTCTTGATATACTATCCTTCCTGCACCTATATTTGTATGACCTACTTCTGAATTTCCCATTTGTCCCTCTGGAAGTCCTACGGCTTTACCACTTGCATGGATTTCTGCAGTAGGGCAAGTCATCATTAGTTCATCAATGTTTGGTTTTTTAGCATTAGCAATTGCATTTCCCAATTTCTCAGGATTTTTCCCAAAGCCGTCTAATATAACCAACATTGTCAGTTCTTTACTCATTTTTTCCTTCTTTCTTTTTGCCTAAAAATTTTTTAATAATTTACAATTTTATTAAATTCGAGTGCATTTAGGCTTGCACCTCCAACTAATCCTCCGTCAATATCAGACATTGTAAAGAGTTCCCTAGCGTTTTCAGGTTTTACACTTCCGCCATAAAGTATTGTTACATCATCTGTTCCAAACTTACTTTTTATTTCATTTCTAATCTCTTTTATGCTGTTATTGGCATCGTCAGATGTCGCTGTTTTTCCAGTGCCTATAGCCCAAATTGGCTCATAGGCAACTATTATATTACTTAAATCTTGTTCTGTCAAGTTTTCTAGTGCTTTTGAAATTTGAGAAGTAATGACTTCTATTGTTTTTCCTTGCTCCTTTTGTTCCAAAGTTTCACCTACACATACTATAGGTTTCAACCCTTTTGACAAGGCAGTTTTTACTTTTAAATTAACTGTTTCATCAGTCTCGTTGAAGTATTGTCTTCTTTCTGAGTGCCCTATTATAACATATTCAACATTAATTGATTTTAGCATATCTGCTGAAACTTCTCCTGTATATGCTCCTGATTCTTCCCAGTGCATATTTTGTGCACCAACATGTATGTTTGTATCTTGGGCTGTGAGTAATGTATAGAATAAATCTGTAAATGGCACACAAATAATAACTTCGTTTTTTGTGTCTTTAACAAGTGGTGCTAAAGTATTTACAAATTCCATTGCTTCATTAGGCAACATATTCATTTTCCAGTTTCCTGCGATTACTTTTCTTCTCATTTTTTCCTCACTATTTTTTATTAGATTATTTTTATAGTTATACTTGAAATTTCATCATTTCTTTTAATGTCAATTGTTTGGGGTTATTTTCATTTCTTTACTTTAATTTTTTTTAGTTCTTTACTTCAATAATTTTCTTTTAAGTTTTTGTCTTCAATATTTTCTTTTAGTCTTTGTTTTCAATACATTCAATTCCTGGTAGAGCTTTGCCTTCTATAAATTCTAATGATGCTCCTCCACCTGTTGAAATATGTGTCATTTTATCTGATAATCCAGCCTTTGCAACAGCAGCTACTGAATCTCCACCGCCAATTATTGTTGTGCAATCATCTAAGTTTGCTAGGAATTTAGCTATTTCCATTGTTCCAACTGCAAACTTGTCAAGTTCAAATACTCCAATTGGTCCGTTCCATAAAACTGTTTTTGCGTTTTGCAATTCTTTTTTGTATAACTCTATAGTTTCTGGACCGATGTCTAAGCCCTCCCATTCATCAGGGATTTCTGTTGATTTTACTATCATGCTTTCAGTATCATTACTAAATTCTTTGCCAAGATTATTGTCAACTGGTAATAAAAGTTTTACTCCTTTTTGTTTTGCTTTTTCTAATAAGCTTAGTGCTAAATCTAATTTATCTTCTTCACAAATTGAGTTTCCAACATTGCGTCCTTGTGCTTTAAAGAAAGTATATGCCATACCTCCTCCAATTAATAATGTATCAACTTTATCTAAGAGACTGTCTATAACTCCTATTTTATCAGATACTTTTTTGCCTCCCAATATTGCTACAAAAGGTCTTCTAGGATTATCTAAAGCTCCTCCCAAGACTTTTAGTTCTTTTTCCATTAGAAATCCACAAGCTGATGGTAAATATTTGGCCACTCCTGCTGTAGATGCATGCGCTCTATGACAAGCTCCAAAAGCATCATTTACGTATATATCAGCTAATGAGGCAAATTCTTCACTTAAAGTATCATCATTTTTTTCTTCTCTTGGGTCAAATCTAACATTTTCCAAAAGAATAGCTTCTCCATCTTTTAAGTTATTAGCTAAATTATGTGCATCCTCTCCTGTTACATCCTTGGCAAGTTTTACTTCAAATCCCAATTGATTTGAAAGTTCTTTAGCTACAGGAGCTAAAGAATATTCCATATTAAATTCGCCTTTTGGTCTTCCTAAATGAGAGCAAAGTATAACTTTTGCATTATTTTCTAATAAATATTTTATAGTTGGTAGAGCAGCTACTATTCTAGTCGTATCAGTTATATTTTTATTCTCGTCAAGTGGAACATTGAAGTCACATCTAACTAAAACTTTTTTTCCTGAAACATCTATGTCTTTAACTGTTTTTTTATTCATAAAATTTTTTGTATAATATTAAATAATATTATACTGCCTCCTTTCTTATGAACAACAATTTTTCTAATTGCATACTTGTTTAATAATTAGTTATTTTTTATTTTTTATCTTTTATACATTTTAGAATTTATTTATTTCCATCTTTTTCAGCCATATAGCAAGCTAGGTCTACTAATTTATTAGCATATCCCCATTCATTATCATACCATGCAACTAACTTAACAAAAGTGTCTGTTAATTGTATTCCTGCTTTAGCATCAAATATAGATGTATGTTCATCACTTATGAAATCTGATGATACAACTTCATCATCTACATATTCTATTATACCTTTCATTGGTCCTTCTGCTGCTTCCTTCATAGTCTTGCATATATCTTCGTAAGTTGTTGGTGTAGCTAAATTACATGTTAAGTCAACTACTGATACATCTAATGTTGGTACTCTAAATGCCATACCTGTTAATTTGCCATTTAAGCTTGGTATAACTTTTCCAACAGCTTTAGCTGCCCCTGTAGATGAAGGTATTATGTTTCCTGCTGCAGCTCTTCCACCTCTCCAGTCTTTTTTCGAAGCTCCATCAACTGTTTTTTGAGTAGCAGTTGTTGAGTGTACAGTTGTCATTAATCCATCTGTTATACCATATTTATCATTTATAACTTTTGCAAGTGGTGCTAAACAGTTTGTTGTACAAGATGCATTTGATACTATGTTCATTGATGGATCATAAGTTTCATTGTTTACTCCCATAACAAACATTGGAGCATCCTTTGATGGTGCACTTATTACAACCTTTTTTGCTCCTGCGTCTAAGTGAGCTTGAGCTTTTTCCATAGTTGTAAATACTCCTGAACACTCTAAAACATAATCTACTCCATCTTGTCCCCAAGGAACATTGTGTGGATCCATTTCATTATATACTTTTACTTCTTTACCATTTACAGTTAGAGTATTTCCTTCTCCTTTTACTTCTCCTTTAAATCTACCATGTACTGTATCAAATTTGGTCATATATGCCATGTAGTCTGCTGCAATAAATGGATCATTTATTGCTACCACATCCACATCTTCTTTTTCTAAAGCAGCTTGAAAAGCTAAATTTCCTATTCTTCCAAATCCATTAATTCCAATTTTTATTGACATAATTCATATCCTCCTTAATAAAAATTATTGCCTTTATTAGACACTCTTATTCTATTACATAAATATTTATTTTTCAAGTCATAAAACAAAAAATAAAACAAAGATTTCTTATGCAATAAAACTGCAAAAAAATCCTTGTTTCTTTAATTTTTTTACTTAAAATATTTTACAATTCTACATTTAATTCTGGTCCAACGTCTTCCATATAATCTCTTGGTCTTAAACGTACATTGCCATTATCTAAGTATATTTCTTGATTCCAAAAATCACTAACTTCTTTAAATACTTTTTGTTGATGTGGTGTTAATTCGACTGTTATATTATAAAGAGCTATCTTTTTAAAACTAGACCATGCGTCTACTTTCGCTGGAACTTTTGAATATTCTTTTACTTCTTCATTTTCTTCCATTATTTGTTCCTCCTTTGTTTTAAGGTACTCGTATATTAATACTATACAATAACATTTTATAATTATCAAGATTTTTTATGTAATTTTATATTACATTTACGTTATGTAATTGTAATACTTTTGTAAAAAAATATTTTTTTACCATAAATGTACCACTTTAATACAAAATGTGATATAATCCGTTTTGTTTATAGGAGTCCATTTTAAACCTAAATATATTATATAAGGAATTTGCTATGAAATTTGAAGATGGTATTTTTGAAGAATCCTATTATACATCATTTTCTCAAACAGGGATACATGATGTTTTGACTAATAGAAGTGTATTATCTTTTATGGAGACTGTAGCTGGCTTTCACTCTTTCTATTGCCACTACTCTTTTAGGGAGTTGGCTTTAGAAAATAAAACTTGGATAATTCTTAATTGGAAATTGCAAGTTTTAAAAAGAGTAACTGGTGGAGAAAAAATTACAGTTAAAACTTGGGGTCGCCCACAAACAAAGAAAGTTTATGTTTTACGTGATTTTAAAATGTATAACGAAAAAGGTGAGTTGTGTGCTATAGCTAGTTCAAAATGGTGCTTAATGGATATGATATCAGGTAAAATAGCAAAACTTCCAAACAACTTAGAAGAGATTTATCATAAATTCAGAGATGAAGCTGTTTTTAATATGGAAGATTTGCCTAAATTAGATGTACCTGAGACTAATTATTCTTTTTCTGATAAATATAAAATACGAAGATTTGATATTGATATTAATAAACACGTTCATAATCTTAATTATTTAAATTTTGCGTATGAAGTTTTACCTGAAGAAATTTTTTTAGGACCAGAGCTTAATAATGTTGAAATTGCTTTTAAAAAAGAAATAAAATATGGTGAAACAATTAAATCATTTTTGTATGTTCAAGATAATGTTTATACAATTGTTATTAAAAGTGAAGATGAGAGCGTCGTGCATTCTATTATTAAATTGTACTAAATAAATATGTCTACCACAGTAAGCTCCGTGAGTTAAAAAGAAAGTTGGATTTGAAGTGCCTCATATTGTTAGATAAAAAGTCTAAATAAGGAAAGTTCAATTCAATCCAGCTTTCTTTTTTAGTATATACTTCTGGCTAATCCAAAAGATATTTATTTAAAAATTATTTTTCATCTTTTTTCTGTTTATTGCTTACATCAACATTTTCATCTGGTATGTAATATTGGGTTCCAAGCATTTTATCAGGCAAATACTGTTGCTCAACCCAATGTCCTGGGAAATCGTGCGGATACTTATATCCAACAGAATATCCCTCTTTAAGCATACCCTCTGCAGGAGCATTTCTTATATGCATTGGGATTGTTCCTGTATCCTTGTTTTGTACGTCTGCAAGAGCTGAGTCAATTGCCATATATGAAGCATTGGATTTTACTGAGTTAGCATTATATACTGCCGCTTCTGCTAATATTATTCTAGCCTCAGGCATGCCCACCATATGAACCGCTTGCATAGCTGCATTTGCTACAACTAACGCGTTAGGGTTGCCCAATCCTACGTCCTCAGCTGCTGAAATTACTATCCTTCTTGCTAAAAACATTGGATCTTCGCCTGCATTTAATGCTCTTGCTAAATAAAAAACTGTTGCGTCCGGGTCTGATCCTCTCATTGATTTTATAAATGCACTTATATTGTCATAATGAGAGTCTCCGTCTTTATCAAATACTGCTTTTCTAGTTTGAACGCACTCTTTAGCGACCTCTGGAGTAATATTTATAAATCCATCTTTATCCGGTGGTGTTGTTAATACTGCTACCTCTAGATTATTTAATGCAGTTCTTACATCACCATTTGATGTAATTGCAAATTTTCTTAATATATCATCTGTAATTTTGATGTTAAAACTTTTAAGTCCATCTTCTCTTTCCAATGATTTTTTTAATACTGTATATATATTTTCCTCAGTTAATGGATGTAGCTGAAATACCATGCTTCTTGAAATCAAAGCCTTATTTACTTCAAAATATGGATTTTCAGTAGTTGCTCCAATTAGTATAACTGTGCCGTTTTCTACATATGGTAAAAGTGCATCTTGTTGTAGCTTATTAAATCTATGAATCTCATCAATAAATAATATACACTTTCCGCTTGGGTTCATGAGTGTATTTTCTGCACTTTGTATTGCATCTTTTATATCTCCTACTCCAGAAGTTACAGCATTAAGTTTCATAAACTTGTATTTTGTTGTATTGCTGATTACCTTGGCTAATGAAGTTTTGCCACATCCTGGAGGTCCCCACAAAATTATACTAGAAAGCCTATCTGCTTTTATTGTACGGTATAATATTTTGTCTTCTCCGAGAATATGCTCTTGTCCTACATAATCGTCTAATGTTTTAGGCATCATTCTATATGCTAGTGGTGTACTTAAATCCATTTTTTCACTTTCTTTCCATTATAGATATTTTTATTTCTTAATTAGTATTTTCCTAAAGTTCTCTTTTTAATTGCTTTACCTAATCTTTTGTTTTCGTAGCCTCACTTTAACTTTTCATAATGTTTTTAATAATTCGGTATTATCTTATGACAAATTTTTAAGTCCAAGTTTGATTATATCTTCTACAGATAGATCTTTTGTATCTACTTTTTGTAGTACTTCTTCTACATCTTTTCTCTGGTATCCTAAGACTTGTAAAGCCTCCAATGCGTCTTTCGCATTTCCTTCTATTGCAAAATTTGGTTGTGATACAGTTTCGTCTATTGCTTGTTCTGTTTTCATTTTATCTTTTAGTTCCAAAATAATCCTTTGAGCAGTTTTAGCCCCTATTCCTGGAAGCTTTTTTAAGCTTCCTACATCATTGGACACAACAGCAAGAGCAAATTTAGAAGGAGTTATATTAGATAATATTTTTAGTGCAGATTTAGAGCCGATTCCTCCAACGCTAATTAATAGCTCAAACATTGCCAATTCTTCATTTGTAAAAAATCCATATAAATTTATTTCATCTTCGCTTACTCTCATATATGTATAAACTTTGATGTTTTTATTTAATTCTATATTTTGAAGTGATGTTTCTGGCATAAATACCTTATATCCAATTCCATTTACATCAATAATGATAAAACTTTCCTTTTTTAATTCTACAGTTCCTTTTAAATTATATATCATTTTTATTTATGTAATATCTATAATATTACATCCTCCTTTTGTGTATGAATTCATTTATCATATTATCACATAAACATATGTTTGTAAATACTTTTTCATATTTTTTTGAATATTTTTTCTAAATATGGAAATATTAACTATAAATTTATCTAGGAGGTTTTTTTATGGGAATTGAAAAACATATACAAGTTACAGGAAAATCAACTGTTTCTTGGAAGGACGCTATAGTTCAAACAATTGAGGAAGTTGCAAAAACAATTAACTACATTACATCTGTAAAAATTGTTGAACAACGCGCAAAAGTTACTGTAAATAAGATAACAGAATACTATGTTGATTTAGATATTACATTTATGGTTGAACAAAAACAGTAATTTTCTTTGATATAGTTCATTACTTGCTCATTATCTTAGATTTTGAGATAATTCGTTACTTAAGCATTATCTCAGATTTTGAGATAGTGATCAAAACATTTAGAAATGGAGGTGTACTTATGAATCCAATAGATTCACCCAAGGAATATGGAGAATATGTAAAAAAGAAAGCTCCTAACTCACCTATTCTAAAAGACTGCTTCAACGCTTTTTGGGTTGGTGGCTTAATTTGCTGTATAGGACAACTCATCTTTTTCTTTTGCAAATATAAAGGACTAGATGAAACATCCTGCTCTACAGTAGTTTCAATATCTCTAATAGCATTAGCAATATTTTTAAGTGCTATAAATGTATTTAACAGAATAGGCAAATTTGCCGGTGCAGGTTCTCTTATACCTATTACAGGTTTTGCTAACTCAATAGTTTCTCCTGCAATGGAATATAAGTCTGAGGGCTATGTTATGGGAGTTGGAGCAAAAATGTTTACTGTTGCTGGACCAGTATTAGTTTATGGTATATCTGCATCAGTAATAGTTGGCATTATCGCTTGCTTATTTATGTAATAAGCAACCTCAGTTGATGATTTACTTAAGTAATTGTTTACACAGTAAATCGTTAAACTACAACACTAAAAAGAAAGGAAATTTTTTATGAAAAAATTGGGTAAACAAACTTTACAATTAGACAACAAACCTAGTATTATAAACACTGCTGCAATTGTTGGACCTAAAGAACTCAACGGACCACTTGCTAAATATTTTGACAAATGTGTTGAAGATGAATTTTGGGGTGAAGCTTCTTGGGAAAAGGCTGAAAGTAAATTCATAAAGGAAACTGTTAGTACCGTTTTAGGTAAAGCAAATGTTTCTAGTTCAGACATTGACTATGTTTTTGCTGGTGATTTGTTAAATCAATGTATTTCATCTAGCTTTGGTATGAGAGACACAAATATTCCATTTTTCGGTTTATTTGGTGCATGCTCTACTTTTGTTGAGGGACTTTGTTTAGGTTCTGTATTTATTGACTCAGGTGCTTGCAAAAACGTTCTTTGTGCTACTTCAAGCCATTTTTGTAGTGCTGAAAAACAATTTAGATTTCCACTAGAATTAGGAAATCAAAGAACTCCAACAAGTCAATGGACTGTTACTGGTTCTGGTGCAGCTGTTTTGGGTAAAGCTGATCAAGGACCCTACATCACTCACATTACACCAGGAAAAATAGTTGATTTGGGAATAAAAGACGCAAACAACATGGGTGCTGCTATGGCACCAGCTGCTTTATCCACACTTTGCACACACTTTGAGGATACTGGAAGAAGTCCAGATTATTATGATGCGATTATCACTGGTGACTTAGGTCATCTTGGAAAAGACATTTTAATAGACCTTGCTAAAACAAAGGGATACGATATTGCACCAAACTACAACGACTGTGGTGTTTTAATATTTGACAAAAAGACTCAAGACACTCACTCTGGTGGTAGTGGTTGTGCATGCATTGCAACTGTATTTTCAGGATATTTGTATAAAATGATGAAAGAAAACAATATAAAAAAATTGCTTTTAATTGCAACTGGAGCTTTAACAAATGCTACTACAAGTCAACAGGGAGAATCAATACCTGGCATAGCTCATGCTGTTGCAATAGAGATGTAAATTTTAGAAAGGAGTATTGTATAGTGATAAACTCATTATACGAGATTTGAATATGGATTATTTTCAAAGTATAGACTGGATGACAATGCTTAACTGCTTCATAGTTGGTGGGTTAATATGTGTCATTGGACAAATCTTAATAGACAAAACCAAACTCACTCCTGCCAGAATTCTAGTAGTTTACGTTACATTAGGTGCAATTCTTGGTGGACTTGGAATTTATAAATATTTAATTGATTTTGCTGGATGTGGTGCTACTGTGCCACTTACAGGGTTTGGTGCTAACTTGGCCAAAGGTGCTATTGAAGGAGTAAAAGAACAAGGATTGCTTGGTGCATTTATCGGTGGAGTTAAGGCAAGTGCTGGTGGTATAGCAGCTGCTGTGTTCTTTGGTTATATTGCATCACTTGTTGCTAAACCAAAAATCAAAAAGCAATAACAGAGCTTGTTAAAATGTAGCATGTATAATAATTCTTTAATTTATAAAAAAGTCTTGATTCGCTAAAATAGTTGTGATATATAATAAGTAATCTTATATGAAAAGGTGGTTTTTTCATGATTATGACTTTACCGCAGGAATATTCTACACCCTATGCAGACGTTGTAGGAGGAAATTTGTATCTGTATGATGTCTCACGGTATAATGGTATCATCTACGATCTAACTTATCTATTGAAAAAAAGCCATTGCATTTATTGTGGCAAAAAACTGCAAACAAAGTATAAAAACCCGCATTCGACATTGGATCATATGTATCCTAGAGCTACTGGTGGAGTTAGTATTACTGACAATCTTGCCATCTGTTGCTCTAACTGCAATAGTGAAAAAGGACCTATGACTGTTCATGAATATTTAAACTTTTTAAGCCTATCGCATAATCAGCGAGTAGCGTATCGGAAAAATATCCTTGCTTCCAGAAAAAAGGTCTTTAAGTCTACGGGATTTGTAATTCCTACTGACTGGGTTGAGATGTATAACGTTGCTTCTATGAAACAAGTTGCTTTTTCTAGCGAAAAAAACCAACATTACGATAAAATTGTGGAGTTTTATAACAAATATCATCATTTGCCTTACCCTGTTGTAATCGACAATAATGGTGTTATTCTTTACAACCACAATGCTTATCTGTTTGCTTGTGATGAGAATCTAAAGCAGATTCCTGTTATAAGGTTGGAAAACGTGTTTTATAAGAAAAAAAAGAGAAGAGCCCGCTAGGGCTCTTCTTGATTTTTTTATTTTATCTCTTACTAAATTGAGGCGCTTTACGAGCTTTTTTAAGACCATATTTCTTTCTTTCTTTCTTACGAGAATCTCTTGTTAATAATCCGTTTGATTTTAATACTGGTCTATATTCTTCTCTATTTGCTTCATTTAAAGCTCTAGCTATTCCATGACGAACAGCTCCTGCTTGACCTGCAAATCCGCCACCCTTAACTGTTGCTGTTACATCATATTTTGTTAATGTTTCAGTAGCTGTTAATGGTTGCTTTACTATAACTCTTAAAGTTTCTTCGCCAAAGTATTCTTGTACATCTTTTCCATTTACAGTAATTTTGCCTTTTCCCTCTGTAAGTCTTACTCTCGCTATAGAGCTTTTTCTTCTACCTGTACCTAAAAATACTTCATTATTTTTTGACTTAGCCATTTATAGTTCCTCCCTCTTAAAATTTCCACTCTTCTGGTTTTTGTGCTGCATTTTCATGTTCGCTATCTGCATATACTCTTAATTTTGTAAGCATTTGTCTTCCTAAACTATTATGTGGAAGCATACCCTTTACTGCTATCATCATAGCTTTTTCAGGTTTTGTATCCATCATAACTCTTGCAGAAGTCTTTTTCATATTTCCAATATAACCTGTAAAATGAGTATAAACTTTTTGGTCTAATTTCTTTCCTGTAAGAACTGCTTTTGAACAGTTTATAATTATTACATAATCTCCAACATCCATATTAGGTGTAAAAGTTGGTTTATGCTTTCCTCTTAATAACTTAGCAGCTTCTGAAGCAACTCTTCCTAAAGGTTTGTTCTCAGCATCAATTATATACCATTTTCTTTCAATTTCATTTTTCTTAACACTATAAGTAGTATTATTCATGGTAAAATTTCCTCCATTTCATTTAAAAATTATATATATATGATACCTTTAAGAGACTTACCGGGAAAATGTTCTAAAAGGTCATATTACTATAACGCTATATTATTTTATTACAAAATGCAAAAAAAGTCAAGCAATTTTTGAAATATTGCTTGACTTTGTCAAAATCTAAATTTTTTTCATTTACCTTTTTTACTGATAGATTTTAATAATCTCTATTTCAAGGTTATGTACTATTTGTCCTTCTATACTAATCATATCTCCTTTTTCATAATTTTTACAAATAATATCTGCTATATTATCATAAGCTTTAAGGTCTACAATTTCACTTTTTTTTAAATTACTTTCTAACGTTTTGATTTTTATAATTATTTGTGAAATGTGCTTTTTACTATTATAAAAAAATTTTAGTTCAGATATATCTATTATTTTGCCTGCCATATAAACTATATTCATATTATAATCCATTTCTCTTATGCTTCGTTCAAAAAGGTACGCACAGTTATAAAAGTGTTGTTTCAATTTTGTTTTAAAATAATAAACTACTATACTTTCGATTATCTACTAATACCTCATTTATAAATCTATATTTACCAATTAAGGAAGGAATAAGTCCCTTTAATATCTAATACTATACTGAATATTTCCCATGAGAAATACTACCTGATAAAATATTAGAGCACGACACGGAACCCAACGTTATTGTTGTAATTAGTGAGTTCATTGTTACCGTTCGCGCGTACGACTGGGTTGTCAGTTCCTGTATTATTGAAGCTGCCACCGCGAGAAACAACGAACAAATCTTTTTAGACTTATCCCTAATTTTAAACAACCTTTTTTTCATAATCAATTACTTTTTTGTAATATAGTTAGAAGTTTCATCTAGTATAAAATACTTATTTATTAAATTATAAACATTTGCAATATTCATGTATCCATAGTGTCCACATAAATATTTTTTTGCTTCTTTTGAAGTCATTTCACCATTTTTAATTTGATAAGTTAATTTTTTTACTTTATTTTTCAATTTTCTTTTGCCTTTTTCTCGTATCTTAAGTCTATATTCATTTATCTTATATCCGCAAAAATTTACACCTTGTTTTGCTTTAAATATATTAGTTTTATCATTAAATTTCAACTTTAGATTTTCTGCTATATACTTTTCTATTTCTAGCTTTATTCTTTTTAAATCTTCTTTATTCTTCATTAGGATTATGCTATCATCCATATATCTAAAGTAGTATCTTACTTTCAATTTATGTTTTATAAATTGATCTGCTTCATTATAATATAGATTTGCGAATAACTGACTACTCAGATTTCCAATAGGTATCCCTTCATCCTTCCTTCCGGCAAAAATGGTTTGGGATATTAACCACAATATATCTTTGTCTTTTATTTTACGTTTTAAGATTCTCAAAAGGATTTCCTTATTAATACTAGGAAAATATTTAGATACATCCATTTTTAATATGTAATAATCGCCATACTCTTTTTTACATTTTTTCATAGCATTTTGTACATCTTTTGCTGCCTTATGCATCCCTCTGCCGGGAATACAAGCGTATGTATTATCAATAAATTGTGGAAAGTAGAACGGCTCTAAGAAATTATCTACAAGCAATATGTTTCTAAGAGTATCATACATAAGCGTTTTATATTCTGTTCCAATACTAAATTTCTCAACTCTTGGTAGTTGTATTAAAACGACTTTTAACATATATTGCATATATACTTCAAATTTTGGTATTAATTTCAATGATGAATTTTTATCTTCTACACTTTTATTTTCCATTATTTCAATTTTCCAATTTATCTGTACTTTTTACTTTTTCTATACTTTATTCAACGGGGCACATTGAAGTTAAATATAAATTCTAGGTTAAGCTTTCAATTCAGTTTTTTTGAACAGGTATCAGGGCTACTTTACATAAAGCACGACACGGAACCCAACGTAAGAGCTGTAATCAGCGAGTTCAACGCTACCGCTCGCGCGTACGACTGGGTTGCCAGCTCCTGTACTACCGAAGCTGCCACCGCGAGGAACAACGAACATTTGTTCCTCAGGGTTTTGTTGATTCTCTGGAGTTGTTGGTTTCTTTATTACATTGTGTCCAGTAGTCCACTCCCACATGTTTCCTGCCATGTCATATATATTATATACCTCAAAATCATCACTTGATCCTGTTGGTAACTCTATATATGACCTTCCTGTCGTTTGATCTATTCTATCCTGTTCTGTTAACTGCTTTGTTTCGTATTGTGTTGTTGCTTTCCATCCTGTTACCGTTCCTCCATGTTTTGCCCACAAGCCTGTTATTTTTGTATAATCTGTTGTTGTATTATTATAGTAATTTCCAAATTTAGTTGAATTAGTTATTGTCCTTTGACTATCACTTGTTTCTAATATTCCATTAAATAGATTACATATGACGTTCCATGCTTGGCTATCTACTAAGTAACTTCCTACATTTGCATCTCCCTTATACATATTCTCTGCTACTAGTTTTGAGTTTGGTTGGGTTATATAATTCCATGCTTGTACTCCTTTTTGGCTTACAGGTTTATAATTTTTTATTGCTCCTGTATTTGTTGCGCTTCCCCTTGCTGTATTGAATGTTAAGTCACTACTATCTACTGTTTTATAAAAAGATGTTGCTTCACTTGGAACTCCTGCCTCAAATCTTGCTATATAAAAACCACCATAACTTTCTATACTTTCTGTTGCTACATCTATTTGGTTCACTTTTTCCCAATCTGATGTTGGTAATGCATTGGCTCCTGTGTATGTCTTTCCTAATATTTCACTGTCTTTTGCATTATAATCGTCTCTCCATGCTTTTCCATCTCCTGTTCCTCCAGTCTTTTGTACTCCTCCTGTATCTCCATTGTCTCTATATTCGTTATTGTATGACCAGTTTTTATCTATTACATCGTCTTTTGCATCTGTATACTGCTTTGCTGTGCATGGTATCCATACGAACTGATTCCCTTTTTTGCTATTGTTTAAATCATCTCCCTTTTCATCTGAGATTACAAATCCTGTGTCTATATCTCCTCCTGCATAATAGAATCCTTTTGGCACTGGTATTGTGTTGCCTTTTCCATCTGCTGTTGGCGTTACTTTTGCTAAGTCCCACTTATCTTTTTCTTTTTTTGGTACTTCTACCTCTTTTCCAGCATCTTCTGGCATTATATGCTTTAAATCTTCTAATACTTCATCTAAACCTTTTTCTTCATTTTGGGCTGATTCTTTATACTTATCTACTGCACTTTTTGACATTTTAAACAGTCCATTTTCTCCTAAGGCAATATTAAGGGTTACTCCTGCCAGTATTAGCATTATTATTATGGTTATAACTAATGCCACCAGTGTAATACCTTTTTGTGTTTGTTTCTGTCTTCTTAATGTTTTCATTACAACTTCTCCTCCTAAGTTTAATTTTTACATAATTTTCTAAAGGAACATTAATGTCTCAATAATTTACCTGTTACAAAATTCAGAAAGTTACTTTTTAAGAATACAAATAAAAAATAAGAAAAATCAAGATTTTTCTTTATGAGAGTTGCTAACGCAACTCTTTTTCTGTTATAATCTTATATATGGAAAGTATTGAAACTATTAATGAAAATGATTTTCTTGATTTTTATAATTCTAGAACATATAATGCTAACTGTTTTAATGATGATGGTTCTTTAAATAAGAACTATAATTCTTTTAAATCTACTGGCATTATTGCTCAAGTTTTTGATGACCATTGGGATTCTACTTATCTTGCTAATAAGCACATTATTGATTTGTATCGCCCTAATGCTGATAAAGAAATTCATAAGATTATTAACTGTTATAATAAAAATTTGGGTTGTTCTCTTTATGAATGTCCTAATTGCCATGATATTGTTTTTATTGGTCATACTTGTAAATCTAGATTTTGCTCTTCTTGTGGTTATAAATATAAATCTCATAGAGTTGAATCTGTTTTACAAACTGCCTATAACTGCTCTCATCGTCAAATCGTTTTTACTATTCCTTCTCAACTTAGAAGCTATTTTTTCTTTCCTTTTGAAGATAGAATTAATATCCTTTTTCAAGCTGTTCGTGATACCATTTATTCTATCCTTAATGAATCTTTTAAGAAGAATAAAAAAGGGATTTTAAAAAAATATACTTCTAAAATTAAATTTTCTCCTGGTTTCTTCGCTTTCCTTCATACTTTTGGTAGAGATTTAAAATGGAACCCTCATATCCATATTCTTATTGCTGAACTTAAACTTGGTGATAATGGTTCTTGGAAACTTTGGAACTTCTTTGACTACGATGCTCTTTCTAAACGTTTTCAAAAAATTCTTTTAGCATTACTTTCTAAGCATCTGGGTAAATCTTTTTCTAAACTGAAAAATGATTTATTTCGTTCTTATCCTAATGGCTTCTATGTTTATGCTGAACCTAAAAAGTTTAAAGATATTAAATCCGGCGTTGAATATGTTACTAGATATTGTGGTAGAGTTCCTATTAGTGAAAATAGAATTGTTAATTATGATGGACATACTGTTACTTTCTCTTATATTGACCATAAAGATAGCAATTATCATGAAATGTCTCTTTCTGCTTCTGATTTTATACTTATTCTTTTAAGACATTTACTTCCTTATCAGTTTAAAATTATTAGATATTACGGTTTTTATAAGAAAAAACATTTACTTCATTCTAAAATGATTCCTTTAATTAAACCTCATTCTAGAACTTTTAGAAAATCTCTTCTTAAATATCAACACAGCATTTTATTAAGTTTTCATAGAGACCCTTATAACTGCCCTAAATGTGATACCAAATTGAACTTTGTCCTCTGTATAAACTAAGAAAGGAATTTTTTATATGTTTGACTTTAATTCTTTTCCATTTAATTTAAGTGGTAAAACAGTTGCTTACATCTGTCCAAAATGTAAATATAAATTTGACGCACCTATCGAAGCTGTTCTTGAATTTGAACAAGAAGATGAATGGAATGGTTTGCCTATTTCTACTCCTCCTTATACTATTTGTGCTAAATGTAATTATGATAAGTGTGTTCCAATTGATTATAAATCTAAAAGGGGTTTTCATCACATTTATAAAGAAAGCTAAATATTTTATATTATTTTGCTTTGCCAAATCATGCTTTTGCTTTGGCTTATTTTTGTTGTTTGCTTATTTTTCGTCTTATTGTTTCTATAAGTATTACTTTCCTATTATAGCACAAAAGCTATGTATTTTAGATAACTCTAAAATACATAGCTTTTATCTCTATGTTTTCATTTATTTTTATTTTCTTTAAACTACTTGTGTGTGTGTGTGTGTGTGTGTACTCTCGCAAGGCTTTCAGGCTTTTGCATCTTTTCTTTTGCTCCTTTATTTTTTTATAATAAACAGTTTTTACTCCTTAAAGTTTTACTGTCATTTTTTATATTATCATATAATTTTTATTTTTTCAACTATTTTTTGTTACGTTTTTATTACAATTAATTTACTTATTATGAAATGCAAAAATAATTAACAATAAAACTTAATATTACCTGAATGAATAGTTTTCCACATTTCAACGATTTGAAAGTAGTGCAAGGAAATATCCTCACAAATAATGTTTAACTCT
>CANQJH010000007.1 GCA_947624195.1 uncultured Clostridia bacterium
TTTAGTGGAAAGAAAAAAATTTTTGCATTTTAAAAATAAGCGAGCCTTCCTATTTCAAGGAAAGCCCGTTATTTTTTATTTAAAAGCATTATCTAGTAACAAAAATATTATAAAAATATCAATTTGTCAATATACATGATCTCAGCACACAATCAAAAATAAATAGATCATATTAAAATCTCTACTGCATTACTATTGCAGTACTTTTAGAAAAATCAACAAAAATAAAAATCGCGTAAGTGGCTATATAAGCACATTACGCAATTTTTATTTTAAATAATTTGTATGGTGCGGATGAAGGGACTTGAACCCCCACGTCGTTGACACTGGTTCCTAAGACCAGCGCGTCTGCCAGTTCCGCCACATCCGCAAATAAATAATATAGAAAAAATATTGTCAATATTTATAATACACTGTTTTAAATAATTTGTCAACAGATTTAATAAAATTACTTGAAAAAATTCTAAAAATAGAGTAATATAAATTAAGGAAGGAGTATATGATAATTTAAGTTATTAAATATATCATACAATAAAAACTATGAAACAAAAATTTCTTAAAGATTTGGGAATCGATATAGATGGGGCAACAGAAGATTTACTTCAACAGTTTGATTTAAATGGTTTTTTAGACCAAATAAGTGATAATAGATTAAAAGAAGAAGACAAAAAAATAGATGAATTGCAAGGAAAATCTAAAGATAACAATTAAAAAACAAAGTAAAGGAAAGTAAATGGAAGTTCCAGTAAAGAAAAATGAAGAATGCGTAGTTGATATAATTGATTATGGAGCAGAAGGCGAAGGTATAGCAAAGATAAATGGCTATACCATTTTTGTAATGGGAGCTCTAAAAAACGAAAAATGTAAAATACATATTACCAAGGTGCTTACTTCATATGCTTATGCAAAATTGATTGAAGTTATAAATGAGTCTAAAGAAAGAGAGGAGGCTGACTGCGAAACATTTCAAAGATGTGGAGGCTGTACACTAAGACATATAAAATATAATGAAACTTTAAAAATCAAACAAGAAAAAGTACAAAACTTAGTCAATAAAACTTTAGCCAACCCAATAGCTGTTGATCAAACTATTGGTATGGATTCACCTGTTCATTATAGAAACAAAGCAATTTATCCAGTAAGTAAAAATAAAGAAATAGGCATTTTTGCACAAAGGACTCATGAAATAATTCCTCTAAAGGAGTGTAAGATTCAAACTAAAATATCACAGGAAATCGCAAAGTTTATATTAGAAAATTGGGAAGATAGTATATATGATGAAATTTCTGGAAAAGGTCTACTTAGAGATATTATGATTAGAGAAGCGTTTAAAACCAAAGAAATAATGTGTGTAATAGTGCAAAATGGCACAAAAACATATAATCCAGAAAAATTAATAAAGAGATTCCCTCAAATAAAAACAGTAATTATAAATGTAAATACTAAAAAGACAAATGTGGTATTGTCTAATGATAATATTGTTGTCTATGGTAATGGATATATTGAAGATAAATTGGGAGATTATACATTTAGAATTTCGCCTAACTCTTTTTATCAAGTAAATCCAATACAGACTGAAAAAATATATAATTTAGCTATAGAAAAGGCAGAGCTAAAAAAAGATGATATTTTATGTGATTTATATTGTGGTATTGGAACAATAGGGATATTTTCATCTAAGTATGTTAAAAAAGTTTATGGAATTGAAATTGTAGATGATGCTATAAATGATGCTAAACAAAATGCAAAAATTAATAATGTAACAAATGCTGAATTTATGGTTGGAGATGTAGAGGAAGCTTTTGATAATTTATTGACAAATGGAATAGAACCAAATGTCGTAATTGTTGACCCACCAAGAAAGGGATTAGATGATAAGACAATAGATAATTTAAATAAATTAAAATTAGATAGACTGGTGTATATAAGTTGCAATCCAGCTACACTTGTACGAGATTTACATAAGTTAGAAAATGTGTACAATGTAAAATCAATAACACCTATCGATAACTTTTGCTACACTAGCCATGTGGAGTGCGTGGCAGTGCTGAACCTTAAAGAGCTTTGAAAAAAGCTTATATGAATATTACAAGGAAAAATTTAACGTTATGGTAATATTAGGAGTTGGATGTGTATATTATTGTTGAACAGGATAATTATAATAAAACAAAAGCAAAATTGAGTGTTTTAGATAATAATTCAAAAATTATTATGCAAGCTGATGCTTATGTAGGACAAAATGGTATGACAAAGGTCAAGAAAGAGGGAGATAAAAAAACACCAATAGGAGTATTTAATGTGGGGCTTGCCTTTGGCACTAATGAACAAATTAATTGTATTCTTAAGTACATTAATATTAATGAAAATCTGTATTGGGTAGATGATGTAAATTCAATATATTATAATCGTCTTGTGGATATAACAAATGTAAAACAAGATTGGACTACAGCAGAACATTTAATAGATTATCCAGTACAATATGAGTATGCGTTAGAAATTAAAACAAATCCTCAAAATGTAAAAGGAAATGGGTCTGCAATTTTTTTGCACTGTAGTAATAATATTCCAACAGCTGGTTGTGTTGCAATAGAAAAAGAAAAAATGAGAGAATTACTTAGTGTGATTGATGAAAATACAAAGATTGAAATTAAATCTAACACAATATAATGAATGTTTAAAGCAAATTAATAATTATGTGAAAAATTAAAATGAAGTGTAACGTGCTATGCTCATTTTAATTTTTTTATATTAACGCGCTATACTTTATTTTAATTTTTTTATATTCTAGTAAGGTAACACAAAAAATGAAGATGAGCATATTATAGACAAAAGGAGAAACAATAATGGCTTATTCAGAAAGAGAATTGTTGGCGAGAATAATTCAATGCGAAGCTGGAGGAGAGGGCGATACCGGTATGAGAGCGGTTGCTTCTGTTGTGATGAACAGAGTTAACGCACCTGATGGAGAGTATGCAAGAGTATCACAAGGCGGAAGTATACGAAATATCATATTTCAAGAAGGTCAATTTGATTGTGTTAGAGAAACACTAAATGGGAAATATAATTCTCAAAACATATACAATATGAATCCGACTGAGGTTGAATATAACATTGCAGATTGGGCTATTTCTGGAAATAAGATTTCGGAAGCGGGAAATTGTTTATGGTACATGAATCCATTTAGACCCAATTGTCCGGGCACATTTCCGTATAATGGATCTGGTACATTTCATACCAAAATTGTTCAACATTGCTTTTTTAGACCGACTTCAATATATTCTAGGTCATAAATTTTCTATTCTAAATATAGTAGCAATTAAAATGAAATTTTTTATATATTGGTTAAAGAAAATAGGCATTTTACTCTATGATTTAATATGGGTTTATAGGTAAATCATTAAAAAAATTTAATAAATTTAAAAGGGAGGCTAAAATGGAAGAAAATAATAGTGTGGAAACAAAAGAGGCTGTAAACGATATGGGAAATGGAAGCCAAACAAGTATACCTAATGGCATGAATAGCAACATAATGCCAGAAGTTTTAACTAATGAAATATATACTCCAGCTTTTTTGCGTACTCAAATAGGAAGATTGATGAGAGTTGAATTTTTAATTGGTACCAATAATTTAGTTGATAGAATTGGAGTCTTGGCAGATGTGGGTGCAAGTTATATATTGCTTAGGTCGTTTGAAAATGATAGTTTAGTATATTGTGATCTATACTCTATAAAATTTATAACCATATCAACAACAAGTAGATTATTGCAGAGTTTGACTGATAGCAATTACATGCAAGACGGGATGAATAATAATTATTTAAATAATGGTTTTTATCATAACAATTATGCCAACTTAAATAATGTATTGCCAAATGTTCCAAACAGTGGAATGTCAGGCAATAGAAATTGGTAAAACAAAAAAGATTAGATATTGATTGTACAGAACCTAAAAGTTATACTAAAGCATAACGATAATGGTTTAACACAGATATTATCTAATCTTTTTTATGTAATAGTAGAATATTAGTCTATGCCAAAACAGCACTTAAAGCTCCAAAGACGCCAGCAGAAGCAAGCCCCATAATTATTCCAGCAAGGACAACCCCTGCCATAATTGACACAATACTTTTTTTGAAATCCATATCGAGTAGGCTAGCTGCTAAAGTTCCAGTCCAAGCGCCTGTTCCAGGAAGGGGTATACCTACGAATAAAAACAATGCTACATATACACTTTGACCTGCTTTTTCTTGTAGCTTTTTTCCGCCTTTTTCACCTTTTTCTAAGCAAAACTTAAAAAACTTTCCAATAAATTTTTTATCACTGCCCCAAACTAACACTTTTCTTGCAAAAAAGAAAATAATTGGTACAGGAAGCATATTTCCTATAATAGCTATTATATATAACAAAATTAAATTGGTTCCACTATTTAATGCAGGACCAAAAGCTTCACTAATACCAATAGGAACAGCTCCTCTCAATTCAATTAATGGTATCATTGATACAAAAAAAACAATTAAAAATTTCTTAAACATAATACAATCCATCCTTTTCTCACAGAGTAAACATAGAAATTAAAGTCAAAGTAATTTCTATCCAAAATATTTTACTATATAGAATTCTAAAAGTAAATACTTGATAAAAAATCTTTTGTATTGTAAAATAATAACATGAATTCTAAAACAAGGAAAAGGTAAAATGACATTTGAATAAAAATAAATAAGCAGATGCTGTCGCATCTGCCTACTAGCCTAGATTATACCTGCAAAAACTCTTTCTAAAAGTAGGATAAACGGAAATTTTAATATATCAATTACGAGCAATACAATAAATATAGCTAGTATTACTTTTAATATATTGAGAAAAATTTCCATAACGCTTATTTTATAGAGAGCAAATACAAATATAACTAAAGCTATAACAGCAAGTACTCCAATAGTACTCATAGAGCAACCCTCCAAGGAGTGATTATATATATAGTATAGCAAAAAATTTACTAAAAATCAAATTTAAGTTTAAATAATGATTAAGGTTAAAGGTAAAATCCATTTTAATTATAATAGAGTTAGTTTTAATATGAACCTAAATTAAAATAAAAAGATAATGTAAACTGATGTATGAAAAAATGACATAAAAAAGATAGGAGAAATAAAAAATGAAGGATGAATTTATAAAATTATTAAAAGAAATTAACAGAGAAGGGATGGATAAGCTATTGGATTTTCTTGAAAAATCTGATTTTTACACTGCACCTGCAAGCACAAGGTTTCACGGATGTAAAGAAAATGGCTTATTAGAACACAGTATGAAGGTGTATGAAATATTAAAGTACAAAGTAGAAAATTGTGTAATTCCTATAGAAGTATCCGAAGAAACTATTAGAATAGTAGCTTTATTACATGACATATGTAAAGCTAATTATTATAAAATCGATTATAGAAATGCAAAAAATAGCTTAGGCGTATGGGAAAAAGTCCCTTATTATACAGTTGATGACACGATTCCATATGGACATGGAGAAAAATCAGTTATGATGCTTACAGAATACATAAAACTTACTAATGAAGAAAAATATGCAATTCGTTGGCACATGGGATATACTGAACCAAAAGAATTGTATTCGACTATTGGACTAGCGTACAAGAAATATCCGTTGGCATTGCTTGCTCATGAAGCTGATTTAGAAGCAACTTATTTTTATGACATTTAATACTATTAATTCAATAAAGAAATAAATATAGTTATTTTTGAATAAGCCGCGCAGGGACCACCCGTAGCGCTAGCAAGGGTCGAATGAAGAAAATTACATACAAGCGCCCAATGGCATTACGTAGACCTTAGGAAGTATATTAATTGCACAGCCATTAGTGGCCTTATGGAATTTTCGACAGCAAGGCATGAAAAAATAACTATATTAATTTCTGTTTATTAGATTAAATATATGAAAATAAATGATAATTTAGCTTGATTTTAATTGCAACTTATTGTATAATTCAAAATGTATCAAGTTTATTTATAAACTAAAAATTTAAGGAGGATAAATTATGGAATTAAAAGGTTCAAAAACAGAAAAAAATTTAATGGAAGCTTTTGCAGGAGAATCACAAGCAAGAAATAAATATACATATTTTGCAAGTAAAGCAAAAAAAGAAGGATATGAGCAAATTGCAGCTTTATTTTTAGAAACAGCTGAAAATGAAAAAGAGCATGCAAAAATGTGGTTTAAATTATTAAATGGTGGAGATATATCTTCAACAGAAGAAAATTTAAAGGCTGCTGCTGCAGGAGAGAACTTTGAGTGGACAGATATGTATGCAAGAATGGCAAAAGAGGCTAAAGAAGAGGGATTTGATAGAATTGCATATCTTTTCGAAGCTGTTGGACAAATTGAAAAAGAGCATGAAGCAAGATATTTGAAATTATTAGAAAATGTAAAAGATGGTCTTGTATTTAGCAAAGATGGAGATAGAATATGGAAATGTAGAAATTGTGGACACATTGTAGTTGGAAAAAGTGCACCTGCTGTATGCCCAGTATGCAACCATCCACAAGCTTATTTTGAAATCAAAGCAGAAAATTATTAATATTTTTAAGATAAATATTAAAATAATAAAATTAACCATAGAGACCAAAAACAAAAAGCCAGCTTTTACAAGTCTGGTTTTTTGTTAAAAAATAATATCTATAATCAGTAAATAAATTATGGAAAATAGAGTTAAAAAAATGTAAAACAAAAATATAAATTTGAATTACAAAATATCGAAAAGAAGAATTTAATTTAGGAGTAATTAAAATAAAATGAAAGTAGGTTTTACAATTGGTAAATTTGCACCACTTCATAAAGGTCATGAAGCGTTAATTGAAAAAGGCATTAGAGAAAACGATGAATTTTATATTTTAATTAATGATACAGATATAACTACTGTACCATTGGAAGAACGCGCAAATTGGATAAAAACGCTATATCCAACAGCCAAAGTGATATTAGGTAAACATCCTCCAAAGCAATATGGTATGGATGAAAAATCTATAAAAATACAAACTGATTACTTAAAGGAAATGTTTAAAGGAATTCCAGTTACATCATTTTACTCAAGTGAGCAATATGGCAAATATGTTGCAAGAGACCTTAATGTAGAAAATATTACAGTAGAGAAGTTTATTCCGGTAAATGCAACATTAATTAGAAATGATCCTAAAAAGTATAAAAATTATATGGAAGATGTTGTATATAATTATTTTTTATGTTAAACTGTCAAGGTATTAGAAAAAGCAAATTAATATAACAAAGTAATAAAAAAATAGTCAAACAAAGTAATAACAATGGTTTATAAGTTTACCTAAAACTTAAATAAATATTAAGGAGACATAAAAAGGAAACTTTTTATAAAGTAAAATGAATATTTTAGATACTTTAAGAGAAAGAAATTATGTTGAACAAACAATATATGAAGATGATTTAAGAAAGATGTTAGAGACTGAAAAAGTTCCATTTTACCTTGGAATTGATCCAACAGCAGATAGTCTTCACATTGGACATTTTGTTACTCTAATGGTTGCCTCATACTTACAAAAAGCAGGACACAGACCAATAATTTTAATGGGAGGTGGAACTGCGATAATTGGGGACCCTTCTGGAAAAACAGACATGAGAAAAATGCTATCAAGAAATGAAATTGAACATAATGTAGAATGCATAAAGGAACAAGTTAGTAAATTTGTAAGTTTTGAAGGGGAAAATGCTGCCGTTATAGTAAATAACGCTGATTGGCTTGCAGACTTAAAATTTGTAGATTTTATGAGAGAAATTGGAACGCAATTTACTATAAGCAAAATGCTTGCAGCAGAATGTTATAAGTCAAGATTAGAAACTGGTCTTACATTTTTTGAAATGGGATATATGCTAATGCAGTCATATGACTTTTTGACATTGTACAAAAAATATGGTTGCAAATTGGAAATAGGCGGAAACGACCAATGGTCAAACATAATAGGAGGAGTTAATTTAATTAGAAAATTTGGACATGATGATTCATTTGCCTTCACAATAAGACTTCTTACAACAAAAGAAGGAAAGAAAATGGGAAAAACTGAAAAAGGAGCATTGTGGCTAAATAAAGATAAAACATCTCCATATGAATTTTACCAATATTGGAGAAATATAGATGATAAAGAAGTAAAAAATGTATTATATATGCTTACTTATTTGCCTATAGATGAAATTGAGAAGCTGACAAATGTAGAAGGAGAAGAAATAAATAAAGCAAAGAAAATAGCAGCATATGAAATTACTAAATTAATCCATGGTGAAGAAGAAGCAAGAAAAGCACAAGAGGCAGCAGAAGCTTTATTTAGCGGAAATGGAAATACAGATAACATGCCTACTGTTCAAATAGAAGACGGAAGTAGCATTTTAGATGCAATTGTTGGGGCAGGATTTGCGCCATCAAAAGGCCAAGCTAGAATACTTATTAACCAAGGTGGTATTTCAATAAATGACGAAAAGATAACTGACATTAATTATAAAGTGGAAAAATCGCAATTTATAGATGATATAGTATTAAGAAAAGGCAAGAAAAGCTATTGCAAATTAATTTTGAAATAAGTCGCTGATTGGTTAAAAAATAACCAAAAGTATTGATTTTTTTTAAAATTTATGGTAATATAATTAGCGTAAACCTTTTACTTAGTCTTAGGAAAAACACACCACTAAGGCCCAGCTAAAGGTGTACAACAATCTGTCCTATTTGGTTGTTGAATTTAAAAAGTTAGTCAAGGAGGTGTAACTTATGATGACAAAGGAAAGAAAAGAAGAAGTTATCAAAACTTACAGAAGAGATGAAAAAGATACTGGTTCTCCAGAAGTTCAAGTAGCTCTTCTAACAGAAAGAATTAATGAACTTACAGAG
The DNA here is from genome assembly GCA_947624195.1 of uncultured Clostridia bacterium. Classification (GTDB taxonomy): domain Bacteria; phylum Bacillota; class Clostridia; order TANB77; family CAG-508; genus CAG-793. The sequence continues at coordinate 8,907 of CANQJH010000007.1, forward strand.
CACCTAAAAGCTAACCCTAATGATAATCACTCAAGAAGAGGATTATACAAAATGGTTGGTAACAGAAAAAATCTTTTGAATTACTTATCTAAAAAGGACATTCAAAGGTATAGAGACATAGTTGCAAAATTAGGACTAAGAAAATAGTCGTTTTGGTAAAAGCGAACGTATTAGATTTTCTAATATGCTCGCTTTTTAACTAAAAAAGCTAAAAAATTTTTTTAAGTAATTGATTATGACGAGTAGCTTGTATAATATAAATTTTTGTCGTAAATAATTTATATTATAGAGGTTACAGTCTAGTCAATTACAGAAAAGGGAGGAATATATGTTTAAAATTTATGAAACAGAATTAGCTGGAAGAAAGCTAACAATCGAAACAGGAAAGTTTGCTAATCAAGCAAACGGAAGTGCTACAGTAAGATATGGTGATACTGTAGTTATGACTAATGTAACAGCTTCAAAAGAACCAAAGGAAGGAGTAGACTTTTTCCCATTATCAGTTGATTATGAGGAAAAACTATATGCAGTAGGAAGAATACCAGGAAGCTTCAATAGAAGAGAAGGTAAACCTGCTGATAAAGCAATACTTGTATCAAGAGCAATTGATAGACCTATCAGACCATTGTTCCCAAGTGACTTTAGAAATGATGTATGTATAGTTAATACAGTTTTATCAGTAGACCAAGATTACAGTCCAGAAGTATGCGCCAATATTGGTACATCTGCGGCACTTTCTATCTCTGATATACCATGGGGAGGTCCAACAGCAGCAGTTCAAGTTGGATATGTAGATGATAAAATAGTTATTAATCCTACTGATGAGCAAAGCAAAAATAGCAGACTTCATTTAACAGTTGCTGGAACAGAAACAAAGATAACAATGATAGAAGCAGGTGCAGATGAGATACCAAATGCTACAATGCTTGAAGCTATCAAAGAAGCACATAAAGAGATAATCAAAGTATGTAAGTTTATTTCTTCTATAAAAGAAGAAATAGGAAAGCCAAAGTTTGAATATCAGTCATTTTCTATTACACCAGAGTTTTATCAAGCTGTTACAGAAAAGTTTACAAGCGCAATGTATGAGGCTGTTCAAAATACAGACAAAGAAACTAGAAATGATGATGTTGATAAAGTAGCAGAAGACATCAAAAATCTTGCAATAGAAATGTATGGCGAAAATGCTGAAGAAGAGCATGCTTTTGATATTGCTACATCAGTGCACGACTTAGAAAAAGAATGTGTTAGAAAGATGATTCTAACAGAAAATAAAAGACCTGATGGTAGAGGCATAGATGACATAAGACCATTAAATGCAGAAGTTGGATTACTTCCAAGAGTACATGGAAGTGGACTTTTCTCAAGAGGACAAACTCAAGTTTTATCAATAGCTACACTTGGAACTAAAAAGGATGAACAAGAATTAGATGGCATAGATACAGAAACTTCAAAGAGATATATGCATCAATATAACTTCCCATCATACAGTGTTGGTGAAGCTAAACCTTCAAGAGGTGTAGGAAGAAGAGAAGTTGGACATGGCGCATTGGCTGAAAGAGCTTTAATGCCAGTTATTCCAAGCGAAGATGAGTTCCCATATACAATTAGAGTTGTATCAGAAGTATTGGAGTCAAACGGCTCAACATCACAAGCAAGTATCTGCGGAAGCACATTAGCTCTAATGGATGCAGGTGTTCCATTAAAGAAACCAGTAGCAGGAATTTCTACAGGATTAATTACAAAGCCTGATAATCCTGATGATTATATAGTTCTTACTGATATACAAGATATAGAAGACTTTTTCGGGGACATGGATTTTAAAGTTGGTGGAACCAAGGATGGTATAACAGCAATACAAGTAGACATAAAAATTGATGGCTTGACATATGATATTATTGAAAAAGCTTTTGAGAAAACCCAAAAAGCAAGAAGCTATATTATCGACAATGTTATATTAAAAGCAATTCCAGAGCCAAGAGCTGAATTATCAAAATATGCACCAAAAATTATACAAACTTTAATTCCAGTTGAAAAAATTAAGGATGTAATTGGTTCAGGTGGAAAAACTATAAATAAAATTATAGATGAACATGACGTTAAGATAGACATTGAAGAAGATGGACATGTTTTCATATATGCAGATGCAATTGAAAAAGCTGAATCAGCTCTTAAAGCTATTGAAGATATTACGAGAGAAATAGAGTCAGGTAAAATCTATGATGGTGTTGTATCAAGAATACTACCATTTGGAGCATTTATCGACTTAGGTGGTGGAAGAGAAGGATTACTACACATCTCTAAAATATCAAGCAAAAGAGTTGATAAAGTTGAAGATGTCCTTGCAGTTGGAGATGAAGTTACTGTAAAAGTAGCTGAAATCGACGCTCAAGGTAGAATAAACCTTAATATGAAAGACTTAGAAACAAAGCAAAATTAGCATAAATTATAAGTATGTTTTAAGGATTAGCATAAATTATAAGTATGTTATAAGGAGAAGCAAAATGCAGTATTTATACTATGTACAGCAAGCATTAATCTGGATAATATCAATATACTGGGTTTATCAGCTTATTATAAGCTTGTGCTCTTTTATCAATTTTAAAGACAAACCAAAAATAGTTGATAAAAAGCACAAGTTTCTTACAATAATACCAGCACATAACGAGGAAGGCGTTATTGCAAGTTTAATAGAAAGTTTAAATAAACAAAATTATCCTAAAGATTTATATGATATATATGTAATTGTTGATAATTGCACAGATGATACAGAAAAAATTGCAAAATCCATGGGCGCAAATATTTTTGTGAGAAATGAGCCTGATAAGGAGAAACAAACAAAAGGATATGCTCTACAATATTTTCTAAATAAAGTTCTTGAAGATAAACAAATGGATTATGACGCATTTTGCGTGTTTGATGCAGATAATATTGTAGATGAAAACTTCTTAAGTGCAATGAATAATCATCTTTGCCAAGGCGAAGATGTAGTACAAGGTTATAGAGATATAAAAAATCCTACAGATAGTTGGATTTCAGCAGGTTATGCAATTTTTTATTGGACTATGAATAGATTTTATCATTTAGCAAGGTATAATGCAGGATTATCACCTTTAATTAATGGAACAGGATTTATGGTTAATTTTGATTGCATTAGAGAAACTGGCTGGAATACAAATACGTTGACTGAAGATATAGAATTCTCTTTAAAAAGAATTATACAAGGCAAAAAGTTAGGATGGGCTACAGATGCTATCGTTTTCGATGAACAACCTGTTAAATTCAAACCTTCATGGTCTCAAAGATCAAGATGGACAATAGGACATTTGCAATGTTTACAAGAATACACAGGTGACCTAACTATGGCAGCACTCAAAAACAAAACATTAATGAATTTTGATGGTTTACTTTATATTGTTGGTACAGCTCCAATGTTTGTCATCACAATATTATTGTTATTATCCAATGCCATAATTTATCTAGGCAAAGAAATGTCAACAGTAGAATTTATATTAAATATTTTAAGATATGTAATACCTACATTTATAGTGCCAATTTTTACAGCAATTGTAATTATGATAATTGACAAAAAGCCAATAAAAAATATGTGGAAGGGACTAATAATGTACCCAGTATTTTTAGGTTCTTGGCTTGTAATAAACTTCAAATGTTTATTTAAAAGAGACACAACATGGGAAAAAATCGATCATGTTAGAGATGTCAAAATTAGTGATGTCGAAGATAGTGATTCTAGTAAGGTGAAAGGCAAAATAAAAAAATGAATTCATTAATAAAAATAAAAGATAAAAAAGTTGAATTACTATTTTTATTTATTATAATTTTAGGTTCAATTTTCATTTCATTACCATGTTTTCACACAAATATGTGGTTTGATGAAAGTTACACAATAGCAATAGCAAAACATCCATTTAATGAAATCTGGGAAATTGGCTCACATGACGTGCACCCACTTTTGTACTATTTTATGATTAGAATTATTTTACGACTTACCAACGAAAGTATATTGTGCGCAAGACTTTTCTCAGTAATTCCTTTAATAATTATGGCCATCTTAGGCTATACCCATATAAGAAAGGACTTTGGAACTAAAGCAGGAATTGTCTTTACATTTTTATCAATGTTTTTTCCTACATGTTTAATGTATGCAGGAGAAATTAGAATGTATACATGGGCTATGCTATTTGTGACTATTACAGCTATTTACGCTTACAGGATAATCAAATACAGAAAGGTAACAAATAAAAATTGGATTATATTTGCTATATTTAGTCTAGTTTCTGCTTATACACACTATTATGGATTAGCGGCAGCATTTGTAATTAATATAGGATTACTACTATTTTTGAGTATAAAATCATATAAAAACAAAAATGTTAAAGAGAGCAGACATATCAAGAACTTAAAAAAATGGTTTATATCAGCAATTGTTCAAATAGTTGCATATATCCCATGGATGGGAGTAGTATTTAACATTGGTACAGAAATACAAAATTATTGGATAGGTTTCCCTAACTTTGCACAAATGATTGAATTTCAATTTACAGGAAATTTATCAGGAAATACTCCAAAGGTAATATCTTGGGCATTTACAATTTTATTTTTAGTATACATATTATACAGTTTCAAAAGAAACTGGAATAGAGACGAAATAAAGCCAGCCAAACTTGCAATTTTAGTGTATCTTGCAGTCTTAGTATTAGTAGCAATAATCTCACTAATAGTTGAGCCAATTTTATATGCAAGGTATCTACTATGTTTGACAGGAATTTTTATATTTGTTATAGCTATTTTGCTATCAATAGAAAAGCCAAAAGTAATTTTTAGCTTATGCTGTATAATGCTTACGGTATCACTGATTACAAATATAAATAATATCAACATTAATTATGATAAATCAAATACAGACTTAATTAATTATATGAAAGAAAATGTTCAAGAAAAAGATATTTTCATAGCTGATGATTCCCTTATAGGTCTTGCTCTTGCCACTGAGCTTAATGTAGCCAATGAAAATACTTATTTCTGGAATCTTTATGGCTGGGATGTTGAAGAAGAATATAGAGCATTGGGCAAAACAATACAAAATGGAAATGAATTAGAGGATTTCGAAGGCAGACTATGGTTTGTAAATAGAAATGCAGATGTAGTTGATAAATTTACAGACGAACTAAAAAATAGTACGGTTGTATATACTAAAAACTTCAAGATAGCTTATGAACATGAAAATTATGTAGTTACTTTAATTGAAAGGAAATTAGAAAATGACTAATAATATGAAAGTATATGCTTTTGTTGGACCATCTGGAACTGGAAAAAGCTACAGAGCACAAATGGTCGCAAGCAAATACAATATTCAATATATAATAGATGATGGCATTTTAGTTAAAGATAATGAAATTGTTGCTGGTGATTCTGCAAAAAAAGCACCAACAAAGATAGAAACAATTAAAAGAGCTTTATTTGTTGATGAAACACAAAGAAAAAAGATGATGAAAGCAATAAAAAGGTATAGACCAAAATCCATTTTGATTTTAGGTACATCAGATAGCATGGTAAAAGAAATAGCATCAAATCTTGAACTAGGCGAAATTAAGGAAACTATATATATAACAGATGTGGCTACTGAGCAAGAAATAGACAGCGCCAAAAGGATGAGAACAGTAGAGGGAAAGCACGTAATCCCAGTACCAACATTTGAAATAAAAAAAGATTTTTCAGGATTTTTACTAGATCCATTGCAAATATTTAAAACAAACGGATTAGGTAATAAGCCATACATATCAGAAAAATCAATAATCAGACCAACTTTCAATTACATAGGGAATTTCACAATATCAGATACAGTATTTAGACAAATAATCGAGTATTTATCATTAAAAAGCACTGCAATATCTGAAATCCTTAGAGTTAGAGTAAACAATTCAGAAGAAGGACCAACAATTTATGTTGAAGCAGAAGTAAATTATGGAATAAATATTTTATCTGAGCTAGAAAGATTTAAAGAAAAGTGCGTAAAAGAAATCGAAAGACTTACAGCAATGAATGTAAAAAATATAAGAATTATAGCTAAAAAAATAAAACTACCAAAAATACTAGACCTTAACTTATAAGATAAAAAATGAGAACTAATTTAATATAAATAATATTTCAGGAGGAATATAATATGCCTTTTATAGTTGCAATTGATGGACCATCAGGAACAGGTAAAGGAACAGTTACAAGCTATTTAGCTAAAAAGTTACATTTAATGTACCTAGATACAGGTGCTACATATAGGTGCGTTACTTTAAAATTACTAAACGAAAAAATTGATTTTGAAGATACTGAAAAAATAGTAAAAGCTTTAAAAAATATAGATATTGATTTCAAAAAAGAAAAAGTCTTTTTAGATGGAGAAGATGTCACATTAGAAATAAGGAAAGACCTAGTAAATAATAATGTTTCTCAAGTGTCACACATTTTAGAAGTAAGACAAGCAATGGTAGATTTACAAAGAAGGATGTCAGAAGGAAAAGATGTCATACTTGAAGGAAGAGACATTGGAACAAATGTATTTCCAAACGCTGATGTAAAGATATATTTGGATGCCTCTGTTGACGAAAGAGTTAAAAGAAGACTAAAACAAAATAAAGAAAAAGGCATAGAATCTACAGAAAAAGAAGTTAGACAAAATATAGAATTCAGGGACAATAATGATAAAACAAGTAAAATAGGACCATTAAGACAAGCAGAAGACGCCATCTACATTGATACGACTAACTTAAGTATAAAAGAAGTTGAAAGCAAACTCTATAAATTAATAAAGTCAAAAAAAAGAGACGATAAGTGGATAGAAAGAGGTTACATCACTACCCCAGACACTTGGCATAAAAGACTCAGCAGAAAAGTTATAAAAGGATTTTTAGCTAGTTTGTATCACATATTTTACAGAGTAAAAATAACAGGACGAGAAAATCTAGATTTAGATGAGGGATTTATAATATGTGCCAACCATTTAAATTATTTAGATGCAGCAGCAATAGTTTTGTTAAATAAGAAGTTTATCAGATTTGTCGCAAAATCTGATCTTTATAGATTACCTTTAATTTCATACTTAGGACATACATTTGACGTAATACCAATAAAAAGAGGAAAAAATGATCTAGCCTCAATAAAGATGTGTCTAAAAGCATTAAAAAACAAGGAAATATTGGGAATATTCCCAGAAGGAACACGAAAAGGATTAGATAAAAATGTCAAAATAAAAAATGGAGCAGTTTTCCTAGCAGAAAAAGCAGGAGTAAAAATCGTTCCAGCAGGCATTGGCGGAACATTTAAGCTATTCACAAAAATAAAAGTTAATTATGGAGAAGCAATTGATATAAAAGCATACCAGTCAGATGACCCTGCATGGATTGATAAAGCCAGTGAAGAAGTAATGAATAAAATTGTAGAATTAAGTAAGGAATAGAAATTTTTTTAAGAATTAACAATTTAAATGTTGACAATCCCATAAAATGGTAATATAATGATATTAAAGATATTTAATAATTATTTTGTAAAAAGTATTGAACTTTTATATTAATACATAATAAGGAGGGATTTGTAGTGGAAAATCAAAAAGCAAAATACACTGCACAAGATATTGCAAAATGGTTTTTATATAAAAATTATGCAGAACAAAAAGCAAAAGTCGCCGAAAATGATAATTACGAAGTTTATGACGGAATAACGCATTTGAAATTGCAAAAATTATTATATAATGCACAAGGTGTATATTTAGCCATAAAAGATAAAAAATTATTTGAAGACGATTTAGAAGCGTGGGATCACGGTCCAGTCGTAAAAGATGTATATGATACTTATTGTGTATTTGGAAGGAATCCAATAATTATACCAGCGACTCCGGAAAATGATAAAATAGTTGAGGAAATAGAAAAGGATACAGAAGTAAAAGAAATCCTAGATATGGTTTATGACCATTTTTCTATATATACAGCATGGGAATTAAGAGAAATGTCTCATAAGAAAGGAAGTCCATGGGATAATACAAAAAAGAATAGTATCATAGATCCCAAAGTAATAAGAGATTATTTTAAGGAAGAGGTTATAGAACAATAAATGACAAAAATAAAAAATAAAAATTATAGATTACAAAATAATATTTGTACAAATTGTTTTAAAAGCAACCATATAGTTTTTAATTTTGCATATATAACTTATAGTGATAATTTTAATAAAGATGAAAAGAGCACAATGATTGATAGAATGCGCGAAATTTCAAGTGTAACATATTTAGAATTAATGAGATGGGATAAATATAAAGGCTTAGAAGAAGAAAGAATAAAAATCAATAAAAATATTCCGATAGAGTTTTGCAGAGATATTGAGCAGTTTGACGGAAAATATACTATAATGAGGTTATATAAAAACAATTATCCTACTCCAGGTAGAATAATAGGAAAACTAATAAATAAAGTATTTTACATATTTTATATCGATACAAAGGGAGTTTTATATAATCATGGTAAATAGTAGCTGGGAAATTGCTAATTGTAAATATTGATATTAATTTTAATATTTTGGAATAAATAAATTGTAATAAAAATGTAATATAAAATAAAGAAATAATAATTGTAAAAATGAAAATGATGTGATAATATAAATGTAACAATAAAAGATCCAAACAAAAGAAAGGTAAAAATAAAAGATGAAAAAGCTTGAAAGCCTTGCGAGAGTAGAGAGAGAGAGAGAGAGAGTTGCATTTTAGAAAGTAAAAATGTAGACTTATTAAGTGATGTTGAAAACAATAATTATGATATAAAAAATAAAAATGAAATAAATAATAAAGAAATAAATTTTATAAATAAATGTAATAGAGCTATGTGTTTTAGAGGAAGCTAGAATACGTGGCTTTTTGTTGTATAAATAATTAGATATTATGTTTTTAAAATTAATAAATAAAATATTAAAATTTAAGGAGGAAAGAAATGAAAAAATTAAAAGAAAAAGGAATCACATTGGTGGCGCTAGTAGTAACAATAATATTATTATTAATACTAGCAGGAGTAACATTAACTATTGCTCTAGGAGAAAATGGCTTATTTAAAATGGCTAGCCAATCAGTGGAAGTTTCAAAAGATGTTGCAGAAGAAGAAAAAGTAAAGCTTGCGGTAAGTGCAGCATTTTTAGACGGAACAGGAACACTAACAAAAGCAAATGTACAGAAAGCATTAGAAAATGAATTTGGAACACTAGAAGAAGGACAGCTAGAAGGAGGAGACGCAGGACCATGGACATTTAAAGGAGATAGAAAAACATATACCATAGGAAATGGTGGAGATATACAAGAATTAAAACCCAAAACAGTGGCAGATTTAAAAGCAGGAGATTGGGTAATATATGAATCCTCACAAGGTAGTATGCCTTGTAGAGTATTATATGATACAGAATATAATACAACAAATAAAACCGACTATGGTATTCAGATAATATCTTCTAATATTGTATCAGACGTAACCTTAGGAGAAACTGACCCTTATGCTAATCCAGATAGGGTTGAGTTGGACAATAAAAGAACTGAGAGTTGGTATCAGGATAGATATAGAGGAATAGATTCATATAATAATGCAATTCAAACATTGAATAAAGAAGCAAGTAAATACATAAATAGTAATACCAATTTTGTTGCAGAGGCGAGATGTGTTGGAAGTGTGCCTAATGACCCTAATTCAGAATCAGAATTAACTACACATTCTTCAACAGATGAAGATTGTCAGTTTAAAAATGGTAAATATAGAAAAGGAGATAATAATTATGAGACAGATTGGGAACAAATGAACAATATAAGTGATAGTTTGGCGACTGTAGACCCTGCGAAAAAATATTGGATGGCTTCGAGAGTTGAACATGATGGGGATGAGTACGGTCTTTATGTCGCTGATGGTTTTTGTTCGGATGAATTATATTATGAGGATTTATTCCATATGCAGTGCGATCTTGAAAATGCCTATAGTAAAACATTTGGTCTTCGACCAGTATTTAAATTAAAAGATGGAGTTAAACTAGTGGACGGAGATGGCTCAATGAATAATCCTTATAAAATGGGCTGACATCCGGACAGAATTTAAAAAAGCTTGATAAATAGGTACTTATGAGATAAAAAAGTGCGTCCAGTAAAAAGGAAATCGATGAAATTTTTATGAAAATTCATCGATTTTTTGAAAAATGGGCAAAACAAATAAACATAGAACATTTTGAAAAAAATCTATGAGAAAAATAAGTATAAAATTAAACATCGTAGGGGACAAAAGAAAATTTTAAAACGAAATCGACATGATTGTAATAACACATATTAAAGATAGTAAGCCCAAGATTAAAGAAAGAATAAAGTCTAAAAGGAGCAGAATTAGGGTGTTTACGAGTATCACGAATATGAAGGTAATAGTGATGTTTGTTTTTATTATAATCAACGCCAATAATAGTAAGCCAAAGAAGAGCAATGCACATAACAGTAAAAAGAGAAATAAAATGCTCAATCTTTTGGGTGTTAGTAGATTCAAGTCTAAAACCATTAGATTTTTGAGATTTAAAAATAGATTCAATAGAGCCAAAACGATAAGAATAATTGCGAACAGCACGAGAAGTAACATCGTTGGTAATTAAAAACCAAGACTCACCGGTAACGCAAGAACGGGAAACAACAATATTAGTTTTAAAAAGTTTTCTAGTAAAAAGGACATCATTAAGAACAACAGAATCATGTATGTGAGGATGAATATCTTTAAGTTGTTTAGAAACAAGAGAGCGATTAGAATCAAAGTAGAAGAAGCGAAAGAAAGATTTAGCACGTATGCAGAAGAAAGCACCGATAGATTGAATAAAAGAAAGAATATCAGTGTTAGTGAACCATCTATCAGCGAGAAAAGTAATATGATAATTAGTATCAGAAAATAAATTGAAACAATAAGAAATGCCTTGTTTAATAAGATCCAAAGAATAAGCTTCAGGATTGTGTTTACCCTTAAAGCAACGAAACCAAAGAGGAATACCGCTGTTTACCAATACGAAGAGAAAAAAGAAGGATAGTGAATTTATCTTTACAAAACATGTGGTCAAAAGAGATATGAATATTATTGTCAGCATGTTTAACACGAAAATGAGAGATGACGGACTTAATGATAGAGTCGTAGCAAGAGTAAGAGAAAGAAGAGAAGGAAGAGATAATTAAATAGAGAACTGATAATAGGTGTGTTGAAAAACATACCTATTTTTGAATAGGAAAATTACGTTGACAAACGTTTTGTATTAGAGTATAATTATAATGTTGTAAATTAGTAAATTATTAATAAAATAATGCATAGTAAATGGATAAAAAATATGACCCCAAAAGTTACTAATAAAAATTTATAAAATAAAAGAGGATAAAGAAATGAATAACGAAAAGATTAGAAATATTGCAATAATTGCACACGTTGACCATGGCAAAACTACATTAGTTGATGCACTTTTACATCAAAGCCATGTTTTTAGAGATAATGAACAAGTTGAAGAGAGAGTAATGGATTCAAATGACCTTGAAAGAGAAAGGGGAATTACTATTCTTTCTAAAAATACTTCTATTATGTATAATGATATAAAAATTAATATAGTAGATACTCCTGGACATGCTGATTTTGAAGGAGAAGTTGAAAGAGTACTTAAAACAGTTGATGGAGTACTTTTATTGGTTGATGCTTTTGACGGCCCTATGCCTCAAACAAGGGAAGTCCTTAAAAAGGCTTTAGCATTAAATCTTCAACCTATTGTTGTTATAAATAAAATTGATAGACCAGGAGCAAATCCTCTAAAGGCTGTTGATTCAGTTTTAGAGTTATTTATTGATTTAGGTGCAAATGATGAACAATTGGATTTCCCAGTTATTTACGCTTCTGCTAAAAATGGCATTGCTAAAATGAATTTGGAAGATGAAAGTGATAATATCAAATGCATACTTGATACAATAATTGAAAAAATTGATCCACCAAAATGTGAAATTGATGGAACAATGCAACTTTTAGTTTCAAATATTGGTTATGATGATTATTTAGGAAGATTAGCATCAGGTAGAGTAGAACGTGGCATAATTAAAGCTGGACAAATGGTTAGTATATGTAAAGAAAATGATAATGTTGTTCAAGGTAAAATTGCAAAATTATTTACTTATGAGGGATTAAAAAGAGTTGAAGCTGAAGAGGTAAAAGCTGGAGACATAGTTGTTATTTCAGGTATACCAGATATAAATATTGGTGAAACAATATGTGACTTAGACCATCCAGATAAAATTGATTTTGTAAATATTGATGAGCCAACTGTATCCATGACTTTTAGTGTAAATGACGGCCCACTAGCTGGAAAAGAAGGTAAATTTGTTACTTCAAGACATATAAGAGATAGACTTCAAAAAGAACTTGAAAGAAACGTATCACTTAGGGTAAGTGATACTGAAAAGGCAGATAGTTTTGAAGTATGTGGTCGTGGTGAACTACATTTATCAGTTCTTATTGAAACAATGAGAAGAGAAGGATTTGAATTATTGGTATCACGTCCAAAAGTTATCTTCAAGGAAATAGATGGTGTAAAATGCGAGCCAATAGAGACCTTAACTGTAAATATTCCAGATGATTCTGTTGGAACTGTTATTGAAAAACTAGGAAAAAGAAAAGCTGAAATGATTAATATGGAGCCAGCTGAAAGTGGACATACTAAGATAGATTTTGAAATACCTGCAAGAGGTCTTATAGGTTATAGAACAGAATTTTTAACAGATACTAAAGGTGAAGGCAGGATGGCAAGTGTATTTAAAGAATACCAACCATATAAAGGTGAAATCCAGTCAAGAACAAAAGGAGTCATAGTTGCTTTTGAGGCTGGTACATCTATCACTTATGGACTATATAATGCACAATTAAGAGGAGAACTTTTAATTGGTCCAGGTGTTGAAGTTTATGAAGGTATGATAGTTGGAATAAACCCAAGATATGAAGATTTATCAGTAAATGTTTGCAAAGAAAAGCATTTAACAAATACTAGAGCATCTGGTTCGGATGATGCACTTCGTTTAGTTCCACCACTAAAAATGTCCTTAGAGCAAGCTATAGAATTTATTGAAGAAGATGAGCTTGTTGAAGTAACTCCACAAAATATTAGACTAAGAAAGAAAATCTTAGACACCAAAACGAGGGAAAGAGAAGCTAGAAGAACAGTAAAAGAATAAATGCTAATGCTTCCGTTGATCGTTGCAAGGCAAAAATCTAAAAAACAAGAAATGGAGCAAAATACATAATGGATAAATTATCTAAAATAAAGCAAAAAGCAATAGCTAATCATGTTCCTATTATTATGGATGATACTTTGGAAGTTATTAATGAATATATGAAAAATAGAAAAGTAAATAGGATACTTGAAATTGGAACTGCAGTTGGATATTCTGCAATATGCTTCACTAATTTCTTAGATGAAAATGGTAGAATTGATACCATTGAGAGAGACGAAAACATGATAAGCAAAGCCAAAGATAATATAAGTGCAATGAAAATGGATGACGTAATTGAAATTCTTGAAGGTGATGCTGTTGATATATTGCCAACTTTAAATAATAAATATGATATGATATTTATTGATGCAGCTAAGACAAAATATCCATTTTTCTTGGAGCAGGCGCTAAGATTATTAGACAAAGATGGAGTTATATTTGCTGATAATATTTTATTTAAAGGTTATGTTATGAGTAATTATAACAAACATAAGCAAAGGACTGCTGTAAATCATTTAAGAGAGTACATCAAAAATGTAACTGAAAATCCTAACTTACACACGGAAATTTTAGAAGTTGGAGATGGGTTAGCAATTACACAATTTAATTAAATATAAAATGTTACTTTTATTATTTATGTTTTATTGAATATTAAATTTTAAAAGTAACATTTTATGTGTTTAATAGTTAATGTTAATTTCGATAAATTATTGACTTTTGTCTTAAGTTTAGATAAAATTTATAATGATAAATTATGTAGTAAATTTGAACTAAGGAAGGAATCAAAAAATGAAAAAATCAAACACAATATTGGTATGTATATTAGTAATTATTTTTCTAAGCATAGGCATAACTGCAACTTTTGCTACAAATACTACAAATAGTGAGCATAGTAATAATTTCCTTAAATCATTGAGTGTTGAGGGATATACAATATCGCCTGAGTTTAATAAATACAATTTAACATATTATTTAGTAATTCCGTCAGGAGTGAATTCAGTTAATGTATTAGCTGAGGCAGAAAATGAAAATGCTAAAACTAAAATAACTGGAAATACTAAGTTATCAAGTAAAGAAAATACAATTAAAATAGTTGTTACTGCTCAAAATAAAACAACCAAGACTTATAATATTATTGCAACAAAGCAAGAGGATAATGGTTTGAAATTGACGGAATTGGCAATAGAAGGCACAACAATTAATGAGCCTCTTTCTGATATGAATTATAATTATACTGCTGATTTAAAGAGTGATAAAGATTTAACTGATTTGAAGATTACTGCAGTTGCTTCTATGGAAAGTGCTTCAGTTGAAATATTGGGCGATACTGGTTTAGAGTCTGGAGAGAATATAGTTACAATTATTTTAAGAAATGGTAATACTGTTACTACATATGAAATTACTGTAAACATTACTGTTGAAAAGACTGTTATAACTGAAGTAAAAAATAATGCAATTATTGGAACATTTAACAAAGTTAAAGATTATGTTACAGAGTTCTTTAAGGATGAAAATAAGACAATTGCTGTGCTTGTTGCAGTTGCTGTAATATTATTTATTTTAGTAGTAATTCTAATAATAAAGATTCACAACAAAAACAAAGTTGAACAAAATAGAGAAAATCTTCGCAAAAGGGCAAAATAAAAATACAAATATAAAATTGAAAATATGAGAAATATATGAAATATAGGAATACAGTTTGATATAAAGCAATTTTCAAAAGATTAAAGTAAATGGGAGGATAAACAAATGTTAAAAAGAGTTGCTATTCTTGCAAATGGAGGAGATGTAGCTGGACTTAATCCTGTTATAAGAGCTATCAAGAGGTCGTGCGAAGTTCATGGTATAGAGTGCTATGGTTTTATTGATGGATATAAAGGTCTCTTAGAAAATAAATTTATAAGATTAGATTTTAATCACTTAGCTGATGGCATATTACCTAAAGGTGGCTCAATAATTGGTTCTTCTACAAATACTATAGTCTTTCATTATAAAGTTACCAATCCTGATGGAACTGTAGAATATAAAGATTTATCTGATTTATGTGTTCAAAATGTAATGAAAGATGGGTTTGACTGTGTATTTACATTAGGAGGAGATAGCACACAAAAATCAGCTAGAGATTTGTTTATCAAAGGAATAAAAACAATAGGTGTTCCTAAAACAATAGATAATGACGTGGCTTGCACCGACATTACTTTTGGCTACAATACAGCAGTTTCAGTTGCAGCAGAAGCTTTGGATAGACTTCATACAACCGCCGAAACACATCATAGGATAATGTGCCTAGAGGTTATGGGTAGATATGCTGGCTGGATTGCTTTAGAGTCGGCGATTGCTGGTGGAGCAGATGCTGTTTTAATTCCCGAGATACCATATGACATCAATAAAGTTGCACAAAGCATTAAAAGAAGAATAGCAAGAGGAAAACAATTTAGTGTTGTAGTAGTATCTGAAGGCGCAATCCCAAAAAACGGCCAAGCTTCAACATTTAATAGCGATGTAGATAATGGAACAGGTATCACCGTAAAATTTGCAGGTGCAGGAGATAAAGTTGCTAAAGAACTTGAAAAATTAGTAGGGTTAGAGGCAAGATGTACTACTCTTGGATATATGCAAAGAGGTGGAACCCCAACGGCTTATGATAGAGTTCTTTCAACAAAATATGGTGCAAAAGCTATGGAACTTGCTATGGAAGGCAAATTTGGTGTGCTTACTGTAATAAAAAACGGAAAGCTTGACTATGTACCATTAGAAGAAGTTGTTGGAAACAATAAAGAGCTTGGCGCAGTTGAGGGTGGAACAGAAGACAGCAATGTTCGTTTAGTTACAATGGATGATGAACTTGTAAAAACAGCTAGAGACATTGGAATTTGCCTAGGAGACTAAACAACTAGAACTTTAAATTTGTTATTAATTGTGTAAAAAAATTATTCTATTATTACTTATGCAAAAAGGAATTTATTATATTATGAAATTAAAATTAGACAAGATAAATATGAAAAACATTATAATTATTTATATTTTGGTACATCCAATAATTGATGTTATTACCTCTCTTTTAGTACGAAATGTAAATGAAATTTTGACACTTGGAATTGTTGTACGTACTTTGTTTATGTTAGGAGTAGCAACTTATTCATTGATTGTATCAGAAAAAAAATATAGAATAAAATCATTCATATATTATGCGTTGCTATTGGCTTATATGTTAGCCTTTTTAGGAATCAAATTTTCAAAACATGGAACTGAGGGAATATTAACTCAAATTAAAGGAATAGTTAAAACATTTTATTTACCTATTATTTTGGTTGCATTAATACCAATATTCAAAAAAGATAATATAAAAGTTGACAACAAAATACTTATATATAGCTTATTAGGATATACTGCAGTAATATTTTTGGCGAGAATATGCGGAGTAGGATATAGAACATATCCTGATAAAGAAGGAACATTTGGATTATTCTTTGCTGCAAATGAAATAGGGGCTATACTTGCTAGTGTGTCTCCAATTTTGGTACTTAGCCTTTTAAATGGAGAAAAGGGAAAAGTTATAAATTTCATTACTTTATTTTTGTATATATTTGCTATATTAGAAATGGGAACAAAAGCACCATTTTTTGGAGCTTTAATATTAGCTGTAATTAGCTTTATCATTTGTGTTATTAGATTTTTTGTAGCAGATAAAAAAACATATTTAAAAAAAGGAATTGTTATAATTTGCATTACTTTAATATCAATTATGGCTCTTCCTTATTCACCAGTTGGAAAAAATATAGAAAAAACTAACGGAGTTACACTTCCAAAAATAAGTTTTTCATTTAACAAAAACAACAATAATAGCAATGAGGAAAAACATGAAGAAGAGCATAAGGAGGAAGAAGAGCCTGATAAAAAATTAGATTCTCTAATAAGTGGAAGAGATGATTATCTAAGAGACAATATGGAAAGATACAAAGCTTCAAATATACTAAATAAAATATTTGGAATTGGCTATGTTGTATATGATTATGAAAATCCTATAGATTTAAAACTAATTGAAATGGATTACTTCGATATAGCAATATGCGATGGAGTTTTAGGATTTATATTGTATTTTATACCATTTGTGATTATAGCTGTATGTATACTAAAGTATATAGTATTAAACATAAAAAAAGTTATAATAAACCAAGATGTATTGCTTATGTTTTATTCGTTGGTAATATGTGTAGCTGTAGCTTTGCTTGCAGGACACGTACTAAATGCTCCAGCTAGTGGAATCTTTATAGCCATTATTACTATTGAATTATTTATGAAATTAAAAGAAATTAATGAAGACAGACTTAATCATAAATTGAGCGAAGAAAACATGAAATAAGTAAAGAGTCTAATGCATTAAAAAGCGTTATATTAAAATGTAATAAATTAGGAAGGATTGCAATTATGAAAAAAGTTACTATATTGGCTCTTCATCTAGGAGTTGGAGGAACTGAGAATGCAATTATTTCACTAAGTAATATGCTGAGTGAAAGATATGAAGTTGAAATTATATGTAACTATAAATTACAAGAAAATACAGCATTTAAGGTTAATCCAAAAGTCAAGGTAACATATTTAATGACTACATTGAAACCTAACAGAGAAGAACTAAAAAGAGCAATACATGAATTTAATATTTTTCAAATTATAAAGCAATGTTTTATTAGTTTGAAAGTACTATATTTAAGAAAGAAGCTAATGGTACAAGCAATCAAAAAACTAGACTCTGACGTAATAATTACAACTAGATATTTTCACAATGCGTGGTCTGGAAAGTATGCTAAGCCAGGAACTTTAAAGATTGCTCAAGAGCATAACCACCATAATAACAATAAAAGATACATAAATAAAACTTTAAGATGCATTAAGAATATAGATTATTTTTTGCCAGTATCACAAGAACTTACTGACTTTTACTCAGAAAAGTTGCAGAATTCTAAAACTAAATGCTTATATATTCCTCACAGCATAGATAATTTTCCAGAAGAAGTTTCTAATCTAAATGAAAAAAATATAATTTCAGTTGGAAGATTATCAAAAGAAAAAGGGTATTTAGATTTAATAGATGTTTTTAAGATAGTTCATCAAAATAACCCAGACTGGGTACTAAACATTGTAGGAGACGGAATAGAAAAGGATGCCCTTATTGATAAAATAGTACAAAATGGTTTAGAGAAAAATGTTGTCTTACATGGATTTAAAGATAAAGAAGAACTAAATAAGTTATATCAGAATGCATCAATTTATGTAATGACTTCATATACAGAATCTTTTGGAATAGCTTTAGTTGAAGCAGAAAGTTTCGGGCTACCAATTCTAGCATTTGATAGCGCTCAAGGTGCTAAAGAAATTATAAAAGATAAAGAAAATGGCTATTTAGTGCAACATAGAGATATAACGGAAATGGCTAATAAGATAGATAACTTAATAAATAATGAAGAATTAAGACACAAGTTAGGAGCAAAGGGAAGAGAGCTATCACATAACTATAAGAAGGAAAATGTAGCTAGCAAGTGGTTTGATCTAATAGAAAATAATAGCTAATAAATAAAATACTAATTAAACTATTAAGTAAAAAACAAAAATAAAATATTAATTAAAATAAATAAAATTTATAACATAAATTAAATATACAAAATAAAACAAAAGAAAGGTCAAAAGATAAAATGAAAGTGTCAGTAATTATGCCTACATATAATGATTGCAGTACAATAAAAGAAGCTTTGGATTCTTTGCTAAAACAGACTTATAGCAACTGGGAACTTATAATAGTTGATGACGGGTCGACTGATAATACAGATGAAGTTGTAAACAATTATATAAAAAAGCATGATCACGAAAATAGAATTAAATATTTTTATCAAGAAAATGCTGACCAGCTAAATGCTATTATTACAGCTTTGGATTTTGTGACTGGTGATTACATTTATATTCTACACTCAGATGATTTATTAAATGAAAGAACTACATTAAATAAGTGTGTAAAATATATGGACTCTCACAAAGACTGTGATGCAATTATATCAGACATAAACATTATAAATGATAAAGGCAAATTAGTTGGAGTTCAAAAAGTTGATGATTACCGCAATACGAAAGAAGACATACCTTTATTAGAACTATGGCTTGGAAGAAATTTATATACTGATGTAGGATTCTTTAGAAAAAATATTTATAAATCTAGTATAAAGAAAACTTACCTAACTTGGAATATGCCATTTTGGCTTAAGACTAATGGGGACAAACTAGATGTACTAAATGTAAAAAAAGTAGATTTCATTTTTATGAAGTATAGAATTGGTGAGAGCAATTACATTAATAGTGATTTAGGCAAGCTTAATGTCATCAATGGAGAACTTAGAACACTTACAACAATTATGGGGCAGTACAATATACCTTTTTATAAATTGCAATATTATTTATTTAGAGTTTGTCACAAGTTACATATACAATACAGACCTTACTATCAGCAAAAAGAACAAAAAAACAAAGCTGATATCATACAATTTGCTATAAAAAAGCGTTTTGGCAATTCGTATAAAAACAATGTATTTTTAAATTCACTAGTTAATTACTATACTTATGATTCATCAAGAAAGATTAGGATAAAACAGCGTATAAAAAATGATGTTATTTATCAAGGAAAAGACGTTCGTAGATTTAACAAAAATTTGCTTGATGGAAAGTTAGAGAAATTTTATATAAATTTACTAAAACAAGTTAACAAAGGATTTGGCACAATCATAGTTGAAAGCAAAACAGAAAAAGAAAAAATGAAAACCATATGTAAATTTTTATGTATAAATCCAGAAATTATCACAAAATAAGAAATGTGAGGAAAGATGAAAAGCAGGACAAAATCAACAATTATAAATTTTTTAACTGATGCAATGCCTCAAATCTTGATACTTTTGCTTGGACTATTTAAATCAAAAGTATTTATAGAGATGTTAGGCAATGAGAAACTTGGCTTATACCAGTTATATGGCCAAGTTGTTAGCTATTTGGTCTTGATAGAGGGTGGAGTAAATACCGCTTTGCTATTTAGACTTTATAAGCCTATCAGTGAAAAAGATGATAAAAAAATCAATTCTCTAATGTCTGCTTCACGAGTTATATTTAATGTCATTGGAGTATTGATTTTAGGTGTTGGCTTCATACTATCATTTTTTGTTAAATTTTTTATAAAAGATGGCAATTTTGATTTTTCATACATACAGATGACTTTCATGATATACTTAATAAGTCAGTCAGTTTACTATTTTTCAATACCATATAGAGTATTATTTGAAGCAGACCAGAAAAAGTATGTCCCAAACATAGTTTTTCAGGGAGTTACAATTGTTAAATCAATTTTAGAAATAATTATCGTAAATCTTGGATTTGATTTGCCAGTAGTCTTAATATCTTTAGCAATTTGCAGTTTAGTGGGAAATGGTGTTATAATAATATTATTCAAGCAAACTTATAAAAAAGTAGATTTCAAAGCAAAAAAAGATTTCTCAATGCTAAAGGATGTAAAAGACTTATTTGTAAATACAATTGGAAACTTGGTAACAAGCAATATTGATATAGTAATTATTTCTAAAGTTATAGGATTAAAGTATGTAGTTGTATATTCAACATACAACTACTTTGTAGAAGGAATAAGGCAACTTGTCGACAAAATAGCTGGTGCTACAATGTCAAGTGTAGGGGACTTGTTAGTGTCAGACAAAGAAAGAGGTTTGCAAGTATTTAATGAATTTAACCAATTTGTATTTTTCGTTGCTACTATTTTGTGCGTACCTTTGTTTTTACTTATTAACCAATTCATAAAAATATGGTATAATGGTGAAATAAAAACAAGCCTAATACTTTCTGTATTGTTTACAATAATATTATTTTACCAAATTGTAAAGATACCACTTAAAGTTTTTACATTTTCATCTGGAAAGTTTAGAGAGGTTAAATGGTTTGTTATATTTGAAGTAATCATAAACTTGACATTATCAATTATTCTAGTGCAATACATTGGAATTGCTGGTGTATTAATTGGAACAATTGTATCAATGCTTATTGCAGACTGGTGCACAAAGCCTTTTGTAATAATTAAGAAAATCTTAAATGAAAATGTATGGAAATATTACTTTAAATTTATTGTAAATACAGCCTTTATTGTAATTATGGCTACAGTACTATATTTTATTATTCCAAAGGATATTTCAAATTTAGCTGTATTTATTATCGTAGGAATTATAACTGCATTGCTCAATACAGCAATTGCATGCATTTATTATTACATAACAAAGCAATATCAATTTGTATATAGATTTAAGAATTATTTTAAGCGTAACAACGAAGAAACATAAATGAGTTTTCGAAAGAAATAACATAAACTTATAGATGAAGAAGCATAGATTCATTTACAGAAAGGATTAGCAAATGTCAATACCAAAAAAAATTCACTATGTTTGGATGGGAAAACAAGAAAAGCCAAAAGCAATTAAAAAATGTATGAAAACTTGGGAAAAATATTTACAAGACTATGAAATAATTGAATGGAATGAAGATAATTTTGATATTAATTCGCATCCATTTGTAAAAAAGGCGTATGAAGCAAAGAAGTGGGCTTTTGTAAGTGATTATGTTAGAGCATATGTGATTTATAATCAAGGCGGTATTTACCTAGATACAGATGTATTTGTAATAGATAAGTTAGATTCACTTTTAGACAATAGAGCATTTGTTGGATATGAGGAGCCAGATTATCCATTTACAGCAGTTTTTGGCGCAGAACCTAAACATCCACTAATCAAGAAAATGTTAGATTATTATGATAATATTGATATGGATTTTAAATTTGAAGACAACAATACTATATCTGTTTCAAATATTTTAATTAATGATTATAATTGTCAATTAGGCAATAAAGAGCAAATGCTTGCAGATGGAATAAAAGTCTATAAAGATGGAGTACTTTGTAATCCTTCAAAAGATTCACTTACAGTACATGTCTTTTTGGGAACATGGCTTGATAATAGTAAATGGAAAAATAGAGTTCACGAATTTTTGAGGATGAAATTTCACAATAAATTTAACATTAGATTATATTGCATTTACAAGAAAATAAAAAACAAAATTCAGGGAGTAAAAGTTTAAAATTATTATGTGATTAACATTAAAAACATAAATCAAAAAAATTTAAAACATAGATCAAAACATAGAAAGGTGATTAGTTTTAATGATTAAAGTAATGGTAGTCTTTGGTACAAGGCCAGAAGCAATAAAAATGGCTCCACTTGTAAAAGAATTGAAAAGCAGAGAGGAAATTAAGTGCATAGTTTGCGTAACTGCTCAACATAGAGAAATGCTTGATATGGTACTTGATACATTTAATATAGAGCCTGATTATGATTTAAATATTATGACCCAAAATCAAACTTTAAGTGATATAACGAGTAGAGTTTTAAAAGGTTTGGAAGAAGTATTAGACCAAGAAAAGCCTGATATTGTACTAGTACATGGAGATACAACAACTACTTTTTCAGGAGCATTAGCTGCTTATTATAAACAAATTGATATAGGACACGTAGAGGCAGGTCTAAGAACATGGAATAAATATTCTCCTTATCCAGAGGAAATGAATAGGCAGATGGTAGGAGTCTTGGCAGATATGCACTTTGCTCCAACTGAAAATAGTAAAAACAGTTTGCTAAGAGAAGGCAAAGATGAAAAAGATATTTTTGTTACAGGCAATACTGCTATTGATGCATTAAGTACAACTGTTAGTGAAGATTATAAAAACGATTTATTTGACTGGGTTGGAAATAACAGATTAATTCTTGTAACTGTACATAGAAGAGAAAATCTGGGTGAGCCAATGAAAAAGATCTTTAAGGCAATAAAAAGAGTGGTAGATGAATTTGACGATGTACGAGCTATTTATCCTATGCATTTAAATCCAAAAGTAAGAGAAGTAGCTAATGAAATTTTAGGACAAGATGAAAAAATAAAGTTAATTGAGCCACTTGAAGTGATAGATTTTCATAATTTTATAAATAAATCATATCTTATTTTAACAGACAGTGGGGGTATACAAGAAGAAGCTCCAACTCTTGGAAAACCTGTATTAGTTCTAAGAGATACAACAGAAAGACCAGAAGGAATTGAAGCAGGAACGTTAAAGCTTGCAGGAACAGACGAAGAAAAAATTTATGAACTTACTAGGGAATTGCTAACAAACAGGGAAGAATACGAAAGAATGAGCAAAGCTGTAAATCCATATGGAGATGGTAAAGCTAGTAAAAGAATTGTTGATGAAATAATAAAAAGGTACAACAAATAAATATAGTCACTATACAAAATGCTAAAAAAGATGAACATAAAAAATTTAGGAGGAAAAGACTTTTTAATGAGAGAATATTTTGAAAAAATATATAAAAGAAGCCAAGGAGAGTTTTATAATCTCATAAAAGATAATTTAATAAATAATCAAAAAACTTTTGTCATTACAGCTAACCCAGAAACAATAATGTTAGCGGAAGAAAATGATATTCTTAAAAGTGCCTTTCTAGATGAAGAAACAATAGTTGTTCCTGATGGAATAGGAATTGTTAAAGGGGCCAAAATGCTTGGATACAAAAAACCAGATAAAACAATTACTGGAATTGCTTTGGTAGAAGAGCTGTTTAGGTATTGTAATGATTACAAAAAGAGTCTGTTCTTATTCGGGGCAAAAAAATCTGTGTTAGATGCATTAGTTAAAAAAATACAAAAAGATTATCCAGACATATGCATTTCAGGTTCAATAGATGGATATGTAGAAAATAAGCAAGAGGCTTTTGCTACAATAAAAGAAAAAAATCCTGATGTTGTATTAGTAGCTCTTGGGGTTCCTAATCAAGAAATTATAATATATCAAAATCTTAAAGACTTTGACAAAGGCATATTTGTTGGTGTTGGAGGAAGTTTTGACGTTCTAAGTGGTATGAAAAAAAGAGCACCAAAAATATTCTTAAAGTACAATTTAGAGTGGCTTTATAGGATTACTAGAGAGCCTAAAAGGTTAAAGAGATTTTTAAAAAGTAATGTAAAATATATAAGCAAAATAAAAGATGAAAAGAAAAATAAAACAAGCAAAGATGAATAAAACGAGCAATGATCAATAACTCAGCAATGACGCAAACAATAATAACGAACAAAATAAGTATAATGGGAGATATCTTATGGACGACATTAAAGAAGTAATTGCAAAACTAATTGAAAATGCAATTGAAAATAGTGAAATTAATACACAAGAAATAAAAGAATATATAGAAATTCCTAAGGAAGAAAGCAATGGGGATTATGCTTTTCCTTGTTTTAAGCTTGCAAAAGTTTTAAGACAGGCTCCAAATCAAATTGCAGAAAACTTAAAAAATAACATAATTACAGATGGCACAGTTATAGATAAGATAGAATCAGTTAGTGGATACTTAAATTTTTTCGTTGACAAATCTCAAATAGTAAAAAGTGCAATTGAAAAGTTTGATATACAAAAAAAGGACTACGGAAAACTTGATGTAGGAAATGGCAAAAGAGTATTAGTTGAATATTCTTCTCCAAACATAGCTAAACCTTTCCATATAGGACATTTAAAGACAACTATAATAGGCAATGCACTTTATAACATATATAAATATTGTGGCTATGAAACTATAAGTTTAAACCATTTAGGAGACTATGGCACACAATTTGCAAAGCTTATAGAAGGTTATAAAAGATGGGGAAAAGAATATGACCTTTCTACAAATGCAATAGACAAGCTATCTGAAATATATAAAAGAATCAACGAACTTTGCGAAGAAGATGAAAACGTTTTAGAAGAGTGTAGACAAACCTTTAAGAAATTGGAAGGTGGAGACGAATATTGCGTAAAACTTTGGAACGAATTCAAAGAGCTTAGCTTAAAAGAATTTGATAAAATCTATGATTTGCTTAATGTTAAGTTTGATTCATATAAGGGTGAAGCATTTTACTCAGATAAAATGCAAGAAGTAATTGATATATTAGAGAAAAATGGAAAGCTAACTGAATCACAAGGAGCTAAGGTAGTTGATTTAACAGATAAAGGTATAAAAGCGCCTTGCATTATACAAAAATCAAATGGTTCATCAATTTATGCAACAAGGGATTTGGCAGCAATTTTATATAGAGCGCGAACTTATGATTTTGATAAATGCATATATGTAGTAGGAGAAGAACAAAATTTGCACTTTAAACAAGTATTTGAAGTAGCAAAATACCTTGACTTAGATGAAAAATATACAAACGGTTTGGAACATGTAAGCTATGGTATGATTTTTCTTCCTGAAGGTAAAATGTCAACTAGAAAAGGAAATTTTGTTAAAGTAGAAGATTTACTGAATGAATCTATATCAAAAGCAAAAGAAATTATGCAAGATAGAAGCCTAGAGGATAAAGAGAAGATTGCAAAACAAGTTGGTATTGGTGCAGTTATATTTGAAGATTTAAAAGAATCAAGAATAAAGAACCAAATATTTGACTTAAACGAAGCACTTAACTTTAATGGAGAAACAGGACCATATGTACAATATATGGCTGTAAGAACCAAAAGTGTTTTAGATAAGGCAGGGTATGTGCCAAATAAAGATGATGTTGATTTTAATGTACTAACAGATGATTCAAGTATTAAATTAATGAAGTTAATAAACAATTTTGACAAAATAATTTTAAATAGCATGGACAAAAATGAGCCATCAATAATTACTAGATACAGCGTTGATGTAGCAAAAGCATATAGTATTTTTTATAATAACAATAAGATACTAAGTGAAGATAGAGAAAGTCAAAATGCTAGATTATATCTAACTTATATGACAAAGATAACATTGGAAAATGCATTAAAACTTCTAGGAATTGAAGTGCCAGAAAAAATGTAGTATGAAAGGAAATTGTTTGATGACAAAGGTAATGTTTATATCAAGCATGGGTGGACATTTAAGTGAGCTTAGTCAATTAGATTTTGAAGATTATGATTACTCTGTTGTGACTGAAAAAACTGATGCAAGCAAAGATATTAAGAAAAAGTATAAGAACAAAGCTCATTTTTTAATATATGGAACAAGGAAGACTCCTATAAGATATTTTTTCATATTTATATTTAATATATTTATTAGTTTGTACTTGTTTTTAAAAATTAAACCACAGGTAATAGTTACTACTGGTACTCATACTGCAGTGCCTATGTGTTATATTGCTAAGTTATTTCATGCAAAAGTAATTTGGATAGAGACTTTTGCAAATATAACAACTAGAACTTTAGCCGGAAGGTTGGTATACCCAATAGCTGATACATTTGTTGTTCAGTGGGAAGAAATGAAAAAGCTATATCCAAAAGCTAAATGTTGGGGGTGGATATATTGATTTTTGTAACATTGGGAACACAGGACAAGCAATTTAAAAGATTACTTGACGCTGTAGAAAAATTAGAAATAGATGAGAAAATTATTGCTCAAACAGGCTCTACAGACTATGTATCTAATAAAATGGAAATTCATAGATATTTAACAAGTGATGAATTTCTAAAATATATGCAAGATGCAAGAGTAGTTATTACGCATGCAGGAGTAGGAACATTAATACAAGGTCTGAAATTGAAGAAAAAGATGATTGTAGCTGCGAGAAAAAAGAAATATAAAGAACACGTAAATAATCATCAAGAACAAATATTAAAAACCTTTGCAGATGATGGATATATCATTCCTATAGAGAATTTGGACGATTTGCCAAATTTAATCAATGTAGATTTTAAACCAAAACAATACAAGAGCAATAAACAAAATTTTATAAAATTACTTAGTAAAGAAATTGATAATTTAGTATCTAAGTAAATAGTGAAATAACATATTTGCTAAGTAAATAATAAAATATATGACTTCTAGGCAAATGGTAAAATATTAGCTAAAAAGCATAATTTAATGGCTAGGTAAATTTGTAAAAATAAAAAAGGAGAAAAATGAATCAAAAGAAACAATTAGTAAAAAATACTTTAATTATTGCAATTGGTAAGCTGAGTACACAAATAATTTCATACATATTGCTTCCTTTATATACAGCCAAGCTATCTCCCGCAGAATATGGAACTTATGATTTTATTTGTACAGTATCACTTTTCTTGTGTCCAGTAATTACACTGCTCATGGAAGAGTCAATGTTTAGATTTTTAATTGATGCAGTAAATAAAAAAGATATAACTAAAATTATATCACAAACTATCTTGTATACTTTGTTTGGTGTAATAGTATTTATACCAATAGCCACAGTCATACTTACACTTTCTAGTTATACAACAACACTCACAATTGCATTTATAACATTTGTTATATCAAATATATTGATTGCTCTTAGCAACGCACTTGCTAGAGGTTTAAGTAAAATAAAATTATACTCACTCTCTAATTTCATTTTGGGAATAGGCACAATAATACTTAACATAATCTTTATAGTAGTGCTAAAAGCAGGGGCAGAAGGTTTATTATGGGCAAATACTATAGCAAACACTGTAACAGCAATTGTGATATTTGTTATATTAAAAACTTGGAGATTTATAGGTGGATATAATAAAAAATTAATGAAGGAAATGATAAAATACTCTGTACCACTTGTGCCAAACAGTATATCATGGAGTATAATAAATATGTCAGATAGAATTATACTAACACAATTGATAGGTTCTGCTGCAAATGGAATATATGCAATGGCAAGTAAATTTCCAAATATAATAAGTGTAGTTTATGGATATTTCTACACAGCATGGAAGGAATCAGCAGCACGAATTACTAAAGAAGACAACAAAAACATATTTTACAATAGTATTTACCATGACACAAAAAGATTATTATTTTCTGTAACAATATGCTTAATTGCAATAATGCCGTTTGCATTTCCTATATTGATAAATAAAGCTTATGATGAAGCATACATATATATTCCACTAATAATGATAGCGACATATTATTCAAACTTATCAAGTTATTTTGGAGGAATATTTTCAGCATTTAAAGACACCAAAATTATGGGAACAACAACCCTAGTAGCGGCTATAATAAATTTAGTTATCGATTTATTATTAGTTAAGTCAATAGGGATTTATGCAGCATGTATATCTACTTTAGTGGCAGATTTAATTGTTTATTATTATAGAAGAAAAAAACTACAAAAATATGTTAAACTTAAAGAATTAAAATGGTTAGGACCAGTGATTATAACAATTATAGTATGTTTAGCATATTACACAAAATACATGAGTTTTATATCAACACCAATTTATTGGATTTTGAATACTATATCATTAGCAATAGCAGTATGGTACAGTATAGCCAATAATTACACTATCATAAAAAATTTGGCATCTAATTTAAAGAATAGAGTAAGACCAAAAAGCAATGAATAAACGTTACAATTCATAAGCATTGATATATTTTAAAATGCAAACTTTGAATAGTAACTAATGATTACTAATTAATTTAAAGGAGGATAAGTAATTATGAAATATTTTGGAACAGATGGAATTAGAAGAATAGCAAATACTGAGCTTACACCAGAACTTGTATACAAGGTTGCAAAGGCTGGTGCGTATGTATTATCTAAGCATTCTAATACAACACCAACAATTTTAATCGGAAGAGATACAAGGATATCAGGTACTCTTATTGAAAGTGCAATGACTGCTGGATTTTTAAGTTATGGTGCAAATGTAAAATCATTAGGTGTTATACCAACACCTGGAGTAGCGTATTTAACAAAAAAATTAAAAGCAGACGCAAGTGTTGTTATATCAGCTTCACATAATACATATGATTTTAATGGCGTAAAATACTTTAGCAATAAGGGGATGAAAATTCCAGATAGCCTAGAGGAAGAAATTGAAGATATACTTGAATCGGGTAAATTTGAAGAAATGACTGCTCAAAGCAATAAAATAGGTGTATCTGAAATAAGAGAAGATTTATTAGATGAATATTTATATTTCTTTAGAAAAACATTTGAGGATACGTTTGATGATTTTGACAAAGAAAATTTTGTGGTTGCAATAGACACAGCAAATGGAGCTACATCAGTAATAGCAGACAAAGTTTACACAGCTTTGGGTATCAAACATTACATAATCAACAACACTCCAAATGGTATAAATATTAATTCAAATTGTGGCTCAACACATTTGGATATGTTGAAGAAATTTGTTACTGCTAATAAATGTAATTTAGGAATCGCTTATGATGGTGATGGAGATAGATGTTTAGCTATTGATGAAAACGGAAATGAGATTGATGGAGATATAATTCTTGCAATAGTAGGAAAGTATTTAAAAGAAAAAGGAAAATTAAAGAATAATACTATTGTTGCTACAGTTATGAGCAATTTAGGACTTAAAAAATTCTGCAAGGAAAACGACATTACCTTTAAAGAAACAAAAGTTGGAGATAGGTACGTACTAGAGGAAATGTTAAAAGACGACTACAACATGGGAGGAGAGCAATCAGGTCACATAATATTCTTAGACTATAATCCAACTGGAGATGGTATACTTACATCATTGATGTTATTAATGGTTGCATTAGAAAAAAATAAAAAGATTTCGGAACTTGCTAGCATTATAAAAATATATCCTCAAGTTCTAATTAATGCAAAAGTATCTAATGAAAAGAAGATGGATTATGAAAATGATAGCCAAATAAAAGAAGAAATTGATAAATTAGAAAAAGAATTTTCGGGAAATGGTAGAGTATTAATTAGACCTTCGGGTACGGAGCCTTTGGTAAGAGTTATGATAGAGGGCGAAGATCAGCAATATATCACGAAAAAAGCTCAAGATTTAGCTAATTTAATCGAAGAAAAACTAAAATAATATTTTTTTGTAACAATAATGTAATATAAATTTTATAAAAAATATATTGAAAAAATATAATAATTAATGTATTATATATGTAGAATAACAAAGGAGGAAATAATTATGCCAATTATCGATTTCACAGAACCATTTTATTTAATATCAGCATTAGTACTATTTTTATTGTGCTTATATTTAGCAAGAAACAATAAGACAAATACAGTAACCTGTATTATGTTACTTTGTTTTGTTACATTATTAGTTTCACATACAATAGAATTATCAGTTGCTCCATTTGATGCTGAAATAATTAAAAAGATAGCTATATGTATTCTATTTGATGAAATATTTACATTTATTTCATTCTTATCGTTCTTATGGTTAGATAAAATTGAAATTGAAAATAGAAAATCAAAGAAGACTAAGAAGAAAAATAGCAAAGAGAGACTTGGAGACAAAGTTATTGAAGATGGATTAGATATATTATGGAAAAAAGTATAATAAGAATTTAGTTTTATCTTATAAACAAAATGGTTAACCAAAAAAGGCCAGTAAGCTGGTCTTTTTTTTTTTACATAAAAATTTACAAACAAATAATTTGACAACAAAGTATGTTAGCAATATAATAAAGCCATAATAAATGATAGGAGGATAAAATTATGTCACTTGTTACAACAAAAGAAATGTTTGACAAATCGATGAAGGAAAAATTTGCAATAGGAGCATTTAATATAAATAATATGGAGTTTGTCCAAGCCATACTAGATGCTGCAGCAGAAGAGAATTCACCTGTAATTCTTCAAACATCATCAAGTGCACTAAAATATGCAAGAATACCATATTTAAAGCATATGATAGAAGCAGGCTTAGAGGAACATGATGTTCCAGTAGCACTACATTTAGATCATGGTCCAGATTTTGAAACCTGCAAATTATGTGTAGATAGCGGGTACACTTCAGTAATGTTTGACGGTTCAAAATACGATTTTGAACAAAATATAGAGCTTACAAAGCAGGTTGTTGACTATGCACACAGCAAAGGAGTAGTAGTAGAAGCAGAACTTGGTAAATTAGCAGGAATAGAGGATGATGTTAATGTGGCAGATAATGACGCAATGTTTACTGACCCAGAGCAAGCATTAGAATTTGTACAAAGAACAAACTGCGATTCTTTAGCAATTGCAATTGGAACCAGTCATGGCGCATACAAATTTAAAGGTGAGGCAAAGCTTCGCTTTGACATATTAGAAAAGATAAAGGCTATGATTCCAGATACACCAATAGTTTTACATGGAGCTTCTACAGTAGTACCAGAATACGTTGAAATGTGCAACCAATACGGAGGAAACATGCCAGGAGCCAAAGGAGTACCAGACGAAATGCTTAGAGAAGCAAGCCAAAGAGGAGTTTCTAAAATAAACGTAGATACTGATTTAAGATTAGCTATGACAGCTGGAATTAGAAAGGTTTTCATCGAAAATCCAGAAGTGTTTGACCCAAGGAAGTATCTAGGATTAGGCCGTGATTATATAAAAGATACAGTAAAACATAAGATAAGAGATGTATTTGGATCAAGCAATAAGGCATAACTAATGGACGCTTGTATGTAATTTTCTTCATTCGCCCTTCGCTTACGCTCCGGGTGGCGACTAAAGCGGCTTATTCGAAGATATATATTTTTTTGTTTTTTTATGAACCAATAAGTTTAACAAATAAGAAAAAAATTGAAAAAATTGCAAAATTTTCATAATGATTTTTTTGTGCATAATAAATTTCAAAATGTAAAAAATAAAAATGACGAAAAAAGTCAAAAGGAGGTTTATTATGCGTAAAAAAATGTTTATAATAACCACCGTATCAATTTTAGTTATATGTTTGATTAGTAGTTTTGTATTTGCAACATCTGATGGAGACATGATGTCAAGAGCAGTAGATGGTGCAGAAAATACAATAGATAATGGAGGTCGTATGGTCGGAAATGCCGTAGAAGGCGGTGGAGAAATGGTTGGAAATGCTATAACTGATGGAACTGATATGATTACTGACAATATGGTTGATGGTAATACTCCAATATCAAATGGAATAATAAATAGTCAAACAGTTGATGATATAGGTGAAGGTGCAAAAAATGTAGTTGATACTATGACAACAGGTAACGTTTTATCAGGAGATAATATGTCAAATTATAAAGTATTAGGATTAAGCTTATCTGTATGGATGTGGATAGCACTAATTATTATAATAATTGTTGTAATAGTTTTAATCTGCAAATATATGCAAGAACATGATGATAATAACAATAATGACGATGATGATGAATAGTAACATCCTTGTAAAAAGTTAAACTCAGGCATTTAGCCTGAGTTTTATTAACTTCAAGTGTAAAACATGGGTTCTATCCTTGAATTGTTATAAGTATAAATATAATCTTCCTTTTAAACTGGAGGTTAATTAATATTAAATTTTTGTAATAATTGCAAATATTGTTGAAATTAAGTATATATTGAAATATAATTTAATAAATATTAAATAGTTTATATTAAAATGCTTGACATTAATTTGCAATAAAAATAAAGGATTTAATAAAAACATCAAGGCTTCAATAAAAAAATAAAAGATTTAATAAAAACATAAAGGATTTATTTGATGAAAAAATTTAATTTTAAAATAAAAATACTAATTTCAATTTTATTTGTAATTATTACTTCGGTTATTTTAAATAACAATTGTTTTGCTGAAACTGTAAAAACTATGACCATTGTACTTGACCCTGGTCATGGAGGACATGAAACTGGAGCAATAAATTACAACGATAATATTTTTGAAAAAGATATAAACCTAACAACAACACGATATTTAAGAGATTTCTTAAATAATTATTATGGTGTTAAAGTTATAATGACTCATGACGGTTTGCCTTCTGATCAAGAGATGGAAATAGTTGATAGATCAATGGTTGCTAGAAACAATAATGCCGATTTATTGCTATGCTTGCATTACAATGCAGCTGGAACAGACACTGACGAAGCAAATGGTGCAGAAATATATGTTACCTCACGTACTGAACAATACAAATACAAACAAGAAGCAACTGAGATAGGAGATTTGATTTTAAAAAATTTATCTAATCTTGGAATTAGAAAAAGAGGAATCTTTAACAGATTTTGCCAAGATGAAGGAGAAAAATGGCAATACTATGATGGCTCTCAAGCAGATTATTATGGCATAATAAGATATGCAATGAAAGGTCCAGGAGAAGATAGAGGAATTGATTTTAGAGATGGATCAGGTATAACTACAGTCTTAATTGAGCACGCATTTATAAGAGGAAGAGATGTACAGTTCTTTAACTCAAACGAGAAAATGAAAAAGATTGCAGAAGCTGACGGAATGGCTGTTGTAGAGCATTATAATTTAAAGTTAAAGAGCGAAGTACCAAATAGCATAAGTGTTAATAAAGAAAATATAAGTATGATAATTGGGAACAAAGAGCAGGTAACTGCAACCATAACTCCTGATACTGCTAAAAATAAAAAAATTATATGGAAATCTAATAATGATAAAGTAGCCAAAGTAAATGAAAATGGAGAAATTGAGGCAATATCAGAAGGAACAGCCATCATAACTGCAATTGCGGATGGAAACGAGGCTGTAAGGAAAGATATTTCTGTGACAGTTATTAAGCCATACATAGAGATAGAAAACGGAGAAGAAATAAGTACAATTTTAGGAAGCAAAGTGCAACTATTAAAGAACATAGGCAATTTAAAAAATGAAGTAAAATGGAAAAGTGAAAGTGAAGATTTAGCAACAGTTGATAGTAATGGGCTAGTAACAACATTAGACGAAGGTACAGCTGTAATAACAGCTAGCTTAGACAACTTGCATATTTCAAGCTCTATAAAAATAAATATTAAAAAGCTAGACGATAATCAAACTATAAGCTTTATTGATTATAAAAATGGAAACGGAATAATAAGTAATTTTGACAGATTAACATCTGATAAAGATTTCATAAGTCATATAAAAATGCCAGAAGGTTTTACTGCTAAAATAACCAAAATTGATAGTACATATGAATATATTGGTACAGGAGCTAAAGTTGAAATTCTTGATGACAAGGGTAATGTTGTTCAAACATATTTATGTAGACTATATGGAGATGTAAATGGTGATGGTAGAATATCAACATTAGATTATACTTTAATCAAGAATCATATTATGGAAGTAAAATATATTGTTGTAGAAAACATTAAATTTGCATCTGATGTAAACAATGATAATAAAGTATCAACACTAGATTTTACATTAATAAAAAATGACATAATGGATGTTAAATCTTTAAATAAAAGATAAAGGAATTAATTTAAAATGAGAAAAGACAAAGTATTAAAATTTAATTTTATAGTTTTAATAGTAATGTATATGTTACTTATAATTTTAAACAGACAGAGCTATGGCGCTAGTATAAATATGAGTATAAGTAAAACTTCAGCTTATGTTGGAGATTCATTTACTGTGACTCTTTCGGGAATTAATGGAAAACTTACAATTAGCGGTAGCTCAAATATTTCTTTAGATATATCTGGAACAGTTTTTGTTGAAGGCTCACTTACCATAAATGGAAAGGCAAATGCAGTTGGAACTGGTACAGTTACTATTACACCAATTGATGTTACTACCATAGATGCTGACCCAGTTGAAATAAAAACAGGCGCAAGTAGAAGTATCAACATTACAGAAAAACCTGCTGAACCACAACAACCTGCTCCACAAACAAATAATCAAAGTAATAATTCCTCAAACAAAAATACATCAACTACAAAAACAAATAACAATAAAACCACTTCAAAAACTAATACCCAAAATAAGCCTGAAGAAACAACTATTCCAGAAGAAGCAACACCTCAATTTGGAGTGTATGGTTTAACTATAAGCGGAGTAAAAGAAAATGGGGAAGAAGCTGAACTTAGCTTTACACCTGAATTTAATATAAATGTATTGGAATACAATATGGAAGTGGAAAATGATATAGTTGATTTAAAAATTACTCCATATGCAGACCCTTATAGTGAATTTGTTTCAGTTGAAAAGCCAGACAAATTAAATGTTGGCGAAAATGAAATACTTATAAAAATTGCAAATAATGAAAATAATATTACATATAAAATAAAAGTTATTAGAAAAGAATCTCCTATATCAGTGACAGGAGAAAATGATGAATTAGATGATATAGATGCTAATATGCAAGTTGGTCCTAAAACTGTTACAATGCCTGTATGGCTATTTACTTTAATAATATTATCGATTATAATAATAGAAGCAATTATTCTTAAATGGGACTTCATAATAAATTGGGTAAAGAGAAAGAAATATTATGATGTTAGGTAATGTGATAGTTTGCTAATTATAGCAAATGAAAATCTACTTTATTTATACCCTAATATTTTACTATAACTGCAATTAGCAAGTTCAGTTACTAGAGATGTGTTTGTAATTAGAAAGGCGATAGATGGAAAGTAATAAATTAATAGCCAAAAATCCAACTGCATATCACAATTATGAGATTCTAGAAAAAATAGAAGCTGGAATTGTTTTATATGGCACGGAAATTAAATCAATAAGGGCTGGGAAAGTTAATTTAAAAGATAGCTATGCTTCTATTGAAAAAAATGGAGAAGTATATGTTTATTCTATGCATATAAGTCCTTATGACCATGGAAATATATACAACAAAGACCCTATGAGACCAAAAAAATTATTGTTAAATAAAAGGGAAATAAATAAGCTAATAGGTATGACAACACAAAAAGGGTATACATTAGTACCAATTCAAATGTATTTTAAAGGTAATTTTGTTAAAGTTGAATTAGGTGTAGGTCGTGGCAAGAAGCTCTATGATAAGAGGGAAGATTTAAAGAAGAAAGAAGCAGAAAGAAAGATTGATAGATATTTGAAAGAAAGGAATGCTTAATGAGGAGTGACATGCTGCAATCCAATGTGTAAGCTAAAAAATTGAATGACATACATAACTTGTTTTAACTAATTTACAAAAAATACTAGACATTTTTTGTAAATTATATTATAGTAGTATAAGAACTTAGGAAAAATTTGGGGGGGGGAGGCTTTTTACAAATGTCAAAGTTAAAAAGATTTATTATAATATTAATAGTGTTTAGTTTAATGTTTACTTTTTATTGTTTCAAAATTAATATATTTGCTACAAGTATAGATATGAATTTAGCAAGTGAACACAATGTAACAGATGAAGGTAATCCAGGAAATAATGTTAGAAATTCTTCATATGCACCATCTTTGGATACAAATACAATAACTAGCATTGAGAGTATAGACAATATAGACGAATATAACGAGCCTACATCAAGCTTTGGATTTGCAGAAGTTCTTAACATTTTACTTCTTGCAGTTGGTTTAGTTATAATTCTATTAGCAGTAGCTATTTTAATTAGATTAGGAAAATAATTATATGAGTTAAATTAAAGTTTTATTAAGTTAAAACTTTAATTTTTTGGTAAAAAAGTATAAGTTGATATAGTTAAAATGATATAAGTGATATTGATAAAATGATATAAGTGTTATTGATAAAATAATATAAGTAATATTATGTTGACAAAATTTGTTTAAAAATATATAATGTTAGATGTAGCTAACATTATTTTTTACTATAAAATTAAATCAATAAATGAAAAGGATAGGAAAATGGAACTAACTAATAGTCAAGAGGAATATTTAAAAACAATTTATATTTTAAAAAATACAAAAAATGAAATTAAAGTTACTGAAATTGCAAATAAATTAAATAAAACTAAGGCAAGTGTTAATAATGCTATAAATAGCTTAAAACAAGAAGGATTGATTGATTATGAGCCATATGGACAAATTGAGCTTACTAAACAAGGAGAAACTTTGGCTCAAAAGATTATTGAGGCAAACGATATTGTTAAACTATTTTTAACTGAGATTATAAATGCAACAGAGGAAAATGCGGAAAATGAAGCTAAATCTATAAAAACTGTTTTAAGTGACGACACCTTGAATAAATTAGCTAGATATACACACAAGGAACTGGGTCTTACTAGTTTAGACTGTGGTTATGACATAAATAATCAAAGATGTATAGTGTGTGCTAGAAGAAAAGAAAGTAAAAAATAAAAGCTAATAAAATGAAAGAAGAGATAGCAAAAAACAAACTAATAAAATTAAAGAAGGGATAGTAAAAATTAAACTAATAAAATTAAATAATAGATAGCAAAAAATATATCAATAGGAATTGTAAAAAAGCTAACAAAAAGCAAAACCAATAAAAATTTAAAGAAAGGTTAAAATAAAGATTGTATGAAAAAAGTATTAATTGGAATGAGTGGAGGAGTAGACAGCTCTGTTTCTGCAATATTACTAAAAGAAGCAGGCTATGAGGTAATAGGAACTACATTAAATCTATTTCCAAATGTAAGTTGCTGTTCTTATATAGAAGTCAAGGATATATGTAAGAAACTTGGTATTGCTCATTACATACTTGAAGGAAAAGATGAGTTTTCAAAATATGTAATAGATGATTTTATAAACTGTTATTCAAATTGCAAGACGCCTAACCCATGTATTGAATGTAATAAATATTTAAAATTTGGTTTAATGTATGAAAGAGCCAAAGAATTAGGATGTGATTACATTGCAACAGGACATTATGCCAAAACTAAATATAGTGAGAAATATAAAAGATGGATATTAAAAAAGTCAAAAGCTACTCTAAAAGACCAAAGCTACGTTTTATGGAATATACCACAGGAAATGCTACAGCATATTATATTTCCATTATCAGATTTTGAAAGTAAAGATGAAATAAGAAAAATTGCTAAGGATAAAAATTTATCTGTTGCAAGCAAACCAGATAGTGAAGATATATGCTTTATTCCTGATGGAAATTATAAAAAATTCTTGGAACAAAATTCAAATTTAAAACCAAAAGAAGGCAATATAGTTGATACTAACGAAAATATTTTAGGTAAACATAATGGATTATATAATTACACAATAGGACAAAGAAAAGGCCTTGGAATATCATACAAAGAGCCACTATTTGTAATTGGGTTTAATAAAGATAAAAACGAATTAATAGTTGGAGTAGAAAGTGAATTATATAAAAAGGAGATTATAATTAATCAAATAAACCTTTTACTATTTGACGAAATAAAGTCTCCGGTTAAAGTTAAAGTAAAAACGAGATACTCTACAAAAGAGGCTGATGCTGAAGCTGTTCAAATAAGTGATAATGAAATTAAAATAACATTTGACGAGCCACAACCAAGGATTACGCCGGGACAATCAGCAGTTATGTATATTGATGATATAGTTGTAGGTGGCGGTAAAATTAGATAACATAAAAAAGTACTTAAATAATATCAAGTAAAATCTTATTATAAGAATAAAAAACAAAATGGTCAAGCAAACATATAAATGAATTCTGTAAAAACAAAATCTCCAAATTTGCGACAAAATAATTGTATAAATTAATCTAGTTTGATATAATCATGCTAGATTTTTTGTATGTGTAATTTCAATTTACATAACTATTTTTGACATTACTAAAATGAACTGTTTTCATATTAAATAGTGCTTATACATAAACTTAAAATAAATAAAAATTGCAAATAAGAAAGGAGATATAAGATGGAAAATTGTATGGACAAAAAAGTAAGGGAAGAGACACGTGAGATATTATCTGAGTTCAAACAAACCAAGGATAATTTAATCATGATACTTGAAGAAGTGCAAACAAAATTCGGATATGTGCCAAAAGTAGCACAATTAGAAATATCCGAATACTTAGGTATACCAGTAGCTGAAATTTATGGAGTAGTTACATTTTATTCAAGATTTACTACTAAACCAAAAGGCAAATATAATGTGTCAGTATGTCTTGGAACAGCTTGTTTTGTAAAAGGTTCTAAAGAAATCTTAGAAAGAGCAAAACAAAAACTTGGATTAGAAGAAGGAGAAACAAGCAAAGATGGAAAGTTTTCGCTTGACTCTACTAGATGTGTTGGTGCTTGTGGCTTAGCTCCAGTGTTTACTGTAAATAATGAAGTTTACGGAAAAGCTACTGTAAAGAAGTTTGATGAAGTAATAGATGAATATATGAAAAAAGATTAATAATTATATTTAGATGAAAATATTAATAAAATGTAATTAAGTATTGTAAAAATATAAAAAGTAATGGGAAGGAGGAGTTCTTAATGAAAACTATAGAGGAGTTACATAAAATAGGAGAAGAAAAAAGAAAAGAACTTGAATTAAGGGTAAACACCTCTGCTGATACGAGAGAGAAACATATTCTAGTATGTCACGGAACTGGTTGTACATCATCAAAATCACCAGAGATACTAGAAAATTTTAACAAAATTATAAAAAAGAAGAAATTAAAAAATGTAAGAGTAATTATGACTGGATGTTTTGGACTTTGCTCAAAAGGTCCAATTGTTATCATTAGACCAGAAGATACTTTTTACTCAATGGTTACACCTGAAGACTGCGAGGAAATAATAGACAGTCATATTATAGGAGGTAAAAAAGTTGAAAGATTACTTTGCAAAGATGTCACTGGAAAAATGGTTGATAAATTAGATGACCTAGATTTTTACAAAAAACAAAAAAGAATCGCATTAAAAAATTGTGGAGTTATCAATCCAGAAAATATTGACGAATACCTCGCTTTTGATGGATACAAAGCATTAGAAAAAGTTTTAAATGATATGAGTCAAGATGAGGTTATAAAAGAAGTTTCAGATTCTGGACTTAGAGGCCGTGGAGGAGCTGGATTCCCTACAGGTAAAAAGTGGAGCTTTGTAAAAATAGAAGATGCAAAGCAAAAGTATGTTGTTTGTAATGCAGATGAAGGCGACCCAGGAGCTTTTATGGATAGAAGCATACTTGAAGGAGACCCTCACTCAGTATTAGAAGCAATGGAGATAGCAGGTTATGCTATTGGCGCTGACAAAGGATTTATATATGTTAGAGCAGAATATCCAATTGCAGTACATAGATTACAAGTTGCAATTAATCAAGCAAGAGATTATGGACTTTTAGGAAAAAATATTCTTGGAACAAAATTTAACTTTGATATAGAAATACGACTTGGAGCAGGAGCTTTTGTTTGTGGAGAAGAAACAGCCCTTCTAGAATCAATAGAAGGAAAACGCGGTCAACCTAGATTAAAACCACCATATCCAGCACACAGCGGTTTATGGGGTTGTCCAACATTAATTAATAATGTTGAAACATATGCTAACATTACAAGAATAATATTAAATGGAGCTAAATGGTACGCATCTATTGGAACTGAAACATCAAAAGGAACTAAGGTATTTGCACTAGGCGGAGATGTAAATAATGTTGGATTAGTAGAAGTACCAATGGGAACTACATTAAGAGAGATAGTATTTGACATTGGTGGCGGAATTCCTAATGGAAGAAAATTTAAAGCTGCTCAAACAGGTGGACCTTCTGGTGGATGTATTCCAGAGAAGCACCTAGACACACCAATAGATTATGAATCTTTATCAAGTATAGACTCAATGATGGGTTCAGGTGGACTTATTGTAATGGATGATAGTAAATGTATGGTTAACATTGCTAAATTCTATTTAGAGTTTACTGTTAGCGAGTCTTGTGGAAAATGTACACCTTGTAGAATTGGAACAAAAAGGATGCTAGAGATTCTTACAAAAATCTGCGAAGGTAAAGGTGAAGAAAGTGATTTAGAAAAATTAGATACTCTAGCAAAAGGCATTAAACAAGCATCAGTATGTGGTTTAGGTCAAACAGCACCTAACCCAGTACTAAGCACTATGAAATATTTTGCAGATGAATACAAAGAGCACGTTGTAGATAAAAATTGTAGGGCAAAAGAGTGCAAGGAATTAGCAAAAATAGTTATAGACGAAGAAAAATGCAAAGGCTGTGACTTATGCAAAAAAGTATGTCCAGTATCTGCAATTAGTGGTGAAATTGGAAAAGTACATACAATAGACCAAAGTAAATGTATTAAATGTAGATCTTGTATGCAAAAATGTCCATTTAAAGCAATAGGATGAGGTATTATTTGATACATAATTTTATATATTTCTTTAAATAAATTAAGAAAGGAATGGAATTTATTATGGATAAAAATTTAGTTCATTTGACTATAGATAATATAAAAGTTGAAGTCGAAGATGGAACAACAATTTTAGAAGCTGCCAGAAAAGTTAATATAGATATACCTACACTATGTTTTCTAAAAGACATTAACGAAAATGGCGATTGCAGAATGTGCGTCGTTGAAGTTGAAGGAAGAAAAGGCTTAGCCACATCCTGCATCCAAAAAGTAGAAGAAGGTATGGTTGTACATACTCACAGTCCGCAAGTAATGCAAGCTAGAAAAATGGTACTTGATTTAACTTTATCAAATCACCATAGAGAGTGCCTAACTTGCATAAGATCAGGCAACTGTGAACTTCAAGCATTAGCTATAAAATATAATGTTCAAGATATAAAGTATGATGGAGAAAAAAGAGAGCCAGAAGTAGATGATAAATCTCCATCAATTGTCAGAGATTTCAAAAAATGTATACTTTGCAGAAGATGTGTAAGCACTTGTAAAAAGGTTCAAGATATAGGCGCAATTGACTGCAGTGGAAGAGGATTTGACTCATGTATATCAACAGTAGATAATATTTCATTAAATGATTCAAACTGTGTATTTTGCGGACAATGTATTGAATCTTGCCCAACAGGTGCACTACACGAAAAAGACGATTCACAAAAAGTATGGGATAAAATAAATGACCCAGATATTATAACTGTTGCACAAACAGCACCAGCTGTAAGAGCAGGTTTAAGTGAAGAGTTTGGTATGGCTCCTGGTGATAATTCTGAAGGGAAAATGGTAACAGCTTTAAAAAGAATCGGCTTTGACAAAGTATTTGACACAAATACAGGTGCAGACTTCACAATAATGGAAGAAGCAAATGAATTTGTAGACAGAGTAAAGCAAGGCGGAAAACTACCAATGATAACTTCGTGCTGTCCAGCATGGGTAAGATTTGCAGAAAAGAATTTTCCAAAACAATTAGACCATTTATCAAGTTGCAAATCACCTCACCAAATGTTTGGAGCAGTAATCAAATCATATTACGCTAAAAAATTCAACATAGATCCAGCTAAGATATATGTTGTATCTGTAATGCCATGTATTGCTAAAAAATATGAAGCAACAAGAAAAGAAATGGAAGCTGACGGCATAAGAGATGTTGATGCAGTTATAACTACAAGAGAATTAGCAAGGATGATTAAAGAAAAAGATCTAGAATTTAATTCATTAGAAGAAACACAATTTGATGACCCAATGGGAGAAGCAACAGGTGCAGGTGCTATATTTGGAACAACCGGAGGAGTTATGGAAGCAGCTTTAAGAACTGCAGCAGATATATTAGAAGGAAAAGATTTAAAAGAAATTGATTATAAAGAAGTAAGAGGCGAAAAGGGAATAAAAGAAGCAAACATAACAGTTGCAGGAAAAGAACTAAAAATAGCAGTTGCTTCAGGACTTGGAAATGCAAGAAAATTATTGAATGATGTAAGAGACGGAAAGAGTAAATATGATTTTATAGAAATAATG
Organism: uncultured Clostridia bacterium; assembly: GCA_947624195.1. Classification (GTDB taxonomy): domain Bacteria; phylum Bacillota; class Clostridia; order TANB77; family CAG-508; genus CAG-793. The sequence continues at coordinate 51,774 of CANQJH010000007.1, forward strand.
GCTTGCCCAGGTGGATGCGTAATGGGTGGAGGTCAACCTATTAAATCATCTAAAATAAGAGCAACAACTGATGTTAGAAAACAAAGAGCCAAAACTTTATATGACATAGACAAAAAATCAACAATTCGTAAATCACACCAAAATCCAACGCTTATTAAAATATATAAAGAATTCTTTGAAAAACCAGGAAGCGAAAAAGCACATAAATATTTACATACAAAATATAAAAAACAAGAAAAATATAATTTAGAGTAAATATTATAAATATAATATAGAATAAATATTATATTTGAAATAAATAATAAAATACACAGCTAAATGTTAGAGAAAATGTAACACTTTGGCTGTGTATTTTTATGCTTTGATTTGCATAAAAAATCAATTTTAGACAATAATATTATAAAACATATTATACGAGGAGTTTTATTTATGAAGAGCAAAAATTTAGATATTTTAGACGAAGTTAATAAAGGAGCAACAATGGGAATGGATGCTATTGACATAGTATCGAGCAAGGTAAAAGATGAAGATTTTGAAGAAGTACTTGACTTAGAATATAACAAGTATAAAGATATATCTAGGAGAGTAAACGAGGTATATGCAAACTATAGTGAAAAAGAACCTCACGAAACAAATACAATGAATAAAATAATGACGTGGTACGGAGTACAAATGAAGACAATGAACGATGATACTACCTCAAAATTATCAGAATTATTAATGCAAGGAACAAATATGGGAATAATTGAAGGAAGAAGGTTAATAAATCAAAATCAAGATATTTTAGCTCCAGAAGTAAGTTCTATATTACAAGATTTTGTTGTAATGCAAGAAGACAGTGTGGAAACTTTAAAAAAGTATCTATAAAGTATAAGAGTAGTAAGTGACTGTATTTACAATCGCTTACTTTTTTGCTATACTTTAGCTAGGTAATTTGACAAACAGGAAAATTTAGTTATTGCTTTATTATGAGGAGAAATGGAAAGATGGATGATGAAATATTCAAAGAAGAAGAAAAAAAGCTAAAAAAGACAATAAAAGAGTTAGACGATGAAGAGCAAAGCTTAGAAGAAACTTTATCTACTTCAAATATGCAATACAACATAGAAGATCAAGCAAAAGGGCTCATACTTCAAATGTACATTGATAAGCTTGAAAATATAAAAAAGATAAAAAATGAACCATACTTTGCAAGAATGGATTTTAAAGAAAATGGTGGAGCAAACGAAATATTATATATAGGGAAATTATCAATATTAGATAGTAAATCATTGGAACCAATCGTAGTTGATTGGAGAGCTCCTATTGCGAATTTATATTATGAAGGCAAACTCGGTAAGGCAAGCTATACAGTTTTAGATAAAAAAATATATGGAGAAATTTTACTAAAAAGGCAATATATAATAGACAATAAGAAACTAAAGAAATATGTAGATATTAATATTACTGGAGTTGATGAATTATTACAAAATTCACTTGAAGAAAAAGCAGATGATCGACTAAAAAATATAGTCGCTACAATTCAAGATGAACAAAATAAAATAATAAGAGCACCTATGGATTTACCATTAATAGTGCAAGGTGTTGCAGGCAGTGGAAAAACAACAATAGCTCTCCATAGGATTGCTTATTTAATTTACCACTATGAAAAAGAATTTAAACCAAATGAATTTATGATTATTGCACCAAACAAGTTTTTTCTAAATTATATTTCTAATATATTACCTGATTTAGGTGTAAATGATGTAAGACAATGTACATTTGAAGATTTTGCATTTGATGTTATAGGGAAAAAATTAAAGGTACCAGACAATAATGAAAAACTTGTAATGATAGTAAATAAGGAAATTGAAGAAGATTATAAAAATAAAATCAATATCATACTAAAAGAAGCTAAATTTAAGTCTTCGATAAAGTTTAAAAATATAATTGATAAATATTTACAGATGATAGAATCGGAGTTTATTCCTAAAATCGACTTTTGCTATAGAGAGCATACAATTATGAAATATTCAGACATTAATGAATTATTTATTAATACATATAAGATGTATAGTTTTAAAAGGAGAATATTTGAAATTGAAAAACATTTAACTTATGAACTTAAAAATAAATCTAAAGATATTATTGAGGAAATAGAGGAACAAAGGAGCAAAGCAATAAAAAATTTACAAGGGAAAGAGCGTGTAGAAGTATATGAAAATTTTACTAAAGAAATAGATTTGATAGAGAAAGGCAATAAAAAAATTGTTAAAAAATATATAAATAAAATAGAAAACAAAGATTGTGTAGAATACTATAAAGACTTTATAAAAAATTATCTTGCTAAATTTACATCGATAGAAAATGACACTGAAATGAAAGATGTAGTTGAATACATGAAAAAAACGACATTGTCTAATTTAGAAAAAAATGAAGTTTCCTTTGAAGACCTTGCACCATTAATGTATTTGCAGTATAAAATTATAGGAATAAATGATAAATGTAAAGTAAAACATACCATAATTGATGAAGCTCAGGACTATGGAGAATTTCAATTCGATATACTAAAAACAATTTTAAACAGCAATTCGCTAACAATTTTAGGAGACATTGCACAGGGAGTACATTTTTATAGGGGAATTGAAAACTGGAACAAATTTATAGATATTGAATTTAAAGATACTAAAGTTGTTTATACAACTTTGAATAAAACATACAGAACAACAAAAGAAATTATGGATATTGCGAATCAAGTTATAAGTAAACTTCCAAACTATGAAAGGGAATCTATTGTATTAGGAGAACCTGTTATAAATAGGGAGAATTCTATATATTATCAACAAGTAAATGACATGAAAGCATTAATAGAAAATATTAATTCAAGAGTAGAAAAGCATATCGAAGACGGTTATAAATCTATTGCAATTATTGGGAAAGATATTAATGAATGTAAAGAAATTCAAAAATACATTAATAAAATAAGGGACGATGTAACGTTAATTCAGGCAAAAGATTCAGAATATAATGCAGGAATATCAATTGTACCATCTTATTTAGCCAAAGGGCTTGAATTTGACTGTGTAATAATTGCCAACGCAGACGATGTAAATTATACAGAAAGTGTACTGGACATAAAACTGTTATATGTAACAATTACAAGAGCTATGAGCAAATTAGATATTTTTTATATTGATAAAATCTCAAAACTGTTGCCACCAAAAATTTAATGCTTCCAAAATTAAAAGAGCTTAAGAAAGTGATTGAAATATTAAAAAGTCATTAGGAAAATGTGAACGAAACAGCAAAAAGTCGTTAGAAAAATGTGAGAATATTCTTAAAAGTGATTTACTTTTTGTGGATTGGATGTTATAATAAATTTAATCGAAAGGAGTAATAATGTATAGATTTAAAATAGAAGATTTAAAGAAATGGAAAAATTCTAGCAATAGAAAGCCATTAATAATTAGAGGAGCTAGACAAGTAGGAAAAACATGGCTAATGAAAGAATTTGGAGCAAAATACTATGAAAAATGTGCATATATAAATTTTGATGATAATTCAAGGATGGAAAAACTATTTTCTGAAGATTTCGATGTTGATAGAATTATACAAGGATTAAAAATAGAATCAGGTGTGAATATTGAACCAAACAATACTCTTATAATATTAGATGAAATACAAGAAACACCCAAAGCTTTAAAGGCTTTAAAATACTTTTATGAAAATGCAAATGAGTATCATATAATTTCTGCTGGTTCTCTTTTAGGCATAGCTATTCACGAAGGAACATCATTTCCAGTTGGAAAAGTTGATTTCTTAGATTTAACTCCATTAAGTTTTTTTGAATTTTTAAAAGCTTTGGATGAAAATAATCTATTAGATTTATTAATAAAAAATGATGTTGATATGATAAATATTTTTAGTAATAAGTACATAGAAATGCTTAAAATGTATATGTATGTCGGAGGAATGCCAGAAGCAGTCAATTATTATATTAAATATAAAGATTTAATAGAAGTAAGAAAGATTCAAAAAAGATTATTAGAAGCATATGAGCAAGATTTTTCAAAACATGCTCCATCAAATATAGTTCCAAGAATTAGGCAATTATGGAGCAATATACCAACACAATTAGCAAAGGAAAATAGAAAGTTCATATATGGTCTTGTTAGAGAAGGAGCAAGGGCAAGAGAGTATGAAATTGCATTATCTTGGCTTATAGATTGCGGTTTAATTTATAAAGTTAATAGAGTAAATGATAACAAAGTACCGCTAAATGCTTACCAAGATTTTAACGCTTTTAAATTATATTTATTAGATGTGGGATTGTTATGTGCAATGTCAAATGTTGATTCTAAAACTTTACTTGAAGGCAACGATATATTTATCGAATTTAAAGGTAGTATAGCAGAGCAATATGTTTTATGTCAATTGAAGCAATGTACTGATTTGGAATTATTTTATTGGTCATCAGACACAGGAATTTCAGAAATAGATTTTATTACTCAAATTGGCAAAAATAATGTACCAATTGAAGTTAAATCTAGTACCAATCTTCAAGCCAAAAGTTTAAAAACTTTTATACAAAAATATAACTCAAAAACAAATGTAAGAACATCAATGGCTAATTATAAAAAAGAAGATAACGTAACTAATATACCTTTGTACCAAATTGGCAATTTAATAGATATAATATAAACAGTAATTTATATGACTATTTAAAAGATTATCAACGTAAAAAGATAATCTTTTATTTTTTTTGTATAAGTATATTGACAAACTGTTATAACTGTTATAATATAAGCATAACAGCTGCAAAAAAGGAGAAATTTTATGGATATTATTATTAGCAATAGTAGTAATCAACCTATTTTTGAGCAAATCAAACAAGCTATAAAAAAGGCGATAGCGACTGATGAATTGAAAGAAAATGAACTGTTGCCATCAATCAGAAATTTAGCACAAGATCTTCGAATTAGTGTTATGACAGTAAAAAGAGCTTATGATGAATTAGAACAGGAAGGATTTATTAAGACAATTCACGGAAAGGGAAGTTTGGTTGCGACAAAAAATATTGAATTATTACGAGAAGAACAGATGAAGGAGATTGAAAAATATATTGATAAAATTATTTTAATATCAAAAACATCTAATATAAGTAAAAAAGAAATTTTAGCTACCTTTGAATATTTATTTGGGGAGGATGAATAAATGGAAAATATATTAGAAGTTAAAGATTTATGCAAAAAATATAAGGAATTTGAATTGAAAAATGTCAATATTACACTGCCTAAAGGGATGATTATGGGCTTCATTGGTGAAAATGGAGCAGGAAAAACAACTACAATTAAAGCAATTTTAGGAATAACTGGAGATTATACTGGTGAAATAAAATTATTTGGACTTGACAACAGGAAGGATGACAGAAAAATAAAAGAAAATGTCGGAGCTGTTTTAGATGATATGTTTTTTCCAGAGATTCTTACGCCAAATGATATAAATACAATTATGAAAGATATTTATAAAAATTGGGATTCAAAGTTATATTTTAAATATTTATCTGATTTTGCATTACCAAGAAATAAAGCAATAAAAACATTGTCTAAAGGAATGAGAAAAAAATTAGAAATAGCGACAGCAATTTCACATCATCCAAAGTTATTAATTCTTGATGAGCCAACTGCTGGACTTGATCCAGTAGCAAGAAATGAAGTAATAGATATTTTTCAAAGTTTTATTCAAAATGAAGAATGTTCTATTTTCCTATCAAGTCATATTACAACAGATTTAGAACATATTGCAGATTATATTACCTTCATAAATAATGGGAACATTATATTATCAAAAACTAGAGAAGAATTATTAGAAGATTATGGTATTGTTAAATGCTCAAAAGAAGAATTTGAAAAAATAGATAAAAATGATTTTATTCAATATAAGAAAAGTAAATATGAATATAAAGTTTTAATTGAAAACAGAAAGACTTTTAGTAAGAAATATAAAATTAATACAATAGATAAAATTACACTTGAAGAACTTATGGTATTAATGATTAAGGGGGAAAAGTAATGTTAGGTTTTATAAAAAAAGATTTATTAATGATAAAAAGTAATATTAAAATTTTTGCAATTTTATTACTTATATATGTAGTGATGGCTTTTCAAGGTCAAATGGATTTATCATTTTTATTACCTTTTATGAGCGTAATGATTATGATGTCAACATTTAGTTATGATTCCTACAATAAATGGGATGCTTATACAATATCTTTGCCAGATGGTAGGAAAAATAGTGTAAAAGCCAAATATTTAGCAACTTTAATACTAATAATTGCAACAACTATAATTATAACGACATTATCTTTTACGATTTCTTATGCTAAAACAAAAACTATAGATTTTGTAAACATCACAGCAGCAATATTTGGCTCTCTTTTTGCTACAATTTTATTACAATCATTTATTTACCCAGCAATGTATAAATTTGGCCCAGAAAAAGCAAGAATTGGATTGATGACTATAATTTTTTGTGTTGCTGTTATAGGAGGATTTATTGTACAATATGTTGATTTTTCAACCATTATTAACGTTTTAAATTATATACAAGAATATTGGATTATTGTGTTTTTAATAACTATGATTTTAATGTTATATATATCATATAAAATATCAGAAAGAATTTACATTAAAAAAGAAATGTAGATGGCGTGTTCTGTATCATCAATTAAACCTTACAAAAATGTAAGGTTATTGTAAGGTAAATCGATGGCAACTATTTATTAAAGCTATTATAATCTAACTTAAAAGAAGGCAACTAAATTTAAATAGTTCATATTCTATGCCTTTTTGAGTAATATAAGAAAGGAAGTCTATTAATTATGGAAAGAATTTTAGAAGTACAAAATATTGAAAAATACTATGGAAACAAATCGAACTTAACAAAGGCAATAGACAATATTAGCTTTAATGTTGACAAAGGAGAATTTATAGGCATTATGGGTGCGAGTGGTTCAGGGAAAACCACATTATTAAATTGCATATCTACAATAGATAAAGTTACCTCTGGACACATAATTGTTAATAATGAAGATATCACGAAATTAAGAGGAAACAACTTGAATAAGTTTAGAAGGAAAGAACTTGGATTTATCTTTCAAGATTTCAATTTATTAGATACTTTAAATTGCTACGAAAATATAGCACTTAGCCTAACAATTCAAAAAGTAAATGCAAAAGAGATTGATAAAAGAGTAAATGATATTGCTGAAAAATTGGAAATAAAACAAATACTAAAGAAATATCCTTATCAGGTATCAGGCGGACAAAAACAAAGAGTAGCTATCTGCCGAGCGATTATTACAAATCCAAAACTGGTTTTAGCAGATGAGCCAACTGGAGCATTAGATTCAAAATCTGCAAGGCAATTATTAGAAACTTTTGAGTTTTTAAATCAAAAGTTACAAGCTACAATTTTGATGGTAACTCACGATGCTTTTACAGCCTCTTATACTAATAGAATTTTATTTATCAAAGATGGAAAAATCTTTAATGAATTAATTAGAGGAAATGATACAAGAAAACAATTTTTTGAAAAAATAATTGATGTGCAAACACTTCTTGGAGGTGATTTGAACAATGTTATTTAAGTTATCTATAAAAAATATGATGAAGAGTATAAAAGATTATACTATATACTTTTTGACACTAGTTCTAGGTGTAGCAATATTTTATATGTTCAACTCATTAGATAGTCAACAAGCAATGCTTGAAGTATCTCAATCTACAAGAGAAATTATAAAACTAATGTTAGGAATGCTTGGAATAGTATCGGTATTTGTAGCAATAGTTTTAGGATTATTAATTGTATATGCAAACAATTTCTTAATAAATAGAAGAAAAAATGAATTTGGCATATATATGACATTGGGTATGGGCAAAAGACAGATATCTCAAATAATTTTAATAGAAACAATATTTGTTGGAGTAATATCACTTATAGCTGGACTTGTTATTGGTGTATTTGCATCACAATTTATGTCTATACTAGTTGGCAAATTGTTCGAAGC
>CANQJH010000008.1 GCA_947624195.1 uncultured Clostridia bacterium
GCATTTTAAAAATAAGCGAGCCTTCCTATTTCAAGGAAAGCCCGTTATTTTTTATTTAAAAGCATTATCTAGTAACATAGCAAAATTTGGATAATATTCTTTAAGTACATCAAGCTGTCTGCTTATTTGTTCTTCTTCTATTGGCATACTTTTATCTACTTCTTCTGATTTGTCAAATAAAGCTTTTATTGGAAAGTATCCATCTTTGCCTGCTAATCCTATTGTTTTAAAGGCATTTCTTAACATTTCTTCATCTAAGCTTAAGGTCACATCAGATAAATTATCATTTTTATGACATTGGGTATCTGTTCCATATTTGTTAATGTCTTGGCTTCTTATTTGTTCATAACTTACACAGAAATATGGTGGCATGGCACCATATCTATTGTTTGATAAATTCCACGTTGGATCTAAAAGTGTATCACCTACTACAAATTCTCCATTTTTGGTTGGTAAGCTTATATCCTTTAGTCTTAAGAATGAGTGTTTATTGCTTGAAATTATTTCTGATTTAATTCCCAATTTTTCCAATATGTATTTTTCGACTTGAGCAATCCCATTACATACTCCATAACCAGAATCTATTATTTTCCATAGAGCTCTTGCATCTCCTGCTTCAAATAATTCTGTGCCAAAGTCAGGTGTATAACTTATTTTTTTACCAATTGTACTATCTATATATGCTACTTTTTCTACATCACTCCAGTTTGGATTTATTTCTTGAATAACTGAATCTATCCACTTTTCTGCATTTTTATATTCTTGGGCTGTCGATTGTCCTATCATTAAGTTATCTCTTATGATCATATTAGGACATATGTCACACAATTGTAAAAGTTTTTCTTTATCTTCCTCTCTTATTTTTAAAGCATTAATTGCTATTATATCATCTAATCCTCTATAAATTTCTAAATCTTTATTAAAATCTACAATTATTTTCCCAATTGTCTCAATATTTTTAAAATCATCTTCTACATGCATTTCAAGCGCTGTCTTGTATTCATATGATAAGTTTGATTTATCTATTTTTTCTTTTGTATCTGGATTTAAATATACTAAGATTTTTCTTTTTTCTTCTAAACTTAATCCCACATTTTCCATTATCGATACAAATTTTAGTTGGTCTTCTGTTTTTAGTCTTTTTATTATTTCGTATGTTAGTATTTTTTTCTCTTGGAGAAATTCTTTATTATTTTTTAAAATTTCTGATAGTGTATCAACGCTAAGTATACCAAGTAAATCTGTTAAAGTTACAACATTATATCCATACGGATTTTCTAAAATAAATCTTTTCTTTGATTCATCTGACAAAAATTTTCCTAGCAAATCTTTTAATTGTTCCAAGGTAATTTTGTATGAAATTAAGTTACTTTTATTACTTAAAACAGCGTATTTATCATCCGTTGTTTCTAACAACTTTTCTAAATCTTTTATATCCATTACTCTTTGGTTTTCCTTTTAGTTTTTATTGTCATTATTTTATCAAATAACTTTTTATTTTGCAATGTTGATATTTTATTTATATTTTTTATTGTAATCCCCAAACTCTCATTCAAAAACCACACGTTTAAAATAATCACAACTATATAAGAGATATTAATATAGAATGAAAAAATATGTTTTACTTGTGAAGAAAAGAAAAAATCAATCATTCCTGATTGATTTTTTGATTTTTTTCTTTTATCTGTTCTAAAAGCTCGAACAGATACACCTTTGGTGGAGTCGGTTGGAATTACACCAACTTTTTTTAATACATAAAGTATTAAATGTTTTATTTTATATAACTACGACCCCATATTTTCTTTTTTAGGAAAAACTATCGCTAAAGGATTATCTTGATGTTTTCCAGAATAAACTTGTGCTCTTTCGAGCATTGTAGGAGTGTATACCATTATAGCATTAGGCATTCTATATCTTAAAAACATCCCAACAACTGCCTCACTTGAAGCAATTACTTTAGAACGTTCTTCTATTTTTTCTATACTCCATCCGAAGAGTTCATAAAACTTTTTTCCTCTTTCTATGATACGCTTTAAAATAATATCATCAACAGGTAATGGATTTACTGTAATTCCACTATATCCTATAATATCCATTAATTCTGGAAATTCTTCACTTAATAAAGAAAACTTCATACCTTTTGGTATATATTTCTTAAAATTTTCTATATTACATTTTAAATCATCAATCATATTTATAGTTTTTTCTGGTTGTTCAAGAGCCACATCAAAGAATATTGCTTTAGGATTATGACATTTATAGCCTAATTTTCTTGTTTTTTTAGTTATTTCCATCAGTTTTTCTATACCAATTTTTGAAGTGTTTCCAACATCATCTATTCTAAAACCTGCTTTTCCTTTTCCTTTTATATAAGAAGGACAAAATAATGAATAAAATTGTATCGGTTGATTGCTTAAAAGAATATTACATAGTTTTTGTGTCACTAATTTATTTCTCCAACCTAAAATTTCAAACGATTGTAAATATCTAAACCAACTCATAATCTTCTCATTACAATCTGAAATATTTGCAATGTTTTTTAAATCATCAAAATATTCTTTTTTTATCTTTTCATTATTTAAGAAATCGTTTATTTTAATATTTAAATTATTAATCATAATATTTTCTCTTTTCAATCATTATATAACTTTAGGCATTGGTAGTCCAAATTTAACATGCTTAAATCTTTCAATTTTTTGATTTTTACACAATTCAGTGTATTTATCATCCCATGATAGTCTGTATGCATTTTCTTGTTTCAATCCCAATTTTTTTATCCAATATAAAATCGTTTCTTCAGCTTTTTTCGTTTTGCTTTTATTTTCTATCTCCAGTGCAACTCCAAATGGATATTTATCAACTACAATTTCAATATCTTTATTATCAAAAACATTTCTATATCTCTCATAAGATTCCACTTTTTTCATTTTTATAACATTTTCTAATAAAAAGTCTAAATTATCATAATCATCATAATTAAAATTGACTTCTATTTCCTCTTCTTTATTGACTATTCCCTTCAATGAATTAGAATTTCTTTTCTTCCAGCTTATTTTAGCTGTAGAGTTTCCACTTTCTATATTTTTTGAACATCTAACTCTAAACCTTCCATCGATTTTTTTACTATAAAAAGAGTCTTTTTCATTTGGATGGTCATATTGTGTAGTAATTTCATAAAAACAGCCTTCATGTTTTAAACTACTAAACTGCATTAATTTATTTATTAATTGTTGATATTGTTCAAATCCATAATAATATCTTAATTCTGATTCCATGTCTTCTCCTCTTCATTTAGTAAATTAAATATGGCTAATTCTTCATTAATAGCAGCATTTTCATCTGCAAAGCTTAAATTAAAGTCATAATTATCTTCCATAGTTTTCTGTTCTATTTACGCCTTTTGCAAGATTTTGATTGGCTCTTTTTCGTAAAATTCTCTTGCTTCTACTGGTTTGTGCTGTTTTATGGTTTCTTGAACATTTAAGATTCTTTGATTTGCTGAGCCTCTAAATCTTAGCTTAGGGCTTTTTAGGTCTTCATCAAATTTTCCATCGACTGCTACATCTATATATTTTAGTAGTTCTTTTGTTTTTGAATTTGTTTGTGCCATATCTTCTATAATGTCTTTTTCTAGGTCATAACCTGTATAGCACCAAATTGATTTTTCTGGGTATTTTTCTTTTACTTTTTTTACTAATGGTAACAATCCCTCCTGGTTGGCTGGCTCTAATGGTTCTCCCCCTAGCAAACTAAGTCCTTTTATATAATCATGATTTAGATATTCTAGTACTTCTTCTATTTCCTTTTCCGTAAATTGATTTCCATAGTTAAAGTCCCATGCGCATTCATTAAAACATCCTTTGCAGTGGTGGTGACATCCACTCACAAACACTGATACTCTAACTCCATCCCCATTTGCTGTATCTATTCGTTTTATATCTGCATAATTCATTTTTAACTCTCCTAAATTTTATGTTCTAAATATGGTATATTTAATTTCTTAAATATACCATATGTCTTTTGTTTTTTTATAAGTGAAGTACTCTTTGTTTTATTTCTTTGGTTTTTCCAACGTTCCAGAAGTTTTCTCCCAAGTATCCGCAAGTACGTCTAACAACTGTCATTTTTGCGTGATCTTTATTTCCGCAGTTTGGGCACTCCCATTCGTTTTCTTCATTTATTTTGATTTCGCCATCAAATCCGCATACATGGCAATAGTCTGATTTTGTGTTGAATTCAGCATATTGAATATTGTCATATATAAATCTTACAACGCTTCTCAATGCTTCTAGGTTGTTTTGCATATTTGGAACTTCTACATAAGATATAGCTCCACCTGTTGATAAGTGTTGGAATTCACTTTCGAATTTTAATTTTTCAAAAGCGTCTATCTTTTCTCTTACGTCTATATGATATGAATTTGTGTAGTATCCTTTATCTGTAACATCTTTTATTGTTCCAAATCTTTCTTTATCAATTCTTGCAAACTTATAGCATAAGCTTTCTGCTGGTGTTCCATATAATGCAAATCCTATATTTGTTTCTTGCTTCCAACGGGTTACTGTTTCTTTTAAATGTTTCATTACGGCTAATGCAAATTCATGTCCTTTTTCTGTTGTCTGTGATTCTCCTGTCATTAATTTTGTCATTTCGTATATTCCAATGTATCCAAGTGATATTGTAGAATATCCTCCATATAACAATTTATCTATTGTTTCGCCTTTCTTTAGTCTTGCAATTGCACCATATTCCCAGTGTATTGGGCTTATATAGGTTTTTACTCCCAATAATGCTTTATGTCTGCACATTAAAGCTTCTTTGCATAGCTCTAGTCTTTCGTCTAATTCTTTCCAGAACTTATCCATATTTCCTTTAGCAACTATAGCAACTTGAGGTAAGTTAATACTTACAACACCTTGATTAAATCTTCCTTCAAATTTATAGTTTCCATTTTCATCTTTCCAAGGTGATAAGAAACTTCTACAACCCATTGGGCTAAATACATTACCCTCATAGTTCTCACGCATTTTCTTAGCTGAGATGTAATCTGGATACATTCTCTTTGCAGAACATTTTACTGCTAGTTCTGTTAGATAATCATATTCTCCACCAGATAAATTGTTAAATTCATCTAGTACGTATACCAATTTTGGGAATGCTGGAGTTACATATACCCCTGCTTCATTTTTTATTCCCTCATATCTTTGTTTGATAACTTCTTCAATAATCATCGCATTTTCTTTTATGTATGGGTCATCTTTTTCTAAGTGTAAGAATAGTGTTACAAATGGAGACTGTCCATTGGTTGTCATTAATGTATTTATTTGATATTGTATAGTTTGAACACCTGCTTTTAATTCGCTTCTTACTCTTTCTTCAACTAGGTCTTCTATAATTTCTTTTGATAATTTATTTTTATATCTTTTTTCAAAAATTGCTTTGTATTTATCATAACTTTTTCTTAAATATTTTCCTAGATGGATTAAATCAACTGATTGTCCGCCATATTGGTTGCTTGCAACTGCTGCAATAATCTGTGTTACAACTGTACATGCAACTTGAAAACTTTTTGGACTCTCTATCATTTTTCCATTCATAACTGTTCCGTTATCTAGCATATCGCCAATATTGATTAGGCAACAGTTAAATATAGGCTGAATAAAATAGTCGGCATCATGAAAGTGTAATACTCCCTCTTTATCTGCTTTTGATATTTTTTCAGGAAGTAATAATCTTCTAGTTAAGTCTCTTGATACTTCTCCGGCAATGTAGTCTCTTTGTGTAGAAGCTAAACGCGTATTTTTATTAGAATTTTCTTCTGCTAATTCCTTGTTTTGGTCTTTTATCAATTTTAATATAGACTCATCAGTTGTATTTTGTTTTCTAACCAATGCTCTTGTATAACGATAAACTATATATTTTTTAGCTAATTCAAAATGACCATTTGACATTAGCTTCTCTTCAATTATATCCTGTATGTCCTCAACTAATATTCTCTTTTTTCCCAAATCTTCAATATGTCTAATTATATTTTTGATTTCCTCTTCGCTTGCTCTTTCCTTTGGTCTAACTTCTGCATTAGCCTTTTCTATTGCCTTTACGATTTTTGATCTGTCAAAATCAACTATTCTTTCATCTCTTTTTACAACTTTCATTTTGTCCTCCTAGTTATTTTCAAAAAAGTTTTTATGAACTTTTAAAAAAATGATTTTTTGCATTTTTTAATTTTTTATGTAATTTTTATTTTTGTATTCGCATTTTTATATTACTATAAGGATTATTTAAAAGTCAATCAAAATTTCAAATTCATCTATGTTTATTGTTTATGTAGATTTACCTTCAAATGCTTGATTTTACTAGTGTTTCCATTTGTTGAATTTTGTCGAATTATGTTACTATCTGTTAAATTTGCCTAAAAATATAGGGTTTCAAGGTGCTTTAAGTCAAATATTTCTTTTTCATTACATTAAGACATTTTGATTAAAAATTTGAATTTTAAAAAAATCATTTTTGCAAATTGCCTAATTTTGAACAGGAATTTAACAAAAAACATAAATATATTGTCTTCGAATAAGCCGCTGGAATTTTCGACAGCAAGGCATGAGAAGACAACTATATTTATGTTTTTTCAAAATTATTTATGTAATTAAAAAAATAGGTTATTTTTTGAAAAAACAACCTATTTTTTTAATATTTAATGAATTATCATAAACCAATAATCAGCAATGTTTACACTTCTCTAGCTTTTACAACCAATCTCCTTTTTCCATATTCAGTACAGGTTATAAGCGTAAGTTCTTTCTGTCCATTAGTCAATTGGCTTGTACAGCTAACATCTGTTGGATCAACAGGATATTTGTTATATACCGAATAGGTTATAGTTCTTCCTGATAAATCAGTTAAGGTAACTTGGTCTCCTACATTTACCATTGACAATTTTCCAAACATTTTTCCACTTGCATAATTATGTCCAACAATGCAATAATTGCCTATTTCGTTTGGACTTGGTCCCCAGTATTTGCATAAAGATATTTTTAATAATTCTTCAGTTTCCTCAGTTAATATTGGATAAGTAATGCCTATACTAGGTATACTAACGGTTCCTTCTGTTGCATATGTTCTTCCATTGCTTGCTGTTATCTCCTTTACTTGTGGTTCATCTGTATTTTGTTCTCCTATAGGAATAACTTGTGAATCGTCCGAATTATCATCTAATGCAACTACAATCGCTCTTTCTTCTACTATTGTATTATCTCCCATTTGTTGCATTATTTCATAAGAATATCCTTCTTGAATTGCTTTGTTTCTTTCTGTAATAATGTAATATATAGAAAGGATGATTATTAAAATAACAGATATAATATATAAAGTTTTATATATTTTTTGTTTTCTTTTCATTTCTTTAGTCACATATACTTTTTGTGATACTAATATCTGATTCATTTTATCCCCCTTTCTTTTTATTTTGTAAATTATTTCTGATATTTCCTAATACATTTACATTTTATTTTTAGATTTTTTTATTTCTTTTTTACATTTTCATTTTAGTTAGTTTTAATTAAGTCAGCAATTTGAGCATATTGCTCTAGTGTTAGTTCTTCTCCTCTAATATCTTCATCAATATTAAGTTTTGCTAAAATTCCTCTTAACTTTTCCTTTTCTGTCATTGAAGATAAAGAGTTTAGTATAGTTTTTCTTCTTTTAGTAAAATTTGTTTTGATTAAATCAAAAAGTATTTTTTCATCTTTTACTTTTACTCTTGGCTCTTTTAGTCTAGTTATTTTTACCACACTTGAATCAACATTTGGACTAGGAATAAAGCAGTCTCGCCCAACATTTCCTATTATCTTGCAATCTGCACAATAGTTTACAAAATAAGTGATGGCTCCTGCTTGTTTTTCTCCTGGCTTTGCTGATATTCTTTCTGCTACTTCTTTTTGTATCAATACTGTTATATCTTTAACATGATTTTCAAGTAAATATGTAATAATAGATGTTGTTATATAATATGGCAAATTTGCTACTACTTTTGCTTCTGAGGCAATTTTATTTATGTCTATGCTTAATATATCTTGGTTTATTATTTCCAAATTTTTATATGCTATAAATCTTGTTCTTAATATTTCACACATTTTTGGATCTAATTCAACTGTTATTACCTTTTTTGCTTTTTCCAATAAAATGCTTGTTAATGTTCCAAGCCCTGGTCCAATTTCTAAAATAGTATCTTCTTTATTTACATCACTGGCTATTAAATTAAGTGCTTCTTCATCAAATAAAAAGTTTTGTCCTAACTTTTTATTTGGATAAACATTATATTTATTTATTATATATTTTGTTTCATCATATAAATTCATAGATTTCTACCTTTTAGTTTTTAATGTTGACCTTGGGTTATCTCTTCTTGTAATGTTACATTGATTATTGTACCTTCATCAACAGATGTTCCTGCAATTGGGTCTTGTGCAATGACAATTCCAGTTCCTTTGCTTGAGATATTTAAATTTTTTGCCTTTAACATTATTTTTGCTTGAGCTAAACTAACTCCTTTAAGGTCTGGCACAGTTTGTGAAACTCTTTCCTCATTTCCTCTAGTATACAATTTGACTACACCAGCAGATACTAGTTGTGTGCCTGCTTTTGGAACTTGCTCAGATACAATTTCATCTGAGTTTCCAACATAGCTATAATCTAAGCCAGCTTCTTTTATAATTCTTTGGGCTTCAGCTAATGTCTTATTTTGAACATCTGGAACAGATATTAGTTTATTTGTATCTTCACTATTTTCACCATTTGAAGGTATGCCTAGATAAGGTAATATTTCTGATAACATTTGTGATACAGCAGGTGCTGTTATAGTTCCTCCATAATGGCTTGTCCCTTGTGGTTTATATAGATTGACTAAAGTTACTAATTTAGTGTTTTCAACTGGCGCTATTGCAAGAAATGAAGCTACGAATCCATTTTCTGGGTGGTTTGGATCTGGCTCTGATGTTCCTGTTTTTCCCCCTATTGTATATCCTATTACTTTTGCATGCGAACCTCCACCATCTTCAACTACTGACTGCATTATTGATTTCATTTTTTGCGCAGTTGCAGAAGAAATAACTTGTTTTTCTTGATTGGTTTCTATTGTTTTAATTGTGCCTGTTTCTGGATTTTCTATTTCTTTTACAACATGAGGAGTAACCATTACTCCATTGTTTGCTATTGCACATACTGCTTTTACTAATTGCATTGGTGTAATTGTAAATCTTTGTCCAAATGACATAGTTGCAAGTTCTACTGGTCCTACACTTGACTCTCCCCAAAAAGAACTTTCTCCTTCACTAGGAAGGTCTATTCCAGTTTTATTAAAGAATCCAAAAGCATCAAGATATTTGAAAAATGTATTTGCTCCTATTTTTTGTCCTAATTGTATTAAGGCAGGGTTACATGAATTTTCTAGTGCATTTCTCAAAGATTGACTTCCATGTCCATTCTGATTTGCACATTTTATATTTATCCCTGATACTTGTTGAACTCCACTACAATAGAAGTCTCCTCTTGTATCTGTTTCTACGATATTTTCTTCTAGTGCTATAGATGCTGTTATTACCTTAAATGTAGAGCCTGGTTCGTAGTTGTCTAAAACTGCCCTATTTCTCCACATTGTATATAATCTATCTGTTTGCTCTTGAGTCGAAAGTCCATCCCAACCATCTATTATAGTTTGATTTGGCGTGTATGGGTCATTAAGATTATAGTCCGGATAAGTAGCCATTGCTAGTATTTCACCGTTTGTTGGGTTCATTATTATAGCATTGCCACCTCTAGCACAGTTATTTTCTTCAACAGCTTGTTTTAGATATTTCTCTACAATTGATTGAATATTTGAATCTATTGTTAAATATATGTTGCTACCATCTTCTGGTGCGATATATTGTTGATTTTGGTCTGGAATTGCATCTTGTGTTACTGAAATTGCTGTAGTTAATTTTCCATTAGTTCCTTTTAGGATGCTGTCGTAGCTGAGTTCTATACCATCTAATCCTTGATTGCTTGTACCACAAAATCCCAATAAATTAGATGCCAAATTATCATATGGATAATACCTCTTTGTATCTTCATCTATATTAACTCCTGCTGTTGCGTCATTGTCCTTTAACCACTCTTGTAATACATTGACTTTATCTGCTTCTACCTTTGAAACTATTGTCTCTACACTTTTGTCACTTGTAAGTTTATTGTATACTTCATCATAGTCTAATTCAAAAATATCGGCAAATGCTTTAGCCATTTTCTCCTTTAGCTTAGTAGTCTCTTCTTTGTCTATTACTCCATCTTTCTTAACATTTATATATTCTGGATTTACTGATACAGTATCAACTGCTGCACTAATTGCTAATGCTTTTCCATTTGCATCATATATTGTTCCTCTTTTAGCACTAATAACTGTATTTGAAGTAGATTGCTTATATTCTCTTTCTTTTAGCCATGCTCCTTGAATAAATTGTATATAGCCTATTCTAACTATCAATAATGAAAATAGTATCAATAAAACGATTAATAAAAGTATCAATTTTTTTCCTGATACTTTTATATAAATCTTATTTTTTTTGTTTATTGGTACTATTTTACTATTTGACATTTGTTTTTCCCTACACATTAACCTTCAAATATTTCGTCAAATTCTTCACCAGTGATTTTTTCTTTTTCAATTAAAATTGCCGCAACTTTGTCTAATTTATCTCTATTGTTGTTTAATATCTCTTTAGCACTGTTGTATGCTGAATCAATAATCTTTTTAATTTCTTCATCAATAATACCTGCAGTTTCTTCTGAATATGATTTTTCTTGTGCAAAATCTCTACCCAAGAAAACTTCTTCTTGGTCTGAGCCTAGTGAAATAGTTCCCACTCTGTCACTCATACCATATTTAGTAACCATTGCTTTTGCAATTTTCGTAGCTCTTTCTATGTCATTGCTTGCTCCTGTTGATATATCTCCTAAAACTATGGATTCTGAAACTCTTCCTCCAAGTAGAGATATGATGTTTTCGTTCATTTCTGTTTTTGATATAAACGATTTATCTTCTACTGGTCTATACATTGTATATCCACCAGCCATACCTCTTGGTATAATTGATATTTCGTGTACTGGATCTTGTGTTGGTAAGAATTTACTTACTACTGCATGACCTGCTTCATGGTATGCTACTAATTTCTTTTCCTTGTCACTTCTAACTCTTGTTTTCTTTTCTGGTCCCATAGTAACTTTTACCATGGCATCTTCTATTTCTTTTTGACCTATTTCATGTTTGTCTCTTCTAGCTGCTAATAGTGCTGCTTCATTAAGTAGGTTTTCTAGGTCTGCTCCTGTAAATCCAGAGGTGTTTTTTGCAATTATTTTTAGGTCAACATCAGCTTCAAATCTTTTCTTTTTGCTGTGTACTTCTAGTATTTGCTCTCTTGCTTTAACATCTGGTGCTGGTACTACTATCTGTCTGTCAAATCTTCCTGGTCTTAATAATGCTTTATCTAGTACATCTGGTCTATTTGTTGCTGCTAATACTATAACGCCTTCATTTGCTGAGAAACCGTCCATTTCAACAAGCATTTGGTTTAAAGTTTGTTCTCTTTCATCATGTCCTCCACCTAAACCTGCTCCTCTTTGACGTCCAACAGCATCAATTTCATCTATAAATACTATACATGGTGCATTTTTTTTGGCTTCTTCAAATAAATCTCTTACCCTTGAAGCTCCTACACCAACAAACATTTCAACAAAGTCTGAACCACTTATTATGAAAAATGGTACTCCTGCCTCTCCTGCTACTGCTTTTGCAAGTAATGTTTTTCCTGTTCCAGGAGCTCCTACTAATAGAACTCCTTTTGGTATCCTTGCACCCATTTCAGTAAATTTTCTAGGATTTTTTAAGAACTCTACAATTTCTTGTAGTTCTTCTTTTTCTTCATCTATACCTGCTACATCGTTGAATGTAACTTTATTTTTATCTGTTGTATTTAGTAGTCTTGCTCTGCTCTTACCAAATGTCATTGGACCTTTTTGTTGTCCTTGACCGCCACCCATAAATAACATTAATACTAAAAGTATCATGATTATTGATGAAATTGGCAATAACAAGTCTGATACAATTACCCAGAAAGGTTCATCTTGGTATGTTACCTTTACGTTATTATTTTGCATAGATTCATTTAAATTTTCTAATAGATTATCTACACTTGGTATATTAACAGTTTTTATATTAGTATCATCTTTAAGCTTTACTTTAGCTTCTTCTCCACTGTATTCTATTTCGATATCTGTAACTGTACCTGCTTCTACATTACTTAATAATTCTGAATAAGTAAGTTTATTGTTTGCACTATTAAGTATTGCTGGTAATACGAATATTATTATTACTCCTATAACTAGCCATATTGCTAATGTCTTTATTCCACTTTTCAATTTTAATCCTCCTAATACTATTTCGCTAAAATAAATTTTGAATACTTTCTTGTTAAAATAAGCTCTCAATGTTATTTTGCTAAAATAAGTTTTAATTTATCCTTTTGCTTTAAAAATCGTATCACATATGCGAAATTTATGCAATACTTTTTTTAACTTTTTTCTTGTAAGTATTGGTATAAGCGAATTTGTCTCTACGGATGTTTACTTTCGAATAGTAAAAAAAATTTTTTTATTTTTTACCGAGATTTTTATTTTTTGATTTAATTCCATATATTTATTACCAATATTGTTTTCTGCTAATTTTAAAATATCGTCAACGTTAGTTTTTTCAATGTTTCTAGTGTTTCCTATTAATTCGTTTATTGTATATAAAACTAGATTTTGTCTAATTGTTTTTGGCTCTGAGTTAAAGTCATTAATATCAAAGCTGATTTCTCCTACGGAGATGTGGCTTTTTGCGTTGTAAACTTTTTGCGTACTTAATTTTACATACTCGTTTTCTTCTTTTATAATCTTAGATAATCTACTTAGGGATTCTTCTATATTTGGATTTATTGATCTCAATATTGGCAAAACTTCATTTCTAATAACATTTCTAGTATAAATGTTTTCTTTATTTGTACTATCTATTCTTGGATTTAAATCGTATTTTTTGCAATAATTCTCAATATCCTCTCTTGAAACATCAATTAGTGGTCTTATATACTTTCCATATTCTTCAGCTTGTATCCCTTCTAACCCAGACATCCCAGAGCCTCTAATAATATTAAGTAACATGGTCTCTGCATTATCATTTCTATTATGGGCTATTGCTATTTTATTAGCCTTTTGCTTTTTATATACCTCATCAAAGAAATTATATCTAACTTCTCTACCCGTTTCTTCTGTACCCTTTTTAAGCTTTTTGGATAGTTCTATTATATTTTCTCTCTTTTTATAAAATGGGATTTGCAATTTATCACATATGTTTTCCACAAATTTTTCATCATCTGTGGAATCTTCTCTTATTAAATGATTAATATGTGCACATACAATTTTATAATTTAACATATTTTTAAATTTATTTAAGCAGTATAGAAGAGCAATAGAGTCTGGTCCGCCTGAGACTCCGACTACTATTACGTCATTTGCTTGTATTAAGTTATTTTCTTTAACTGTTTTTAAAAATTTTTCTTCTAAAATGTGTAGTCTTTGTGCCATTTTTTTGCTTCCTTTAAATTATCATTTTTTATTATTAGTACATTTTTCAATCTAAAAAATATAATAGTAGTAGCAACCGCGCAGCGCCCAACCGCAACTATTACCCATTGTACTTGTTAGCAAATTTTGTGAAATTTGGCATCCACAATAGCTCAATAGTTCCAACTGGGCCACTTCTATTTTTTGCAATAATTATTTCTGCAATATTAGTCTGCTCTGACTGAGGATTGTAATAATCATCTCTATATATAAACATTACCATATCTGCATCTTGCTCAATAGAACCTGACTCACGCAAGTCTTGAAGCATAGGTCTATGATCTGGTCTTGCTTCTGGAGCACGTGATAACTGTGATAACGCGATTACTGGTACATTTATTTCTTTTGCTAAAATTTTAAGAGATCTACTTATTTCTGCTATTTCTTGTTCACGGCTATTTGTTTTGCCACTTCCGCTTATCAACTGTAAATAATCAATTACTACTAAACCAATATCCTTTTCTATTTTTAGTTTTCTGCATTTTGCTCTAATTTCTGCAACCGTTATGCCTGGAGTGTCATCAATATATATTCCAGATGACTCTGACAATTCCCCTGAGGCCATTGCAAGCTTAGACCACTCTTCATCATCTATTTCACCTTTTTGAACCTTGCCACTATCAACCATAGCTTGTGCACATAGAATTCTGTTTGCGCATTGCTCTTTTGACATTTCTAGACTGAATACTAAAACTGGGCAATTATTACTTACTGCTGCATTTGTTGCAATATTTAAAGCAAAAGCCGTTTTTCCCATTGCTGGTCTTGCTGCAATTAATATTAAGTCTGATTTATGGAAGCCTGCTGTTTTATTGTCTAAATCTACAAATCCTGTTGCAACACCAGTTATGTGTTGTTTTTTGTTATATAACTCTTGAAGTTCTGTAAATGAATCTACTAGTATATCTCTTATTGATTCATAACCTTTTTGAGATTTCCTTTGCATAATATCAAAAATCTTTTTTTCTGCATTATCCATGATGTTTTCAATTTCTTCTGTTTGGCTATATCCCAAATTTATTAATTCATTTGCAGTTTTTATTAGGCTTCTTAATAGAGATTTATCTTCTACAATTTTTACGTATTTATCAACATTAGCAGTCGTTGGAACTTTTTCTGGTAGATTAGCCAAATATTCTAGTCCACCTACAGCTTCTAACTTGCCCATTGCAGTCAGTTCATCTTTAAGTGTAATAATATCAATAGGCTCACCCTTGCCATATATGTTTAATACTGCTTCATATATTGTAGAATTATCACTTCTATAAAAATCTTCAGATTTCAATATTTCTATTGCTGCAACAACTGCATCTTTATCCGTTAACATACTTCCAAGTACAGCTTGTTCCGCTTCATCGTCATGTGGTGGTATCTTTTCTAGTTCCATTACTAAACCTCCTAATGAATCATTATTACTCTTTACTATCTGCTTTTAACTTTTTCGGCTACTGACTAAATTTATAGAGAGTGACTATTACTCCCCTACAATATTTAATTTGATTTTTCCTGTTACGCCTTCAAAAAGTTTTAAATCTACGTTAAACGCTCCTGTCATTTTTATAGTTTCCTTTAGGTCTATTTTCTTTTTATCTAAGTCTATTTTATAATCAGCTTTTAATTTCTCTGAAATTTCCTTTGATGTAACTCCACCAAATATCTTTCCTTTTTCTCCTGCTTTAACAGAAATTTTAAGAGTTATATTACTTAGTTTTTCTTTTATTTCTATAGCTTTTTTTCTCTCTTCTTCTTTTTTAAAAGCGTTTGAATCTTGCTTTGATTTTAACTTTGCTAAATTGCTATTATTAGCTTCTACAGCTAATTTTTTTGGAATCAAGAAATTTCTCGCATACCCATCATTTGCATTAATTATTTCATCTTTTTTTCCTACACCTTTTACGTTATCTAAAAGAATAACTTTCATACTAATACTCCTTTCACGTTAGATAATATGTTACTTACATGAATATAGTTATTTTTGAATAAGCCGCGCAGCGACCAACCGAGGCTTTAGCTTTCCATTTCGAAAAAATACTCATTAATTCTGTTGACTAATTCCTGTTTTGCATCTTCGATGCTGATGTTTTCAAGTTGCGCTCCTGCCAAAGTAATATGACCGCCTCCTCCAAGTTTTTCAAGAATAATTTGAACATTTATATCTCCGATTGATCTACCACTTATATATACTTTTTCTCCTGTCTTTCCAAGTACAAATGAAGCAGTTATTCCTCCAATAGTAAGTAACTCATCCGCTGCT
Organism: uncultured Clostridia bacterium; assembly: GCA_947624195.1. GTDB lineage: Bacteria > Bacillota > Clostridia > TANB77 > CAG-508 > CAG-793. The sequence goes on from CANQJH010000008.1 coordinate 15,947, forward strand.
TTTGCTACAATGATATTTGCATTTTCATCATCTTTATCATATATAGAAATTGCTATACTTTCATTTATGATTTCTGATTTTGATACTATATTTGATATTGCTTGATATGTTTCCAAATCACTTTGGAACCACTTCTTAACTTTGATAATATCTACACCACATTTTCTTAAGTAAGCTGCAGCTTCAAAAGTTCTAACACCTGTTTTAAAAGTAAAGTTTTTAGTATCAAGCATAATTCCTGCATATAATGCTTCTATTTCTAGAGTTGTAAGTTCAACCTCCACTTGAGAATATTCTAATATTTCTGTTACTAATTCAGATGCTGATGATGCATATACTTCGTGGAAGGTTAAAACTGCATTTTCTATATAATCTGTACTTCTTCTATGGTGGTCAACAACAACAACTCTTGGTATCATTTCCAATAGTTCTTGTGATTCAACATAGTTTTTCTTATTTGTATCGACAACAATTAAAAGTGAGTTTGGTTTTATTAAGTTCTTAGCTTCTTCAACTGTTACAAAACATTCAGTATATTCTTCCTCCTTTTTTGCTGTTTCAATAAATTTATCTAATCCTATACCAGCTACTTCATTAACTACTTTTGCTTCTTTGCCTAAAGTCTTAGTTAGTCTGTATAATCCCATTGATGAGCCTATTGAGTCCATGTCACCATGTGAGTGGCCCATTATAATTACGTTGTCTGATTCTTGTATAAGCTCTTTTAAAGCATGTGAAATCATCCTTGCTTTAACTTTCGTTCTTTTTTCTACTTCTTGCGTTCTGCCACCAAAGAACTCAAATCTACCTTCTGTTTTGACAATAGCTTGGTCTCCACCTCTTCCTAAAGCAATATCTATTACAGCTCTAGTAGATGTATTTTTTTCAACAAAAGTTTCTCCATCATCAGAAAAAGCGATACTTAAAGTTGGTTGAATTATATCAGAAGCCTCAATGTCTTTTAAGTCTATATTTTTTATATCATCTAATAACGACATTTTATCTTGTTTAGCTTGCTCTAAGCCTTGTTTTTCAATTATACAATAAAATGTGTCCCTATCTGATTTTATCATCAAAGCATTATATTTATTTGCCCAGTCATATATTATTTTTTCAACTTGTGTAGTAATTAGTGGTCTAACCTCTGCAGAGGTTCTTTGACTGATTTCTTCATAGTTATCAATCATAATTATTCCAACACATATATCTTCATCTTTTTCTTTTTGCTCTAATTTCTTTATATCTGTATCATCTATAAAATATAAAATTGTTGTATATTCTTGCTCTTTTTTATGAGACTTTTTAGATTTTACATAAGAACCTAAGATAGAATAATCTTTTCCTTCTATTTTGGTTTCTAGATTTATATTTCCTTTTTCTTTATTTTCAGAATTGTCTATTGTTGTTTTGACATCTCTTAAAATTTCATCTAACATATTTTCTACACTATTTTCATTAAATTCTTGTGTAAATTTTTCACTTTTCCATATGATATTTCCGTTTGTCTCAAGCATTACTAAAGGAAATGGTGAATTTATTAATGTTGTTTTTGCAGTGTTATTTACATCTAATGTTAAATCTTTTAACTGTTCTGAAAGTTCAGCTTTTCTCCTTTGATTAGTGTATATGGTATACACAACAATTATTGTAAATAATGCTAGAAAAAATGGTATTAATTTATAATTATACGCGCAAATAAGAATCATTAATATTGCTATAATGATTAAATATATCATTGTCTTAGAACTGAATTTATTTACATTAATATTATTTCCGTTTGACATTTATTTTTTGTATGATTTTTTAATAAATATAAATCATACTCTCCTTTCGCTATTTTTAACTTGTTGTCTTTCGTAAACAATTGAGTTTTCAATAATATTTGCTTATAATATTACAGTTTATATTGTACTATTTTTTTGCTCTTTTGTCAATTTTTTAAATTTATAAAAACATGAATAAAGTTAATTTTGAATAAGCCGCGCAGGGACCACCCGTAGCGCTAGCAAGGGTCGAATGAAGCAAATTACATACAAGCGCCGAATGGCACTATGTATGCCATAGGAAGTACATTAATTGCACAGCCATGATGGCCTAATGGAATTTGTGACAGCAAGGCATGAAAAAATAACTTTATTCATGGTTTTATAAACGAAATAGATGACAAAAAGAAATGGACTTATAAAAAGTCCATTTCTTTATTTTTACATATTAGTTTCAGTTGCTTTTGGAGCTTCTGCTTCTTCCTCAACTTCCTCAGTACTTATATGTGTATTTTGATATCTTTGCATACCTGTTCCTGATGGGATTAACTTACCAATGATAACATTTTCTTTTAATCCTATTAGGTTATCAACTTTGCCTTTTATTGCTGCTTCAGTAAGTACTTTTGTTGTCTCTTGGAAAGATGCTGCTGACAAGAAGCTTTCTGTTGCTAGAGATGCTTTTGTAATTCCAAGTAGTATTCTCTTGCCTTTTGCTGGCTTCTTCTTTTCTTCTTTTAATTTTGCATTTATTTCTTCTAGCTCGTTTATATCAACTAATGAGCCCGGAAGTAAATTACTTTCTCCTGGATCTTCTACTCTTACTCTCTTAAGCATTTGTCTAGCAATTACTTCAATGTGTTTATCATTTATATCAACACCTTGGTTTCTATAAACTTTCTGAATTTCTTGTACTAAATATTCATGTACCCCTTCTGGTCCTTTTATTGCTAAGATTTCATTTGGATTAATTGAACCTTCTGTGATTGGATCTCCAACCTCTAGTTCATCTCCATCATTTACACATAATTTTGAACCAAATGGTATAGAATATGTTTTACTATTATCTTTTGAAGTAATAGTAACTTGTTTCTTTTTCTTTTCTTCAGAAATTTTTACTTTTCCAGCAATTTCTGTGATTATAGCTAATCCCTTTGGTTTACGAGCTTCAAATAGCTCCTCAACTCTAGGAAGACCTTGTGTAATATCTGCAACACCTGCAACACCACCTGAGTGAATTGTTCTCATTGTAAGCTGTGTACCAGGCTCACCAATTGATTGTGCAGCTATTGTTCCTATTGATTCACCAATATTTACTTTTTCTCTTGTTGCCATGCTCATACCATAACATTTTGTACAAACTCCATGCTTTGTTTTGCAGTTTAATGGTGAACGTACTTTTACTTTTTCTATTCCTAGGTCTACTATTTTATTAGCCATTTCTTCATTAATCATTGTGTCTGTATCACAGATTAATTCACCTGTTTCTGGATTTGTTATATTTGCTATTGGATATCTACCAATTAGTCTTTCTTGTAATTTTTCAATGACTTGGTTTCCATCTTTTATTGCATATACTTCTAATCCTTCGTGTGTTCCGCAGTCTTCTTCTCTTACTATAATATCTTGAGAAACGTCAACTAATCTTCTTGTTAAGTAACCAGAGTCTGCTGTTCTTAAAGCAGTATCTGAAAGTCCTTTACGAGCACCGTGTGCTGAAATAAAGTATTCAAGTGAATCTAGTCCCTCACGGAAAGATGACTTAATTGGGATTTCAACAGTTTTACCTGTTGTACTTGCCATAAGTCCACGCATACCTGCTACTTGTCTTAACTGGCTGACATTACCACGAGCTCCTGACTTTGACATCATATAAATTGGATTTAAATCATCAAAGTTCTTTTGCATTGCATCAGCAACGTCATCAGTTGTCTTTTCCCAAATTTTGATTACATTGTTGTAACGTTCGCTATCTGTTATAAGTCCTCTTGCAAATTGTTTTGTTACGTTTTCAACTTGCTTTTCTCCTTCTAACAATAGGTCTTTCTTAACATCTGGAACTTTAACATCATCAATAGAAACTGTCATACCTGCTGTTGTACAATATTTATATCCTGTTGATTTAATGTAGTCTAAAAGTTCTGCTGTTCTGTCTAAACCGTGTACATATATACATTTATCAATGATTTGTTTTAATTGCTTTTTAGCAACTGTGAAGTTTATTTCTGGTTCAAATTTGTTCTTTTTCTTTGATCTGTCAACAAATCCTAAGTCTTGTGGGATACCTTTATTGTAAATTATTCTTCCTACAGTTGTTTCTACAAAACCATGAGAAACTTCTTTTCCATTTTCATCATAATCTGCCATTCTTACATGAACTTTTGCATGAACACCTAAATCGTGGTTTGCATAAGCCATTTCAGCTTCGTCAGGAGATGAGAAATAGTTTCCTGCTCCTCTAGTTCCTTTTCTTTCTATATCTTCCTCAGTGTCGTTAGGATCTGCATCAACATCCATTGTTAAGTAGTATGCTCCTAAAATCATATCTTGTGATGGTTCTGTAATTGGAGCACCATCTGTTGGTTTTAGAAGGTTGTTTGTTGATAACATTAAATATCTTGCTTCTGCTTGGGCTTCTGGTGATAATGGTAAGTGAATTGCCATTTGGTCTCCATCGAAGTCAGCATTAAATGCTGTACATACTAATGGATGTAATTTAATTGCTCTACCTTCAACTAAAACTGGTTCAAATGCTTGAATTCCTAGTCTATGAAGTGTTGGAGCACGGTTAAGCATAACTGGGTGGTCTCTTATTACATCTTCTAGTACTTCCCAAACTGATGGATCCAATCTTTCTACCATTCTCTTAGCATTTTTTATATTATGTGCTAATCCTCTTGATACTAATTCCTTCATAACAAATGGTTTAAATAGTTCTACTGCCATTTCTTTTGGAACACCGCATTGATAAATTTTAAGTTCTGGTCCAACAACTATAACTGAACGTCCTGAGTAGTCAACACGTTTTCCAAGTAGGTTTTGACGGAATCTACCTTGTTTACCTTTAAGCATATCTGATAATGATTTTAAAGGTCTTCCTCCAGCACCTGTTACTGGTCTTCCACGTCTTCCGTTGTCTATAAGAGCGTCAACTGATTCTTGTAACATACGTTTTTCGTTTCTTACAATTATTTCTGGTGCTCCTAATTCTAATAATCTTTTTAATCTGTTATTTCTGTTTATTACTCTTCTATATAAGTCATTTAAGTCAGATGTTGCAAATCTACCACCATCTAATTGAACCATTGGTCTTAAATCTGGTGGTATAACTGGTATTACGTTCATTACCATCCATTCAGGTTTGTTTCCTGATGTTTTAAATGCATCTATAGTATCTAACCTTTTTATTATTTTTGCTTTCTTTTGCTCACTAGCTTTTTCTAGTTCTTTTTGAAGCTTTTTAGATAGTTTGTCTACATCAATTTCTTCAAGTAATTTTCTTAATGCTTCTGCTCCCATTTCTGCTTTAAAAGAGCCATATCCATATTTTTCTTCAGCTTCACGATATTCTTTTTCATTTAGGATTTGACATTTTGAAAGTCCGCTAGTACCTTTATCTGTAACAATATATGATGCAAAATATACAACTTTTTCAACAGCTCTTGGAGAGATGTCTAACATTAAAGCTATTCTATTAGGTATGCCTTTGAAATACCAAATATGGGCTACTGGAGCTGCTAATTCAATGTGTCCCATTCTCTCTCTTCTTACTTTTGACTTTGTAACTTCTACACCGCATCTATCACATACAACGCCTTTGTATCTAATTCTTTTATATTTTCCACAATGGCATTCCCAGTCTTTTACTGGTCCAAATATTCTTTCACAAAATAGACCATCTTTTTCTGGTTTTAAGGTTCTGTAATTAATAGTCTCTGGCTTTTTTACTTCGCCTTTAGACCATTCTCTTATTCTTTCATCTGATGCTAATCCTATTTGAATCTTACTTAAAAATTCTAATTCGTCCACTCTTACAAGCCCCCTACTTTTAAATTTTGGTGTTTCTTTGAAGTATTTTGATTTTACTTCGCTGAACAATTTATTGTGTAATCAAAATACTTTCAAGAAACTATTCAATTAATTTTTTCTATTCACAAGTAATATTTTATAAACATAAATATATTTTTCTAAATAGTTTATTCTTCATAATCATCAAAAGCAGAATCCGCTCCTGCATCATAATCGTCGATTAGTTCACTTTCGTTTCTCATTAATTCTTCATCTACACCGTCATCAATGGTTTCATCATAACTTCCGTCGTTTTCACCATCATTTTCTTCATCATCTTCTTCATTAGTTCCGTCTGTTTCGGTATATCCATCATTTAATTCGTCTTCAAGAACTACATTGTCTTCTTGTGGTTTTGAATCATTTATTGCATTAAAGTCTACACCATCTTCGATGTTTTCTTTTAATTCTATTTCAGAATCTTGATCTGTAAATAATCTAATGTCTAATCCTAGAGATTGCAATTCTTTTACTAACACTTTGAATCCTTCTGGTACACCTGGTTTTGGAATGTTTTCGCCTTTTACTATAGCTTCATAAGTTTTAACACGTCCTACTATATCATCTGATTTAGTTGTAATCATTTCTTGTAGTGTATATGCTGCGCCATAAGCTTCTAGTGCCCAAACTTCCATTTCACCAAATCTCTGTCCACCAAATTGTGCTTTACCTCCAAGAGGTTGTTGTGTAACTAATGAGTATGGTCCAGTTGAACGAGCGTGAATCTTATCATCTACTAAGTGGTGTAATTTAAGCATATACATAACACCAACTGTAACAGGATGATCGAACTCATCACCAGTTCTTCCATCATATATAACAGTTTTGCCATCTTCTCTTAGTCCAGCTTGTTTTAATAATTCTTGGATTTCGTGGTCCTTAGCACCATCGAATACTGGTGTTTCAACCTTCCATCCTAATGCTCTTGCTGCCATACCTAAGTGAACTTCTAGAACTTGACCTAGGTTCATACGAGAAGGTACACCCATTGGGTTAAGTACTATATCAACTGGTGTTCCATCTGGTAAGAAAGGCATATCTTCTTCTGGTAATATTCTTGAGATAACACCTTTGTTTCCATGACGTCCTGACATTTTATCTCCAACTGATATCTTTCTCTTTGTAGCGATGTAAACTCTGATTACTTGATTTACTCCAGGTCCTAATTCATCTGAATTGTCTCTAGTAAATACTTTTACATCTACTATTGTTCCCGCTTCACCGTGTGGTACTTTAAGTGATGTGTCTCTAACTTCTCTTGATTTTTCACCAAAGATTGCTCTTAAAAGTCTCTCTTCAGCAGTAAGCTCTGTTTCTCCTTTTGGAGTAACTTTACCTACTAATATATCTCCTGATCTAACTTCTGCACCAACTCTTATAATACCATCTTCGTCTAAGTCTTTTAGAACATCTTCACCAACGTTTGGTATATCACGAGTTATTTCTTCTGGACCTAATTTTGTATCACGGCATTCACAGTTATATTCTTCAATGTGAATTGATGTATAAATGTCTTCTTTTACAAGTCTTTCGCTTAGCAAAATAGCATCCTCGAAGTTATAACCTTCCCATGTAGAGAAAGCTATAAGGGCATTTCTTCCAAGTGCCATTTCGCCACCATCTGTTGCTGGTCCATCAGCTATTGTTTGACCTGCTTTAACTTTTTCGCCAACTTCAACTATTGGTCTTTGGTTTATACATGTTCCACCATTAGTTCTTTTGAATTTTAGAAGTCTGTAACTTGTTGTTTCATTCTTTTTATTTCTAACTACTATTTCGTCACCTGTAACTTTGTCAACAATTCCATCTTCCTTAGCAACTACTGTGATTCCTGAATCTTTAGCTGCTCTATATTCCATACCTGTTCCAACTATTGGAGCTTCTGGTTTTAATAAAGGAACTGCTTGTCTTTGCATGTTTGATCCCATTAGAGAACGCTTAACGTCATCATGCTCTAAGAAAGGAATCATAGCTGCAGCAACTGATACAAGCTCTTTTGGTGATACTTCGATGTAGTCAACTTGGTCTGCTGGAACTTCCTTGAATTCTGTAACCTGTCTAACTTTAATCTTTTTATTTACAAATTTTCCATTTTTGTCAATTGGTTCTGTTGCTTGACCGATTATGAATTTATCTTCTTGATCTGCTGATAAGTAATCAACTTGGTCTGTTATCTTTCCTGTTTTCTTATCAACTTTTCTATATGGAGTTTCTATAAATCCATATTCGTTAATTCTTGCAAATGAACATAGTGCTGAGATAAGTCCTATGTTTGGTCCTTCTGGAGATTCAACTGGGCAAAGTCTTCCGTAGTGAGTATAGTGGATATCTCTAACTTCGAATCCTGCTCTTTCTCTTGTTAATCCTCCAGGTCCTAATGCTGAAATTCTTCTTTTATGTGTAAGCTCAGATAATGGGTTTGTTTGATCCATGAATTGCGATAATTGTGAGCTTCCAAAGAACTCTCTAATTGCTGATGATATTGGTTTTGTATTGATTAATGCTTGTGGAGTAATTGAGTCTAAGTCTTGAATTGTCATTCTTTCACGTACAACTCTTTCTAATCTTGCTAAACCAATTCTAAATTGATTTTGCAAAAGTTCTCCAACGCATCTAATACGTCTATTTCCCAAATGGTCTATATCATCTATTTTGCCTAATCCGTGATATAAGTTTAATAAATAGCTTATTGAACCTATAATATCCTCGTTTGTGATGTTTCTAGGAATTAAATCATCTTTTCTATTTTTAAGTTCATCGTGTAATTTCTCTTTTGGTGTCTTTTCTAATATATCTTTTAAAACTAGATAATTTACTAATTCCTTAATTTTTAAATCACTGATATCTATATCAACAAATTTAGTAATATCAACTGTTCCGTTACCTATAACTGTGATTTTGCTTTCACCACATTTAATATAAACACTATTTATTCCAGAATTTTGTATTTCCCATGCTTTATCAGATGTAATCTCTTCATCTTTTTCAACTAGGATTTCACCAGTTTCTGGGTTAGATATTGTATCTGCTGCGATTTGTCCTGTTATTCTATCTGCTAAGCATAATTTATTGTTGAATTTGTGTCTTCCTACTTTTGCTAAATCATATCTTTTTGGATCAAAGAATAATCTGTCAAATAGCGTTCTTGCAGCTTCAACAGTTGGTAATTCTCCTGGTCTTAATTTTTTGTAGATTTCAACCAAAGAATCATTCATTGTTTTAATAGGATCTTTTTCAATTGTAGATTTAAGTAAAGTCTCATCACCAAATAGGGCTAATATTTGGTCATCACTTTCTAATCCTATTGTTCTTAACAATGTTGTAATAGGAATTTTTCTAGTTCTATCAACTCTTACATAGAAAATATCGTTATTATCTGTTTCATATTCAAGCCATGCTCCACGAAGTGGCATAACTGTTGAAGTGAATAGTCTTTTACCTGTTTTTGTATCAAGACTATCTGCATAATAACAACTTGGTGAACGAACTAACTGACTAACTACAACTCTCTCTGCACCATTGATTATAAAGGTTCCTGTGTCAGTCATTAAAGGGAAATCTCCAAGGTATATCTCTTGCTCTTTGATTTCGCCTGTTTCTCTGTTAAATAATCTAACTTTAACATGTAATTTAGTTGAGTATGTAGCATCTCTTTCTTTTGCTTCTTCTACAGTGTACTTTGTTTTTTCATCCATATGGTAATCTAGAAATTCTAATACTAGATTTTCTGAATAGTCTATTATTGGAGATACTTCTCTTAGTACTTCCCCTAGACCTTCTTCAATAAACCAATTGTATGAATCTTTCTGAACTTTTATTAAGTTAGGCATTTCTATAAAATCGCCTATTTTTGAGAAAGATTTACGGGTTGTCTTGTCGTGCTTTACATCTTTTACTTCTACCAAAGTAATAACCTCCTTATAAATATACATTTAAGCAGATTTTAAGGTGTATATTAATTTTGTAAGAAGTCCCTCTTGGCAAATAGCTTTTTTATAAAATCTAACTTACTGCTCTTTAGTTAAATTTTATAAAAACCCTATATGCAAATTCCTCTTCTTAAAAATTTACATAAATAAAATTAAAGGGCAAAAAAAGGTAAACCGATACTAGTATCGATTTTACCTTTTTGTTATTTTTAAATTATTTCACGATTACCGAATTTATCATCTATTAGCCCTCTAGATTTTATTCGTACAAAATATACTTTGTTTATTATACATAATTTCCGTAAGCTTGTCAATGGTTTTTAGCTAAATTTTTTGCACTTTTTTTGTTATTTTTAGTAATTAGTTAAATTTTCCGTAGCACTCATTATAATAGGCTTGTCTAATTTTATATCATAGAAGTATTCTATTTTGTTATATTGATATTTTTTATGTGATTAATGTACAATTTATCTTTTGCATAAATTTCTATAACATCAAATCTTATATTTCTGTTTTCTAAGTTGTGAATATAAATGAAATATTTGCTCGCATTTAGAATGTGTTGTTGTTTCTTTTTGTCAACAGCATCTATGGGATTTCCATAATGTTTATTTTTCCTAGTCTTCACTTCGATAAACACTAGCTCATTTTTATCAATTGCAATTATATCGATTTCACCTTGTCTACACCTGAAATTGCTAACTAGTAACCTATATCCATTTTTTATCAAATATTCTCTAGCAACTTGTTCTCCTGTTTTTCCTAATATATGTCTTTCATACATCTTATATATTTATCTCCTGGCAAGCTTTCTGCAAATCCATCTACTTCAAGCATAAATAGAATTTCATTTACTTCACTTATCCTTTTATTTACTCTTTTTGAAATTTCATCTACGGTCTGTGGTATAGCGCATAAATTATCATATACTTCTTTAAATCGTCCTTCTACTTGTGGGGTTATCTTTTCTTCATCTCCTAACAAATCCAATATGTCCTGAGTAGACATTACAAGATTTGCTCCTTCTTGTAATAATATGTTAGTCCCATAGCTGTTTTTTTGGTCAATGTTTCCTGGTATGCAAGCTACTTCTTTTCTTTGTTTAAACCCATACCTTGCAGTAATTGTGCTTCCGCTTCTATACTTTGCTTCTATGACTAATATCACATCTGCTAAACCACTTATAATTCTGTTTCTTTTAGGAATTCTACTCATATCTATTTCTTCATCTGGTTCCGACTCACTTAAAATCAACCCACCATTTTCAATAATTTTTTCTGCTACAACCTTATTTTCAGGTGGAAATATTTTATTTAAACCTGATGCAATTACTGCTATAGTACTTCCTTCTTCACACATAGAATTTATATGTGCAACAGTATCAATTCCTAAAGCTAGTCCACTTATTATGCAGATTCCCATTTTAGAAAGTTCTTTTGCAAATCTTTCTGCTTGACTTTTACCATATTCACTGCAACCTCTTGATCCCACTATTGCTACACTTTTTTTATTAAATAAATCCAAGTTTCCCTCAACATATATCGTTTTAGGATAATCCTTTATTTTTAATAATTTACTTGGATAATCTTTATTTGTACTTTTTAATATTTCCATTTTAATTCTTCCTTTTTATGCTTTTAATTTATGTCTTTCTTTTAATGATTTATTTTAATTCTTTCTTTTTAATGTTTTATTTAAATTCTTTCTTTTTTAATTTATTGTTACATTTAATAGCTTTAATTTTAAAATTCATAAATATAATTATTTTTGAAAATACTACACAGAATTCAAACAGAGCAATTTTTAAAATGCCACACAAAGACCAACCGTGGAGTTAGCGTAAGTTCATCGAAGCAAATTACACATTATACTTTTTATCTAAACTTCTGTATTGTATTGCCTCTGCAATATGCTTTTTTTCAATATTTTTGCTTTCTTCTAAATCAGCTATAGTCCTTGCTACTTTTAATATTTTATTATGGGCTCTAGCACTGAGTCCCAACTTTTGATAAGCAACCTTCAATAATTCTTTGCTTTCCTTATCTATCTTGCAATACTTCTCACATTGACTAGCACTCATCTGTGCATTTGAAAATATATTTTCACTTTTTAGTCTTGTTTCTTGGATTTTTCTTACTTTATCAATTCTTTCTTTTATATCGCTCGAAGTCTCCGGTTCATCCACGTCCAATTTATCATAACTAACTCGTTGAACTTCTACTTGAATGTCAATTCTATCTAAAAGAGGTCCACTTAATTTATTCAAATACCTTTTAATATCATTAGGGCTACAAGTGCATTTTTTATAGCTAGAACCATAATATCCACAAGGACAAGGGTTCATTGATGCAACTAGCATAAAATTACATGGATATGTAAGTGTCTGCCCTACTCTACTAATTGTAACTTGCTTGTCTTCTAATGGACCTCTCAAAACTTCCAAAGTATTTTTATCAAACTCTGCAATTTCATCTAAAAATAAAACTCCATTATGAGCCAAGCTTATCTCTCCTGGTCTTGGTATCCTTCCTCCACCAATTAATGCAGATGACGTTATCGTGTGATGCGGACTTCTAAAAGGTCGTGATATAATAATATTTTCATTTGTTTTCAATTTTCCTGCAACGCTGTGAATCTTGGTAGTTTCTAGTGATTCCTCAAAATTTAGATCAGGTAATATCGTATTTAGCCTTTCTGCAAGCATAGTTTTTCCGCGCACCAGGACTCCCTATAAGCAAAATGTTATGTCCTCCAGCAGCAGCAATTTCCAATGCCCTTTTTACATTTTCTTGCCCTTTCACATCAGCAAAATCAATGCTATACTTATTTTGCCTTTGGTTGACTTCTGCCCAAGTTGATTTCATCTCTTTCAGTTTGCATTTTCCTTTTAAAAATTTAGTTATGTCTTTTAATGTGTCCGCTCCAAGTATTTTAATTCCATTAATTAATGATACTTCTTCTAAATTTCCTGCTGGGATTATTATCTCATTGATTCCCAGTCTTTTTGCTTCAATGCAAATAGGCAAAATTCCATTGATAGAATTAATTTTACCATCCAGAGAAAGTTCACCAACAAAAGCTATATTATCCAAATCCTTTTTAATTTCAAGTTCCTCCATCCCATAAAGAACTCCTATAGCTATTGGTAAATCTAAATAAGAACCCTCTTTTCTTATGTCAGCCGGAGCAAGATTAACTAAGATTCTTTTGCTAAAAAGTTCATAACCAGAATTCTTTATTGCCGCTCTTACTCTTTCTTTTGATTCTTTTATACTAGTATCAGGAAGTCCAACAATTTCCCATTCAGGAAGACCACTTGATACGTCCACTTGAACATTAACAACATATCCCTCTAAACCTCTAAGAGACATACTTTTTATTATTGAAAGCAATTTGTTTCTCCTTTCCTTTTTTATTTTAATAATTGGGAATTTTTTAGAATTAAATTCTATTTTTGATTTTTTTAAATTTGAATAAGACATAAATCGCATAATAATGATGTTTTATCAAATTATGCATTTATTATAATGCCATATTATGACAAAAGTCAAGAAAAATCGTGTTACATTTTTCGACATTTTTCGCACCTCATAAGAAATTACATTATTCGAAGTTTAAAATTATTTCCACAAAAATGCTGATGCATTATGCACCAGCTTCATTTTTAATCTATTGTTGTACTTGTTCTACCTGTTCCTATTACATCTTCTTGTAAAGACCTCCAAGTATTGCATCCAATTATTCCATCGACTGCCAAGCCTTCTCTTTGCTGATATCTTCTTACAGCATTTTGAGTTCTAGATCCAAATACTCCATCTAATCCGCCTGTTTCAAAACCTAATGTATTTAAATCATCTTGTGCAATTAAAACATACGAGCCTCTCGAACCAATTGCTATCTGTGGATATCCACCAGTTGAGCAAGCAGGATTGCCGTCTTCTTTTATCGAAGTGAACCCACGTTGGCGTTAAAACTTTGGGTTCAACATAAGACCATACGCCTGAACTTCTTGCATTTTCATACAATCTGTTTCTTGTTGCGTCATTAAGCGTTTGGCCTACATCAAATGCTAATCCTGCATAATGTTGTGAAAAAGTTCCATGACCGCCTTCCCAAGGTCTCTTAAATGCAAATCCTACTGGTATAGGTCCTCCGAAGATGTATCTTTGGCTATTCCAAGACGTCATTGCTCTTTTTTCTGTCCATAACGTAGGACTATTGCTAGAACCTCTAAATTCTCTTACCGTTAAGGTTCTATTAGTTACGTATGGCATTGCCTCCGCTTCCCCTCTATAATAAGTTTCCATACGATTTGTATCATTATTATAAACTTTTATTTTTGCCATAAACTTTCCTCCAATACATTATAATTTATGCATTTAGTCATTATTTTGTTATTAGTATTTTGTTGCCAAACTAAAGAATATTTTTCATTTTTTTGCAAACAATATTTATAAATTGGTTTAAACTAAACTTATAAATTAATCTGAACAATATTTGTAAATTAATTTAAACATAGTTTGAGAAAGGATTAAATTATGGCAAATATAAATCAAATTGAATTACAAAATTTAAAATATTTTATTACAACTGCAAGTACTTGCAATACTAAGTTTACAACATATGCAAAAGCTTGCAACAATGCTCAAATAAAGCAACTTTTGAATAAAGCAGCTCAAGATAGTTTAAATGAAAAAGAAACATTAATGACTTTTTTCAATAACTAGATTTTAAAGAAATTATAATTGGAAGGAACTCTTAGTTATTACTAAATTGGTACTTTCAAATGAATTGGGAAAGGAATAATTAAAAATGGATGAGAAAACTATTGTAAATGATGTATTAGAAGAATCAAAGGCTAGGCTCACTTGTTATCAAAATGCCATCTCAGAAACTGCAAATATGGAACTTAGACAAACTTTAAAGCAATTAAGGGACAATATTGAAAGCTTTCAATATGAGCTTTTTAAAGTAGCCTGTTCATTAGGATATTATATGCCTGTTGAACCAGCTACCCCAAAGCAAATGCAAACTGTAAAAAAACAAATTGAAAATTTGTAGGTTAGCCCTAACAATAGTTATTTTTTAGTATCTAAAAAATAAGGATTATTAGTAGCAAAAAAGATGGTAGTTTCATTAATTACCATCTTTTTTATATAACTTTATAATTTTAGATTAATTATATACATAATTTTGTGGATCTATAGCAGAGCCATTATATCTCATTTCAAAGTGTAAATGGTTTCCTGTTGAGATTCCTGTTGAACCAACTTTAGCTATGATTTGACCTTGTGCTACTTGCTCGCCTGTTCTACAATTTACTTCACTGCAGTGGCCATATAAAATAACTAAAGAATCTGTGCAACGAACTACAACAACATTTCCATATCCAGAATAACCGTTGCCGGCTCCATTACCGGAAAAGATAACTGTACCAGCACAAGCTGCTTTTATAGCTGTTCCTAAAGGTGCAGCAATATCAAGGCCTTTGTGATTATCTCTTGATCTAATTCCAAATCTTGATGTAATTATTCCACTTACCGGTCTAATCAATGTAATACCCAAATTAGTTGAAACACTTGGTTCATTTATAATTGTTTTGCCTATGTTCTTGTATGGATTAGTATATACAATCTTTTTCTTATATAATTCATTTACACAAGTGTCTACATCCTTAAATTCAGCCTTAGCTGTCTCGTATTTTTCAACAATTCCTAAATCAGAAGCATTGGTGCTGTTTTTGCTTTTTAGTTGATTTACTACATCCTCAGCCTCTTGAAAAGATGAAACATAAACCTTTTCTGTACTTTTTTCAGTTATAGCATAAAACTTATAGTACGGTGTACCTGATGAGGTAACTGTTTCAAATATTTCATCATCATTTGTTTCAACATTTCTCTTTAGCAAACACGCTGTATATGTTGGTAAATCTTTTACTTCAACAAATGCAACATCCTCACCATTTCCAGATGAAATATAACTATTAATCTTCTTTTGTAAATCTATTTTATTTCTAGTATAACCTATAAATTCACCATTTAGACTTACACTATAGGTTTGTTTATATGCTAATTGTATAATTCCTACTATAATTAATGCAGCGACTACAAGTATTACAAATAATTTTATTAATGTTCTTACTCCTATTACTACTTTTTTTAATTTATTTATGATACTGTACCTCCATTTCTTGTATCTATTTATATCATAATTTATATAACTTGTCCAGTACTATTTTTCGTTTTTAATTTCCAATTTCCGTAGGGCTTTTTGTTGATTAGTTTACAAAGATTAAAATTTATTCTTCATAATTACTTTTTAATAGAAACGGGTTTTTTTCATTTATTATGCCATACAAACTTTAATCTTTTTGATATAATATTGTAACTCTTTAATTTTAATACTTTATAACTAATTTGTCAAATTTACTATTAATATACTTATCGAGTTTAACCATAAATTCATCAGATTTGATCTCCTTTTTAGCAACCATATCAAGTCCTTTCTCCCAACTGGCTGTAAGCTTCGGATTAAGCATATCTGGCATAGATGCGTGAACAATATCATAAATGTATTCACCTTTTTGAGTAGGAGTTATAATTTGAGTCTTTGAGTTAATGTCAATGTATTTTATCTTCTCTAGCTTTTTTATAATCTCCGCTCTAGTTGCACTTGTACCAATTCCAGCGCCTTTGATTTGCTCTCTCAATTCTTCATCCTCAATAAGCTTTCCTGCATTTTCCATAGCTAAAATAATAGACCCCGAATTGTATCTTGTAGGCGGAGTTGTCTCAGATTCTTTAATCTCATATTTACCTAATTGAAGAACATCTCCCTTTTTTACATTAAAATCTATCATCTTACCATCTGCATTAGACTCAATATCCACATTTTGTTCACTATTGGTTAATTCTTTTTGTCCTTCTGTTGACGCCTTATTTGTTACACTTGTCATTTCTTTTGATTTCTTTAATACATCCAGATACCCTCTTTTTATACAAACTTTAGAACTAGCATAAAATTTTTCTCCCTCCACATCAATAGTAATATTTAATTTATTGTACTCTGCAGCAGGATAAAAAATTGCCAAAAATCTCTTCACAATTAAGTTATACACTTTTTTCTGCAATTCTGGAAGTTTATCTAAATTCTCATATCCCTGTCCAGTTGGTATAATTGCATAGTGATCAGTGATTTTGCTATCATTAACGTACTTCGTTTTTACAAGATTAGTAGAAAATTTCTCATCTTTCATCTGTTTTATAAATCCCTGAACTTCACTATCCTTATATCCTCTAGCAATACCATTTAGATTCTGTGTAATAACCTTCGCAACTGCAGTTGACAACACTCTAGCGTCAGTTCTAGGATATGTCACTAGCTTTTTCTCATAAAGATTTTGTATAATTTCCAATGTCTCGTCAGGTTTTATTTTAAATCTTTTTGTACACTCATTTTGAATCTCTGCCAGATTAAAAAGTAATGGTGCGCTCTCCTTTTGTTTAGATTTTTTAACTTCCTCAACCACTATTTTTTTATCTTTTAAATTTGCAATAAAATCCTTAGCATCATTTTCTCTCTTAAAACCACTATCATTGTACAATTTAGGCGACTGCCACATGCTAGATTTCTCGCTAACTTTCCACTCAGCAAGTAAAGTTTGATTCGCATTTAAATTTTTTTGCCCAGCATCTTTTGTAAATTCCCCACAAACCTTATAAAAAGGAACTTTTACGAAATTTTTAATCTCTCTTTCTCGCTCTACAATCATACCCAAAACACAAGTCATAACTCTACCAACAGAAATAGAAGCTTTATCCTCACCAATTGACTTAGCTAACCTTCTACCATAAATAATTGACAACATTCTAGAAAAATTAATGCCAATTAAATAATCCTCTTTTGCACGCAAATAAGCACTATCTGACAAGCTATCATACTCAGATAGTGGTTTTGCATCTTTAATGCCTCTCTTGATTTCTTCCTCAGTTTGAGAATCTATCCAAACTCTCCTTTTATCTTTACCTTCAACACCTATTTCACGGTCAACTAATCTATAAATGTACTCTCCTTCTCTTCCAGAGTCGGTAGCAACATATATAGAGTCAACATCATCTCTCGTCAGCTGACTTTTGATTATTTCATACTGTTTCTCAACACCCTTTATTACTTCATATTTCCACTCTTTTGGAATAAAAGGCAGTGTGTCAAGTCTCCAAAATTTTAACTTTTTATCATATTTTTCTGGGTAACTCATCGTTACTAAATGACCAACACACCAAGTAATAATCCAATCTTTCGATTCGATATACCCATTTTTTCTCTGACTATTTTCTCCAATAACCTTAGCAAATTCCATCGCAACTGAAGGTTTTTCTGTTATTAATAATTTTTTACTCATACCTTTGTTTATATCATATATTAGGTTATGTGTCAAAAATTGTTTGCAAGAAAATTAAATGCTTTTAAGCTTTATTTTTTTAATTTTTTATATCCTAAATATGTTCCTCCACCAATTAAGCCTAAGCCTGCAACTCCGACAAGTGCCTCTATACCATCATCACTAATATCAGATTTTGATATACTATTTCCTCCAACACTACTTATTAAAGCAATATCTTCATTAGTCAAATTTTCCGCTTTTAGGTCTTCCATATCTATCTTTTCCTCATCTATTTCAAAAGTAATTTTGTCAGTTTTTCCATTAGAAGAAGTAACTATTATATCAACGCTACCAGCTTTAATAGCAGAAATTTCACCCATTGAATCAACCGTTGCTATGTCTGGAGCACTAGATTTCCACGTAGTATTTTTATATGTTGCATTTTCAGGAGTTATCGTAACAGTCAGTTTCTGCTTTTCTCCCACTTTCAGTTTGCTAACATTTTCGTTTATTTTAATTTCAGTTACATCCACAACTGTCGGCTCAGTTGGTTTTGCTTCTGTATTTGTAGTAGTTTTTGACGTGCTACTAGTTGATTTTGTTGAACTAGACGAACCACTGTTAGAATTTTGAGTGCTAGATGAACTACTATTAGACTTTTGCGAACTAGATGAACTAGTAGAACTTGAAGAATATGGACACACACCATTGGGATGTAAATGTGCAGGATATCCTCCACAATGATAATGATAGCTACCTAATCCACTCTTATTTTTATTATCCTTATGTCCTCCACTCGAATCTGTTCTTCCAGAATGTGCATATGCACAAATCTGTACAGAAATTACTCCTATTATGATTAAAATAATAGCCAATGCTTTCTTTTTCATAATATAACCCCCATTACATTTTTATTTATATTTTGCCTCTCTTTTTATGATAAACATATTATATCATAATGTATCATTATTTTACAAATTTTTACTCTTTACATTATGAAAGAATTTATTCTTTGTATTTACCTTTAGCTAATTTGGGTATATAATTGATGTGGTAAATGCTTATTTAATGTGAATACGTTATGGTAAATGGAGATTTTAAATATGTTAAATTTAAAACTAAAAAATACTCATAAAATAAATAATAATCAATATATTTCTCATAATGAATTTGATATTAAAACGGCAAATATAAATAGAATAGCAATTATAGGCGGTTCTGGTAGTGGAAAAACTACACTTGCTGATATACTTTCAAAAGAATTAAATATTCCAGCAATACACTTAGATGCTATTAACTATAATCCAAATTGGGTTGAAATCGATAAAAATAAAAGGGATAAAATAATCTTATCTAAGGCAAATGAAGATAAATGGATTATTGATGGTAATTATAATAAAACACTAAAAGAAAGATTACAAAAGGCAGATTTAATTATATGGTTAGATTATTCTACGCTCGCTCACATAAAGGGCATATGCAAACGAATATCTAAAAATTATGGAAAGGAAAAAGCAGATATTCCAGGATGTAAAGAAAGAATTAATCTTAAATTTATAAAATATGTCATCTCCTACAATAAAAAGAAAAGGCCAGAAATTATGGACTTATTAAAAGATATTTCTAACGAGAAATTAATAGTTTTTAACAAGCAAAAAGATTTAAATAATTGGCTTAATCCATTCACAAAATAGAAAAATATATTGATATTTAAATGAATGTGAAATGTGATTTTTAAAATGGAATTAGTAGAGCATCCATTTGCAGAAATCAAAAATACAGCCAAAAAAGAATAAGAAAAATCAAAAAAGACGTTGAGCAATGCTATCTTTCATTGTCCTCAACGTCTTTTACTAATGCAGTTTTCATATTTATTCTCTTACCACCATATATATCGCTAAATAAGCTATTGCCAATTACTAAAACTTTATTAGGTGGCAAATCCATTTTTTGGCAAGCCTTTAAAAAGTTTTTCTTTAAAGGTTTACGTGCAAATCCTATATAGTCCACACCTATGTTATTAAAATAACTTTCAATTTTTTTATCTATTCCATTACTTAAAATAATAATTTTGATTTTTCCTCTCAAATCCTCTATCCAGTCTTGATTGCATTTAGGAATATTCTTCATCTGTTTTCTTAATGTCTCATCAACATCAAGTATAATTCCCTCTATTCCATAAGTTGATATTACCTTTTCAAATTCCTCTTTATTTAAATTAGTTACTGTGTCCAGAGTTATATCCGGCTTTATAAACTTAGATAATGCATAATGTGTTAAGGATAATATTTTATCTGCTACTATTTCATCTATACTCTTCATTTTTTTCTCCATAAATATTATTTTATCACATTTTAGAGAAAAATACTATATTTTCTTTGAAATTGGCAGTTTATTTTTGTAATCGCCAATTTTTAACCGAACTTTTTGTAGACTTTTTTAGTAACTACACCCCTTCATGTATTAATTCATTTTATACTTAAACTAAGATTGCTTCCTTATTTTCACTTTTTTTAATTTCTTCTACTAATTCATTTACCATATCTCTTGCAGCATCTATATCCAAAGCATCTAAATGTTTGTCGCTACCATAAGAATTTATTTTTACATACAAAGCCCTAACTTCTCTGGTATTAAAATTATGTTCTTTAATTGCTTCTAATGAAGCAATTAATATGTCTTTATTTCTATTATACGAACGTTCAGAAATGTGTTCATATCTTTCTTGTTTATCAAGTATTACATCAACTAATTCATATGGATCTTCTCTGTTTTCATCATATCCCCAATATCCTGCCCACCATAATCTTGCTATTCCATTTCTGATAACACCTTTAGACCCTCTTATTGCAAAAAATCTTTGCTTAATTACTTCTTTTAACTTTTGTTCGTTTTCATTATCATTAATTTTCCATCTATTAGCCATATATTTTGGAAATTGAATGTGTGTCATATATGTCCATAATTCTGCTGAAACTGCTTGTACGGGGCTCAATTCTTTTAGGTGTTCATATATTGTTCTAGCATTTTGTTTATCTGTTTCTGGTCCTCCAATTATCAAATTAAAAGGTTCTACCTCAATTTTGCTACTTACTTCAAAATTATTGTTTTCTGATTTTTCAAACATTTCTATTAGCCAATTTGGATTGTTTGACATATGTATGTAATATTCTTTATTAATAAGTATATCTTCCTCTAATTTATTTACTATTTTTGTTTTAAAAATTTTTTGTTTCACTTACTCATCATCTCCTTCTTGGTTTTCTAATAATTTTTTTAATTCGTTTATTGATTCTACTGATATATTTTTTAATAATGTTTGTGCTGTTTCATATGGATTATTAAAAGCTTCTTCTCTAGTTATATTTTTTTCTTTTACTATTTCATTTATCTTGTTTGTTAGTGTTTTAAACCAAAGTCTATTAGCAAATTCTTCCTCAGCATCTTTCATATCATTTACAATACTAGTCAATATAGGCATAAATAATATTGAATTTAAAACAATTATTTTCTCCTTATTACCTTTAGATGTTAAATAAAAGTTTCCTATTTCTTCTGGTACTTTTATTAAAATTCTGTCATAGTTTGGATCATAAGTAATATTATTCATTTGACTATCCTTTTGCAAGTTGAATATAGAATGTACTTCTTTTAATAGTTCATCATTTAAAATAATCATTTTTCTTACATTTCGGCATACTGCTAATACTTCATTTTTGTTGATTTTCATTTTAATATCTTTATATGCATCCACAAAATCTGTATTTTTGAACTCATCAATATCTTCCTTAACCAAAAGTGCTAGTCCAATATCTATATAGTCTATTACTTCATCATTCTTTAATGTTATACTAATTTCATCTTTATCATAAAATTCAAACATATCTCTATACATTGCATTTGGAGATTCAATTTGAACTGCATAACATACTTTTTTATCTTGTATTAATTTCTTTATTTCATCATTATTAATTTCACATTCTATTTTTATATTATGTCCGTTTTTTAATCCTTGATATAAATATCTAGCTTTTATAATGCTATTTTTGTAATCGATTGCATTTTCTAAAAGTATGGGATATGGATAATTTCCATTAACTTTGAACATATACTTTTACCTCCATTACGCATTTTCTTTTTGTTTCGAACAATACTTCTATATTTGTGTCTCTGTTACCATCTAAATTTACATTTTTTATTATATTCCCTAATATTTCCAATTCTTTATTGTCTATATATGCCTTTTCTATTTTTAGTCGCTCTAATTCTCCTGAGTCTGTCCATCTTTGAAAACGAATCTCACAATTTTCCAATCTTTCCATTGGTCTAATTATTACTCTATACATATTTTTATCACTTTCATAAGGAGTTTTTATATAAAACATCTGTCTTTCATGATATAAATCTCCAGATCCACTATTATTTTCTTCTTCACCTCTATTTTTTTCTCCTCCATCTCGTACTCTATTTTCTTCTCCTTCTTCTTTACCTCCTACATTTGGTTCTTCATTACTTGTTTTATCTATAACATTTGATGTATTAGCATTTTTTTGCATAGCCAATACTTCCTGTTCCTTCTCTTCAATATTTACTATTTCATCAAAAGGTCTTTGTGGCTCTTCTATTCCGTTTGAATCATCATCCTCTATGTTAAGAAAATCTAACCCCTCTGCATCAAATTCAGGAGCATCATCAATATATGATAATGAATCTATTTGCATGTTCATCCATTCATCTAATTTTTTTATGGTATCGCTTATTTTTTTTCTATCTTCATCATCCTCTATATTATCTGCATTCCAAAAATCATGAGTCTGTGGCTCACTTTCTCTAAGTTGTTTATTAAGTTCTTCCCCTTTAGCTATTAAAATTCCTATAAAATTTACGGGTCTTTTTCTCGGCGAAAAAATATTTATTTTCATCTCTGTATCTCTCATCCTTAAAATCTTCTTTTCCGGATATTGTGGTAATTTTGCAATTTTTAATTCTACATCGTTTTCGTTACATATACTTCCATATCTAACTTCTTCAACATTATCATTTAACTCTATAAACTTATATGCATTAAAGTTATCATGTCCATCTATCTTAAAATTTATATCTTTTCCTACTTGTGCCAAGTTCCTAATATTTTTTGCATCTATTATTATGTCTTCTTGAGGACTTATAAT
Organism: uncultured Clostridia bacterium; assembly: GCA_947624195.1. Classification (GTDB taxonomy): domain Bacteria; phylum Bacillota; class Clostridia; order TANB77; family CAG-508; genus CAG-793. The sequence goes on from CANQJH010000008.1 coordinate 39,261, forward strand.
TTTAACCTCCAATTTGTTTTCTATAATCAATTTCCAAAAGTTTTCTATAACAGAATACATAATATTTGTCATCCAATTTTCTTCTTCTAATTTAGCTCCTATAATATATAAATCTGTTCCGGTTTCATTTCTTCTATAAAATTCATCCATAGTTTCTTGATCTCTTATTGGCTTACATTCATTTTCTTCTATATTTCCCCAATAACCGATTCCTCTTTTTTCAATTCCATCTTTTTTATGAGAACATAATATTGATTTACCCTGAAATGCATATCCTTCATTTTTCACGAAAGTCCCATATAAAATAGTTCTAAAATATGAAAAAACAAATGCAGCATGTTTTCCTGAACCATAAGATCCACCGCTAACTCCACTTTTTGTTGAATTTCCTGATGATTTTATCAATCCATACCAGGCACTATTGATTCTTCCTTCAATTCCTACTAGTCCTGTTGTATTATAATCACTTATTTTTAAAACATCTATTGTATTTTTTTCGAGTTTATCATTAGCATTTTGTTTAAATTTTTGTAATCTATCTGATTCAGGAAAATATTCTGCACTTGCATTTATACTTTCCTTTATATCTATTATGTTTGGGATTCTATCTTTTTCTAATTTTACTAGTTTAAATTCTACCCTTACTTTTTTATCTTCTCCTTTTATTTTTGCATCATATGAATTTTGAATAATTTCTCTTGCAAGCTTTCCATACGGACTCATTTTAAATTGATTTATACCTTGATTTTCAAAACCTTCTGCTTCTCCTCCATTATTATTCGGAAAATACCATCCTCTTTTTTCTTCCATTTTATTTCTACCTTTCCTACTACATTTATTATAACTTAAATTTGCCCTTTTCCTGTTTTTCAGTAAATTTCATTTTACTTATTTTTAAAGAACTTTCGATCGCATTAAAAATATTTTTCACATCTTCATCTGTGTATTCATAGTTATTTTTATTAGAACAATTTCCTAATAAATCAATCATACTTATTATTTTGTTTGTTCTGTTTTCTACAATTCTCTTAAATCTTTCTTTTTTTGATTCCATTTATGTACTTTCCCCCTTTATTACTACATTTTTCAGATATATTATACATATTTTTTATTTATTTGTCAAATATTTAAAAAATGTAGTGAGTTTTTTCACTACATTTCACTATTTTATAATTTGATAGGCTTCATTCTGAGCATTAAATAATCTTGCTAATTTACTTTTTATTGTGTCAATTGATGTTCTTTGAGTTGTCTCTAATTTATTATCTTCTACAAATATCAAATCATTAATATGATCTATTTGTTTAAATATTTCTTCTAATACATTTACAACGATGCTATTTCCTGCCATTCTATTTAGTTTTTCAATATTAAAGAAATCTCTTTTTCTGTATTTAAAATTATTATTTACAATATTATCATAATCCTTTTCATCAAATCCCATTAATAAGAAACATTCTCTAGGAGTTAAATATCTAAACTTACTTTTTCCTTCTTTGCCATTATAATAATCTAATACACCAGAATTAGGATGTCTATCTTGTTTTGTTGTAACCGTTGGTATAGTTTTAGCTATTACTTTTTTATTATGATAAATTTTCGGATTAAATTCATATATATCTCTTCTTGATGGTGTATCATTAGGTTGGCACATATTAGCTTCTTCTCTATATTTTTCATTATGATAATCTAATCTTAAGCAATCTTTTAATTTTCTTTGCTTTATATCTAAATATTCTATAGTATCATCATCTTGTAAATTGTGATTTTTAAAATAGTTTTTAACTCTTTTTCTTTTAATTTCATCTTTTTCCACCAAGACACTAATCATATAAGTTCTTACTCTTTTTTGTGGAATTCCAAATTTACTAGCATCTAGAGTATATATTTGATTGTAGTATCCTATTTCTTCTAAATAATCTGTCCATTCTTTAAAATTATCTTTATGCCTATCTGACAGTATATTGCTTACATTTTCCATTAATAGAAATCTTGGTAATTGCATTTTTTCAGTTATTCTTTCTTTTAATATTCTTTCTACTTCCCATAACATTCCTGATCTATTATGCGCATTCCTGTCAATACCACTTTTATTTCCATGCCAATTTCCTGCTACTGATAAATCCTGACAAGGGAATGAATATGTTAATAAATCTATTCTATTGGGTAAATCTTGGCCATTTATATCTGTAATGCTAACCAAATTATTGCATCTTCTTATTGCACATAACACCCTTTTTAACACTTCTTCACTTAAATCCTGTATGTTTTTTGGTGTTGCTGGTTTCTTTCCATCTAGACTTAATGTATATCTACTTAAACTTTGGACTAAGTCTTTTTTTGTCATATTTTTATATGTATTTAAATCTTGTGTACCATTATGTATTAAATCATATGCAATTATAGCATTAATGTCCCAGTCAACTGTACATGTTATTTCATAATCTATTCCTATATTTTTTAAAGCTTTCGCTTGGCTTCCTATTCCACTAAATGTTTCTACTACTTTTAACATTTTTTGCTCCTTTTTTACTATATGTATTTTATCAAAAGTCTCTAATTTTTTCTAGCAATTTGTAGAAATTTATTAATAATTTTTATTTTACTTGTAAAATTAATTTTTTTAAGTTTAAACACATAACCAATTGGAGATGAAAATATGAATGCAAAACCATTATTTCTTTATACAATAGGAAATATGCATGTGTAGAAAAACCCGCTTCTAAAGATAAAAGATATACTGATAACTTATCTAAATATATTTCTGTAGAAGAAAAGTTAGAAAAAATCTTAGCTGTTGAAACTTATTCATTAGTGGAAAAACGTATAAAACATTATAATTTATTGGGAGTTGTTGAGTTAGAAGAAACCTTTATTGAAGTTTTTTCTTTTCATTATTATTCTTGTGGTTGCGGGGGTAAGACTCGAACTTACGACCTTCGGGTTATGAGTAAATCCTTGAAAGTATTGGTTTACAAGGCTTTTGTCGGTTTTTGTTGGTATATTTGGTGTGCCCAGTTTTTTAACTTTGTAAATTTATGTGATTTTGGGTTCATTTTGGTAATCTTTGTGCCCAAATTGAGCCCAATTATGACTATGATATTTTATTATATCATAGCACATAGTAAAAAATAAATTTATGGAGGTAAATAAAAGTATGAATAATTTTAGAGAAGTAAATGATAATGATATATTAAGTGATTGGATTTCTATTAGAGAGCAAGAATTAATTGGAGTTCTCAATTCTAATGATGAAAAGCATTCTCTTTATTATGATGAACTCTTTGATAAAATTTTAAATAGTATTCCTAAAAGGAATCGTCAATATGTACAAAAACAATTGGATGAAATAGATAATAATTTTACAGATTATCTTGTTTATTGGACTGAAAAATATTATAGAAATGGCTTTGTAGATGGAGTACAAATAATTATTGGATGTTTTGATAAATAAAACTAATACAGGAAGTTTTTTCTTCCTGTATTTTTCTCTGTTAATTTTTTTGAATTCTGCAGAGCTCTGCAGAATTCTCTGCAGGATTTTATTTTTTTACCCAAATCGGCTTTGTGTCTGTTCCAATATAAATTCATATAATGTTTAGACCTAGTAAATACTTTTTATTCTAATATAGTATATCCTGAAATTTTATATCCTTTTAATCGTCTTTCGTACATTTTTTCTAAAACTTTCATATTATCCAGATAATCATAGACTATTACCTTTTGTTTATCTTCATGTTCTCTATGAAGTCTACCTACATATTGTATAATTCTTCCTTTCCAAGAAACTGGCATTGTTAAAAATAAAGTATCAAGTCTGCTATCATCAAATCCTTCTCCTATTGAGCTACTTGTTGCTAATATTATTCTAGAATTATTATTCTCATCTGCTACTTTCAAGTTTTCTTTTAACTCTTCTGTTTGTTTTTTACCCATTCTCCCTTTATATATAATAATAGGTATGTTTAAACTTTCTAAACCTTCTTTTAATACTTTCAAGTGCTCAATTCTTTCTGTAAGTACAATTGGAGTTCTTCCATTTTGAATGCATTTCTTTATATCTTGTATTATCAAACTATTTCTGAAAACATTATTACACATGTCATTTAGAATATCTGATATTTGTATTTTTTCATTTTCTTCTGGACTAATATATTTATAGTTGGTTTTTTGCACTATCACTATATGTTCCATTTTCTTATTTTGTTTTAACTCTCTGCTATTTACTCTAGTTCTTATTTTACCACATTGCATATAAATAATTTTATGTAACCCATCTTTTCTCGTTGGAGTCGCAGTCAAGCCATAAACATATTTACTTCTTACAGACTTTAATACCTTTTCAAAGTTATATGAAGCTACATGGTGGCATTCATCAACAATAACTAATCCATAATTTTTAACTAACTCTTCCAAATTGTCTTTTCTGGATAAAGATTGAAAGCTTGCTATATCTAATTTTCCATTTAATGTTTCTTTATTTGCTCCTATTTGTCCTATTTCTTTTTTACTTATATTAAAGAAATAAGACAATCTATCTTTCCATTGCTCCAAAAGATTATTTCTATTAACTAAAATAAGTGTATTAATTTTTAATTTTGAAATAATTTTAGCACTTATTACAGTTTTACCAAATCCAGTAGCAGCACACATTATTCCTATATTATGTTTTAATAATTCTTCCATTACTTTTTCTTGTTTCTTGCTTAGCTTCCCATTAAATTCATAGTCAGTTTTAGTACCTTCTTCTCTTGTATCTTTAACGATTAATTTAACATTACTTTTTTTACATATTTCCTCTATTTCTTCTAAGCATCCTCTAGGAAGTCTTAAAAATCTTTCATCTTCTTCAAAGCAACTTATTATTCTTGGTATATTATATACAGGTAATCTAAGTCTTTGTTTTTCATAAAATTGTGGATTTGTAAAACTTGCTAATCTCTTTAAATAGGTTATTTCATTTGGTAATAATTTTAATTTTTTTACATATATTTGATTATCAAGTATACATTCTACATTATTAGAGAATTTTATCTCCTTTATATTATCTTTTTTAGGAATTTCATCTTCATTTAATAATTGTTCTGTATCTGGTTCTTGGTAATCATCATCTTTATACATATCAGTAAATGACTGTATTTCTTCTATTTTCATTCTTTTAATATTAGTTAATATGCCTATTTGATTTTTTTCTATTTCAAAATATTTGTTTACAAACATTGTGTTTCCATTTTTACAGCTTTCTCCTTGAAATGGCAATGCTATTAAATTTCCAAATCCACCTTTTGGCATTGTATCTTGATTTGGGAATAGTCTATCATATGAATCTAAGTCTAGTGATTCTTTTTCCATTGTTTTGGTAAGTAATATATTTCCCATTTTTCTAGCCATTTTGGCTGGTATACTTTCTTCAAAAAATATCCACACATGTGCACCATTTCCTGAACGGGATCTTTCTACATATATTGGTATATTAAATTTATCGCATATGTTCCAAAATGCTATTACATCTTTCTCATATGTTTTCTTGTCAAAATCTATTGCTAAAAAATTGCACAAATCGCCTAATAGTAATGGATATATTCCTATTGTTATCTCTCCTTTTAAATGTTTTAATATAATGTCTTCTGTAAGAGGCACTAATTCTCTATTAACACATTCGTTACATTTCGTCCTTGACTTGTCACATTTATATTTATTAAATTCATTTTTGCAAACTGGAGAGTATCCTGATTTTCCAGTTTTATTGCTTATCCACCTTTTTGCATATAAATCTGTTCTTCCTTTAAATACCTCCATAAAAATTTTAACTTTTTCTTCGTTTGAAATATTTTTTTTAATTTCAACTTGTTGATTTTCTTCTATTTTTCCATATATTTTTTCTCTTAATTCTCTATTTTCTTTTTCTAGGCTTTGAATCATTTGTATTAGTTCATTTTTATCTAATTCCTCTAGCAAGTATGGTTCACCCCCATTCTTAATGCATATATTATACATCATTTGTTCTATTTTATCAAATTATGTAAATCTATATAATGTATACACCTTTATTTTGGGATATTATTTTCTTCAATTTATTTAAATTCCAATTAGCCAGTCTAATACATTTATCTTCTTTATTCCATCAAAATCTGCATCTAAGTCATCATCTAAAGTTAATATATATTTAGGATAGTTATCATTTATTTTCTTCAATGGTGCTAATTCTCTTTCTAAGATACTTTCTTTTCCTTCATCAGATTCTCTTGTAGTTAATGCTACCTGATAATAAATTGTATTTTCTGAATTTTTTGCTACAAAGTCAATTTCCATGTCATCATATTTTCCAATATAAACTTCATATCCTCTTCTTAGCAGTTCAAGATAAACCACATTTTCTAATATATGTCCCATATCTTTACCAGAGCCTTGACCTAACATATAATATCTAAGCCCTATATCTATTGCATAATATTTTTCTTGTGTCTTTAAATATTCTTTTCCTTTTATATCAAATCTGTTTGCCTTATATACAATGTAACTATCTATTAATGCTTGAATATATGTTGAGACTGTATTATACGAACTATTTTTTTCAAGCCCTTCTATATTGTCACTTATATTTTTCACACTTGTTCTATTTCCTATATTATCATACAAATACTTAGTTACTCTTTCTAAAGTATTTTTATCTGTTATTCCTTTTCTTTGCATTACATCCTTAAATAATATTGTATTGTATACTCCATCTAAAAACAATTTAATATTTTCTGGATTTATTTTAAATAATTCTACAGCTTGTGGAAATGAGCTAAACTGCAAATAATCCCTAAATTTTCTTGATAAATCTGTTTTGTCTTCAAATGCTGACAAATATTCTTTAAATGATAAAGGCAACATTTTGATTTCTATATATCTTCCTGTTAATAATGTTGCAAGTTCTGATGATAATAGCCAAGCATTTGAACCAGTTATATATAAATCTACATCTTTGTTAATAAAAAGGCTATCTACTGTTTTCTCAAATTCACTAACCTTTTGAACTTCATCTAAAAATATATATGTTTTTTTACCCTTTACAAGTTTTGATTTTAAGTATTCATATAATTTTTTTCTATCTTGTAGTTCTTCATAATCTGCATCTTCAAAGTTAATTGATATGATTTGGTTATCTTTTACTCCATTTTCTTTCAAGTAATCTTGAAATATCTCTAGTAAAGTTGATTTGCCACATCTTCTAATTCCTGTTATTACTTTTATAATTTGTTGATCTTTGAAGTTTCTTAATATAGATAAGTAATCTTCTCTTTTTATTCTTTCCATAGAATCTCCTCCAATTATTTTTATTATACTCTCTTTTATTATTATAGTCAAGTTTTTTCAAAATTATGAAAAAACTTTAAATTATTTTAAAGTTTTTTCAAGCTAAACATATTAATAATATCCTAAAAAAATGTAACTCTCGCACTTTAAGATGCTAAAATTACACTTTATAATTAACATTTATTTTTAAAATAAATCTGAATGTGAACCTGTTCTATATTCTGTCAGTACTAATTCATATTTATATGTTAGTAAATTTAACAATTCTCTTTCTCTAAATCTTTCCACATCTCATCTAAATCAGTATATCCTTTGCTTAATCCTATTTCCTTTTCTGCATCTTCAATAGCTTTCATAGTTTCAGCATTTAATTTTGGTTCTTTTACTTTTTCGTAAAGTTCTTTTGAAACTGAATTATTATCATCTTCTTTTATTTTGTTAAATCCACCTTCTATCATATAAAAATCTAGTTTCCCAACTTTGCACATATCTTTTACTTTCTTTGGACTTAATCCACTTCTTTTTGCATATTCTTCAGCTGAAATATATTTAGGTACTGACATATTCTCATCTCTTATTGTTTTTTTGTAAAAAATGTTATATAATTTACCTATCTTATTATGAAAGGTAGTGATTATCATGGATTTTGAAGATTTTGTAAAATCTTTATTAGTAGATTCTAAAGAAGAATATAAAAAATTATTTTCAAAAGAAAGTGAACGAGCTCCATTACTTGCAAAAGTTCGTTCTGTAGTACCATTAACTTTTGATTATTCTTTAAATTATTCTTTAGAAATTATTAAGAAGTATCACAATTGGTTACTTGATAACTATAACATTACACCCAAAAAATAATAATTTTCAAATAGAATTTTAGTGGTCAATAGATATTTTATCTGTTGACTTCTTTTTTTTTGCTCTAGCTTTTATGTTTTTGGTCTTGTTGCTTCGTTTATATCTTCATTCTTTTATAAAATTTTATATTTAAACTTTTCATTACACTATATATGGCTAATATTGTTCTTGTATATACTTTTTCTCTCTTTAATTTCATTCACAAATAGAACCCCTAGCTTGGCTAGAGGTTCTATTTAACTAAAACCAAGGAACTTGCAATTCCTTGATAAATGTGGTTGCGGAGGATGGACTCGAACCATCGACCTTTGGTTATGAGCAAATCTCTGGAAGTATTGGTTTACATGGCTTTTGTCGGTTTTTGTTGGTATATTTGGTGTGCACAGTTTTTTAACTTTGTAAATTTATGTGATTTGGAGTTCATTTTGGTAATCTTTGTGCCCAAATTGATCCCAATTATGGCTATGATATTTATTGTATCTTAGCACATAGTAAAAAATAAATTTATGGTAATAAGTATGAATAATTTTAGAGAAGTAAATGATAATGATATATTAAGTGATTGGATTTCTATTAGAGAGCAAGAATTAATTGGAGTTCTCAATTCTAATGATGAAAAGCATTCTCTTTATTATGATGAACTCTTTGATAAAATTTTAAATAGTATTCCTAAAAGGAATCGTCAATATGTACAAAAACAATTGGATGAAATAGATAATAATTTTACAGATTATCTTGTTTATTGGACTGAAAAATATTATAGAAATGGCTTTGTAGATGGAGTACAAATAATTATTGGATGCTTTGAAGAGTAATTAAAAAAGAAGTAGGAATTAATGATTTTAATTAACTCCTACTTCTATAATTATTCAAATAATTTGTTAAACAATTCTTTCCATTTATTAATTATATCTTCATTTTCATTCCTATCTTTAGATATATATCTCTTTGCAATTCTTACTTTCCATCCTTCTGGTAAAATAATTTCATTTGCATTTGCATAATCTTCAATTTGTTCAACTATGCTTTTGTTATTAATTTTATCAATTGTAAAATCCTCTACATCTGAATGAAATTCTCTATTAATAATATCTTCTATTATATTTTCATCCATAATATCTTCTATTTCAGAGTTGTTAATTTTTCTATGTATAAAATCTTCAACTGATACTAACTTCTCTTTGCTATCTTTATATAATACATTTTCTAATGATTTTTTCTTCTCTTTTCCGGCAACATCAGAGTCAAGTAATACTATTGGTAATTCCTCTTCTTTGCCTGTTATTATAGCCACAACTGGTTTAATATTTTTCGTTCCATCAACTGGCATAAATACAAGTTCTTCTTTAAAATTTATATCTTTTTGTTTCATTAACTGTCTTTTTATATATGTTAAATATATTTGATCAGATACTCCTTCAACAATTATAGGTTTAGTTCCAATCAACATTGTGTCAGAGATAGTAATACCAATTGCAGAATTAATTGGATAAATTGATTTTTGAGCTACTTTTTTCTTAATTTTCAAATTGTCTGATATATTAGTTATTCCGTTTTCATCAGCATATACAACTTTAGTTCTGGTTATATTCATTGGATCTACTAAGAATGGCGAATGTGTTGTATATAGTAATTGATTCTTTTCTGATAATGAATTAAAAAAACTTGCAAGATCTTTCTGTGCCATTGGATGTAATGTATGTCCAGGTTCATCTAATAATATAATTGAATTACTATGCTCTCCCGCATTTTCTGTAACAAATACAAGATAGAAACTAAAAAACCATTGTAAACCACTACTTCTATTCTCTAATTCAATATTCTCCGGTCTAACACCATCACTAACCCATATTCTAAAATAGTCTCCATCAGCAGAAAATTTAAAAATATAATTTCCTTGTTTCCACCATTCCTTAAAACTTCTTGTCATATTAGATGAAGCTGAATCTAACATAATTTCTCTTTCTTTTTTATTTTTTGACTCATTATTTATTATATCTTCTGTTTTAGATTGTTGTGATTCTTTCCCCAAATCTAGAATCTCTTTAGGGCTTAACTTAACAAAATCGAATAATACTTTTAAAGTTTTCGCCTTATTTTTAGCTTTATCAGATAGACTATCATATCTTCCTAAATCATTTATGATATTAGGTAAATACAATTCAGAGCTAAGATTTGCATAGGATGCGTAATAAACAAATTTTGGAATCTCTTCAATTATACTTTCTTTATCATTATTTATTTCTTTGTACTTTTCTTCTTTATCTAAATCTTTTTCATTGATTATTCCATATACCTTATACTCTCCACTATAATATCTCTCAATTTTTACAAACTCAAACTCCTCTGTTTCTTCCAAATCTGGTTGTTGTTCTTCTTCTCCTGTTTCTTCATTTAAAATTGGATTTTGGTGTATTGTATATTTAATTTGATAAGGATAATCAAATTTAAATATAGCTTCTATGAATTTTTTACTACTAGCAATATCTCTATCCTCTGTATATTTATGTCTTGGATAATCTGATATTAAATTTATTTTTGTATTCTTATCTGCTGGCTTTAGTTTCAATAATGCAGTCAATACATTCGTTTTGCCTGATTCATTTTCTCCTACTAAACATGTAATATTGTCGGTTGTTATCCATTCACTTTCATTTATTGTTTTAAAATTTGATACTCTAAATTTAATAAGTTTCATCGTTTTTTTCCTCCTTCTATTTTTGATTTATCAAATGCTTCCTTTATTGCATTGTCTAACTGTTCTTGTATACTTTCTCTGTTAAATATACTTCCCAGAATTTGATTAGTTGCAGTATTTAATGACTCGTTATTTGCAATCTCTGTCGTTTTTTTTATCTCATTCTCATTTTCTTGTTTTAATAATTCTAATTTATATTTTTGTTCAATTTCTTTTAGTTCAAGTTCTTTTAGTTCAAGTTCTAATTTATGTCTTTCTTTCATCGCCTCAATGTCAATCTTATGTTGATTCATTAATCTTTCCATATCAGCTGAATTTTTTATTTTTAATACCTCAATATCCTTTTTATTTCCACTCCTTGCAACTAGATATGTTACAATGCCACTTATAACTGCTGTTATAACTGAAAAAATATATGTTTCCATTTTTATCACCTCTTTTTATACTATATACTTTTATATTAAGAAAATTTGTCGAAATCTGTAGCTTATTATCAAAAAAGCAAAATAATTCTGTAATTACATAAAATTACTCTCATACTTTGCTTTTCTTTTGTGACCTTATTCTAAATATTCTTTTAATCCATCAATTAACTTATACACTCTAGTCATTGGATTTCGTTGTGATGCTTGTCCATCTTTATTTAATTCTTCCATATATTCACAATTTTTTATTGCTGTATGTAACCTTCCTTCACTTGTAATCTTATTAAATATATTTATATCATTTTTAGTATAATTGCCTAAACCTTTTTTCTGAAATTCCTTGCTAAGTTCTTGTAAAACATTATCTTTAGAAATATATCTGTTTACTTTCTTAAAATGTGCTAATAACCAAAGTTCAAAATTAGGATTAGACCAAGCTACATTATAGTCGCAATTGTCTATTGCTAAATCAAATTGTTTATCGTTATAATCATCCTTATCAAAAACTACCCAAACTTGTCCATATACTTTGTTGGCTTGATTAACCTTTCTTTGAGTATATTTCACTAAAGATATTGTATTCATTCCTGTACCCTTTATATCTATATTTGGAATTAATACATCTACTTTACTACCATATTTTTCATTAATTTTTCTTTTTAAACCATTAAAATAATTAGGTTCTGTTTTCTCTCCTTCACATATTATTAAGTAATTGGCAGGTGCTTGCCTTTTACTTTTTAACGTATCTTTTCTTGAAATATTGCTATTTCTCATAGTTTATACCAAATTCCTCCAATACTGGAATAGCACCATATCTTCCAGTTAAATAGTCCTTATTGTATGTCGCATCATTTCTTACTTTTTTACCAGAATTTTTATCATCTTCTAATACATAATCAGATAATGCATATATTTCTGAAATACCATCTTTATCTTTTTCTGCAAACCATATTTCATCTCTTCTAAATGTTTCTTTATTTAGGTTAACTGTATCATGTGTTGAATATATTAACTGTCCATTACCTTTATTCGTATCACTGTTATGAAATAGATTAATAATATATCTTGTTAACAATGGATGTAGTTTAGCATCTAGTTCATCAACAAATAATACCATTCCATTTTTTAACGAATCCATAAAAAAATCGAATAGATGAAACATTTTTCTTGTACCATTAGACTCCAAATCAAATGGTAATGCTACTTGTTTTCCATCTTCTCCTTTATGAATAATTTTAAGATCTATAACACCATTATTATTTTTAACTGCTTCTATTGAATTTGGTGTTAATTTTATTCCTACTATTCCATAATCAAATGTTTTTATAAATTTCAGTAATTCTTTTTTGTAGTTTTCATCAACTAAAATTTTTAAAGATATTCTATCATTAATAAATTTTTCAAAATCGGGATCTCCCAAATTAAGATATGTTGCATTTATAAACCATTCATATACATTATTAAAATCAACATTATTTTTATCTATTTTGCTATATATATTTAAAAATAATGTCTTTTCATCTATATTAATTAATTCTGATATTTTATTAGCTTTCATCGTCACATTATTATTTTCTCTTTCAAAAATAGAATAGAATTTATTAATTCTTTTTTCATATAACCATTCCGAAATAATTTTGTCCTTTGCCACTTCAAAACCATATTTATATATCTTATTATTTTTGGCGAGTATTTCTACTTCTAAGCCAATTGGTTCATCATTTATCATAAAACTATAAATATTCTCTTCATCTATTGGAGAATTCTTTTTTGAATCATCACTTACTAAGATTCTTCTTTTCATATATCCAAATGCTTGTAATACATTTGTTTTACCACTAGCATTTGCACCATAAATTGCAGATACTTTTAAATAATCACCATTATCAGTTTTGGTTACATTGTATTCATGCTCTTTTAAAGATGTTGCTTCCATATCTAAACAATTTTCATTTTTAAAAGACTTGAAATTTTTAAAACTAAATCTTATTAACATTTTAAAATCCTCCTTTACTTTATATATTATATGCTAAAATCAAAAAAATATCAACATTTTTGAGAAAAAATCTCAAAAATGTTGATATTTTTTTTAATAATAACATAATCTATGCATTCGCTATTAGTTAGGTATAGTTTTATTCTTAATTTTAGTTAACTTATTTGTTCTATTATTTTCCAATTCTTCATATTTCTTTTTATAGTTTTTCTCATTACTTGCTAATACTTCTGTGCCATCATTAAAAGTAATTAGGATTTTACTAAAATCTTTGCCCCCAAAATGTAAATAATCTTTACCTCCATCTATATAACATGATTCACATTTACATGATACTAAATCATGCACACTTTTTGATTCAATTATATCTCCACAAATTAAACATTTTATTTTCATATAACCATCCTTTATATGTATTTTTTGAATATATCTCTTAATATAAATCCGATACCTATAATTTTGTTCATTAATTTATTATAGTACTATTTATATAGAAATTTAATTCCTTCATTTAACATTTTCTTAAATCAGATTTATCATAAGTTTCTATAATTTCTTTATCGTCTTCTGTCATATAGGAAATCATACAAGTATTAGAATCAACACTAACAACTACACCTTCTATCTCTGCATAAATTACCTCAACTCGATCTCCAACGTCAAAGTTTTCATTATTATTTTCACTAAATAAATTATCTAAAAATCCCATATTTTTCTCCTATTTAATTTAATTATTAAAGATTCTATCTAAATCTTGTTCTAATGTTCCTGCTTGAGATGATGGTAATGTATCAAATAATTTAAAATGTTTTGAGCTTATCTTTATATCTTTATTTTTGCTAAATCCTAATATGTAATGAGTTGCTATCATATAAATAATCTTTGTTGGTGCACATCCATATACTTGATTTTCAAAAATATGCTTTAATCTTTCATCCTTGTTTGGATATAACTCAATCATTTTTTTACTACGATATAATCTCTTCACAATTTCTGTAATATATAATCCTGATTTCATATATAAATCAATAAATGTAGCATTAGGATCATCAAAGCAATTTGGATTTTCTTCTTCTAAGTAATCTACCATTTGCTTAACTACTTTTTTAGGTGTATATATTTGATTTGTTCTTTGTGGTGGAATATAGTCAAATATATCTTCTTTAGCATCTTCTTCAAAATAATTCGCAAGTTCATCCCTCTTTTTTAAAAATTCTTTTACAGAATCATTAAATACAATCGGTTCAAACAAATTGCCCTCAAAATGCTTCATTTTATTTTCATCTTCTGGGTCAGGATACTCCCCTCCATCTCTTAAGAATTTGAAATCTTCTACTGTAATTCCTGTTACCTCTAAGAATACATCTGCCGGAATTATTTTATCAAAATTTTCAAGTGTTGTTTCATCAGTTCCATATCCCATAAGGAATGATGGTATAGTTCTAGAAAATCCTCTTAAATGATTTCTTACTTGCTCTTCTATTCCCTCTTTTTCTTTTCTTTTTATATCTTTTTCAGTTACTTCTACTGCAGTTTTTTCGCCATTTTCTGTAATTGTATGAATTGCATTTAAAATATTTTTTTCAAACTCTTTATTATTTTGTTTTTGTTTTTCATCATAATCATAATTTATTTTTTCTATTTCATTGTATCGTTCTTCTTCTTCAGCAATTTTAATTGCATTTTCTCTATCTGATTCAATAATATTTCTATTGATACTATATTCTCCAAAATGCCTTTCTATTTCTCTATCTGCTTCTCTATTTATTGTTCTAGTTATTTCATTTTGTGCAGATTTTGACATATCATTTCCATAACTTTCTTTTGCAGTATTAACTATTTCATCTGTATTAGAATGAATTATTTCCTTTAATTGCTTTAATGTGTCTTCTTTTGGATTATTATTTAGTTCATTATTAGATATAACTGAATATATACTTTCTTCGGTATCAGCATATATTTTTTCTCCAAATATTTCATTTGCTGTTCCAATTATATTACTATCCGGAATATCAACTTCTCCATTATCGTTAATATTAAGTTCATCTTTAGTTTTTTCATTAACTAATGTTTGTTCCTTAACAGGTTCAAGTTTATCAATAATATTCTTTACCACTGATGGTGCTGAAAATATACCACTAATATTTTGAAATAAAAAGTTGCTCATAAATCCTCGTTTTACAACTTCTTTTGCATGGATGGCTCTAGGTATTGAAAGTACTTTTTCAGCATCAAGTTCAATCATCTCTCCATTTTCATCTTCTCCATAAACAGGAAAGAAATTAAGTAACTCTCTTATATGCTTTTTTCTAGTTTCAGTATCTCCTTTACCATTAACTGTGTCCTCGCTTAATCCATTTGCAAATTGTTCAAATATATCTAGTGTTCTAGCTGGATCAAAATCAAAAACATATGCATTTTCTTTTCTATATGGCTCTCCATCAACATTAAATAAACATGGATTTTGTGCTCTAAATGCTGCCTGCATATATAGTGCTGGGCTTTGCATATTAGATAGCATTATTACACCTGTCCATTCAGGAATTGTAATTCCTGTTGTCAATTGACCTACTGAAATAGTAATTGTTTTAGGATTATTTGCTATAGCTTTAACAACTTTATCATATGATTTTTTTATTGTTTTATCCATTGTTATATCATTTATTTCTTCATCATTGTCATTTATTTCTCCATCTCCTGCTGCAAGAACTATTTCATATTCTTTAAATAATTTATGTGCTTTTAATTTTCTTGCCAATGCTTTTGCACTTGAAACATACTTTAGTATCCATAAAGTATGTTTTAGTTCATTTCTTAATTCTTCTGTAGAAAAAGGAAATTTAGTCTGAGTTGTTAAAGCATCTAAAAAATTATCTACATCTTTATCATGTATAAAATTTCCACTCTCATTTGTCATAAAAAACTCATTTAAATCAAATGCATAAGCTTCGTTATCTCCATCATCATCAAAATCTTCTCCCTGAACTACTTTTTCGAGTACAATATCTGACATTTTATATGTTAATAGATTTAATTTAGGAAGATTCTCATATGGATTTTCGTATTCACTTTCATTATTCCAATCTCTTTTTGCCTGTTGTTCATCTGCATAAGTCCAATTACAGATAGCATCCCTTTCAAATTTATTATTAGCTAAAGCCTTAAATGGTGTACCTGATAAATGAAGTGTATACTTACGATGAATATGGTCAAATGCCACATCAGTTTTATATGTGTCGACTCCTTCATGAGCTTCATCTATAATTAAGATATCCCATTCAAGATTTGCTACTTCTTCTAGTTTGTCATATTCTCCTCCAAAAAATTTTGACCCCTTTAAATCTTGTAAAGAAACAAATTCTATACATCCCTTATGTTCTTTATCATTTACATGATTTCGATATTCTTCTCTTGACAAAACATATTTTTTATTTTTTAAACTATCTGTACTACTAACAAAATAATATCCTGATTTCGTTCCTAGAAATTTCTCATAATCTTGATACCATGAATTTGCTATAGCAGGTCTATTAGTTACAATTAAAATTTTTTCAGCATTAAGTGCTTTACATAAATCATATGTTGTCAATGTTTTACCAAAACGTGGTTTAGCATTCCATAGAACTTCTGGACTGTTTTCCTTGTTTTTATCAAAGTAATTTAAGGTATTTGTTACAAACTCATCTTGTTCTTTTCTTAGAATATAAGGCATTGCCTCTGTTAAAGATTCCATTATTCCTTTATCAGCCTTAAATTTCCAAAATAATTTTTGTGATTCTTCTCCACTTATTTGAAACCATTCAGGGCAACCTTCATCATCTGGTTCTGGGTCTTTTCTTTTTATATCATTCTTTGCTAAATATGTATGAAATTCTTTATCAGTAAATGTTTCCCCTGAACCATCAGAGAAACGTGCTTCTTCAGCCCATTCTTTATTATATTTAATATTAGCAGTTTTTGTCTGTTCCTTAATACGTGTATCTACATCTCTTTCTGTATATCCAATTTTAGTCCATCCTTCATGATAAATAACTCCAGGTGTAGTATATGCATAACACATTGGTATAACTTTTTTAGTAGTTTTTATATTAGGTTTACTCATATTATTCCATCTCCTTTACATTATTTTCAATGAAATCAATTTCTTTTTGTGAAAGATTATATTTTTTGTATAATTGTTCATCTATTTCATGAATAGATTTAGTCCAATCTATATCTGACTTTTCTGTAAAGTCTTGAAGTGGAACATATTTCCAAGTTGCTGCATTTACATTTTGTGTTACTTTTAAAATACTCAAACAGGCCCTTGCAAATTTTGTCTTTGTGTATTTTAGACAATTTTTAGCTTCATAATCATTTTCAAAACTTCCTATTCCATAAAAAGTATGAGTATATCCAGTATCAATTTCTAATACTTCAGGATTAGTAACTATTTCTCCAAACTTTCCATTACCATCTGCTTTTGGTAATATCACTTTATATTTGAATATATTTTCTGAAGAAACATCAATATATTTTTTATTAATAAATCTTTTTTTTCTAGTTGGTCCAATTACTCCATATATGCATATATCATCTATTTGTTTAGAATCATGAAAACAATCTAATGTAAGTACATTTGATGATAATCTTCTTTCTCTTTTTGCATATTCAGGAAAATCCAACGCTAAATTATTTATATTAAACTTAGATGCTACATTTATAATATCTGATATACTTCCTTTATCAATTATTTTTTCAATTTTTTCCATTATAGTTTGAATTTCAGATGCTGTTGTATAATGCTTTATTGCTCCAAAAGATTTATTTGCATCTCTATATGTTATTGATACACCACCTTTTATAATCGTATTTGGAAAAACTGTTTTTGGATCATCATTATAACTTAATACTTTAAAATGTTCATCATTTAACATTTTTTTATTCCAACTTTTAGGTGTATCTCCAGCATTAAACAAAAATTTACCAGGTGTAATTAATTCTACCTTATCTGCAATATTGTATGCTGCATCCATAAACAAATGATATACAGGTGGTCTATATTTACTTTCTCCATTTGAATCCAATTGATATGGTGGATTTCCAATTACATAATCAAACTTCATTTTTATTTATTTCCTTTCATACTTCTATATTCAATAATTTTATTAACTCTCCAATCTTTTATTTTACAATAAACTAATTTCGCTTTTTCTTTTTCTATATTAGAGAAAAAGTCATCAAATGATATTTGTTGAAATTCATCTTTTGGCATTTCAAAGGGAATTGTGTCTTTTAATCCATCCATTTGCCATATATTCCATGAAATAATATTTGTAATCTTATCTATCATTTTATTGGTAGGATTTTTTGAAAATCTTTCAGTATAGTAATCTATAAAAGTTTGAACTAGATTTATTCTTGCAAAGAATAAGTTATCTCCCTGAAATTCAAAGCCATATACTGATTCATATGCTCTATAAACCCATGTTAGCCATTCTTCTTCATTATTTGTGTTTTCATTAACAATTCTAAGTTTTCTATCTAATATTCCTATTCTATCGTTTATTTTTAGTTTTTTCCCTGTTGTTGCATCATACCTTGAAACGATATATGGTGCTTCTCCGCAAGTTATTTCGATACGTCTAGAGTCTACATATCTTTTCCATTCTTTATTACTATCATTATTAAATTGTATTTTTTTGTTTATAGTGGTCCATGTATTATCTTCATTTTCTATGTTAAAAACATTTTTACGATTAAACCATTGTTCATCACAATAATTATTCATTTTATTACAAATCCATGATGGAGTAAAAACTTCTGCTTTACCTTTTGTTCGTTCATCTTGCTGTTCTTTTGTTTTCATTATTCTTGGAAGCATTATTCCATCCTTTATAAGTTTAATACTATTCATTTCATTCATTTGTTTTTGTTTATCATATTCATCTCCATAAGCTTGGTAGGTATCTGTTGCCCATACAATATTTTTTCCAGTTGTTTGATCTTTTAATAAATTTGGAATAATTCTTTTTATGTTATCATATTGATCAAATATATTAGAAAAATTTATTTTACTCACGTATACCTACACCTCCTATAATGTTTTGTTGTTTATAAGAAATTTTTATATTTTCACTATTACATTTTATATCATAAAATGACATTTTTCTCAACCAATTCCTTATAAAAAACTATTTTTTTCTATAATTTTTCATTTTTTGTCGAGTTATGTCTATTCTGTACCTACACAAATAACTTCTACATTTTCATTTAAATATTTTCTAGCATACTCAACACAGTTTTCTAAGCATACTACTTTAACTTTATCTCTAGGAAATAATTGTTTTTCTGTTGAAACAAAGTTAAGATAATTCATTAAGTTAAAATTAGCAAATGGCATATAATACACATAAATATAGTCATTATTTTCTTTATAGTAATATTTGTCTCCAAAACTTTTTTCTCTTAATGAAATTAATTTATCTCCAAAAATTTCATATACTTTCTGATTCATAAAATTTTGATCGTTTATCAGTTTAAATACTTTCCATGTTTCTTGATTGTATGGGATTATATAACTTTCTTCATAATTAATTTTATCAAATTTTGGTTTATATAGATATTCTTCATTTTCTGTAAAAACAATTATTCCTTTAAAATTACTTTTATTTCTATCTATTTCCTTATCTATATATTTTAGTTCTCTTGAAGTAATATTTTTATTCAAATAATAAACTAAATAAGCCGTTTTATTAAATTCTTCTGTATCTTCGCCAAAAAATCTTTCTCTTCTTGATGCTATTCCTATAAATCTATTTCCTCTTTTTGTGTATGTATTTATCTCACATTTCCAACTAGGCTCAAAGCTCCAGTCACAATCTTTAAATTTACATGCAATATCACTAGCTCTCTCCATTCTTTCTTTATATCTTTCATCTCTATTTACATTTCTATATCCAAATCC
>CANQJH010000009.1 GCA_947624195.1 uncultured Clostridia bacterium
AAATTATTATTAAACTATATATTTAATAATAAATAAAAAATAGGAGGAAACCATGGAAAAACAAAAGAAACAAGGAAATTTGAACATTAAAAACAGTAAAGGTATAACGTTAGTTGCATTAGTAGTAACCATAATAATAATGCTAATATTAGCAGGGGTAACACTAACAATAGCATTACGGAGAAAATGGCTTATTTAAAATGTCAGAGAAAGCCGCAGAGACATATAAAGAAGAAGCAGGAAAGGAAGAAAATGCATTGCAAAAGGGAAGTGAGGAGATAGGAAATATAATCGAATCACTAAAACCACCAGTAGTAATAGACGGAGGAGAAGTAGGAAGTCACTTAAACGAGTATCAAGGAAAATACGTGGATATAGGATTAAATACAAATGGAAATGACGTGACAACAGATGACTGGGAATTATTTTATGCGGGAAATGGCAGAATATATTTAATAGCAGCAGACTATGTACCAACGGATACACTAGCAGCATGGCAAGTAATAGGAGACAATGGAAAGTTAAAAGAGTTTCAAAAATATACTACGTATGGCGTACGATGGCCAAGTACACCTACAGAATTTTTAGCATTACCAACAGAACCAAATAATTATTTAGACTTAGTAATGCATAAGGGATATACTCTAGATGATAGTAAAGATAACTTAAAAGCAGTATCACAATTACTAAATACAGCATCGTGGAATGGAATAAAAACAGCAGCAAGTGCAGACAAGCAAAAATGTATAGATTTCGTAATTGGAGGACCAACTCTTGAGATGTGGTGCGAAGCATGGAATGAAGCAGTAAAAGGAGACACAAATGGATTTGTAACAATTGATCCTGAACCACAAACGAGTGGTAATGGATATGGAGTTAAGCACGGCTCAAAATCATCAACTTACCTATATGTGAATGGAACAACAAGTACTTCTCTAACAAGTGAGCAATTAGGAGAATTAGGAAAAACTTACAAAACATTTTTCCCACACACTGGAACAAGTGCTTGGAACGGTTGTAGCGGATATTGGTTGGCTTCGCCGTCCGCTATCGGCTCGCTCAGCTTGATGGGTGTCTACGGTAGCGGCCACGTGAACTACAACGACTATAACTACGACTACCTTGGCGTTCGACCGGTGGTTTGTCTGGAGTCTGGAGTCCAATTGACAGAGACATCAAAGGGATCGAATATATATAATGTGAGCATGTAGTAATTGGGGACGGATAAAGTTGCGTGCTGCTGGGCCTCGCGTCCAGCCACGCCCAAAACTATAAAGCTAATTTGCTCTCTAGTATATATAGAGAAAATATTCACACACTAAACTTGGGCAAGGTCGTGTAGACCATTTGTTACACAAGGGAAGCTTCAGTTTCAGAAACAAACTGGTGTCCAATAGCAAATGATTTTATATAGTCCGCATTTGCTATAAACAAAAATAGATAAATATGTTTGTTAGTAGGTATTCACCGAAGAGGAGCATTATTTTAGCACTATTTTATCCAGTAACTAAATGTTAGTTACTGGTTTTTTAAAGTGTCCTGATATGAGCACTCAAAATTAAAATAAATGCAATGAGGAGGAAAATGTTTGTTTTTTATAGATAAATAAATTATTTACGCTAAAAGACTTGAAAAAAATCGAATATAATGTATAATACATACTATAAAATAGTGAAATGGAGGATTAAAACGTGTTAGAGCAAGTGCAACCAAATAGAACAAAAGACTTAATAAAAATCAAAGTATTGGGAATTGGTGGCGGAGGAAACAACGCTGTAAATCAAATGATAAAATCTGATATAGATGGAGCTGAATACATACTTATAAATACAGAAAAGGGAATACTTGATAGGGCAAATACTAACGGTTGCAAAGTACTTCAAATTGGTAAAGAGGCAACGAAAGGACTTGGCGCTGGTGCAAACCCTGAAATTGGTGAGATGGCTGCAAGAGAAAGCGTAGAAGAAATTGACAAAATCTTAGAGGGTACTGATTTGTTATTTTTAACTGCAGGTATGGGAGGTGGAACCGGAACAGGTGCTATCCCAGTTATTGCTGAGCAAGCTAGAAAAAAAGGAATTTTAACTATTGGAATAGTAACCACTCCTTTTACATTTGAAGGAAAATTAAGAAGTGTTAGAGCTAACATGGGTATTGATAAGCTTAGACCTAATGTAAATTCTCTAATTATCATTTCTAATGACCAGTTGCTTTCAAATACTTCTAAAGAGGTTTCTATTTTACAAGCCTTTAAAATGACAGATGACGTTCTAAGACAAGGTATACAGTCAATAACTGATATAATCAACTCAGTAGGAACTATCAACATTGACTTCGCTGACGTAAAAACCGCTCTTAGTGTTGAAGGTCCTGCATATATGGGAATTGGTGAATCTGAAGGCGAGAACAAAATAATTGAGGCAACCATAAAAGCTTTAAGCAACCCTCTAACAAAGAGCACAGTTGATGATGCAAAGGCTGTTATATTTAATATAAGAGGTGGGGAAGATATTGGCTTAGATGAGATAAATAGAAGTGCTGAAATCATTGCAGGAAAAGTTCATCCAGATGCAAATGTTATATTTGGAACAGATATAGATGAAACTCTTGAAGATAAAGTTATAGTTACTATTGTAGCAACAGGAGTAAGAGAAAAAGGCGAAAAGTCTGATAAAAATAAATAAGGGATGTTTGTAAAATGAGAATAAGCGATTTTAACTTATTAGAAATAGATGTATTTGATGGGGACAAACTGATATATAATGGTATGAGTGAAGATGTCCCAGAAGAATTAAAGCAGGCACACATTAAAATTGAAGGAATAGACGGTAAAAAGGTAATTACTAAATTAACAAAAAAATAATTGGAATAAATTGTATAAATCACCTATAAGTGGAAATAATCCTAAAAAGATAATTTTAAGGAGATAAACTTATGGGTGATTTTAACAAAAAATTTATTATTCGTGAGGCAGAGAATATACTTGAAGAATTTGATAAAAAGGACAAGGAGGAAAAGAGAAAGATCGTAGAATTAAAAAAGAATTTTAGCAAGATAAAAAAGGTAAATATTGCATTAAAAATAATAATTTCAATAATGGCAATTTGCATAATTATGTTAGTGATATAAATAACCATCATATATAAGTTTACATTTATATAAATAAAAATCATAAACTCGTCTTATAGTTCATATATTGTAAAAGAACTATAAGACTTTTTTTGAGGAGTATTAAAAAAGTAATGAGCGAAGAAGAAAAGATAAAAAGAGCAGAAGAAATCTCTGCTAGAAGGAATAATAGGATTCCTGTAAGTAGTATAAATACCACACGTAAAAAGAAATTATCTCTTTTAAGCAAAGTTTTTATACAAGTTATATGTAGCATTGGCCTATTTGGAATTTTTTATTTTATTAATCAAAATAATAGTTTAGCAATTGAAAAAATAAAACCAATTTTTTCTGAGGATACAGATTTTGTACAAATATATAATCAAATAGATACATTTATAAAAAATATGTCAACTTCATTTAATAATGAGACTCAGGAAGAAAATAATATAGAAAATATCAATGGAACTAATGAAATTAATGATAATGAAAACAACGAAGTTGTAGAAGGCGAAAATAATCAAAACAGCATAAGTGGTGAGAATAGCGAAAATAGTGAAGACAACGGAAATAACGGAGATAATAATGAACAAGGAAATGAAAATCAAGATGAAAATGTTGGAATTGGTGGAGGAGATGAAAGCGTTGCTGAAAGCGAAACAGACCAAGACATATCGTATATTAAGGCAAATGCCAATTTTATAAAACCTGTAAACGGATATATTACATCAGCTTATGGAGCAAGAGAAGCTACTGAAATCATTTCTGCAAATCACGCAGGAGTTGATATTGGAGCAAATACTGGGACAGAGATAGTAGCCTCAATGTCAGGCACAGTAGAGCTAGTATCTAATTATGGTGATTATGGAAATCATTTAAAAATAACAAATGGAGAAATCACAACACTGTATGCACACTGTAGTTCAATATTAGTCAAACAAGGAGATTACATAAATCAAGGACAAAGAATCGCAACAGTTGGAGCAACAGGCAGAACTACTGGACCACATCTTCATTTTGAAATAAGAAGAAATAATAAAACAGTAGACCCGCAAAAAATACTAGACCTGTAAACTATAGCTTATGGAACATAAACTATTTGAAAAAGGAGAAAAAAGTACATGCAGATAAAAGTGGATTTAAAAATATTTCTATTTTTTTTTATTTTTCTTGTAACAAGGAAAATAAAAATATATGGAATAATAATGCTTTTTGCATTAATACATGAAATAGGACATTTAATTTGTGGAATGTTGCTAGGATTTAAACCAGAAAAAATGACAATACTACCATATGGACTTAAAATAAATTTTAAAACTAACATTGGAGATTATAATCAAAAAATAAAAAAGGGAAATTTATTATCCATAAAGAAAATTATTTTGGCTTTGGCTGGGCCTGTAACTAACATGATATGCGTAATTGCAGCTCTATTGGCAAAAAAATACATAAAACTTGATGATGTAGTTTATCAAAACATAATGTATGCAAATATTTTAATTGCACTGTTTAATTTATTGCCAATTTATCCACTTGATGGTGGGAGAATTTTAAGAGAAATTTTACATATTTTTTATAGCTTAAGAGAAAGTTATAAATATACGCAAATCGTATCGGAACTTTCATTATATATCATCACAGCTATTTCAAGTATTTTAATTTTATATTATAAAAACATAGCAATATTGGCTATTTTAGTATATTTGTGGTATATTGTTTATAAAAATAAAAGGGAAATAAGGATAAAGGAAAAAATGTACAAAAGCATTGAAAAATATGCTCATATCAAGGGAAACGTAGATTGTTGACAATGCACCAGAGCATAAAAATCATTGATGATAATTTTGAATTTTTTAGTAATTAAAGATATGTTAAAATACTTGCAAAATGTATAAAAACATGCTATAATTTTATTGTAGTGTTTTTTATACTACAAAAGGAGAAAATAATTAAAAAATGAAAAATATTAAAGAACTTGCAAATAATTTAATAAAAAGTATTGCAAACGGATGGAAAAGGCTTGGAGAAGCGGATGTAAATGACAGCCAAGAAGTTCAAGTTAATTTTTCACCCGATGTTCAAGCGCGACTTGGTGCATTGGAATTAGTTACAGACTATAAGTATATGAGTAAAGAAAAGAAACCTAATAAACCAAACATAGAACCACAACAAAGAGTTGATATGCAAAATACTAGAACAACAATGCCACCAAGACAAAACCCGAACTATGATGGAAAAATGCCAAATGGAAGAGTACAATCAATACAACCAAGAGATGGCAGAGACACATATAGAGATATATAAATCAAAATACACTAAAATATTAAATTAACCTTATAAACATATTGTACGAGGAAAAAATAAATGAAAAAAAATGAAAAAGGTATAACCATAACTGCATTAGCTATAACAGTTGTTATTTTAGGGCTAATAAGTGTTCCGATAATTATGAACACATCACAAATTAGAGAGTTTAGTAATTACAAGAAGCTAAAAGATGATATTGATAATTTAAGAGAAAATATTCAGATTGCTTTTTTTGAAGACAATATCAGTGAGATAGGGCCTAAAGTAAATAGTAGTATGTTGAATTTCCTTAGTAAAAATCAGAATGGAGATTCTGTAAAGAATGTAAATGATAATGACGTTTATTATGCAATAAATATTGATGAAGTAAACAATAGATTATCAGGAAACATTAGAGAATTAAACTATGGTTCTGAAAATAATGATATGGGTTCAGGCGAGTATTATCAGGGCTCAGACGATGTATACATTATAAACGAAGCAAGTAGAACAATTTATTATGTAAATGGAATTGAATATAAAGGCAATATATATTATAGATTATCTGAAGAGTTTTCAAATATTACGTTGGGAGAATAGCGTTAATAATTATAGTATTGCTAAAAAAATGAAAAGCGGTAGCAAAACTACCGTTTTTTTCTATAAATTTAATATTTTTCGCTCAAAACACTTGACATTTTTGCAAAAATGGTGTAAAGTATATATGCTTTACAGCAATTAATGATAGTACAAAAATAAAATTTAATCTAAAAGGAATAATTATGTGTTTCTTGTACATTAGCAAGAAAAGATTGAGGGTACTTATGGATAAACATATACAAATAAGTATGCTATGGGAAATCTATGGCAAATTACTTACAAAAAAACAATATGATGTTCTAAATGACTACTATAACAATGATTTATCTTTATCTGAAATTGCTGAAAACAACAATATTTCAAGACAAGGTGTAAGAGACTTAATAAAGAAAGGAGAAGACAAACTTTTCGATTACGAAGAAAAGCTAAACATTATGAAGAAAAATACGGAAAATGAGCGAACTATTCAAACAGTATTAGCTCAATTAAGTAAAATACAAGAAAACTCATCAGACAAAAAAATAGAAAAGATTTTAAGCGAAGTACAAAAAGAACTAAGAGTTATAGCTTAAAAAAGGAGGGATAAATAATGGCCTTTGAGGGATTATCAGAAAAGCTACAAGCTTTCACAAGAAAGCTTAGAGGTAAAGCTAGAATAACAGAATCAGACTTAAATGAAATGCTTCGAGAAGTTAAACTTGCTTTGTTAGAGGCGGACGTAAATTATAAGGTAGTTAAAGAATTTATAACTAATATCCATGATAAGGCATTAGGTAGTGATGTATTGAAGTCACTTACTCCAGGGCAACAGGTTGTTAAAATAGTAAAAGATGAATTGATAGATTTGTTAGGAGGCGCTGATAGCAAGATAGCATTTAGCCCAAACCCTCCAACAATAATTATGCTAGTAGGACTTCAGGGTTCAGGTAAAACTACAATGGCAGGCAAACTTTCTAATTTATTGCGAAAACAAGGTAAAAAACCATTATTAGTTGCTTGTGATGTATATAGACCGGCTGCAATTAAACAACTTCAAGTTGTAGGTGCACAGTTAAATGTACCAGTTTATGCAAATGAAGGTGAAAAAAATGTAGTAAAAATAGCAAAGCAAGCTAAGGAAATTGCTATAAGCAAATTAAATGATGTGGTGATTTTGGATACTGCAGGTAGACTTCAAATTGATGAAGAACTTATGCAAGAATTAAAAGATATAAAATCAAATGTCAAACCACACGAAATTCTACTTGTTGTAGACTCAATGACAGGTCAAGATGCAGTAAATATAGCTACGAAATTTAACGAAGATTTGGGCATTGATGGAGTTATACTTACTAAGCTTGATGGTGATACTCGTGGTGGTGCAGCTATCTCAGTTAAAAAAGTTACAGGCAAACCAATTAAGTTTATTGGTATAGGCGAAAAGCTTAATGAAGTGGAAGAATTCCACCCTGATAGGATGGCTTCAAGAATTCTTGGCATGGGTGATATGCTATCAATTATTGAGCAAGCAGAAGAACAATTTGATATTGAAGAAGCCGAAAAGTTAGAAAAGAAGCTTAGAAAAAATAAAGAATTTGACTTAAATGATTACTTAGCACAATTAAGGCAAGTAAAGAAAATGGGATCTTTCTCATCAATATTAAAAATGATACCAGGTATGAACAAACTGAATGTTAATGTAGATGACAAAGAATTCGAAAAAATCGAAGCAATTATATGTTCAATGACAAACAAAGAAAGAGAAAATCCAAAATTACTCAATGCTTCACGAAGAATTAGAATAGCTAATGGAAGCGGTACACAAGTTGCCGATATTAATAAATTTATGAAATCATTTGAGATGACACAAAGCATGATGAAGAAAGTTAAGTCGGGAAATTTAGACCCAAGGATGAAAAAGATGATGTCAAAACTTAACTTAGACAAAATGAGTGATGAAGAATTGGATGACTTGGCAAATAAATTGAAATAAAGTACCTATCATTATGCGAGCATGATTAAATAAAATGCTTTGGCATTATGCAAGTATAATTAAAATAAAATACTTTAGCGTTATGCTAGTATGACATTCAAATACTAATACGTTATTAAGTTATTAAATTTAATATAAATAATTTATTTTTTAGGAGGTGAAAATATGGTAAAAATAAGATTACAAAGAGTAGGAGCAAAAAAAGCACCTTTCTATCACATTGTTGTAGCTGATTCAAGAGCATCAAGAGATGGAAAAATAATTGAGCAAATAGGAACTTATGACCCAATGAAAGATCCTGCAGTTATTGTTTTAGACAATGAAAAAGTAGCTACATGGATAAAAAATGGAGCTCAACCAACAGACACTGTAAAAGCTTTAATAAACAAAGCAAAATAAGGAGGAGTTATTCAAATGGAAGAAATCCTAAAAACAATTATTGAAAATCTTGTTGATAATAAAGACGCTATTTCAATAGAAAAGGTTGAGGGAGACTTCAAGGATGTATACAAGATAAAAGTAGACCAATCAGAAATGGGTAAAATTATTGGAAAACAAGGCAAAATAGCACAAGCTATTAGAACAATTGCAAAATCATTGGCAGCAAAAGACAAAAAGAGAATTGATGTAGAATTTGTAGATTAGCAAAAATTAATTATTGGAGGAAATAATAATTTGGACGAAAAGATGGAACTTGGCAAAATAGTTAATACATTTGGCCTAAAAGGTGAACTTAAAGTATATCCATATGTTGATTATATACCAAAAGTAAAAAATGTTTACATAAATGGTAAGCCAATGGAAATTGAAAGAGCCAGAAACCAAAAAAACATTGTTGTTATTAAGTTAAAGGGAATAGACACGATTGAGCAAGCAGAAGGCCTAAAAAATGCAATGATAGAGATGGAAAGGGACGATGCTCCAGAACTTCCAGAAGGCACATATTATATATCTGATTTAATTGGATTTGATGTATATACAGATGAAGGAGAGCTTTTAGGAAAACTAGATGATATATTTACTACAGGAGCCAATGATGTTTATCAAGTCGGAAAAATATTATTACCCGCAATAAAAGATGTTATCAAACAAATAGATACACAAAACAAAAAGATAGTAGTTCACATACTAAAAGGATTAATTTAGACAATTGTGACAAAATGAGTCTTACAGTTAATTGCTAAAAATTGATTATAGAATTAATTATCAAAGATTAATTAGAACTAGAAAGGCAAACAAATATGAAATTTGATGTGCTTACACTATTTCCAGAAATGTTTGAAACATTACAATATAGCATTATTGGAAAAGCCGTTGAAAATAATTTAATAGATATTAATTTAATAAATATTAGAGATTTTTCGCAAGATAAACACAAGCATGTTGATGACACACCTTATGGAGGCGGAGCAGGAATGCTTATCAAACCTGACGTTGTATATGATGCATATAATTCTGTAAAAACAGAAAATGCCAAAGTCATATATTTGTCGCCAAAGGGAAAATTGTTAGATCAAGAAATTGCCAGAAATCTAGCAAAAGAAAAACATTTAATATTATTATGTGGACACTATGAGGGTATAGACCAAAGAGTTTTAGATGAAATTGTAGATGAAGAAATTTCAATTGGAGACTATGTACTTACTGGAGGAGAGTTACCTGCAATGGTACTAATTGATACAGTTAGTAGGTATGTAGACGGGGTCTTAAGCGAAGATTCAACAGTAGAAGAATCTTTCTCAGAAGATAGTCAAAATCTTTTGGAATATCCAGCATATACAAGGCCACTAGAATTTAGAGGCAAACAAGTACCAGATGTTCTTACTTCAGGAAATCATCAAGAAATAGATAAATGGAGAAAAGAACAGTCATTAATAATAACTTACAAAAAAAGACCAGAGCTTTTAGATGAAAAACAAAAAGCCGAGGCAGAAAAATTACTCAAAGAGTAATTAAAAGAAAGGAGATTATCATGGACATTATTAAATCTATTGAACATGAACAATTAAAAAGCAAAGTTCCTAATATAAAAGTTGGTGATACTATTAGAGTACATCAAAGAATAAAAGAAGGAAATAGACAAAGAATACAAGTCTTTGAAGGAACTGTAATTAAAAAACAAAACGGCGGATTAAATGAAACATTTACCGTTAGAAGAATATCTTATGGAGTAGGAGTTGAAAAAACATTTTTATTACACTCTCCATTAGTAGAGAAAGTTGAATTAGTAAGAGTAGGAAAGGCTAGAAGAGCAAAGCTATATTATCTAAGAGAAAAATTAGGTAAGTCAGCTAAGACTAAAGAAGATGTTGGTGCAAATCTAAACAGAGAAGACTTAGTTATAAAGGAAGAAGTTCCAGAAGCTACTGAAGAGGTAGTTGAGGAAACAGTTGAAAATGCTGTAGAAGAGCCAGCAGAAGCAGTAGCTGAGACAGCTTCAGCAGAGCCAGTAGAAACTGCTAAAGAAGAAGTAGTAGATACTGTATCTGAAAAACCAGTAGAAACTGCTAAAGAAGAGGTAGTAGATACTGTATCTGAAAAACCAGTAGAAACTGCTAAGGAAGAAGTAGTAGACACTGTTTCAGAAGAAAAAGTAGAAACTACTGTAGAACAACCAGTTAAAGAAGATAAGGCTGAAGAAAAAGAAGAGCCAAAAGCTGAATAATAAATAACTAAACAAAGTTATAAAACTTTGTTTACATTATAAAAACTGTCATAGATTAACTTTCTATGACAGTTTATTTTATATGTTTTTCCTATTTTTTGTACAGTTTATTTATGCATGTATTCCTATTTTTCTCATATAGTTTATATATGAATTATCAATTTTGCTCCAGATGTCAATCTCATTATCTAAAAATTTATAATCTAATTTTTGATTTTCCAAATTTTCATATTCCTTTATTATCTCATCTCTAAAGGCTTTAGGGCAGGTTCTACTCATAATACGAGAGATATCAAAGTATTTGTTGCCAAAACCTCCAAAACCAAAATCTATGATTGCACAAACATTGTTATTTTCATCTAAAAGTACATTGCTTAAATTTAAATCTCCATGAACTAAGCAATTATTATCCTTTTTTGAAAATTCATCATATTTCCAAAAAACTTTATCTTTTGGATCAACATGATAGTTTAAAAGCTCATTCAAAAAGTCTGTAAGATTATGCCCAATATTATCTGTTGAAAAAATCTTGTTTTTATCAAATTTAATATTATGTAGTTCAAACATAAATTTAGCAATATCATTTGAAATATTTTTTAATTGCTCATCTGAAAGCTCATTTATTTTATCAGCTAAAACCGTACCTTCAATTTTTTTATGAATACTGAAAGGTCTACCATTGTCAAAATTTAATTTTAAATCAGCAGTTTCAAAATCAGTCTTACCATGTATGTAACTTGCAAAATCGCAATCTTTTACAATAGTTCTAGCCCAAAAGTCATCTCTCGGAAATCTAAAAAAGAAGTTTCCGTTATCTGTTTGAACTTCATAAACAATATTAGTCCAACCTGTAGAAATTTGTTCAGTATGTAGTATCTGTTTATCTTTTAAAGAATTTTTTATTATTTCGTCAAAATCTTCATCTAATGAAAAGTAATTTTTAATCATTTTTACCTCTTAATTTTTGATATTTTTTATGAATTATTTAAATTTATTAGTATTATCCAATTTGCAATTTTAATTAAATTTTAACGTTTGTATCTAACATCTTAATTAGATTTTAACTGTTGTATCTAATGCAAGTCTTATCATATTATCCAAAGACTGTTCTCTATCTTTACTAGAAATCTCATCTGTCTTATAACGAGAATCCACTACAGTTAGCAGACAGGCAGCTTTTTTGTGTAAGTATTTAGCAGTATAGAAAAGAGCAAAAGACTCCATCTCTGCACCGATTATGTTTAAATCTTGTGGAAAACCAGCAGTAAATTTATCAAAATCTTTAACATAGTAATCAAAAATTTCAGAACAAATTATATTGCCTTTTATTAATTTAATATTTTCTTCACGAGCTGTTTGCTCGATTAAACTATTTAAATCTTTATCCGCACTAATTGTATGGCAATCTTCGCCAGTTAGAGCAGAAGCAAAATTACCAGGAGTATAACTATTATCAACTAAAACTGTATCTAAAAGCTCAATTTCAGGTTTGTATATTCCGCAAGAACCTATACGAATAATATTTTCTACATTATACATCTTGTACAGTTCATAGCAGTATATTCCCATACTTGGCATACCCATACCAGAAGCAAAAACGGTAAGTTCCTTACCATTATATTTACCAGTATATCCATACATATTTCTAACAGAATTAATTAATTTCACATCAGTCAAAAAATGGTCTGCAATGTACTTGGCTCTAAGTGGGTCACCAGGCATTAAAACAGTTTTTGCAATATCACCAATTTTAGCTTCATTATGTGGTGTCATAAAATCATATCCCTTCTTTCTAAAGTTGCACATAGAAATGAAAGATTATTTTCTTTCAAACTAAATTCCTCAATAAAGTTTTAATTATTATATATCTTAATACGTGTTAAGTCAAGAAAAATGGAAAATTGCATAACGAAAATTGCATAACCAATATCTAATTTAAAGAACATATCCCGATTTAGAAAAAATATCAAGAACTTTTAGAATTTGTCAATAAACACTTGTCCTAAAATATTGTAAATGGTATAATAATCATAACCTAAAATTTTATATTAATTGGAAGAGGATAGAAATATGAAAAGCGAGAGAGGAATAACCTTGGTGGTTTTATCAATAACGATTATTATTTTGTCTATAATAACATATGTAACAATTAGACAATTTAGTTCTAATGATTCTGATTTAATGGAAATAACTGATGAAAACTATAAGCAACGAAATATGGTAGAAAAAGAAAAGGAAAAAATGAGTAATGTTATGGATTCTTTAGAAGAAGAGTGGGGTTTATCTTAAGATGTATAATTTTTTTGTCAATACCAATCAAATTGAAAATAATAAAGCTAAAATATTTGGGCAAGATGCCAAACATATAACTTCTGTTCTAAGACTTAGAAAAGGAGATGAAATCTATATAAGCGATAAAGATACAGCTATCAAATACTTATCAAGAATAGAAATTATACAAAAAGATGAAGTTAGTTGCATTTTACTAAATGAGGTTGATTCAACAGAATCAAAGATTCAAGTGACTTTATTTCAAGGACTTCCTAAATCAGATAAAATGGAATATATAATACAAAAGTCGGTAGAACTTGGAGTGCATGAGATAGTTCCTGTGAATATGAAAAATTGCATAGCTAAAATAAAAGACGAAGACAAAAAATTACAAAGGTGGCAAGCAATATCAGAAGCAGCTGCAAAACAAAGCAAGAGAAATATAATTCCCCAAATAGCAAGGCTTCAAAGTATTGATGACATATGTAATCAAGTTAAAAATTTTGATTTAGTTATAGTTGCTTATGAAGATGAGAAGAAAACCAACATAAAACAAATATTAAGCAAATATAAAAAATGCGAAAAAATTGCTATAGTAGTTGGACCCGAAGGTGGAATAAGTCAAAAAGAAATTGATATCCTGATAGCCTCAGGAGCTCAAATGGCTAGCTTGGGGAAAAGAATTTTAAGAACAGAGACAGCGCCACTCGCTATGTTAAGCATGATAATGTATGAATTGGAATTTTAAATATCGCTATGTTAAGTATGATAATGTATGAATTAGAATTTTAAATAGAAGTTAAAGGAGGATGTGTTAGATATTATCTAGCATAATTGTAAAATGGAAGAGAAAAATGAAGTACCTGATACAAACAAATTGATAGACCCTAAAACGTTAAAAATGGACCAGTTAGAAACTATAAAAAATGAAATTAAGAAAAATAAAAAATCAAATAGCTCAAAAAATAAGAAAAAAATAAAATACAAAGAAATATTAAAAAATACCATAGTTTTTATTTTTATTCAAATATACTTTATAATACTTATGATTGGAAGCTATCAAATAAGTGCAATTCGATTTATAACAGATTTAAAGGTAATAATTTTATTAGAAGCTATTTTGTCTATAGTATTATTTGAAATAGCATACAAAAAAGACAGTGCAACTATAGCCTTCCATGGGCTTGAAGTACTTGGAATGGGAATAGCAACAGTCGTTATATTAGACTTGTATAATAGACAAAGCGGTTATTTGAATTTAGTTTTTGTGGGAATAATCACTGCATTTTTAGTTTATTATGTTATAAAAATGTTATTTGTATTATTTAAAAAGAAAAAATAAATGATTAGTTAAAAAGTTAAATTCTATATAAGAAAAAATAAATTTGATGTAATGTTTGACTTTGATATAAAAAAATGTTAAAATGGTAGTTATATTAAGGGGAAAGGAAGTAAATTTATGATAGTAAAACCAACTGTTGTTGAATTGCTTGAAAAAGCCGAAAATAGATATAGCCTAGTTATCGCTACTGCAAAAAGAGCTAGACAAATTGCAAGGGGAAGTAAACCAATGACTAATAAGGAAGATGTGTCTCCTGTAACTCTTGCAGCAGATGAAATAGAAGAAGATAAGGTAAAAATTTATAATGAAAATCAATGGGATGAAGAATTAAAGGAAAGAGAAAATGAAAAAAGCAATATAGAAACCAATACTGTAGAAAATAATCAAGTTTCAGATAATAGCAGTATAGAGCAACAATAAAAGATAGATAAAGAGGTGTATATGAAGAAGCATATAATTTCAATTTCTGGTGATTTAGCAAGTGGAAAAGGAGTAGTTTCATCTTTATTAAAAGAAAAGCTAAATTATGATATTTATAGAAATGGCACATATTTCAGACAGCTTGCTAAAGAAAAAGGTATGGATGTAACAAGTTTTGGTGAATATGTTGAAAAACATCCTGAAATAGATAGACAAATTGAAAATAGTGCTTCAGAGTATGCTAAAGTACATGATAATTTTATTATTGACGCTAGGCTAGGTTGGTATGCAGTTCCTGAATCGTTTAAGGTTTATTTAAAAGTAGACATAGATGTAGCAGCTAAAAGAGCTTTTTTGGATGACAATAGAAAAGATACCGAAAACTTTAACACTGTAGAAGAGCAAAAAGAAGATATGATAAAAAGATTTAACTTAGAAAATAAAAGGTATCTTAAATTGTACGGAGTGGACAAAGCTGATATGTCCAATTATGATTTAGTAATTGATACGTCAGATATATTGCCAGAGCAAGTAGCAGACAAGATAGAAGAACAGTACAAAAAATGGTTAGAAGAGTAAATTAAATATGGGGGCTAATTTCGATTAGTCTCTTTTTGTTTTGTTATATTAAAGTAAAATTTTCTAACAATGAATTTAATAGTTTAATAGCTTAGTTTTGATAAATTTAAGTAATAGCATAGAGTGATTTAATTTGAAAATTTTAATAATTAGTAGGAGGTACATAAAAATTAAATACAACATACAAGAAATAAAAGATACGAATCTTGAATATCCATATCTTTTATCAGAAATTAAAGATAAACCCAAAACATTATATGTAGTAGGAAATGCAAAACTATTACATAGAAAATCTATTGCAATAGTGGGAAGTAGAGACTGCACAAATTATGGGGCTAAAGTTTCTGAAAAATTAGCGTATAATTTGTCTAAGCAAAATATAATTATAGTAAGCGGTCTGGCAAGAGGAATAGATACATATGCTCACATTGGTTGCCTTAAAGCAGGAGGCAAAACAATTGCAGTTGTAGCACATGGATTAGATATGATTTATCCAAAGGATAATAGAGACTTAGCTATTAAAATTGTATCAAGTGGTGGGGCTATTATTAGTGAATATCCTGTAGGAGAAAAGCCACTTGCTTGGCATTTCCCTGAAAGAAATAGGATAATAAGTGGCATATCTCAAGGGATAGTAGTTGTTGAAGCCAAAGAAAAGAGCGGAGCACTTATTACAGCTAATTTATCTCTTGAATATGGAAGAAGGGTGTTTGCGGTTCCGGGAAATATTTTTTCGGAAAATTCAAAAGGTACTAATAAACTGATTAAAATAGGTGCTGAAGTAATTACAGAAGATTTAAATATTATTGATTTAAATTTGTTTTAGATGTTGTAATATTGAAATATTTGTAATATAATATAGTTATCGATTTACCTAATAGTGTAAAGAAATTTATAAAAAAATAGAACTAAATTTACCCTTTAGGAGGTATATATGAAAAGAAGAAGTAAAAAAGGTAGTCATGAGAGGAAGAAGACTAAGGATTATGAAGAAAGACATATAGATGATAATGATAATGCAGTAATAGTAGATAGCTCAAAAAAGAAGAAAAAGAAGAAGAAACATCCTAAACTAAGGCTGTTTTTTAGGATATTCTTTATAATCTTAGTAATATTAATTGTGGCTGGTATAGCAGGAGTTGTAGCAATTTTCAAAACTGATAAATGGTCATTAACAGAGGAGCAACTTTTACTAGATACTGGTGGTGCTAAAATTTATGATGGCAATGGTGAATTAATTCACACTCTTACTGGTGATGAAATAAATAAAAAATTAACAATTGATGAAATGGGTAAATTACCAGTGGCATTTGTTTCAATAGAGGACGAAAGATTTTATGAGCATCATGGAATTGATATAAAAAGAACTGCACATGCTATTGTAGATTATGTGTTAACTAGAGGAAAAGGTAATTTTGGTGGAAGTACAATAACTCAACAGCTTATAAAGATTACAATGAAAGATGATGAAAGAAGTGGATTTGCTGGTATTGAAAGAAAAATAAGAGAGTGGTCAAGAGCAGTTCAAGTTGAAAAAATGCTTGACAAAGACCAAATACTTGAGAGATATTTAAATAGGATTTATTTAGGAAGCTCAGGCGGATTAGAGATAAGAGGTGTTGAAGCTGCTTCAATGTATTACTTTAACAAGAGTGCAAAAGACTTAAGCTTAGCACAAACTGCATTTATAGCTGGTATCAACAATTCTCCAAACTCGTATAATCCATTCGGCGAAACAGATAACAGTGAAAAAATCAAAACAAGAACTCTTAATGTTATTGCTAAAATGAAAGAACTAGGCAAAATAAGTGAAGAAGAATACAATCAAGCAGTAGAAGAAATCAATAATGGTTTAGCTTTCCAAAAAGGAAGTCAGACAAATGGCAATTCGGGAATTTCTTTCCATACAGCAGCAGCTATAAATCAAATTGCTCAGGAACTTTCAAATGAAATGGATATAAGTTATTCTGAGGCAAGAGAAATGGTAATCAACAGTGGATACAGCATTTATACAACAGTAAATCAAGACATACAAAGCAAAATGGAATCAGAAATGAAACTATCTAAATACATTATGCAAGGTAGCGGAGGAGGAAAACGTGAACCAGGTCAAGCAGCTATGGTTATCATAGATCCAACTAAAGGTTGGGTTGTAGGAGAAGTGGGAGCAATTGGTGAAAATCAAGACACACTTGGATTAAATAGAGGGTTGTCAGAACGTCAACCAGGTTCATCATTTAAACCTTTAGTTACAATAGCACCTGCTTTAGAAAACAAAGTAATAAATGCAGCAACATTATTCTACGATACACCAACAAGTTTTGGAACTTACAAGCCTCATAATGATAGTAGTTATGGAGGAATAACCTCTATAAGAAATGCTATAACACACTCGTATAATGTTACAGAAGTTAAGCTTCTATCTATTATGGGATTAAGTAAGTCACAAGCTTTCTTATCTCAAATTGGTATAGATGTTAATAGTGATACTTATGGATTAAGTATGGCACTTGGTGCACCAAGTGTTACTCCAGTACAAATGGCAGCTGGATTTGCTATGATAGCAAATAAAGGTGTTTACATTACACCAACATTCTACACTAAAGTATTAGATAAAGAAGGCAAAACAGTTATAGAATGTAAGCAAGAAAAGAAAAGAGTTATGTCAGAAGAAAATGCATATATAGAAAGTACAATTTTACAAGGACCAGTATCATCATCAGGTACCGCATATGATTATGCAGGAGTGCTTGGCTCAATGGATGTTGGAGGAAAGACAGGAACATCAGACGAAGCAGCAGATAGATGGTTCTGCGGATTTACACCTTATTATGCAGCAGCATGTTGGTATGGAGCAGATGATGGATATGATTGTAATGGAAAAGGTGCAAGGATGAGTTTCTGGGGTAGTACTAACCCAGCAGCTAAAATCTGGTTCCCTGTAATGAAAAAAGTTCATGAAGGTTTAGAGGCAAAGAAATTTGAAAAACCATCTGAGATAGAAACATTAAAAATATGTAGAGCAACTGGTAAAAAAGCAACTGATAATTGCAAGGATACTTACTCAGAGATATTTACGAAAGACAATGAACCAGCTGATTGCGATGGACATCAAACTTTAAAGATATGTAAAGAAACTGGAAAGATAGCAACAGAATTTTGCCCAGATACAGAAGATAAAACATTTGGAGTTGTAATAGATACAGAAAAGAATGGCAATTGGTCTCCAAGACAAAATGCAGAAGAAGCACCAACAGAAAATTGCAATGTACACACTGAGGCTGCAAAAGTAAAAGTACCAAATGTTGTTGGTAAAACTGAGGCAGAAGCAACTCAAGAATTAAAAAATGCAGGATTTAATGTAAAAGTGGAAAAAGATAATGATAGAAATAAGAAAAAAGGAGTAGTATTAAAACAAAATGCTTCAGGTGAAGCTCCAAAAGGTTCTACAATTACTATAACAGTAAATCAATATGAAGGTGGAGGAACAACTGGAGGCAATACAACTACTGGCGGAAACATAACCACAGGAGGAACGACTGGAGGTAACACAACAACTGGCGGAAATACAACTACTGGTGGAACTACCGGCGGAGAAAACACAAATAAAAATACTACAGACTAATGGTTTATAGGTATGACCTTAATTAAAAACCTAAATAAATATATAAGGAGTGTATGATTATTATCATACAAGAGATGGATGCAAATCAAATTATATAATACTTTAACACACAAGAAAGAGGATTTTATTCCTATCAAAGACGATAACATAAGTATTTATAGCTGTGGGCCAACGGTCTACAGCTATGCCCATATAGGCAATTTTAGAAGTTATATTTTTATGGATAATCTAAGAAGGATGTTCAAATACAATGGATATAAATTAAATCATGTGATGAATATTACAGACGTAGGACATTTAACATCAGACGCTGATACTGGCGAAGACAAGATGGAAAAAGCAGCCAGAAAAGAAGGAAAAGATCCATATGAAATAGCAGAATTTTATACAAAAGCTTTTATGGATGATATGGAAGCATTAAATATTGATAAACCCGGAATAATAACAAAAGCGACAGATAATATACCAGAAATGATACAAATGGTAAAAGAAATTTTAGAAAATGGGTATGCATATGAGACAAGTAAAGGTATATACTTTGATGTCTCAAAATTAGATAAATATCCTGTACTTTCAAATAACGACTTATCAGGAGAAGAACACGGAGCAAGAATAGATGTTGACCCAGAAAAAAAGAATCCATATGATTTTGCAATATGGATTAAAGCACCAGAAAATCACTTAATGAAATGGGATAGCCCATGGGGCAAATCTTATCCAGGATGGCATATAGAGTGTTCAGCTATGGGAAGAAAATATCTAGGAGAAAATTTTGACATACATACTGGTGGAGTTGATCATATACCAATTCACCACGAAAATGAGATAGCACAATGCAAAGGAGCTTTTGGACATAATCCAGCTAAAATGTGGATGCACTGTGAATTTCTATTAGTAGATGGCGGAAAAATGTCAAAGTCACTAGGCAATATTTATACGATTAAAGAATTACAAGAAAAAGGTACAGAACCACTTGCATACAAGCTATTTTGTTATAGTTCACATTATAGAAACAAACTAAACTTTACATTTGAAGGAGTGAAATCTGCACAAACATCACTAAATAGATTAAGAGAAGGTTATTTAAAAAATCTTGAAGCAGATGGAGATATCTCAGATGACAAGATTGCACAATATGAAAATAGATTTCATGAAGCAATAAATGATGATTTAAATATGCCACTTGCAATGGGAGTTGTTTGGGAAGTAATTAGAAATGAAGTAAAATCTAAGCAGTTCGCCACATTACTAGAAAAATTTGATGAGGTATTAGGTTTGGATTTAAAAAATTCTAAAAAATATTTCGATAAAGAAATAGAAATTCCAAAAGAAATAAAGGAATTAATTAAACAAAGGAGCAAAGCTAAGGAAGAAAAAAACTGGGAACAGGCAGATAAAATTAGAGATGAAATAAAAGAAAAGGGATATAATATTTTAGACACAAAAAATGGAGTAAAAGTAGAAAAGATATAATGAAAGGAAATTATACAAAATGGAAGAAAAAAAGATACCATTTTTTAAGAAAATAATTTTAAGCGTAAAAGACCTAGATAAATACAATTTATTAATTGGAGAAAAATTTAGAAGATCTATATTTTATTTACTTGGCTTAATGCTCATATATAGCTTGATTTTATCAGTAGCTATTACTTATAAGGCTAATCAGTATATTGATGAGGCTTGTGATTATGTGCGAAATAACATCTCCAACTTCACAATTACAGCTGAGGGACTTGCAGTTGATGGTGAAGAACCTATATTTATTGATTATAGCGAAGACTTTAAATTTAAATTAATCTTAGACGATAATACTAGTGAAGTAGCAAATTATCAAAGCGAATTAGAAGATTATGACGGAATGGTAATATTAGCATTACAGAATAAATTACATTTAGTATCTGACGGTGTGCAAACAGAAGTAGAATATAAAGATATAACAGATAACATTGATACAGAACAGGTTACAAAAGAGAGTTTATTAAATTTAGTTGAAAGTAATAATACTATGATAATTGGAAGCATGTATTTATCAATATTTGTTGGAACATATATGGTATATACCACAAGTACTATAATAGATGCATTAGCTTTATCGCTATTAGTTATAATTATTAGCAAAATGGCAAAAATCACATTAAAGTATGCACAATGTTTAACAATATCAATATCAGCTTTGACTTTACCAATTTTTTTAAGTTTGATATATTCATGCTTTAATATAATTAATGGTTTTTATATGTCATACTTCCAAATAATGTATACTCTAATTTCTTATATTTATATAGTTGCAGTAGTGCTAATTATGAGATCAGACTTAATTAAAAAGAAACAATTAATAAAAGCAACAATTGAGGTTAATAAACTAGAAAAAGAACAAGAAAATAGAGAAAAGCAAGAAGAAAAAAATGACGACGAAGATGAGCCAAAGGAAGAAAACAATCATGAACAAAAGAAAAAAGAAGGAAAAGACAAGACTTTAGATGAAGTCAAAAAAAGAGTAAAAGGCAAGTTAAAGGATGATAAAGATAATCCAGAACCACAAGCTAATATAGAGGGAGGAAAAAGATAGTTATGCCAGAGGAAAACAAAAATAATAATGTAGAAGAAAACATAGAAAAATCTAAAAAAAATAATTTCAATAAAAATGGTAATAAAAGTTCAGCTAAAAAAGCTTTTTGGCTTTCTACAATAATAGTAATAATTTTGGCTAGTGTATTTGGTTATATTCTTTATAAAAAGAATAATAATGAAGAAAACAAAGTAGAATATACACAATTAATTAGAGATATTGATGACGGAAAAATTGCAAAAATCGAAATGACAGTTGGAAGTACATCAGCAGTTGTAACATATAGAGATGAAAATGGGAATGTTTTAGACGAAGAAGACCCAGCAAATAAAGAAAAGTTAAAAGAACTTACTAAAAAATCTATTATACCTAATTCACAAGCCTTTGTAGAATTAATACAAACCAAGGTAGAAGATGGAAGCAATATAACATTTAATCCAAAGGAGCAAAATATATTGCTTTCAATTGGTTCAGGATTAGTTGCATTTCTTCCAACATTAATAATGATAGCTTTAATATTTGTTATATTTCAAATGCAAGGACTTGGAGATAAAGGCAAAGTGTATGATCCAAACATTTCTGCTGACAGAATGACATTTAAAGATGTGGCAGGATTAAAAGAAGAAAAAGCAGAAATGATGGAAATAGTAGATTTCTTAAAAGAACCAAAAAAATATTCTAAAATGGGTGCTAGAGTGCCTAAAGGTGTATTGCTTTGTGGTAAGCCTGGAACTGGAAAAACATTGATAGCAAAAGCAATAGCCGGAGAAGCAAATGTACCATTTATATCAATGAGTGGATCTGAATTTGTAGAAATGTTTGCAGGACTTGGAGCTTCAAGGGTTAGAAAGCTATTTGAAAAAGCTCAAAAAGTATCACCATGTATAGTATTTATCGATGAGATAGATGCAATAGGTTCAAGGAGAACAAGCAATAGTGGAGCAGACACTGAAAATAATCAAACTCTAAATCAATTACTGGTAGAGATGGATGGATTTGACACAGACGCTTCAGTTATAGTAATAGCTGCAACAAATAGACCAGAGATGCTAGATGAAGCATTATTAAGACCAGGAAGATTTGACAGAACAATTACAATTGGACTTCCAGATATAACAGATAGAGAAGAAATATTAAAAATTCACAGCAAAAATAAAAAGATTTCAGAGGATGTAAACTTTAAATCAATTGCAGAAGACACGGCAGGATTTAGCGGTGCAGAATTAGCCAATATATTAAATGAAGCCGCAATACTAGCTGCAAGTAAAAAACACACAGAAATTAATAATGAAGATATCGAAGAAGCCGTAAAGAAAGTTACAGTTGGTCTTGAAAAGAAAGATAAAGTAATATCAGAAAAAGACAAAAGACTTACAGCATACCACGAAGCTGGACACGCTGTTGTTAGTAGATATCTTGAAACTCAAGACAATGTAAAAGAAGTATCAATAATTCCAAGAGGTTTTGCAGGTGGATATACTATGTATAAAACTAACGAAGATAAGTTTTATATATCAAAAACTGAAATGGAAGAAAAATTGATTTCATTACTTGGAGGAAGAGCAGCAGAAAAGATTGCTTTAAATGATATATCAACAGGAGCAAGTAATGATTTGGAAGTAGCAATGAAGGTTGCAAGA
Organism: uncultured Clostridia bacterium; assembly: GCA_947624195.1. Taxonomy (GTDB): domain Bacteria; phylum Bacillota; class Clostridia; order TANB77; family CAG-508; genus CAG-793. The sequence goes on from CANQJH010000009.1 coordinate 23,078, forward strand.
GATATGGTAACAGTTTATGGTATGAGTGAGAATGTTGGCCCAATGTCAATGAACATAGAAAAAGACCCATATCAAATTCAACTATTAGGCAATAATCTTGAAGATGAAATAGGAAAAGAAGTAAGAAGTATATTAGAAAAGGCTTATGAAAAAGCTCAAGAACTTCTAAGACTTCATAGAGATAAGCTAGATAAGGTTGCTGAAAGATTACTAGAAAAAGAGAAAATCAACGAACAAGAATTCAAAGAAATATTTGAAGAAATTTAAAATGCTTTTTCTTTAAGATTGAATTAAAATTTTGTAAAAAGGTTGACATTCATGCCTATTTTATAGTATAATAATTTACTGTAAACCGCCTGAGTCGGGTAACTAAATTTCTTGTATTACAAGGATACCTTGCATTTATGCTTAGCGAGTCTTAAAGCAAAAGGAGGTGCACTAGAAGTGTACGCAATAATTGAAAGTTGTGGAAAGCAATACAAAGTTCAAGAAGGAGACGTAGTATTCTTTGAAAAATTAGACGTAGAAGAAGGTAAAAAAGTTACATTTGATAATGTAGTACTTATGTCTGATGGAAAAGATGTAAAAGTTGGAGCTCCTTATGTAAAAGGATGTAAAGTTGAAGGAACAGTTGTTGCTCAAGGAAAAGGCAAAAAGATCATCGTTTACAGATACAAAGCTAAGAAAAACCACAGAAGAACACAAGGACATAGACAACCATATACAAAGGTTGAAATAAAATCAATAAAAGCTGAATAAAATTAAAGCTGAAAATTTCTAAAAAATACTTAATTATATAAAAATAACATTAAGTTATAAATTTTAATAATTAATCAAAAGGTAGGTGAATATAATGGCACATCATAAAGGTCAAGGTAGTACCGATAATGGAAGAGATAGTGAGTCAAAAAGACTTGGTATAAAAAGAGCAGATGGACAATTAGTTCAAGCTGGAAATATACTATATAGACAAAGAGGAACTAAAATGCATCCTGGAACTAATGTAGGAATTGGAAGTGATGACACTTTATTTGCTAAAGTTACAGGAATAATGAAAGTTGAAAGACTTGGAAGAGATAAAAAGAAAATTAGTGTATATCCAGAAGTTGCAAAAAAAGAAAGTAAGAAAGAAAAGGTACATTAATAAAGAAAAAAGAGGTATAGTGCATACTATAACTCTTTTTTCTTTACATAACATAATTAATTGCACCAACATAAATATAGATTGTTTTCTCATGCCTTGCTGTCGCAAATTCCATAAGGCCACTAATGGCTGTGCAATTAATGTACTGTATATAGCATACATATGCCATTGGGCGCTTGTATGTAATTTGCTTCATTCGACCCTTGCTAGCGCTACGGGTGGTCCCTGCGCGGCTTATTCGAAAACAATTATATTTATGTTGGAGAATAAATAAATAAATAAATAAAAAAATTAATAGCAAACAAAATTTTTTCAAACTTTTGTTTGACAAATCATTTTTTTTGTGATATAGTATTTTTGTAGTAAATGAGATTTTTAAAGGAGGAATGGAAAATGAATAAATCAAGAAGAGATGAAAATGGCTTAAATAAAAGAGAAAGAGCAATCTTAAAGTATATTGAAAAAGAAATTTTATTAAAGGGATATGCACCTTCTGTTAGAGAAATATGTAAAGTAGTAGGATTAAGTTCAACAGCTACAGTACAAGGCTACTTAAAAACTCTTGAAGAGAGAGGTTTTATCAAAAAGGAGAGCAAGAAAGGTAGAACATTAAGACTTCTTAAAAATTCAAAAGGAGATGAAGTTGTAGCTGATAATCCATCTAATGTAAAATCATTTTATTCTGATAAGGAAATGGTTAATGTTCCAGTAGTAGGAAAAATAACAGCAGGGCAACCAATTTTAGCTGTAGAAAATATAACAGATACATTTCCTATTCCTATTGATTTCGCAGGAAATTCAGAGTGCTTTATGCTTACTGTTAGAGGGGAAAGTATGATAGAAGCTGGAATTTTTGATGGAGATTACATATTAGTTAAAAGACAAAATACAGCGGATAATGGTACAATAGTAGTAGCTTTAATTGAAGATGAAGCTACTGTAAAAACTTTCTACAAAGAAAAAGATCATATTAGATTACAACCTGAAAATAGCACGATGGATCCAATTATAGTTCCAGATTGTCAAATACTTGGAAAAGTAGCAGGAGTATTTAGAAAATTATAATTTTAGAAAAAGAGGATGTAAAAAATGGATAGGATGAAAACCTTTTTTAAATATTTTTTAGCGTTTGTTGTTGTATACATTATAGTTGATATTGGCTCATATATGTCAATTAAATCAACCTATTTATCAAAAGAGTATACAGTTTATGTTGACAGCCCCAAAGTTGAAATAATCGAAATGAAATCAACTGTATTAAATGGATATGTAAAAGGTACGATTAATAACAATACTAATTTAGTTATAACAGGTAAAGCTTTAAAACTGGACTATTATACAAAAAGAGGAGTTTTAGCTGGAACAAAATATGTTAAAGTAGATAATCTTTTACAAGGTGAAACAATTGATTTTGAATCTAAATTTAACTTTGACAACGTAGATAATTTAAAAGTATCAATTGTAGACTCACTTGATGTAGATACATCAGACTGGGATTTCTCAATTGATGACTTTTCTAAGGATAAGGTTAATTGGCTAGTATTATTTGCTGCGCTAATACTTATTTACGGTTAAAAAATAATAAAGATTTTTCTGGACTTCAAGATTGTCTGAAAAATCTTTATTTGTTTAATAAAATCAAAGTTTTTTATGCTTCTTTTATATTGCTCTTATTCATTGAATCATAGCAATGTCTACAAAGAGCCAAGTATTGTTTATCTCCAATTAAAATGTCAGTATCTTTATTTCCTTTAAAATATGTGTATACTGCATTTTCAGATTTACAATTATCGCAAATTGCCGTCATCATATTAACATTATCTGATATACATAATAAATCAGCCATTTTACCAAATGGCTTTTTTTCTGCTGTTAAGTTAAGACCAGCAATAAAGAATTTTTTGCCTTTACATGCCATTTCTTCAATTGTTTTAACATCACCATCAAGAAATTGAAATTCATCAATGCAATAAACATCAGCATCATATTTTTCTAAATCTTGTATATTATTGATTACAGTAGCAGGGATGTCTATACCGTATCTTGAAGCAACGACATCACGTCCGGCTCTTGTATCAATAGAAGGCTTAAACATTTTAACATTTTTACCAGCAATTAATTGCCTTTTATATTCATTTAATATTTGTTGTGTTTTGCCACTTTTCATTGGCCCTGAATATACATTTATTTCGCCCATTTTTTACCCCTTATATTTTTAGTTTCCTAAATATCATAATACATTAAAAATAAAGTATCAAGTAAAATATCAAAAAATAAAATTATATTTTTGTAATATAGTTGTAAAAAAAATATAAAAATGATAAAATACAATTGCTATATTTATATTAAAAGGAGAGTAGATATTTGAAAGAAATTGAAGACATTGTAGGAATAGAAAATATTAAATACTTTGAACCTATGTGTAATCATACTTCATTTAAGATTGGTGGCCCAGCAGATATATTCATATCTATTAACAACTTAGATAAATTACAAAAGCTTTTAAAATATTGTAGAGAATCAAATATATTACTTACTATAATCCGGTAATGGAACAAATTTGTTAGTATCAGATGAAGGAATAAGAGGTGTTGTAATAAGATACACAGCAGATGAAATAAACATAAATAAAGAAGATGGTCAGGTTATATGCAGTGGAGGTGTCATTAACGGTGTACTCTCTACGAAACTTACAGAAAATAACTTATCTGGATTTGAATTTGCTTCAGGTATACCGGGAACTATTGCAGGTGCAGTTTATATGAACGCGGGAGCATTTGACAATGAAATGAAGGATATTGTGCAATATGTGAAGTACATAGATATTCCTTCAAATGAAATAAAAGTTTTACATAATAATGAAATGGAATTTGATTACAGAAAATCCATATTTCAATCTATGAATACAGTAATTGTCGAGGTAGGACTAAAGTTAAAAAATGATAGCAAGGAAAACATAGAAAACAGGATAAAAGAATATAGAGAAAAAAGAATTCAAACTCAGCCTTTAGATTACCCAAGTGCAGGAAGTACATTTAAAAGAGGCAAAGATTTTATCGCAGCTAAGTTAATTGATGAGGCAGGACTCAAGGGCTATACTATTGGAGGAGCACAAGTATCTACTAAACATGCAGGCTTTATAATAAATAAAGGAAATGCTACAGCGCAAGACATAATGGATTTGATAGATTATGTAAAAAAGGTTGTTTATGATAAATTTGAAAAAAAATTAGAAACAGAAGTGAGGATATTGAAATAATGAAAGGTTTTTTTAAATGGTTTAGAGGAAAAGCAAAGATTAAGAGATGGATATTTTTAATATTATTAGGCGTCGTGCTAACTTGCTATGGTATAGCAAAATTAATTGACGCAAGAACCTTAAATGTAGTAGAAATCGTAACAGTAGTTGTATCATTTGTACTTGGATTTACATTTATTGTACTAGGAATTATTTATATGCAAAAGAGAATGCTAGAATTGCTAGTAGAGGAAAGCGATACAAGAAAAGAAACAAATAATGTAAATACTCTAATATTTAATAAAAAAGTTTACAATCAAGGACCTAAAATCGTAGTAATTGGTGGTGGCAGTGGTTTAAATACAGTATTAAGAGGACTTAAAAATTACACAGATAATATTACTGCTATTGTTACAGTATCAGATTATGGAGAAACTCCAACAGATTCAAGAAAGCAATTGGAAGTATTACCACTTGATGACATAAAACAAAGTTTAACTGCTCTAGCATATGATGAAAGTCAAATGGAGAGTTTGCTAAACTGCCAATTTGAAAATGGCAAGCTAAAAAATCTAGCTTTTGGAGATATATACTTTTTAGCAATGAACGAAGTATATCATAATTTTGCAAAATCAATAGAAAGTTCAACAGGAGTTCTTAATATAACAGGAAGAGTATTGCCTGTAACCCTAGAGCCAATCAATATATGTGCTGAACTTGAAGATGGAACTGTAATTGAAAATAGAGATAAAATTCCTGAAATTGTTAATCAAACAAATAATAAAATAGGTAGAGTATATATTAGCCCAACTAACACAAGACCAGCACCAGGAGTTATAGAAGCAATACAAGAGGCAGACGCAATAGTAATTGGACCAGGAAGCTTGTATACTAACGTTATACCTAACTTATTGGTAAAAGGTATAGCAAAAGCGATTAAAGAATCTTCTGCAATTAAAGTGTATGTAAGCAATATAATGACAGAAATGGGACAAACAGATGAGTATAAGCTATCAGACCACATTAAAGCAATTGTGGATTATGTTGGAAAAGGTATAATAGACTATTGTATTTACGATACAGGCGAAATTATTCCTGAATTTATCCATAAATATAACGAAGAAGGAAAAGACATCGTTATACCAGATGTGCACAAGGCCAAAGAATATGGAATTAAATTGATTCAAAGAAATCTATCAAACATTGAAGATGATAAAGTTAGACATGATTCTGATGTAATTGCAACTACAATAATACAATTAATATGTGATGAATTAAAATTTGAAGATATGCAAAACGACAGTCAATATATGATGCTTAACTCTAGATTAAAAGAGACCAAAAGGGAAATACACAAAAGGGAAAGAGCTGAAAGAAAGTTCCGCAAATCTGGAAGAAAGCAATTTGAAAGAAGAGACAAAGATAGCAAATTTAAAGAAAAGTATAAAAAAAGAGTGCAGTCTATTAGAGAAAGCGACAAAAAAACAGAAGAGAAAACGAAGAAAAGCAAATCAGTGTTTAGTAAACTAGCAGACTTAGATTCAACTAATAAATATAAAGATATGCTAAAAGACCAAGAAACCGCAGAATTAAAATTATTTGATGCTGTTTCTCAATTGGGAATTACAAAAAAGAATGTAGATATAGAAGAAAAGGAAAATAAAGACACGAATAAAAAAGAAAAACACAAAAAGAAAAAATAAACAAACTAATCAAAGTACACTAAAAGTAATAAAAAATGTAAGAAAGGGAGTGAACACTTAAATAGAAGTATTTTCTGTTTAAGTGTTCATACAAGAAACAAATGAGAGAGTGGATTATTACAAATGGAATAGGTGGATATGCTTCATCTACAGATTATGGTGGATTAAATACTCGTAAATATCACGGATTATTAATTGCTTCTGAAACACCACCATATAACCGTAAATTGATTTTATCCAAATTAGACGAAAGCATTGAAATTAATGGCAAAAAGACGATGCTATACACCAACAAAGCAAATAATGAAATAACCAATGGCAATAAATATTTAATAAAATTTGAAAAAGATATTATACCAATCTATACATATAAAGTTTCAAAAGTTATAATAGAAAAGTCCATTTGTATGATACATGGCAAAAATGCAGTAGCAATAGTATATAGAATAATGAATCAAAAATCAAAAACTAAATTCTATTTAACACCAGTAATAAATTACAGAGATTTTCACTCATTAACAAAAACAAAAAAATTTGATTGCAAGCAAATAATATCAGACGAAAAAGATAAAGTACAGCTTGAGTTATTTAATCAAAAAATTAATATGGGCATAAAAAATGCTAAATATGAAAAATATGAAAATAACATATTCTATAAAATGCAGTATGATGTAGAAAAAGACAGAGGATTTGATTACGAAGAAAATCACTTAGTACCAGGCACATTTACGGTAGAACTTAAGCCTAATGAAGATAAAGAAATAGTATTTATCTGTTCATTAGACGGTAAATATGGCTTAAGCTATGAAGAAATAAACAATTTATCAGGTGAAGAAATCATCAATAATGAATTAAATAGAATAAACACCCAAATTAAAAAATCAAAACTTTTAAATAACAATGATACAAAATTTGAAGATAAAGAAGCATATAAAGATTTAGTAAAAAAATATATTGTAGCAGTAGACAATTTCATTGTTTATAAACCTTCAACTAAACTACATACGATAATTGCCGGATATCCGTGGTTTGGAGAATGGAACAGGGACACATTAATCGCATTTGAAGGATTATTGCTAGTTACAAAAAAATTCGACTTGGCAGAAGAAGTTTTGTTATCATGCATGAATAAAATTAAACAAGGTTTGATTCCTAATGGTTACGAAGAATATACAGGAAAGCCAATGTACAATAGTGTAGATAGTTCGCTGTTATTTTTTGAAGCGGTAAATAGATACTTAGCATATACAAATAACTACGACTTTGTTAAGGACAAGTTATATAATGACATGAAAAATATAATAGACAATTATATCGATGGAATTAACATAGACGGAAATAACATATATATGGATGACGTTGACTACTTAATTGTAGCCGGCACTCCAAAAACACAAAACACGTGGATGGACGCTAAAGTAAATGGTGTAGCCATAACTCCTAGAAATGGAAAAGCAGTTGAAATAAATGCAATGTTTTATAATGCTTTGAAAGTTATGCAAGAAATAAATAAAAACTGGAATAAAAAATTAGCACAAGCAGAATATGCATACATATCTAAAAAACTAAAAACTTCATTTGAAAAAAACTTTTATAATGATGACAAAAAAAGTTTGTATGATGTAATAGGTGATGATAAGATAAGACCAAATCAGTTATTTGCAATAAGCCTATCGTACCCAGTTTTAGATTGTGATCAAGAACCTGCAAAAGAAATTTTTGTAACAGTAACTAAAAAGTTATTAAATAAATATGGACTTATGACATTAGCAAAAGAAGAAGAGGGATTCGCTCCAAAATACGAAGGAGGACCAGAGCAAAGAGATAGTGTATATCATCAAGGAACTACATGGCCATTCCTTTTGGGACAATATTATAATGCTCTAAAAAATCTAATGAACGCGGAAGAAAATGAAATACATAAAAAAGAATTTATAGATACACTTATACAACTTAAAGTAAAGATTGCAAATACATTTACTAACGAATTGATTAATGGAAATACATCTGGAAGTATATGTGAGATATACGATGCGGTTAATCCAAAACAAGGTAAAGGAGCTTTTGCACAAGCTTGGAGTGTAGCAGAAATTTTTAGAATTATATTTGATCAAATTGAGTGAAAATAAAGACTATTATTAGATAAAATACTCTATTTAAGCTGGGTAAGTATTTTCTATAAAAGAGAGGTATGAACTTGATTTATTTATTATATGGGGAAGATAATTACATAAAGAATGACTACTTAAAAAAAATAAAAAAGAATTTTGGCGAAGCTAGTCTGGGAATTAACTATATTCAAATTGATGAAAATAATTATCAAAATATAATATCTGATATTGAAACTCCAGCTTTTGGTTATGATAAAAAGCTTATTGTAGCAAGGGATTGTGGTTTATTAAAAAAGAAAAATCAAATAGGTGAAAAGTTAGCTGAATACATTACAGAAAACGACTTAGAAGGAGTTGAATTAGTATTAATCGAAGATGAGATTGATAAAACAGCAAGCTTATTTAAGATTTTGCAAAAAGAATCAACACTAAAAAAGGCGGTCATAAAAGAATGTAATGAAAGAAAAGCAAATGAAATTATATCTCAAATTAAATCAATATCAGCAGCATACAACGTAAATATAAAAGAAAATACAGCACAATACATAATAGAATGTGTTGGAACAAATATGCAAGATATTATAAATGAACTTAGAAAGTTAATTGAATTTGAGGGAAAAGGCGGAACGATAACAAAAGAAGATGTAGACAATTTAACAATAAAAAAGTCAGAAAGCATCATATTCGATTTGACAGATAGTTTGGGAAAAAAGAATATAAAAGAAGCAATAAAAGTGTTGCACAATTTGGTTTATTCGAGAGAGCCATCTCAAAGAATATTAATTATGCTATATAACCACTTCAAAAAACTCTATATTGTGAAATTATCAGGCGGAACCAATGTTGCACAAAACTTGAAGCTTAAACCAAACCAGTTGTTCTTGGTAACAAAGTATCAAAATCAAGCTAAATGTTTTTCGGAAAATGAGCTAAGAATTCTTTTAGATGAGCTAATTAATTTGGATGAATCATCTAAAAATGGAAATATTGATTTGGATATTGGAATAGAATCAGTGCTATGTAGATATTGCTCTTAGAGTAGCAACTACATAGCTATTCTTTTATTTAAATATGTTTATTTTTTTAATCAAAGTGTTAGTATGACAAGATTTACATATTTTCTCAAATAAACTTGAAAAAATTACAAAAATATGGTATAATTATTCCGGTATTTACCACAAAGGTAGTATAACACACATTTTAGGAGGTTACGCACATGATCGACAAGCATTACACGCCAGTATAATCTTACAATTGGGGAAAATATAAAAAAACTGATATTACTTGATTCTATTTAAAAATATAAGTTATTTTATAAAAAGATAAAAGAGGTATAGATAAGAAATTTTTCATATAATTATATAAAAATAAGTTAAAAAGTCAAAACTCTTGATGTTTGTAAAAATATATGATATACTTTCTCATATAATAAAGAATAAGTATAGTAATTAAATTTATCTATATTTATTGTGCTTGATAGATTTAACTTAAAAAAATATATATAAAGAAAGGAGGTTACCAGTATGAAAGAAAATGAAAATCAAGTAGAACTTGAAGAAATAGTTTCTGTAAGCTGTGGAACTTGTGATACTAACTAAATTAAGAAAGAGATTTTATCTCTTTCTTAATTTTATAAAAGGAAATTGGTGTTATGAATATAAAGTTAAATTTAACTAATCAAATAATAAAGAAAATTTTTTATAATCAATTATACTCAGTAAAAATAAAAATTATCTATGAAGGAGAAATATATACATTTAATGGAATATTTGATGAAATTAATGTTAATCTGAAAACAGACATTAGTTTTAGGGATAATCAAACATATCAGATTATTATAAGCGTTGTATCATTGGGAATTCAAATTTTGAAAAGAAAATATACATTTATTTATCATAAAAATAATAAATACAAATTAGATGAGGATTGTTCGATTATAGATGAAAGTAAAACTAATCAAATAAATATAATAGATTCTTTAGCTGATAAAAATTGTTTTGAGTTAAAATATCGAGTTAATCCTTTATGTGCATTTAGAGACGAAAAAGATAAAGTTTCAATATATCTAAATGGGAATGTTTATTTAATTAGTGGAAATTTATTAAATATATTTAAAAATGTACTAGAATTAAATGAACTTAACCTTATACAAATAGATAATAAAAAAATGATAAATAATCTTAATATTTTAATTAAGAAAGGATTTATAATTGCTTATGAAAGATAATTTCGTAATAAATACAGCCCAATATCCATATTCGGTAGGAATTGCGATAACGAACAAATGTAATCTTCATTGTATACATTGCAATATGAATAGTGGACAAGCCTTGAATAATGAACTTACAAAAAATGAATGTTTTAAACTAATAGGTGAGTTAAAAGAAAATAAAGTGCAAAAAATTAATTTTTTTGGTGGAGAACCTTTAGTAAGAAATGATTTTTTTGAGATAGCTAATTATGCATATAATTTAGGTATATTTGTTCATGTTACGACAAATGCATTACTAGTAACGGATAATATTATAAAAAATGAATTATATAAATTTGAAATGGTTAGGGTAAGCTTAGATGGACCTACCCCTGAAACTCATGAATTTATAAGAAATAAAAAAGGAACATTTGAGAAAACTATAAATAATATAAAAAAAATGGTAGATAATGGTGTAGATGTAGGAGTTGTTACCTGTATTTCACATAAAAATATAAAATATTTAAAGGAAATGGTACAATTATTAACAGAACTTAAAATAAAAAGATGGTTTATACCGCTGTTATCAACTGCTGGAAGAGGAAGTAGCTTATCGTCTGAAGTATTACTGCCACATGAAATAAAAGATCTTTTAATTGAACTTGAAAAGTTAACTAAAAAAGCTAGTTTTATAATTAACCTTGATTTGCCATATACTTTTTTACTAAAGAATAAAAATAATAAGATAAAATCTTCATGTCCTGCTGCAATAACAGAATTAACAATATTTGCAAATGGGGATGTTTCCCCATGTTGTGAGATTCCAGTAATTGGTGGAAATATTAGAAAAAATACAATTGAGGATATATGGAATAATAGTGATGTTTTTAAAAATTTTAGAAATAAAAATTTAATCAAAGGAAAATGCTCAAAGTGTCCTTACCTAATAAATTGTGGAGGTTGTAGAGCTAATGCTTATATAAAATACAATGATTATTTAGAAGGAGATGATGCCTGTTGGAAAAATTAAATGTGATAGAATATAAATTTCGTGATGAATTAGATGATAAGTTACTTGCTTATAATATTATAACATCTGATATGTATTTTTTTAGTGGGAATACAAGAAGGTTTATAAAAAACATAATAAGCAATAAAAAACAAGACATAAAATTAGAAAGCAAATATCTAACTTACCTAAAAAATAAACGTATTATAATAGAGGAGTAAAAAAATGGAATATAAAAATATGAATGTAACTATAGATGTAACATCAAAGTGTAACTTAAATTGCAAACATTGTAGGGTTAATGAAATAGGATATGATATGACATTAGATGAAATAAGGAGTGTGTTTTTAAAATTAAAACCATTTAAACCAAGAGCTGTTTTTATAAGTGGAGGTGAACCACTTGTAAGAGAAGATATAGTAGACATAGTTAAAGAATCAAAAAAATTGGCTCCTGTAACTATTTTAAATACTAATTCTTTACTATTAACAGAAGAATTAGTGCAACAATTAATTGATGTGAATCTTGATTACATTCAAGTCAGTCTTGATGGCATTGAAAAGATTCATGATTATATTCGAGGAAAAGATACTTACAAAAAAACAATAGAAAAAATGAAATTAATAAACAAATATTCTAATAAAATTAAACTACATATAAATAGTGTAATATCTAAAGTGAACATAGACACTATGATTGAATTTGCGGAACAAATATTAGATATTGAAAAAATAAATGTTCAAATATTTGGATTTAAAAGATTTATTCCGAACAATGTTTTAAAAAATACGTCTGCATTAGGAAAAGAAGGATTAAAGCAATTATATGATAATTTATTATATTTACAAGAAAAATATAAAGATAGAGTCATAATTGCTTCAGATATGCCAATGAAAAATATTTATAATGAACAAAGAGTTAGAGAAATTATGGATAAATATAATCTAAAATGTGCTGGTTGTTCAGCTGGAGTTAATGGGATAAGTATAAGAAATGATGGAACAGTTACGCCATGTACATTATTGTATATTGACTGTGGAAATATATTAAAAGATAGCTTGGAAGATATTTTAAAAAATAATTATATAGTTGATATAAAAAAGCGTGAACTAAAAGGTAAATGCGGTGAGTGTAAATATAAAATGATTTGTGGAGGCTGTAGGGCTGTAGCATATCAACTAACAGGAGATTTTTTAGAAGAAGATATGGAGTGTTTTATATGTTAAAATTAATATCACCTATTTCAATAGTTTGGGAAATTACAAATAATTGTAATTTTAAATGTCCACATTGTAGGGCTTTCCAAGAATATAAACAAGATAGTGAATTGATAGAAGAAAAAATTTTGAATGAAATCATAAAATCTAAAGTTTTTGTTGTTAATATTTCAGGTGGAGAGCCTTTACTTAATCCAAGAATATTTAATATAGCTAGAAAATTAACTGAAAATAATATATATGTTATTTTGTCAACAAATGGATATTTGTATAGTAAATACAGAGAAGAAATATTAAATTCAGGAATTAAAATGGTTCAAGTATCTGTAGATGGCAAAAAAGAATTACATGAAAAATTTAGAGGAGTTAAAGATACATATGAAAAGGCTATAGAAGCGTTAGAGATGGCAAAAAAAGATGGAATGAGGACGCAAATGAATGTGACTATTACTTCAGAAAATATCGAAACTTTAGAATGGAATTATAATAAAGCTAAAGAGTTAAGAGTAGACAGAATATTTTACAGAAGGGTAGTACCATATGGAAAAGCTAAAGTAAATAGATATGTATTACCTGATAGAAAAAGATATTATGAGATAATAAAAAAATTATCATTATTAAAAAGTGATAAATTAATGGTTTCAATTGATGAACCAATATTAAGCGTATTATTAAAAGATAATAATGAAAATCATATATCTTGTGGTGCAGGAATCAAAAATCTTGGAATCTCAAGTGATGGAAATGTCTATCCTTGTATTTTTTTAAGAGAGAAAATTGGAAACTTAATGGAAAAATCACTAATAGAGATATGGAATAATAGTAATGTTTTAAAAAAACTTAGAAATAGAGATATAAAAATTTGTAGAAATTGCAATTTTAAATATAGTTGTGGTGGTTGTAGAGCTTTTTCTGGAATATATGAAAAAGATGAATTTTGCCCATTATAGGAGGAGTGAAAATGTCAATTTATCCTAAAAATATAAGTAAAGGAGAAAACCTAATTATACATTTAAGATTTTCAAATAAAGGTAAAAAAAATGAAATTATAAAATATAGACTATATATACAAAATCCTACAGGAAAGAAAATTTTAAAAAAAGAAAATAGTATATATTTAGGTGTAAACTCTAATGAGTTTGTAAGACAAATATATTATTCGGTTTATATAAGTGATAAATTTAAACCAGGTAAATATATAGTTAAGTTTTATTTAATATGTAGAGGCAGTATTATTGAATCATCAACAAAGGATACAGATTTTTTTTATGTAGAAGACGTGAAATATTTTAATTCAAATGAAAAAACATATGTACATAATAAATCTCTAGAAAATGTAAATATAAAGTTATATGATAATAATAATATAAGTGAAACATTTAATATAAGAGGTAATTCTACTTTAGAGACAACAAAGGCTTATAAGTATATAGAATATGCTAATAATAAGTTTGATATTATAAAAGAAAAGAAAAAAATATATATTAAAAATCCATCAATAAAATTTAATAATAATAAATTGATCGATATAGATTCTGGAAAAGAATTTAAATTAACTAAAGATGAAATAGATGAATTTAAGCTTTTAGATGATATATTTTATAGTTCTAAATATATAAAAAAGTTTTTAGACAATAAAATTATATTAGAAAAGAATAGAAATACTTTTATATAAAGTTTATTTAAGGTAAAGTATCAGGAGGTAAAAATGCTAATTGATTCACACATACATATAGGAAATGAGAAAGAATGTGAAGATATAATAAAAAATTCAAAATTTAAAGATGTATATAGGATTTATTCTTGTATTAATCCAAAAACAATACCTACAACTGCAAATTTTATTAAAGATGTTGATAAGTATTTCGCAATACCACTTTTTTTTTGTGAAACAAATATTGAAGATGCTAATAAATTATTAGTAAGACAAATACAAAATGACAATAAAGCAATACCCATTTTATTATTATGTAAAAACACAAATTTAAAAGATTTAATTTTATTGTTAGACTATAACATAGTTAAAGAACATTTTACATTACATAATCCTAACGATATTACAGATAGAGATGAGGTATATGATTATCTAAATGAAAAAGAGGGATTTCTTTTGTTACATACACTTTCTAAAAGCACATATTCACATGTAATAAATCTAAGAAGAGAATATCCCAATATGCGAATTATTGTTGCTCATTTAGGAAGAAACAATACATGTGATATTAAATATACAAGAGAAATGATAGATAGATTGCATTCAGATGAAAGAATATACACAGATATATCGACAATAACCAATTCAGAGCTAATAAAATATGTAATGAGAAGATTTGGGAAAACAAGAGTTTTATATGGCTCTGATTTTCCTTTTGAAGTAAATCCAGGAGTTAGTCAAAAAGATTATATGAATCCAGCAATTAAAGCAAATCTTAGAGATGATGAATATGATTATCTGTTTTATGAGAATGCTAATTACATAATAAATTCGGCAAGAACTAGAAAGAAAAAGGAGGAAGAATATGAAATGGAACATTAGAAAAAGTAATAAAGAAGATTGTAAAACTATTGCTCATCTTGTAACTGTATCATGGAATGAAACATATAGAAATATTGTTAATGATGAATTTTTAAATAATATGATTAATACTGAAGAAATAAGATATAAAAATTCCTATAATAGCTTTAATGAAAAAGAAAATCATCAATATGTTTTGGAAGTTAATGATAATATAGTTGGTTTTATAAAAGTAATTCATTCAAGTGATATAGAATATAATAATTGTGCAGAAATACAAGCATTATATATATTAGAAGGATATAAAAAAAATGGATTTGGAAAGAAACTTATAGATAAGGCAAAGCAAGAAGCAAAAAATATGGGTTTTAATAATATACTTATTGGATGTCTAGAAAAAAATAGTGCAAACAAATTTTATACATCCATAGGTGCAAAATTAGTTAAAACTCGTGAATTTAATTTGCCAAACCAAAAATTAATAGAGAAAGTTTATTTGTTGAATGTTTTATAATATAAATATAAAAAATTAAAAATTTATGTGATGTCAAAAAGACACCTCTATTTTTTATTGTCATACCGCTAAAAGCTACGCTTTTAGACAGTTATAAGGAATGGAGACGTCTCCTTCTTCTTGCAAATTTTTAAAAGTCAAAAAAATTATAAAGTTTTAAAATCTTCATAACGAAAATTACATATTTTTACATAAAACTTGCAATAATTGCAAAAATATGGTATAATTATTCTAGTATTTACCATAAAGGTAAAAAAAGCATCTTAGGAGGTACAAAGACATGATCGAAACAAAGAATTTCACGTTGGTTGAGCCGTGGGGGTATTCGGAAAAAAGAGCAGCTAATGCTCAGATTTCAATCCTCTATAACAAGCTGAAGGGCGTCACCACGTACCGCTCGGGCGGGAAATGGTACATCGTTCTAAAAAACGCGATAACTGCGTAACGATTATGCAAAGGGAAGTTGCGAATGCAACTTCCTTTTTCCTTTGCTTAAAATGATGGATTAATGAAGATAATAGTTGATAAAGATAGTATAAAAAAACAAAGTTCTAACATAATAAGAATATGTATACACTATTTATGTATTGAATTTTATATTATTACAGTTGCTTATAAATTAAATTTATTTTAAGAAAAAGGAGAAACCTGATGTATAATTTTAGAACAGATTTAGCAGATGAAAGAGCACAAATTTGCAAAGAGCAATCACATCAGCAGGATATAGATGGAATTAAAACTGAAAATAAAAAAATTTCTAACAATCTAGAAATTACAAGAGTAAAGATTTTAAATGAAGAAGGAAGTAAAAAAATCGATAAAAAAATAGGAACGTATACAACAATTAATATAAATGATATAGAAGTAATTGACCAAGCTGGATTAGAAGAAGCCTATAATTTAGTCGCAAGAGAAGTTCAAGAATTATTAAAAGGGAAAAAAGGCTCAGCCTTAATAGTAGGTTTAGGCAATGAAGACACAACAGCAGATTCAATAGGCCCAAAAGTAATTAAAAATTTAGAAATAACAAGACACATATTAAAATATAAACCAGAATTATTACCCACAGGAAGTAGAGAAATAAGCGCAATAGCACCAGGAGTTTTAGGAACAACAGGAATTGAAACACAAGAAATATTAAAAGGATTAGTAGAAAAAATAAAAGCAGAAGTAATAATTGTAATAGATGCACTAGCATCAAATAATATATCAAGATTACTAAAAACTATACAAATATGTGACACAGGAATTGTACCAGGCTCAGGAGTACAAAATCGCAGAAAAGAGATAAGCCAAGAAACCATGGGAGTGCCAGTAATTGCAATAGGAGTACCAACAGTTGTAGAAGCAGCCACAATAGTCGCAAATACATTTGATATATTAGTGGATAAATTTGAAGAATTTGATTTTTTAAAAGATTCGACGTATGAAGACAAATATAAACTTATAAAAACAGTACTAGAACCAAGCAAATATAATTTGGCCGTAATGCCAAAAGAAATAGATGATTTAGTAGATAATATGAAAGAAATTATATCCAATGGATTAAATAACGCATTAAAACTCTAAAAGTCATAAGTTTATGACTTTTAGAGTTTTAGTAATTTTTATATGCTACCCAATGCCATAGCAACCAAAACGAAGTAAGATATATCTAATATAGTAAGGTGCAAAGGATAGAAAACGTAAAAAAAGTATTTCCAAGAACGACCTTTTTTACCATTATAGAATAACATCAATATCGAAGGTAAAAATGTAAAGGCTATGATAGATATCAAATATATATACGACATCTGGCCAAAATACTCACTATATTTTAATAAACAAAGAATTAAGAAACCAAATAAAAATATAAAATATTGCAACCTTTTATCCATTTTAGTATCTTTATTTAATGTAGGGCAGAAAAGATAAATAAAGAATATTATAAAAACACCCCAAGCACCATAATCTACCTTAGCAAAATGAGCCAAAACTAAAATCAAAGCAATAAGCAAATATTTGAAAAATTTATTATCAAAATTCTCAAAAATAAATAATACCATAAGTCCAAAAGCCAAAGTAAAAAATATATTTAAAGAAAATAAACTACCATTAATAATATAAGAAAAAATGCTAAAAGGGATTTGAGAAATTAAAGCAAATGTAATTAATCTAATAGCATATTTCTTTAAATTACTAGTATTTTTGTAACCAACAACTAGCTGAAAAGCAAAAAGAGGGAAAGCGATTCTTCCAATAACATTCATTATTGATAAAAACCTCAAACTAACATCACCTAAGTGATCACAAAACATACAGACAACAGCAATCATTTTTAAAACAAAACTTGACATCTCTTATTATTGTAATTGTTATAAATCAACTACAAACTCCTTTCTAAATTATTTTAAATAATCAGTAAAAGGTATTTTATTTAAGGTAATTTTTTTATCTTGTAAATAATTTAAAACACCAGAATCAGTGCTAAAATTAAAACTCAAGCTATAGCTACAAAGTAGCTGTGTTAATGCTTTAAACTTTTTATTAATCTCATAAGAACCATATTTACCATCACCAACAATAGGCAAAGAAGAATGAGCAAGCTGTGCCCTGATTTGATGAGTTTTACCAGTATGAAGAGAAACATCCACAAGCGATAAATTTTTATCTTTATTGTAATCAATAAGTTTGTAGGATGTAGTAATTTTAGAATAATGTTTCTTAGGTTCATCAAAAATATACACAACTGATTTTTTGCTATCCTTAAAAAGATAAGCTGTCAAATTAGCAAATTGCTTTGCGTGACCATAGCAGCAAGCAATATAATGTTTCTCAATTTCAAAATTTTTAAACTTCTCTGTTAAAATGTTCAAACTTTCTTGATTTTTAGCATATAAAACCAAGCCAATTGTATTTCTATCAATTCTATGACAAGGCTCTATAAAAGCATATTTATTTTTCATCATAGTAGTTAAAGAATTGTTGCCAACGACCTCCAAATTTATGGGCTTGTTAAAAACAACAATATTGTCATCTTCATACACAATAGGAATATCAATATTTGAACTAATACCATTTAAGATATCATCTGTAATGTAAACATCTATCTTATCATTGAAGTGGACAACAACATTAGAGCCAGTTCTTTTGCCATTAATTTTAATATCTTTTTTTCGCAAAGCTTTATAAAAAGCATTTATATTAAGATTAGGGAAGATGCTTGTAATATACGTACTAAGCTTTTTTCCATCATCATTATAATTTACGGTTAGTGTTTTCATAGAACTCCTTTTAGTAAAAATACGATTCAACTTAATCTCTGTTTAGACGTAATTTAATGCATTTACAAATACCTGAGGTGATTTGTAAATCGTAACAATTATATAATTAATTGCAAAAAAATTCAATAAAAAACTTGACATTTATAACCGTATAGTGTAAAATAATAAATGTCTCAAGAATATGCAGGTGTAGTTCAATGGTAGAATCCCAGCCCTCCAAGCTGGCTATACGGGTTCGATTCCCGTTACCTGCTCCAACGACGTTTCTGTTCGAACTTTTATAGAACAGTAGATACAAAATCAATCAGAATTAAACTGGTTGATTTTTTTGTGCTTAACGAAAAAATCTTCCAAAGGAAAGGAGGATTATTTTTATGGTTAAGATAATTAAAGAAGAATTACAATTTGAAGAAAGCCTAAAACAAAGACTAAAATTTATATGCGAGTTTTCTAAAGTTACTCCAAAATTTATTAATGGTAGTATTAGAAAAATTGAAAAGACAAATATTGCATATATAGAACCTCATAGAGTAATAATTAAAAACATAACTTTTTTAGTATTTAATTATTCAAATGATGTTTACATATCTAACTTGACTAAAAAGATAAAACTATCAGAACTAGAAGAATATCTAAAAAATATATAAAAAGTCAGAATTTGACATTTCTAAAAATCGTGATATAATATTTATTGTAAACTACTTATGTTTAATAGGGGTTGATTATATGTTTTTGATAAAATTATATCTTATAGAAAATAGATTTAAGAGGTGTCAATAATACCAGTGTGTATATTGATGCCTCTTTTTGAAATAGGAGGTTTTATAAATGGATGATGAAAGGAAAAAATGTGGTCTGTATTTAAGAGTGTCAACAGAAGACCAAGCTCGTGAAGGTTTTAGTTTACCAGAGCAAAAAGAAAGACTAGAGTCCTTTTGTAAATTTAAAGGCTATGAAATAATTGACTATTATCAAGATGCTGGAATAAGTGCTAAAACAGGTAATCATAGACCTGAATTTGAAAGATTAAAAAATGATATTAAATCAAAAAAAGTAAATACCATTGTTGCATTAAAATTAGATAGAATAACTAGAAGTATATATGATTGGGAAAATTTAATGACCTTTTTAGATGAAAATAATGCTTATTTAGATTGTGTAAATGACGAAATAAATACAACTAGTGCTAACGGTAAAATGATTTCAAGACTTTTAATGAGTGTTAGTCAAAATGAAATAGAAAGAACAAGTGAAAGAACTAAAGTAGGTTTAGCAGGAGCAATAAAAAGTGGTCATATACCTCACGTTGCACCATTAGGATATAAGCACGAAGATAAAAAATTAGTCATAGATTATTCTACTAAAGATATCGTAGTTAGAATATTTGATTTATATTATAATGGATTATCTTATCAGAAAATAAGTAATCTATTCAATGAAGAAAAAGTATTAGGAAAAGAAAATTGGCGTGATTCAACTATTGTTAGTATTCTTGAAAATGAAATATATAAAGGAGATTTTGTTCACGGAAAGAATACTAAACACCCTACCTATTACGAAGATGTAGTAGAGCCTATTATATCAAAAGAAATGTGGGAAGATTGTCAAGTACAAAAGAAAAAGAACTCAAGAAGTTATCAAAGAACATTGACTTATTTGTATTTGCAAAAACTAAAATGCCCAAAATGTAATCGTATTTTAGGTGGTAAGGCAACTACAAAGAAAAATGGAAACACTTACTTTTACTACTATTGTAATGATTGCAAAATAGAGTTTAAAGAAAAAATTATAAATGATTATTTTAGTCAGTTTATTAATGAATTAGTAGAGTATGATTCTGTTGTAAATCAATTTTTCTTACCTATGATAAAGCAAAAATTTGATGAGCCAAAAGAACAATTGGAAAAAGAAATAAATGAGCAAAAAAATAAGCTTGAAAGAATAAAAAGAGCATATATCAATGGAGTTTTCGAGTTAAAGGAATATAACGAAGAAAAGAAAATAGTTGAAAAAGCTATTCAAGAACTAGAAAATGAGTTAAATAATACTATATGTACTAAAGAATTAAGGTTTACTCCGAAAGATATTTTACTAAAAAGAGATATTGATTTTATTAATAAAATTAAACTGGATAAGGAATATCAAGAAAGAACTAGAACTTGGAATGATTATACAAGAAAAGAACAAGCTGATTTAATAATGAAATATGTAGATGATATAGAACTTGAAATTATAGGTACAGAAATATCAGTTAAACAAATAAATTTTAGAGAATCAATTTGTAAGCCTTGTCAAGAATTATATGATAAAGGTTATATTGATACAACAAAGCCTATGATATTAGGAAATGTACTTGGTAGTGTAAGATTCAGTAATTATTTACCAGAAGAAGAATTTGGCGAAATAATAATGAGATTAAGACAATATTATGATGTTCACTATACAGAAGCAACTTACTATGTAAATAAACAAGTATTTTATTTTGACTTTAAGGAAAATAATAGTGCTATTGTTAGGGTATTTCCTTTAGAAGATTATTATAAATTAGATCCAAATAATAAAATGGAAACATATAAATTTGGAATAATTTATATCAATGAAGAAGATAAATTTAGAATGCAAGAAATTGATACAGCATTTGATTATATACCTGATGAAACAAATAATAGTGTAGTATATATGAAAGAGCCTACTCCTATTTCAGTAGGTGTAAAACCAGCAAGGTACAATGAAGAAAAATAAATTTTATCCAATTTTTGATAAAATTTATTGCCTCGCAGAGCCCCCGAGTTTTGATAGGATGTCAAAACTCATAGGGGGTTAGGAAGTTCGGCAAAGCCAACTTCCTATGCTACGAAGCAATCTCTAAAGGAGGTAAAAAAATGAGCGAAGAATTGGCATATTCTATTCACTTAGGCAGTGATAAAAATAAAACCACAAAAGCGAAAGAAATTGCAAAAAATAATCCATCAGAAACGACATCATTTTCAAACAATGGAATACAAAATTCAACTCAACTTTCAAAAGTAAATAAACACAATTTAAGAGATTATGATAATGATAAAGATAATATTTGCATTATCTATGGAACAGATAATTTATATAAAGATGTTCAAAACTTATATTTACAAGAATTTGAACAAGCAAGAATTGAATATAATGAAAAGCAAACTCGTGAAGATAGAAAAATAAATGACTATTTTAAGCATATATCAAAAGATAAACAAAAGGATTTAGCTTGTGAATTTATAATAGAACTTGGAGATATGGACTTTTGGAACGATAAGGATATGACTTATAGAAGGAGAATGATTAATGTCTTTAAAGAACAAATACAAGATTTAATGAAAATCGTGCCAGAGTTCAAAATTGCAAATGCAGTAATACATTTTGACGAAATATCTCCTCATTTGCATTTAGTAGGCGTTCCAATAAAAGATAACTATAAAAAGGGTATGAGAAAACAACCAGCAAAATCAAAAGTTTTTACAAAAGAGTCTTTACAAAGAATACAAGATGAAATGAGAAATTGTTGTATAAAATCTTATAATAAAGTCTATTGCGAAAATTCACTACTAAAGAAAAAGCAAAAAGGTAGAAATCGAGATATAAACATTAAGGATATGGGAGATTATAGAGAAATAAAAAAACAATTAAAGAAAAAAGAAGAAAGACTAAAAGAAGCAAATAATCAAACTAAAAAAATAGAAGATAAAAGTAAAACTATAAATGAGATATTGGAGAATTTAAAGCCAACTAAATTAAATAAAAATAATAAGCTTATTTCTAACGAGGATGTCGAAAAATTATAATGAAGAAGTAAAAAATATAACTCAAACAGTAAGAAGTGTAAATGACTTAAATATGGCGATTGAAGATTTTGAACACTCTGCATTTGAAATTGAAAAAGAAAATCGTTCATTAAAATATCAATTAGAACAAAAAGACGATGAAATTAATAATCTAAAAAAAGATTTATCACTTAAAGATAAAGTTATAGATAAATTACAAACTGAAAAAGAAAAAATAAAACAAGAATTACAGAAATTCAAGGGATTTTGGCATAGTCTTATAGGACATTTTCATAAAAGAATTTGCTATGATAAAGATAAGAACTATAAAATTGTGAGTGATGATTTATATAAAAATGGTATATTTGATAGCAATGATAATGAAATTGCTAATAATATTTATAGAAAAGTAACTATACCAGAAAACAATAAAATTGAAAAAAATAGAAAGAAAAATAATGATACAAGATTTTAGTAAGGAGGTAATTTGATTATGGAAACAGATAAAGTAAAATATTTAATAGATATGATAAATGATATGAATATAAAAGATAAATTAAGATTAGCAATATGTATGAGTAATAGTAGCTATACTAATCTAAAATATGATAAGCCTAAAATGTTTGAAAAATTTGATAGTATGTTAAAAGAAATTGATGATGAATATAAAACGACCTTAATAAATTTTGCTAAATATCATCTTATAATGTTTGCAATGGCTAAAATTATGGAGATGACAAAAGAAGAACAAAATCAGATTGCACTATATTTATTTAATAATATAAATATTTATGATTAACTTAAAAGATATAATAGAGTAGTATTGACAGTACTCTATTATCTTTTTTATTCTGACATTACATCATTAAAAAGTGGATCATCAAAAAAATCTTTTAGAGTAATATTTAAAGCTTCACAAATGCATTCAATAATTTCAATATGAAGATATTTTCTCTTCCCAGATAAAAATTTAGACAATGTTGAACGAGATATTCCAGCTAAAGTACTTAACTTTGATACAGTAATGTCCCTTTCACTTATTAAATTAAGGATTCTTTGTTTAATAGCGTTTGAAAGTTTCATAAATTCTCCTATCCATTTATTTATTCTAAATTTATTTTATAAAAAAATTTGTTATCATTTGTTGACAAACGCCAACAAATAGAATAAAATATTATTAAATAAATTTTTTATGGATTGGAGAAAACAAATGATGAAAAGAAATCAAAAAGGTATAACTTTAATCGCATTAGTAATAACAATAATTATTATGTTAATTTTAGCAGGAGTAGCATTAAACATTGCATTAGGAGATAACGGAATATTTAAAATGGCACAGAAAGCAACAGAAAAATATAAGACAGCTCAAAGTGAGGAAGACAGCACAATGCAAGAAATATCAGATGAATTGCAAGGATTAATAGGAAAAGGAAAAGATGACAAAACGCCAGGAGTAATAGATGGAGAAGGAACAGAGGAAAAGCCATTTTTAATAGAAAGTATAGAAGACTTAGTACAATTATCCAACAATGTAAATGCAGGAACAACATACGAAAATCAAATAGTAAAGTTAGCAGTAAATTTAGATTTTAAGTCAGAAGATTCATATGTAAATAGCAAAAATAAAACGTATGGTGATATAAATGGAATAAACGGAGCAGAAGAATTAAAGACAGAATTAATAACGGGAACAGGATTTAAATCAATAGGAAATGACCAAAAACAATTTAAAGGAACTTTTGACGGACAAAATAGGACAATAAGTAATTTGTATATAAATGTAGCAGCAAACTATCAAGGGTTATTTGGATATGTTGGAAATAATGGTACAGTAAAAAATCTAACAATATCAAATGCAGATATTAATTGTGAATCAAGTCGTATAGGAACATTAACAGGACATGTAAATGGAGGAACAATAGAAAATATTAAAACCAACAATGGAAAAGTAACAGGAAATCAATTTGTAGGAGGGATAGTAGGAGGATGTTATAATAAATCAACAATAAACAATTGTATAAACAATAATAATATAATATCAAAAGGAAAACTAAATAGTGAGGATAATAATATTCATTTAACAGCCGGAGGTATATCGGGAATTTGTGATAATAGTACTATAATGAATTCCCATAACATAGGTACAGTGTATGCCATTCAAGGTATAGAATTGGGAGGCATAGTAGGAGTTGCAGGTATTAATGCAATAATTGATTCATGCTATAATGAAGGTAAAATAGGAGATTCAGAGAATAATTGTCTTGCCACTAGTATAGGAGGAATTGCAGGAGATATTTCAACGAATTCCAAGGTTTCTAAGAGCTATAATATAGGAGAAATAGCAGGAAGAGGTGCTGTTGGAGGAATAGTAGGCAATCTAGGATGGAATGCAAAAGCGTATATAGAAAATTGCTATAATATAGGTGTAGTAACATCAATTCAAGGAAACATTGGTGGAATATGTTATGCAAATGCCTCAACAACAGAAAGTGAAATAAAAAATTGCTATAATGTGGGCTATGTAAATGCAACCGCCGCAATAAATAGTAATATTCGGAAGCATTGCTGGAGTAGGAAATGAAGAAAACACAAAAGTAACTAATTGTTATTATTTAAGTGGAACATACGAAGGTGGAATAAATGGAAAAGATGTTGAAAAGCAAGCAGAAGCAAGACAACAGGGAGAAATGACAACACAAAGTTTTGTAGATTTACTTAACAGTGGAAGTGAAACAAAGCCATGGAAAAAAGGCAAAGAATATCCAATATTATCATGGCAAAATTAATAAAAAATTTTAAATAATAAAGTAAATTACCTCCGGCTAAGCTTAGCCGGAGGTAATTTACTCATTTCCATACTTTTCTGCCCCCATAAAATATTCTCCTCCTATACTTTGGTGTGAAAAGTGTTGACTTTTACAAACAATCTGTGTATAATAAATATAGGAAATGACAATTCCACAAACGTGGTTTTGCCGAATAGAGTTTACTCACATCTACTCGTCAAAGTACAGATGTGAGTTTTTATTATTTATGTAGTTGCTTATCAACCCAGTTCTTATACA